>CAVRNK010000087.1:0-111901 GCA_963721995.1 uncultured Acidobacteriaceae bacterium | reverse complement strand
CATGTGGATATCCAGAAGGATCAGGTCAGGATTTGTGAACTGTACGAGATCGATAGTCTCGAGCGCATTTGCGCCTTCGCCCACGATCTCAACGTTGCTGTCGTCTTGAAGCAGCTGCCGCAGCTTCTGCCTCGCTAATACCTCATCATCCGCGATGACCGTCTTGATTTTCATGGGAGTAAACCAATGTATTGGCGGTTAGACGCGGTGAGAAGCCAAGGGGCAGCAGCAAAATCGCTTGCACCTCACCGTCGGGAAATTCTTTCAGCGTAAAGCGTTGATCGTCACCGTAATGTAACTCCAGTCGAGCCTTAACGTTTGCAATCCCAACGCCGCGACCTTCATGATTCGATCTTACGGCTTCAACAAGACCGCGTCCTGAGTTCCGGACGCATATTCGCAATTGCCCTTCGTGGTTCTGCGCTTCGATACCCAGAAACGCCTCCTCGCCTTGTGTCGCCGCCACGCCGTGAACATACGCATTCTCCATGAGCGGCTGCAGAATCATCGTCGGAACCAGCGCATCCAGAACCTCAGGTTCGATCGCCACGTAACTGTGCACCTTGCCTGTAAACCGCATCTGCTGAATGGAGATGTACATCTGAGTGAACTCGATCTCGTCCGTGAGCGGAATGAGCTTCGCGTCACCTCTGTCTAGCGTCATACGCAGCATGCTGCTCATTTGTTCCAGCATCCGGTCCGCAGCCTCCACGTCGGAATGCATCAGGCTGGAGATACTGTTCATCGTGTTGAAAAGAAAGTGCGGATTCAGCTGCATACGCAACGCGCGCAGTTGCGCATTGGTCAGTTCAGATTCCAGCCGGATGGAAGCGTTTCTCTCTCTCTGAGCTTCTGATAGTAGCCAATACCGCGAAACATCAAGAAGACAACCCAGAAGATGACGAGATTATCGACCATCTCCGAATCGACAAAATAGCCCAGACGATGCAGGTAGGTCCACGAGGTATTCCCGAGCCGAATATCCCAGGTGCAAGAAACCCAGATTACCTCCTCCACAACACTCAAGACGATACTTAAGGGAACGACGTACAGGATGATGGACCTAGGGGTGGCTCTTTGAATCCACTCACCCAGCCTCCACCAGATGATCCAGCAGATAATGCCCCACAGCAAAAAATTCACAGCCCAAAGCAGGTAGACTTTGCCGAATGGCAGATGGTAGTTCCAGGTACGCTCAGTGACCCATTCCTGGAGCGCAAAAAGAACAGCTAACACCAACCATCCCGAAAGAAATACGACGGGATGCATGAATGCAGGGCGCTGCGGCTTGGGTTTTGTGTCTACGGTACTCAGCGAATACTTGCTCCGGTTGATGAATTCACTTGCGCTAGCTCCGTAGAATACACCTCATCGATCGGGAAGAACGCCGATTCACTACCTCGATGATTGAGGAACACGTCCTTGTTGGGATGAGCGGCTACCCACTGCTCGGCAGAATTTTCCGCCTCCTGCTGTTGATCTCCCGACAGGGCAGCCTTGGCGGCCGCAATCTCCCCACGAACATAGGCCTGAGTTTTATCTCCGCCCTGTTTACCCGCAACGATGAACCATCTGCAGGCGGTCGCGATGTCTTTCGGAACCCCCCTCCCGTCACGGTAGAGAATCCCCAGGACTATCGACGAACGCCATGAGCCTCCGCCTGCCGCTTCTTCCAGCAGCGACCGTGCCTCTTGCGGACCCTGCGGCAGTTCGGGATGATTCACCAATAAGAGTCCCAGAGAGTGCTTTGAGGGTACATACCCAGCCTGGGCAGACGCGCGCAGATATCCCGCAGCCCTCTGCAGATTATGTTCATGACCCTCTGTGACCGAAAAGAGCGTACCCATCGCATACTCACCTTCGGGACTATGGTGGTTCGCGGCCTTTTCAAACCAATGCTCCGCATCACGAGGTTTGCGCTCCGCTCCGACTCCGAGCATGTACAGATATCCCAGATAGGCTTCTCCACGAGCATCCTCATGTTTGGCGAGCTCGGTCAGCAGCATTAACGCTAGACGCGAGTCCTGTGGAACTCCCATACCTTTCAAATACAAGACGGCGAGGTTGAGCTTGCCCGCCGCAGACCCTGACGCAGCCGCTCGCTGAAACCACTTTGCCGCTTGCGCCGCGTCCTGCTTCACACCAATTCCTTTGAGATGAAGATATCCAATGTCGACCTGCGCGCCTGGATCGCCTTGGTCGGCCGCCCTTCGATACCAGTAGGCGGCCTGAGATAAGTCGCGGGATACACCTCGCCCGATAAAGTAATCGCGAGCAAGTTCGAGTTCCTCAGGCAAATGTCCTGCGGAAGCTTTGCGCTGAATTTCCGTTGATGGCACATCCGGATTGACATCGCTCACCATGAACGATCCAGCAGACTCCAACCCGGCCTGACTCCAAATCGCGGAATAACTGAGTGACGAAATAACCCCCGCCATGACAATTGCAGTTTGCGCCTGCAGTACACGGTTCATGGCCGCCTCCTGATTTGCTGTCATAGACAGACAGTCGCATTCATCGTCACCCTGCGGATCGGCGCATTCAGGGTGCTTCCCCACAACATCCGAAGCGGTCGTTGATTGATCCTCTCTTCTTGTCCCGGAAATGAAATGACTGATCACAAATCGAAGAATTATTTATTCCGCTGAAATCCGAGGCCGACGCAACGACATACGCCCGCTCTCGCTCGGGAGTCAGTTGGCCCCATCTGTCTTCAACCAACCGCTCGTCACTCGTGGGTAGCGAGTCGTCACTAATCCGCATTTTGGGATTCTAGTGGCAGAATTATTCAGAAATGCGGAGAAGCTCTCGTCCTCTTCTTCTGCCGTCGATCGCTTCCGAGATTCTTGTCTCCGTATCGTGCATCCTGTCAGCATCTTGAGACCATTGGTCACAAAATGCTTTTTGGTCTTAATAGGGCTAGATGGTTGCATATCAGTTCTCTAAAGTGGAAAGCCAGTGACGCAACGTTCCAGTTAGCGGATACAGGCAACGCAGACACCGAGATCGTACCCGGCTTGCTTTTCAGAGTCACACAGGACTTAGCAATCTCGACTCGGATTCCGCTCTGCGCAGACCCTTACCGCAAGAGCAAGAAAAACACGGAGGCAAGAAATGGTGTCAATTCGAGCAGTCTGGAATACCTTTTTATTGCTGGCAGCTTTAGCCGGATTGGTCTTGGTAAGCCAGAACGCGATCTGCCAGGGAATCACGACTGGGTCTATCGCGGGCACAATTGCCGATCAGCAGGGCGCGGTCGTACCCCAGGCATCAATAACCGCGGTGCAGTCTACTACGAACGCGACCTTCAAAACGGTAAGCGGCGCCGACGGATTGTTTGCCTTTCACGATCTGCCAATTGGCGAATATGCGTTGACAGTGGAGAGCGGCAGTTTTAGCCCGCTCAATATTAAGAACATCCGCGTGACAGCTGGGCTCAATGCTGACGTCGGAATTCAGAAGTTGTCCATCGGCGCTACGTCCTCGATCGTGGTTGAGTCAACCGCACCAGTCCTGGAGACAACGCAAGCCCAGGTGAGCACCTCTTTCGACTCCGCCGCCATTCAGAGCCTGCCTCTGAATACCAACTTCGACAACCTCGCTCTTCTCGCCCCTGGCGTCGTGCAAACGCACGATGCGAGTTTCAGCAATGCGAATGGTGTCGGCATTTCCGCTAACGGACAGCGGGGGCGATCCAATAACTTCGAAATCGACGGGCAGAACAACAACGACAACAACGTCGGTGGCCCGCAGGTCTTCTTCGGCAACGCAGACGCGATATCGGAAATTCAGATAATCACCGACAATTTCGGAGCGCAGTACGGCCGCAACATGGGCTCGGTTGTAAACTACATCACAAAATCCGGCACAAACACCTTCCACGGCAGCGGATTTGAATACTACACCGGCTCCTGGCTTTCTTCGCTGCAGAACGGCCAGAAGAGCCCTCTCTTTGGCTTCTGCGCGCCCGGCGAAAACCCGCAGGATGGCTGCACTCCCGCCGTCGTTCCCCGCTCTGTGGATAACAAATACGGCGGCACAATCGGCGGTCCCATTATCAAGGACAAGCTCTGGTTCTTCGGCAGCACGTACTGGGACCACACCCGCGAGGGCGGCTCTGTCGCCACCTCCCAGGGCGCGATCACGCCCACTCCAAACGGCCTCAGCCAGTTGCAGGCTGCATTTCCCGGCAATCCCGCAATAGCCTCGCTGGTCAACCAGGGACCATACGGAATCAAGCCAGGAAATCCGTCGCCTATTCAAAGCACAATCACTACGATCCCCGTATCGGACGGCGTAACGACCGCTCCCATCGAGTTCGCCGCGATGCAGCGATCGGTTCCTGCTCTGCTCAACGACGAAGAGAACCTCGGCCGCCTCGACTGGCAGCCCACAACGAAGGACCATCTATTCCTTCGCTACTATTATCAGAACGACCTTGAGACCGGCGGCCTCTTCAACTCTGCCACTTCCATCGCTGCCGGTGGATATGTCGACGTGCCCGCTACCACTCACTCGATTGGCGCCGACTGGACACACACCTTCTCTCCCGCATGGGTCGATCAGTTACGCTACAGCTACCAGGAAGCCAAGAGCGGATTCTATGGCGGTGCCGTTCCCGATTGCACCCAGAACGACTTCACCGCCTGCCCCAGCTCCATTTCCTTTGAAAACGGCACCGACTTCGGCTATGGCTATAACAGCGCATTTCCGCAGGAGAAATTCATCAAAATCACTCAGGTTCAGGACAACGCGAACTGGACTCACGGCCCGCACAGCATCGCCTTCGGCGGCGAATACGACTACCAGAATTCTCCCGGTACTTACCTGCCCAACTATAACGGCTCGCTACAGTTCAATGACTTCAACTCTTTCCTGCAGGGATCGGGCTTCCTTGAGCTGACCGACGGCAGCCCCACCATCCCCTTCAAGGAAAATGACGTGGCCCTCTACTTCCAGGATGACTGGAAGATCCGGCCGGACCTCACCCTGAATCTCGGGCTGCGCTGGGAGTTCTTCGGCCAGGCTGGCAACGTCCTCCATAACCTGACTGTGAACCGCGAGACCGGCCCGGATCCCTTCTGGAGCACTTCGCTCCCGCTCTCCATCAGTACCTTCCCCAAGATGGACAACAACTGGAAGAACTTCCAGCCGCGCATCGGCTTTGCCTGGAACCCCGGTCACGGCCACCTGGTTGTCCGCGGCGGATACGCCATTAACTTCGATCCGGCCTTCTATAACATCTACGGCAACGCGGCAATCCAGGCCCCGGTATCGAATGCCGGCGGCATCACCTGCGGCGGAGGATATCAGTGCCTGCCCGCAAACGGCACGACCGGTGCCACGGTGCGCGCGCAGAACCTTGCCGCCCTTCCCATCGGTGGCGACCCGAGATTCGCTATCGAGGCGCCGCTTCCGACTCACTTCCGCAATCCGTACACGCAGACCTACTCGCTGGGTGTCCAGTACGGCATCGGCGGCGGAGCCGTTATCGAAGTGCGGTACGTAGGCAATCACACTGCGGCCCTCTACCAGGCGCTCGACGGCAACCCTGTGCTTGAGCCGTTGGCCTCCGCATACCCAAGCTACGTGTCGCCGAGTGCGCTCTGCCAGGATTCGACCGCACCCGGCTACCTCACTCTAAACTGCAACCAGGGCGCCTATCAGGCCGCTGTCGGTAATACAGCCTTCTCTATCTACAACAGCCTGCAGACAAACGTCACCACGCGTAACTTCCATGGCTTCACCGGAACCATTCAGTACACTTATAGCCGGACCATCGACAACACGAGCGAGATCCTTCCCACGGGTGCGGGAGGAAATACTCTCGAATTCTCCCAGAACCCCCTCAACACCAACACCGCCGAGCGCGGCGTGAGCGGTATCTCCTATCCCAACGTGGTGGCCTTTGGATTTGTCTACCAGGTGCCGAATCTGATTCACGACAGTAGCCTTCTTTCACGGCTGACGAACGGCTATTCGGTCAACACTATCTACGGATACAACAGCGGCCAGCCCCTCACCCCCTTTGAGGGTTTGCAGGCGAGCGGCACCTATTGCGACGACAACTTCAATCAATTTGTTCTCACAGTTACAAGCTGCCGTCCGATCCTCACCAACTCGCAGGCGCCAAACTCCCCCAACTCTTACACCGCCAACAACGTGAACACTGCGGATGCGCTCAACAACCCCTTCCCCGGAGTTGGTCGCAATACCATCCGCGGTCAGTCCTGGAACAACCTTGATGCCAGCGTTTTCAAAAACACCAAACTCTCGGAGCGATTCAATCTGCAGCTGCAGCTGAACGTCTTCAATTCTCTCAACCGCCAGTACTACGGCACGCCGGGCGCGTTCCTGGGATCTGCCAGCTTCCTCACCACAGCCTATAACAACGGCTCAAACCGCACCGTCCAGCTCGGAGGAAAGATCATTTTCTAACTCCGTGCTAAAAGAGAAGAGGCGATGCGCACCCGCATCGCCTCTTCTCTTTTTTGAATAGGTAGGTAAAAGGAACTCTTCTCTGAGTTCCGGATTTACTGAACCTTCCCCTTCGGACGCAGCCGGCGTAACTCCATCGCGCATGCCACTGCATTCAGTGACGCAATCTTCAGATTGTCCAGCGTGGCCCAGATCCAGAATCGATTACTCGCTCCGTCAGCTCCACTCTGGCTCCGCACCTGCGCCAGCACTTCATTCTGACCCGCGCTGCGCAGGTTATCGGGAGGCTCGGTGTCCTCGGCGATGATTTCAATATGCTCGCCGTGCAGCGCCGCTTCCACCCGCTCTCGCAGTAGCGGCTGATCGAACTCGACTGCAAGCGACAAACCCACACCGTGAAACACCGGCGCATGCAGCACCTGAATGCCGACGTCGGCCAGCTGTGATCCCTGAAGCAGATGATAGTGCCTCCGAATCTGCGCTTCGCTCTTGCCAAGCACCCCGGAGCCGCCAAATGATGACACCATGTTGAACGCCACCTGCGTGTCGTAAATCTCCTTCGGCAAGCTCTGGAAGTTCAATAGCGCCACTGTCTGCTGGTGGAGCTCATCGATTGCCGCACGTCCGTACTCCGAAGCCGGCTCGAGCACTGTCATCGAAGCAGAGCGGACCGCGCTTAGCCTCCCTAACCGCGTCATGATTAGACTGAGAGCCACCGCAACCGGATGTGCAGGGATAATCGCAGGCGTGCTCAGGGTCACGTCTTGTTCATGAACCGTTGTCGACCCATCCAGCAGCCACGGCGCCCGGACCAGCACACCCGACGCATCTTCAAGCGCCCTGGAAAGGTCCACAATGCTCGCCCCCGCTCCGAGCGCCTCTTTCCAGTGGCTTCGAGTCATCTCCTGCGTACCAGCGAAAAACGCAAAGTCCACATGTGCGAACGACCTGTCGTCAATGCGCTGAATGAGAGTCGCTTCGTCGCCGGCTGCCTCCAACTGCCCGGCCTGTGACTCATCATCAATCAGCGCAACCTCCGCTGAACTGAAGATTGAGTCGCCCAGCGCTTCGTTAAGTTCCTTGCCTCGAATTGAGGCAGCTCCAACGATTGCAATCTTGTATTTTTCTGTCATTGTGCCGCCGAACTTGAAGAGGAAGTCAGGGCCTCCGCCCGCATTGCCTTCCGGCGCTGTCGCCCGTAGGCCGCCCGCGCCACGATGCCGGAAAACATATAGACAAGCGCCACCACCAACAGCAACTCGCGCGAAAAGAATACCAGCAGATAAATCACCAGCCCAAGCAACACAATCCACCGCACCGGATGCCTGCGCGACAGATTGATTTCCTTGCCGCTCCAGAAGCGCCAGGTGCTTACCATGAGAAAACCGACCAGCCCCACGAGCAACACCCAGATGGCAGCCAGCCACCAATTAAAAATCGGCCGGCCGAAGCCATGCACCACGGCGACAATCATCCCGGCCGCCGCCGGAATCGGCATGCCAACAAAATACTTCCGTCCAGGCCTGCCTGGGTTTTTCGGAATCGGATCGCTGCTGATATTGAAGCGCGCCAGACGGCTCGCCCCGCAGATCAGGAACAGAAAGCAGACGAAGCCCCCCAGCTGGATCAGCTTCTCACGAAGCCACGGGTCCATCGTCATGGGAAGCATTCGAAAGCCCCAGCTGAAGGCAAGGATGCTCGGCGCAACTCCAAACGTAATCACGTCCGCCAGCGAGTCCAGCTCTTTGCCAAAATCGCTCGTCGTGTTCGTCATGCGCGCAATGCGTCCATCGAGCGCGTCGAAAGGTATAGCAAATCCGATCGCGATGGCCGCGTAATCGAAGTGATGCGGTTCCTGGATAGAGCCCTGCAGGCTTTGAGTGATCGCGTAATAACCCGCCGCGATATTGCCCGCGGTAAACAACGACGGCAAAATATACATCCCCCTACGCCGCCGTCTTCCCCGCGTCTGATCGGGATTGTTCAAACCAGCGTCTCCGCCAGCAGTTCGTCCTTCACTGGCGTCAGCTCTGGCGCGGGAATGTTAGCCAGAATGCTCGAGCCGCCCTTCACATGGTCACCCTGCTTAACGTGCAATTGCGCATTGCCTGGCAAAACAACATCGACCCGTGACCCAAACTTGATCAGGCCGACGCGCTGTCCGCGTTTCAGCCGTGCCCCCGGCGTCGGATTGAAGACAATCCGGCGGGCAAGAAGACCCGCAATCTGTTTGAACGCAATGGTATAACCCTCATCGGACTCGACCACGGCAAGGTTCTGTTCATTCCTCTCCGCCGAAGCCGGATTCATCGCATTCAAAAACTCGCCCTTCTGATACCGCACTTCGCGCAACACACCGTCGATGGGAGACCGATTCACATGCACGTTGAAGACATTCAGAAAGATGCTCAACCGAAGCGTTTCTCCCTCGGGAGCCGCCACACGCAGGACCTGCGTAACCTTACCGTCAGCGGGCGAAACCACGAGACCCTCACCCGGAGGAATCGACCGTTCCGGGTCCCGGAAAAACCATAGGAAGAATGCAGCCAGCAGGATAGGCGCGACAGACCACATCCAGCCGCCAAGAAAGACATGCAGGAGAACAGCAACAGCGAGAAGGGCGATTCCGTAAAAGTATCCGTCGCGGACCATGGGGCGAAGTATCTAACTTTCTCCATTGATTATAGAATCTTCGCCCCGTTTTCACCTGCATCGCCCTTCGTAAAGGCGAACGAATGCCGGTGTAGTCTGGCGATGAAGCGGACCGCGTGTCGGAATTGTTTAGGATTTATCAGCCAGCGTCAGGCGACGTAGGCTCTTTGATGGCTACTTCGTCGAGCCACCAACTGGTCTTTCACATGCAACTTTAATTTCTTTAGCCGGATTTCTTCGAGTTGTTCCTGTTCGGACAGATAAGGCTTCTGGATCAAGGTCTCCAATTGTTCCGAATAGTGACGATGTTGAGCTTCCAACCGATTTATTTCCTCACTATCCGGCAAGCCGTTTGCTTCCATGTCCATGCGAAGATACCTCCTCTTCATTCAGACGCATTCAACCTAGCACCGGGATGACACGACCTTCAACGGCTTTTTAACAAAAAGTTTTCCACGGCTTAATCACTTGAATACAGGCTCTTTCCCATCAGAACAGCATCCTCCTCGGGATCCCGATAGTAACCACGCCGCAAGCCTTCATTGATCAGCCCCGCCCGCTCATAAAACCGAATCGCACTCAAATTACCAGCTCGAACCTCAAGCTGAAGTCGCTCCGCACGCGCGGCCGCGCCCCAAATTGAAACGGTGTCCAGCAGCGCGCTCCCCACACCTTCGCGCCGCGCATTCACAGCCACGGCAATTGACTCGATCTCGCAGACTTCGAGAATCTGCCGCGCGACAATAAACCCCGTCAGCCTCTCGTCGCAGATCGCGACAAATGCACCGTGGCGAACTCCGCTCGCGTCGGCCAGGAGTCTTTCGTATACAACGCGGTCCCAATGCGGGGCCTCGGGAGTACTGCATTCCAACGCCAGTACCTCATCCAGGTCTTCAAGCGCCATAGCCCGGATGGCGGTCATTCAGTCTTGTCCGTCGCCGACCCGCGATTATGCCTGGCGAATAGTTCGGCGTCTGAGCGCCGCAGATAATTCCCATCTATCGTCGCCACATCGTTGAAATCCCTGCTGCGCAATCTCGGTGCGGCAAAAGTCAAAGCATCTGCGGCCGACGGCGGATCGGCAAGAATGGCTTCCGGGAAGACCCGTGCCGCACTCTCTTCGCAAACAGCCAGGCGGCCCAGGAGACGTTCGCGGACCTCACCCGGCAGCAGCAAAGCCTCTCCAGATTTCGCTCCGAAGTAAAACTCGCCGCGCCCGGCATCCAGAACTGCCGTGTCTGTTCCTGCCTTGTAAGCCAGCACCGCCAGCCTTGACACGGCCAGCAACGGAATGTTCAGCGCCTCAGCCAAAGCCTTGGCCGTACTCACACCGATTCGCACACCGGTAAAACTACCAGGGCCATGGACCACGACAACGGCCTCCAGTTCCTGACGTCCGACTCCCTGTTCCTTCAGAAGCTCCTGTATTCTTGGCACAAGCTCAGCCGAATATGTCTTTCCGGCGAGTTCCTTTTGTCCGATCACGCTGATCGCCCCACCATTCCATCGCGCCAGCGCAACCGTACCCAGTCCGCCGCAGGTATCTATTCCAAGCAGCATCGTTCAGACCGGATCCTGGCAGATTTCGAGTAGCACGCCACCTGCGCTCGACGGGTGCACAAAAAAATATCGATGGCCGCCAGCGCCTACTCGAACTTCGTCCGATATCAACCGCACTCCCTTAGCCTTCAAAGCATGCAGCGTGCCGGTGATGTCCTCGACGTGCAGTGCCACATGATGCAGTCCTTCGCCGCGCTTTTTGAGAAATCTGCCTACCGGCGAATCTTCATTCGTGGGTTCCAGCAACTCGATGCGGCTTTGGTCCAACGCAATCATCGCGACGCGGACCTGCTCATGCTCCACCGTTTCTTCCTGCGCCACCTCTAGTCCCAAGGCCTCATAAAAGCTGCGTGCAGCCTGAATGCTGTTCACGGCAATGCCCAGATGGTCGATTTTGGTCATGAATGCGCTCCCCGCGCGTCGAAGACCTGGGCGACAAGGCTGGGTACCAGCCGATATGGATCTTCCTGTCCCGACGCGACCCGCTCCGCATGCTCCGCAAATTGCTCGCTGCTCAAACCATGACTACGCGCCTCTTTCAGCAAAGCCTGCCGCACCATCTCCTCGATTCGCTCCTGCCAATAAGATTTGCGCCTCGCCTGTAGCCGTCCCTTCGCGCCCAGCCACTCTCTCATCTGCTCGATAGCGCCTGAGAGACCGTCGACGCCCTCGCCGGTGGTGGCGATCGTCTTCACGATCGGTGCAACCCATGATCCATCCCGTCCGCTCAGGGACTGCAGCGCACGAATCTCCTTCTCCACCTTGTCCGCTCCTTCGCGATCTGCCTTGTTAATCACGAAAATGTCAGCTATCTCCATGATCCCCGCCTTGATGCTCTGCACATCGTCTCCCATGCCCGGAACCAGCACGACCAAGGTCACGTCCGCGAGCCTCACGATATCAACTTCATCCTGCCCCACACCCACCGTCTCGATCAGCACTACATCTTTTCCGCTCGCTTCGATTACCTGAGAAACTTCAGCCGTCGCGCGCGCCAGCCCTCCAAGACACCCGCGCGTCGCCATGCTCCGCACGTACAGTCCGTTATCGCCAATCGCCTCCTGCATGCGGATGCGGTCTCCGAGGATCGCGCCTCCGGTAAAAGCGCTGCTTGGATCGACAGCGACTACACCTACCCGTTTCCCCGCTGTGCGCCAGGAGCGTGCCAGATTATCGACCAGTGTGCTCTTCCCTGCTCCGGGTGAGCCCGTCACGCCGATTCGCAGTGCCGCTCCGGTGTGCGGAAAGCAACCCGACAACACATCAGCAGCCTCGGGAGTATCGTTTTCCACCAGCGAAATCGCTCGCGCCAGCGCCCGCACTTCCCCGGCGCACACTCGTTCGACCAGATCCTTCACTCCGCTGGCTAGTACAGATCTCATTCGCAATCGATCATAAACAAATACTTATGGCTGATTTCGAGCAACAAATCAACTGGAGCCCTGCTGCCGATGGCAACCGGAGGGGAGTTCCGGCTGAAAAATCGTGTTGACTGTGTCGCGAGCAGGTGAGGCGGGTGTACAATTCGCTCCGTTTCACGGGTCAACGACGAAACTACCCCCCCCGTCAACAAGCGTTGCGCGCAATCGCTCACGGCGTACCTGAAAGGAGGCCAGCCCTCTATCAGCCCTTTCGGCCCGCAACTTCACATGAAAATCAGAAGGAGAATCCGATGATCAAGATCTTTCGGTTCTTGGCAATTTGTACGATCGGTGCTGCAGTCGCAGCATCGTCAATCGCATGGGCACAGATCTATACGTCGGTTAACTATCCCGGCGCAGTACTCACCGAACTAATTGGCGGCCCCAATCCCCAGGGTACGAGCGTCGGCGGTTACACTCTCACGGCTGGTGGCGCCCTGCACGGTTTTACGGTTAGGGGAGGAGTATTTACCCCGTTCGACCCTCCGGATTCCACGTTTACTACTGCCAACTTTATCAATCCGCAGGGAGATATTGTGGGCGCCTACGTCGACGCAGGTGGCGTCAGCCACGGTTTCGTTCTGAGTGGAGGGTCCTACACAACGGTTGACTACCCGGGCGCGGCTGGTACCGTTCTCAGTAGCATTAACCCCTCAGGTGAAATGTCAGGCGCTACCTGTTCCGACCCTGCCTGCGGCGTCTTTGGCGCGACCAACGTTACCCACAGTTTCTTGGTGTCCAAGAAAGGCGTCTTCTCGGCGACCTTCGACCCGCCGGGTGCAGTCAGTAGTAGCACCAGCGTGGTGATCCCGTCTGGCGCAGTCGTTGGGGCTTACACAGACCTTAGTGGAACGACATGTTCCACACAATGCCAAGGATACCTGCTGTATCACGGATCGTATGCCACGATCAACTATCCGGGCTCTTCGTTTACGTTTGCTGGAGGAGCCAACGCCAGCGGCGACATCGTGGGGATTTACACCGATGCTTCGGGCAACGGACACGGTTTTCTGTTTAATGGCGCTTACACGTCGTTCGACTACCCCGAAGCCGTCTTCACTGAGGCAACAGGGATTAACCCTGGCGGTGTCATCGTGGGGCTCTATGTTGACTCCGCGGGCGCCGTGCACGGATTCATGCGGACGCCGTAAGCAATGAGAGTTGACCTCAGGCCGCCGTAAGTTCATTCCGGCGGCCTCGCTTCGTATACGTGGCCAGACTCCAACTGCGGCTGCACGGCCAACTCTTGCCACCGGAACGAAAGAGACACAACCTGAGACATGAAGAATAGCTGCACAATTTCAAGTAAGTGAAACGGGAAATCAGTTGAAACTCAAAAAGGAGACTTTATGAACGTGACCAAGGTACTTCGGTTCTTGGCAATCTGCGCGATCAGTGTTGCGCTTGCAACAATCGCGTCGGCACAGGTCTATACGAGTATCGACTCCCCGGGTGCGATTGCCACCAGTCCAAAGGGCGTCCAGTTGACACTGGCTGGCGGTGTGGCCCGTGTAGGCTCGTTCGCGTCGCCATCCCTCAAGGTCGGCCCGCAAGCAGTCCCAGCTGCTGCCACTGCCGCTAGTCCGAACTATGGCCTCTTCACCTGCCAGATTCCCAGCTTGCAGCCTCCTACCTGTTACGACCCTTATCAGATACGGCATGCCTACAACATTGACACTCTCATTAACGCAGGCTTCGACGGTGCGGGAAAGACGATCGTCATCGTCGACGCATTCCAGTCCCCGAACATTGTGACGGAGCTGAATACCTTCATCAGCTTTTACGGTCTGCCCAGTTTGAACGGACTTGGCGGCCCACCCAATCCCAGCCTCGGCACGTTCACCCAGGTCGCGCCGGACGGCCTGACTGCGTTTGACCCCAGTAATGGGGACATGGTCGGCTGGGCATTTGAGATCACGCTGGACGTACTGTGGTCTCATGCTATCGCCCCCGGTGCTAACATCGTGCTGGTCCTGGCAAAATCGGATGCTGATGCCGACATTCAGAACGCCAGAGAGTATGCGGTGGCTAATAATCTCGGCGACGTCATTTCCCAAAGCTTCGGCGAGAATGAGAGTTGTATGGCTCCGAGCCTGGTCGCGCAACAACATCAGATGTTTGCGGACGCCACGATGCAGAACATCACGATTTTCGCCTCCTCAGGTGATGACGGCGCGGCACAAGTGGCGTGCAACGGCTTGTCCCTTGTGAAAGCCGCCTCCACGCCTGCCAGTGACCCGCTGGTCACCGCCGTAGGCGGTACCGAGCTGAACGCGGCTGGCTATTGCTTAACGGTCCTTGGTTGTAATCCGGCCACGAGCCCGCTTCCCGGAACCTACCAAGGCGAGGTTGCATGGAACGAGCCTGGCATTGGAGCCACCGGTGGCGGATTCAGTGTATTGTACGACGAGCCGTCGTACCAGCAAGGAACGATACATGGCGGCAAGCAGCGGGGAGTGCCTGACGTGTCGTACACCGCCGCTGTGTTACATGGTGTGCTGCTGTACGCCAACATCCCCGGCCAACCGGTTGGCTTTTATCTCATCGGCGGCACCAGTGTTGGCTCGCCACAGTGGGCAGCCATCCTGGCGATTGCCGACCAGAAAGCCGGATATGACTTGGGCTTTATCAATAAGGCGCTCTACCATATTGGTCAAGCCCCGCCACACTACTCAGTGTCTTTCTTCGACGTGACGAGCGGCACTAACTCGTTCGATGGAGTGACGGGCTTCAATGCCGGACAGCGCTGGGACCCCACAACCGGTCTCGGTTCCCCAACGGCCGATCAACTCGTCAGTTACTTGATCCAATTCGTCTCGCCGGGTGATGGCACATCCGCGATAGCACAGTCGGCGCATACGACTGGCAATCCTTCTGCGCCCGGACAACAGAGGCCGCATTAACCAGAAGTTGATATTTTCTTAATGGCCTCACGTTGGTGCACTTTTCTGCATTGACCTGAGGCCATTCTGGTTTGCAATTTTGCTGCACGAAAGCATCGAACAAGCTATGTCTATCTGTCTTTTTGGGATCTGCGGCGCGGAATCTTGTTCATTGCCCGCGATTTCAAGGAGTTCATTCGCATCTCGGGCATGACGCACGTCCGCACTTCGCCTTATTATCCGCAGTCGAACGGAAAGCTGGAGCGCTGGCACAGATCGCTGAAAAGAGAATGCATTCGACCGGGGACGCCGCTGTCGCTGAAAGACGCGAAGCGCCATGCCCGTGACGGCTAGTCACCCGCGCGACGGATGAACCTTCAGAATCTCCCGCCCGATGACCATTCGCTGTATCTCGCTTGTGCCCTCGCCGATCGTGCACAGCTTCACATCGCGATAGAACTTCTCCGCTGGATAGTCTTTGATGAACCCGTAGCCGCCATGCAGTTGTACAGCCTCATCGCAGATGCGCACCGCGACCTCGCTTGCATACAGCTTTGCCATGCTCGATTCGCGCGTCACGCGCTGTCCGGCGTCCTTGAGCACCGCCGCGCGCTGGGTGAGTAGTCGGGCCGCATCGAGCTCCGTCGCCATATCGGCCAGCTTCCACTGGATCCCCTGGAATTCCGCGATCGCCTTTCCGAACTGCCTGCGCTCTTTCACGTACTTCACTGACGCATCCAGCGCCCCGCGCGCAATTCCCAGCGACAGCGCCGCGATCGAGATCCGTCCGCCGTCTAGCACCCGCATCGAATCGACAAATCCCTCGCCCAGCTTGCCCAGCAGGTTCTCCTCGGGAATCTCGCAGTCCTCAAAGATCAGTTCCGAAGTGTCACTCGCCCGCAGGCCCAGCTTGTTTTCCTTCTTGCCTGGACGGAACCCGGAAGTTCCCTTCTCCACCACAAACGCTGACAGGCCACGCGTGCCCTGTTCGCGATCCGTTGCAGCAATAACCACCGCCACATCGGCGTAATGGCCGTTGGTTATGAACGTCTTGTTGCCGTTCAGCACCCATCGACCGCTCTTCCGCACCGCCGTTGTCCGCGCCGCGCCCGCGTCTGAACCTGACCCGGGCTCTGTCAGCCCCCACGCCCCCAGCCACTCACCGCTGGCCAGTCGAGGAACATACTTCTGTCGCTGCTCCTCGTTACCGGCAAGGAAAATGTGATTGGTGCACAGCGAATTATGCGCGGCGATAATAATGCCGACAGAGCCATCTACCGCCGACAACTCCTCGATGGCCAGCACATAATCGACATAGCCCAGCCCGGCTCCGCCATACTCCACCGGAAAAATGACCCCCAGCAGGCCCATCTGCCCGAGCTGCTTTACAACCTCGGCCGGAAATTCGCTGGCTTCATCCCATCGGGAAACGTTCGGTGCGATCTCTCGCACCGCAAAATCTCGAATTTCTTTCCGCAGCTGCTCCTGATCCTCAGTCAGCGTAAAGGGATAGGTGGATACGGCATTCTGCTCCGCTGCCGGCGCGCTCATAAGATGACTCCAATAAAATGGGTATCGCAAAAACCTGTGATCCTATCATCCGCAGGAGACAGTTGTCGCCATCTTAGCCCGCCTAGGCAGGAAATCGGTCGATTTCCCTTCACCGTCGCGTTCCCTTGTACTTCACTCGCTTTGCAATGACGCTGAAACCACGGCGGATATGCGGGCTCTCGCGGTCGTCAGGATAGGTTCGGAAACGTTATCTTGAGGTATCGCGCGAAGCGCTTTAGGGCTGGCCTCTGGGATAAGAACGGGCGCAGCACTCCCTCAACCCGCGCTCACCGTGCCACGGAGCGACAGAATGAACCGACCAGTAGCCCAATTCGTGCCGGCACCGTGGCCTTGCGCAGGCACACTTTTGTCCGCGCTGTTCCGCGTGCTTTTGCTCAGGAGAGACCGCCGCCCGGCCCTGTCTGAATCCGGATCCTCTTGCCCGGAGCAGGGTCTTCCCACTACTCACCCAACATCCCGCTTCCCGACGCAGAACTCCTCATCGTCCCTCGGAGCGATCGCACGCGGTAAGGCCCTCAGATGCCAAGACCCACGGGCGGGCAACCCTTTGGGCATGGCTGAATATGAACGTCAAATTGTTGGGTATCACAAGGTCTGCCATTTTTGTGATAGTGCCGGATCTTGTAGGTGAATTCCCCGGTCTTGTCGAGGCGAACCACAATCGGTTTGGTCGTCGTGCCCTTAAGTACATCGTCTATCTTGTCGTCGTAGGGATTCGTGCCGGCAAAAATTACCTCGAACTCAGGGTAATTCGGTGCTTCGCTTCTCCACTCCAGAGTGCCACCTTGCTCCGCATGTCCCGTGAAAGGGGTGTTATCCGGATCTGGTACTGTAATAACGGCACTGATAGGTTTGCGATAAGTCGTGTCGGAAGTCATGTTAATCTCGCTATCCGGGGAAGGTATTGCTAAGAGCTGGGGTTGCCGCCGTATCAACTCTGCATCGCGTCAATGAGCGGACTTAGGGAGCAGGCCAGGACAAATGGAGAATCGGCGGAGCTCTGTCTTTATGCTGCCGGTGTGTTGTAGGCGTCCAATGTAATTGCCATTTCATGTGATCTTCCAGTCTTCAAGCGTGTGACAGTTGTTGCTCCGCGGATGGGACTTGTGGCGGCACCAACTTCAAAAAGCGGGGGTCACTTCGCAGTCCCCTCAAGTCAGGAACCGGGGGCACCTGGAGAACTGTAGCTCCCCGTTGGAAACAGCTCGCCAGCGTATCTAACGCGGCCTCACGCTTGCCTAGTAGCTCCAATATCCTCATCTTGCAAAGCTGAGAATCCATGTCCGCCGCTCCCAGCGATTCAGCCTTCTGAATCGTTGAGGCTGCATTTCGCTGACTACCTGACTTAACTTGATACAGAGCAAGACGCATCCAATCTCGGCCGTTGGTGCTGTCTACGCGAAGATGGCGTTCTACCTCCTTCTCGGCCTCCTGATAGGCTCGCGTCGCATCGTTCTGATGGTCGCTTAACCATGAGTAGCAATCGCCAAGCTCTAACCAGTTAGTATCGTCGGTTGGATTCAGTTCTACAGCTTTGAGGGCATACGGCACCGCTTCTGCGTACTTAGCCTGGTAGCGCAAAGCAACGGCGATGTTCGCCGCCGCCAGGTCGTTAGGCGCCAAAGCCAAACTCTTCTTCAGGGTTTCCACGGCCTCCGCAAAAGCGCCGACTTGGAGATATTCACCACCCAGATTCCCAAGAGGCATCGCATTTTTTGGCGCGGCAACGCTGGCGGAGCGAAAGGCCCGAATGGCTTCCTGATACTTTCCTTGCTGGTCAAACGCATAGCCCAACTGGTTGTATGCCACCCATGAGTTGGGCCGCTCCCTGATTACGCGCTGAAAAGTTCGTTCTGCATCCTGCCATCGATTCAAACGAGTAAAACTTTCAGCTTGCCACATAAGTGCTTTCGAATTCGAAGGATCGATAGCGAGAGCCCTCGCAAATGCGTCAAGTGCTTCTTGCTCGTGTCCGGTTTCGTCCAACAGCAATGCTTGTGCGAGATAGCCCTCAACGAGTCGTGGTTTTAGCGCCAGCGCTCGCTCGTAGTTGCCACGGGCAAGATCCAGAGCGCCCTCCTGACGCCGCAGCGCATACAGGTGGCAATAGGCAATCGCCAACTCTGCGTATGCCATTGCATAATGCGGATCCAACTCCACAGCTTCTTTGTATTTCTCAATCGCTCCGTCGAGCCCGGAGTCACTCGGTTGCTTCCTTAGGGTTTCAGCCATTTGGAATGCGGTAAACGCAGCAGTGGACTGCGTTCCCGGATCGGTTGCGGGCCCAGGAATTGCATAGCGTTCTAGATCGAGCAGCTTCTCAGCCGCCTCCACTGCTCTGCCCGGCAAAGACGTTATTTGTGCCAAGGGACACTTTATCACTCGTTCCCGAACTGTTCGATTCGTTGTTGGATCAACCAACCGTAGAAACAACTCGAAAAACTTGGCTCCAGGCACAGCGTGGGCCGTCAGTGCCAGGTTCGCGCCGAGCGGGTCGCAGACTTCCTTTAAGTGGGCAGTTGTAGGCACCTCAATCTGTGCGTCCTCTGGAGAGATCACAAAAAGACGCCGATCGAATGCTTCCAGCCTCGTCAGCTCACCCTTGATCGCACTCAGAACACCGGTCAGCATCGGCGCTACCCGTCCATCCGAGGTTTTCGGCCAGTTCAGCAGAGCCACAAAGCGCTTGGCCGGCAGTGGATGCCACGCGTCATACAACCGCTCTCGTTCGACCCATCCGGCCACGCTGAATGAACAAACAGCTGCCGCAGCCATGCCTGCAAACTGACGCCGGGTAAATGTCCTCTTTTCTCGACGTTTGAGGCCGAGTTCCCCCAGAGCCTTCTGAAAGGCCTCGCATCTTCGCTTGGGATCCTGGTCGAGACAATCCGCCACAAGCTCGATGCAAAATGACGGTGCTCCCGAGGTGCCCAACTTTGCACTCGAAACCACACAGGAACCATCCTCTTTGACACTCGGCTTCTCACCTGTAAAAACCTGATGCAGCACCACGCCAAAGGCAAACAGGTCGCTTGCCTGCGACGGCGGATGCCCCTGGAGCAACTCCGGCGCGAGATATCCCGGCGTCCCTGCGACCAGGCTTCGTGAGCCCGAGACAGTCAATTCCGCCTCCAGAGCATGTGCCAGGCCAAAATCCGTGATCCACAACCGCACTTCGCTCCCTGCGCCGTCCAGCATCACGTTGTTCGGCTTGATATCCCGATGAACGATGCCTGCGGCCTCGATTGCCGCCAGGCCATCAGCCATCTGCCTCACGATGGCTAGACCCTCTTCCTTCTGGACCGGACATGATCGCTGCAACCGAGCCGCCAGCGTCTCGCCGGGGAGCAGCTTCATCGTCAGGAACAGAAACCCGGGCGCTGGCTTCCCGCAGCGTTCAATGCCATAGATCGGGCAAAGGTTCGGATGTACCACCTCCCGGGCCGACAGCACCTCCTGCTCGAATCGGTGCTGCAAACCGGGATCGTCCGCGCTCTCGGGACGAATGGTTTTCAGTGCAATGTGAGGGCCATGCAGGAGCCGGTCCTCCGCCTCGTAGACCTCTCCCATCCCGCCCTTTGCGATAAAGCGAACGATGACGAATCGATCGTTAAGAACCTGCCCGGCTATAAGCCTTCCCTGCGCTGTCCCCTTTCCATCTGGTGTCTTCTCGGCGTCCGAGGCACCTTCAGTCACGGTTCGATCGAGAAAATTCAATGGCGGATGTTCAAGGAAGCTGCCCATTTCCTCCTCTTCGGCCAGCCTCTCCTCAACCAGCCGTTTCAGCTCGGCATCGTCGGCACACATCTCATCGAGCACACTGGTGCGCTCGGCCGGCTTGAGCGCCTGCACTGCCAGAAACACCTGCTCAGCGAGTTCTTCTTGAGTAGCCATGGTCGTCCCTTCGCCAAAGCTGTCGAGCTGGGAAGACCGGTGCCGAAGCTGCGCCTGGCTAGATAACTCCAGATTCGCAGGCGTATCCGGGTCCATCCCGGCGCTACTTGCAGGAAGAAGCGAAACAGACCGAAGTGCCACTACCGAATGGGGTTCCGGCTGGCTGTTGCCCGGAGAGAAGGAATTAAAGAGCGCCCTCCAGCGGCTGTTTAGATTGTCACTGAGCTTATACCAAGCGTTACACTGCGGCGTCACAATATTTCTCTCCCCCACCGGCACGTATTGTCCGAGGTTCCGTGAAGAAGCCCGGAGACAGTGCCCCGGGCTTCCCGGTTGGCCTGGCCTGGCTGCTACCGCGCAGCAATCAAAACCTGGCTCATCCCCTGCATGAAGGCCTGCTGTTGACGAGTTGCCTTCTCCACCCCCGACGAAGGTAGTTCCAGGTTCATGCCGGCAGACTGGCAGAGGATTTCCCTCAGGAAATAGCGGTCGCCGTATTTGTCCCCGTATTTATGAAAGACCAGTTCCTGCTTGCGCGACTCTCGGCCATCACGCAAAACCACCGTGACCACGGCTGGTTGGTCGTGGTTAGTGATCACAATCATGTTGTCCGTCACGGTTGCGATTGTGTAAGTTCCCGCGGGAAGCATCTTGTTGCCGGCCCTGAATTCAAAGGGAATGGTCGCCTGGACGGCATGATCCTGCGCCATTGCCTGACCGATCGAAACAAAGCCCGCGATGCTGAAAAGTGCGAGTGCTGTGATCTGCTTCATGACGATGTCATCCTTTTCCGAGGCGGTTCTTTCATTCGCCTACACCCTGTTAAGCGGATGCGTCCGTCAAAAGGGGCAAGTTCCCGGTGCAAAATTCGGCAGAACTCTGCGAAATCTGTCTTGCAGCCCGCACCGCAAGGGCCTAGCCTGTGAACAGTCAAAGAGAAGGTCGCTGGGGCAGGCATCTGCCGGATATGTGAGGCGACAATATGTGTGCAGCCGAGGGAGAAGTCACGCTCCTGCTACGCGCCATGAAGAGTGGCGATGGAGCTGCCGCCGAAAAACTGCTCCCCCTCGTCTATACCGAGCTGCACCGGCTGGCCCGGTCGTATATGCGGCGCGAGCGCGCCGATCACACCCTGCAGCCGACGGCTCTTATCCACGAGGCCTACCTCCGCCTCGCCCACGACGACATCGACTGGCAAAACCGCCAGCACTTTATCGCGGTAGCGGCCACCGTCATGCGCCGCGTTCTGGTAGATCACGCCCGCTATCACCATGCCGAAATGCGTGGCGGCGATCTTCAACGGGTCGAATTCGATGATGTATTGGCGATTTCTCCCGAACGCTCGAAGGAGGTTATGGCCGTGGATGAGGCCCTCGGCACTCTGCAAACCGTCAATCCGAGACAAGCTCAGGTAGTCGAGCTTCGCTATTTTGGCGGGCTATCCATCGAAGAGGTCGCCAGCACCCTCAACATTTCACCGCGATCCGTCAAGCGCGATTGGATGCAAGCCAGGCGTTGGCTTTTCAAAGAGGTTCAGAGAGACGGCGGCACTCCGTCGGATCGGCCCGCGGGTCAAGCCTAGACCGGTCCGGTCCAACGCCGATCAACCTTCTCGGCTGGCCAACCTCGGCCGGTCAACTGGTCAATCGATCCGGTGAGATCGGCGTTATTTGCCACACTATCAGCCGCTTCAGTCCGTCCGTACTTCCGCTTATCCCGATGCGGATCTCCGGAGCCTTATTTCCCGGATAGTAGAAGCGTCTGGTGCAGGCGACCCGGTCGTTGACGAACAGTTCGATCACCGAACCATCAATGTACGAACGCAATTCCAGATCGTTTCGGGCGTCTATGTTGGCGGAAACCGCCTCTCCGTCCAAAAGCAATATTCGTCCCTGGGGTCGCCATTCGACCGCGATCAGATCCTTCCCATGATCACTGCCGTCATCCATGGCAAGAGAGAACGTGAACGGCTCATCTGACAGAGACGCATTGCACAGCACCTCTCCGCAGCACTCCCGAATCCGCATCGCATCGATTTTCCGCCGGTCTTCCGCCCCCGACCCCGTCTTGCTGAAATTCTGCTCTCTGCCACGCAGTTTCTCAACGACCGGCGATACCCGCGACGTCAGCATCCCTGTCGAGTCCAGATCAAGCATCCGCGGCAGACTCATCATCCCCGCCCATCCAGAGGCACGATACTCCTCGAGCGGCCGCGTCTCCGGCAGCCAGCCCCACAGGATGCGATTGCCGTCCTCGTCCAGTTGCGTCTTCGGCGCGTAGAACGACCCCTGATCGAGCAATCCGCTCTTCTCTGGCCTGAAGCGCATCGTGCCGGTATCAAGCACGCCGCTTTGCCAGAAGACCTTGCCCTGCGTCGAATAAATCAGAACGTACTTGTCGCGAATGGCAAAAAAGTCTGGGCACTCCCACATCTCTCCAGAACCGACCGGATCTGTCGCGCTCTTCGCCCTGTCGGAATCTGCCGGCATGGTTCCTTCGACCAGCGGATGCAGATACTCCCAGTGCCGGAAATCCTTCGACCGGTAGAGAAGAATCATCCCGCCCTTGCCCCGCACGCCAGAGCCGACATTCAGATACCAGTGGCCCCAATAACGCCACGCACACGGATCGCGAAACCCCGTCACCTGCAGCCCGGGTGGAGGCGAAGCAATCACCGGGGTAGCTAACTTGTTCCATGTCCCCAGGAGGGACTGGTTGCAGGTGGCGATGCACTGCGTCTCCCGGAAATTATTTTTGCCGTCGCTGAGCGTCGCCTGCTCCTTCGGTACCTTGGCAACACCCGTGTAGATCAGCGTCGCCACATCATCCAGCACGACCGCGCTTCCGGAAAAACAACCGTCGCTGTCCGGTCCGCCCGGCGTAGGGCTCAACGCAACCGGCAGATGCCGCCAGTGAACCATGTCCGGACTCACCGCGTGGGCCCAGTGCATATCTCCCCAGTAGGCGCCGTTAGGGTTGTGCTGGAAAAACATGTGGTACTGTCCTTTCCAGTAGATCGGACCATTGGGATCGTTCATCCAGTTCGCGGCCGGCAGCAGATGAAACTGCGGACGCCTGGGATCTTTGGCCAGGTCCGCCTCGCTGGCCGAAAGTACACCCGCGAGCAGCCGTCGATGTGGAGTGACATGCGAAGCGGCGGCAAGCAAAGCGCCGCGGCCGACAAATTGCCGGCGCGTCCATTTAGAGTTGCCCGATTCCATTGACTCCCGCTCCGAATCCCCTGCTCTTCGAATCACCGATATTGCCGGACCTTTGTAACAGGTTCCAAGCGATGGATGCTGATGCGACCCTTGAAACCGCTAAAATCGTAAAGCGTAGACTACGACCGTGTCATCGACCGCTCAATCCAGAACTGCTCGATCCGGGACTGCTCGATCGAAAATGATCGCCACCCCGGACCGCACTACCGCCGGGATCGCCTTCGACCAGGCAGCAGCGACCCTGTGCGAGATCGGCCGCGAATTCTATCGCCGCGGATGGGTCTTCGGCACCAGCGGCAACTTCAGCGCCCGTCTTTCCGACTCACCCCTCCGCCTTGCCATCACATGTAGCGGCCTAGACAAGGGCTCGCTCGCCCCATCGGACATCCTCGAAATCGACAGCAATGCAAGCGTCCTCCGCGGCAACGGCCGCCCTTCCGCCGAGACCAGCCTTCACCTCGTCATCGTCCAGGAACTCGGTGCCGGAGCTGTCCTGCACACGCATTCCGTCGCCGGCACCCTGCTCTCCGACCGCTGGGCCCTGGAGAAGGGACTCGCAATCGAAGGCTACGAAATGCTCAAGGGACTAGCCGGCATCGCGACCCACGAGCACCGCGAGTGGGTCCCCATCCTCGAAAATTCGCAGGACTACACAGCCCTCTCTGCTGAGCTTCGCTCGGTACTGCAACGCCATCCTGAATGCCACTGTGTCCTGCTGCGCAAGCACGGCCTTTATACCTGGGGCCGCGACACTGCCGAAGCCCGCCGTCACGTAGAGATCCTCGAGTTCCTCTTCGAAGCAGAAGCACGCCAGAAATTCGCGACTCTTGCCAGTCAGCCATAAAATAAAGAGGAGGCAACCATGGCGACCGTAAGCATCCCGGCAAAGGGCTTGATTTTCAGCGAGCGACCCGATGTGACAGCGGCTCTGGCTGCAATCGGAATCGACTATGAGCGCTGGTCGCTCGATCGCGTGGGAGTTGACTCAGATGCCGAAGCCGTTCTCACCGCTTATGCCGCCGAGATCGACGCCATGAAGACGCAGGGCGGCTACACCACCGCCGACGTCATCGACGTCAACCCCGAAACCCCGGGCCTCGACGCCATGCTCGCCAAATTCAGCGCAGAGCACACCCACGACGAGGACGAAGTCCGCTTCATCATCGCCGGCCGCGGCATCTTCCACATTCATCCGCTGGAAGGTGACGTCGTCTCCATCGAAGTCGAAGCCGGAGACATGATTCGCGTTCCCCGCGGCACCTGCCATTGGTTCGACCTTTGCTCTGACCGCAGGATCCGCGCCATCCGCTGGTTCCAGGACAAGTCAGGCTGGACGCCGCACTACACCCACAGTGGCATCGACTCCAGGTTCGATCCCCTCTGCTTCGGACCTGCATACTTCGGCCCCCGCGTGCACACCAGCCTCTGAGGCTCGCCGCCAGCGATCATGCCGAAATTCTATCTTCTCGACATCGAAGGCACCACCTCACCCGTGAGCTTCGTCTACGATGTGCTGTTTCCCTACGCACGCCGGCGCATGAAAGATTTCGTCCTCGCTCACTCTGGCGAACCTGCGTTCGACGCCGACCTCCGCCTGCTCGCCCAGGAAAACGCCATCGACCGGGCCGCGGGCGCACCGATCATTTACCTTTCGCAGACGCTGTCACAAGACCCTGCAGATGCGCTTCAGTCCAGCGTCGCATACCTGCTCTGGCTTATGGAGAAAGACCGCAAATCCACCGCTCTCAAATCCATCCAGGGAAAGATTTGGACCGAGGGCTACGAACAGGGTCATCTCCACAGCGAAGTCTTCCCCGATGTCCCCGCCGCCCTCGAGCGCTGGCACGCCACTGCGCGTGTCGCCATCTACTCCTCAGGCAGCGTTGAGGCGCAGAAGTACCTGTTCCGCTTCACCGACGCGGGTGACCTGACACCTCTTATCGACGCCCACTTCGACACCCACATAGGCCCGAAAATCGAATCCGCCAGCTATCAGAAAATCGCCACTGCGATGAACGCCGATCCAGCCACGATCCTCTTCATCTCCGACTCTGTCCGCGAGCTCGACGCCGCCTGCGAGGCCGGCATGACCACCCTGCTCTCCCTCCGCCCTGGCAACGCTGCCGTTTCCGACGCTAACGGCCATCCCACGATCCACTCCTTCGGTAACCTCTAGGCATCGCTCGCCATGTCGGCGGCATCTCGCGTCAGAAACCTCGCCCCCGCCATGGTGAGTGCCGCAACCCCGTAAGCCACCGCCAGATGCCACGGCAGAACCGACCCCATCCGCCACGGCACCAGGAACGTCCCCTGCGCTGTCGGCGAATGGATCACTCCGAAGAGGCAGAAGACTGCCCCCGTTATCAGATAAAGCGCGCTCGCTCGAAACCGCCGGTCAATCAACTCCGCCGTCGCCGCGCCCCAAAGAATCGCCGTAATGATGAACCCGTTGCCCAGCAGACTCAGCGTGTGCAGCGTCACCCCCACCTCGCCCCCAATCTGATCGGCGCTGGCGTTCAGTGCGCTCAGCACCGATCCCGTCTCAAGCGAAATCACAAAGGCAAACGACGGCAACAGCGAAATCGCGACCGCCAGGGCATGCCGCCGCGGACTCGCCAGAAACGCCTGCGCAATCACCTCCAGCCCGATATACACCAGCATCGGAGCGATCGCCGACGCCGGAACCCAGTCCACAAAGAACGGCAGCACGCCAATAATTCCGCCCACACCGATAAACAGCCCGGTGAGGATCGCATACCCCGCGCCTGCCCCCATCGACTTGAACGCCGGATGTCCGATATACGGCGTGCTCTCCACCACGCCACCGCACAAGCCCGCCGCCAGAGTGCAGCATCCTTCTGTCAGAAGAATCGCCCGCGTGTCATATTCGTCGCCCGCCACCGCCGCGCTCTCCGTGTTATCGATACCCCCAACCACCGTCGACAGGGCAAACGGCAGCGCAATCGGCAGATATCCCCATGCCTTCGACAGCCCTCCCAGAAACGCAAGAGAAGGCCACGGCAGCGAAAGATGCAGAGCCGTCAGATTCGATGTGCTCACCGCCAGTAGCGGGCTGCCGAGATGCGACAGGCGCAGCACGTAATATGCCGCGATGCCCACCAGCGCCGATGCCAGCGCGCCCGGAATCCTCCCCGGCAACTGCATCCGGCCCACGAGAGTCACCAGCAGCAGGCTCAGCGCTAGCAGCCCCGGAATCGGATCAGCAAAAATCTTCAGCAGTGGCAGCACTCCAATCAACGCAATTCCCGCGCCGCCAATCGATCCCAGCAGCGCGGCACGCGGCACGATCGACCGCACCGCGTTGCCGCAGAACGAAAGCCCAATCTTGAATACGCCGACCAGAACCGTGACCGCCATGCCGATCTTCCACGCCAGCATGGCATCGTGCGTCGCCAGGAACGCCGGCCCGATCACAGCGAACGACATCCCGAAGACGCTCGGCGCGTTCAGCCCCAGCGGCATCGCCGTTACATCGTCGCGCCCCGTCCGGCGAGCCAGCCGCCCGGCCATCCACGCATAAGTCAGGTCGCCGAGCAGCACGCCCATGGCGGTTCCCGGCACCATGCGATACAGCACCAGCTCTTTAGGAAAGTGAAACGCGCCGATCAGAATGCCGGCCAGAATCACCATGTTCGCCATGTTGTCGAACATCAACGCAAAAAATGCGTTCAGATCGCCAACCCGGAACCAGCGATAGCCGCCCTGCTCCGATCCTCGTGCTGCTTCTTTCAGTTCCGGCATCTTGCCCTGAAGCATAATGCCGGAGGCCTTATCTCTCCAACGTATCTTTGCTGGCCTGCCGCTTCCTCCCGCGCAGCTTGCTTAGAACGAATAGCGCAGCGAGAATTGCTGCACCCTCGGCACCGTGAGCGTCGATGAATAGGCGCCCAGCGTGTTGCTGGTTGCCACGTTATTCAGCGAAGCCCCTGTGCTCGACGAAACTGTGGTGTCGAAGCGAACTGAGTTCGTCACGGTGAACACTTCCCAGGCAAACTTCAGCCCTTGCCGCTCGGTGATGTTCCATGTCTTCGTCAGCCCCGAATCCATGTCGAAGAAGCCATCGCCGCGGAAGTTATTTCTCTGCCCGGCCTCGCCCGGATACGGCAGCCGCAGTGGCGATCCGGTGGCCAACCCGTTATTGAGCGCAGTCGGATCGTCAAAGACATTCGGCGCCCCATCGATCAAATGCTTGTGAAGCTTCACCGCCCCGGTCTGCACCACGCCGCTCTCCACCTGCCAGTTCGTCGTCCACGCCGGCTCGACCACCCCAAACGGAAGTCCACTGCTCCACCGACTCAACCCCGAAAGCTGCCATCCTCCAATCAGGGCATTCAAACCACGGCTCGCACCACCCGCAAAATGCTGCCCCTGCCCAAACGGAAGCTGATAAACCCAGTCTCCGCTGATCAGATGCCGCGTGTCGAAATCGGAGACGCCGCGATTGAGCTGCGGGCGGAAGCTGTTGATGATCGTGCTGAAGCTCGAGCCCTGCTGGAATACCCCGACCTGGTTGTAAAGCTCGTTCGTTCTCTCCGTGTCCGATCCGAGATCGATGGAGTTGGACAGCGTGTAGCTGAAGTCCAGCTGCAGCCCGTGGTTCATCGCATGGCGCAGGATCAACTGTCCCGCGTTGTAACTGCTCGACCCGATCGACGACCACGCAAAGAGCGAAGAAAACTGGTCCTGGTAGTAACGTCCCGTCTGCCCGCCGCAACCCGGAAAGCAACCCACATCCATGTCGTAGAGCGCTCCGGTCTCATTGCCCCGATTCGCAGCCCAGACCTGCGTATAGATATTCTGCGTCGCGCTCAGACCGCTGCCCGCCGCATCTGGAAACAGATCCTCAAAGTACGGAATCTCCGGAACGCGCGCGTTGGGATTCCCGCCGTTGATATCTACCAGCTTTGACAGCATCGTCCCGGCAGCAAAGTAATCCGTGCCCGACTTCGGATCGGCAAGATCCAGCGGCTCGGCTAGATCAAGCTGCTGCAGGAGGTGCCGTCCGAACCTGCCCACATAGTCCGCCTCCAGCAAAAACCCTCCCGGCAACTGCCGCTGCACCGAAAAGTCCACCACCTCCGAATAAGGCGTCTTCAGCCGGTCATCGATGCCCCATGTAATCGCAAAGCCGCAATCCGCCGTGTTCGGCGCCAGATATGGATACGTAATCGTCTGCGGCTGAGCGCATGCATTCGGCGGGAGATCGTGCACACCCGTGAACCGCGGCGAGTTATCCACGTTATAGGTGTTCGCCGGATTCGACACTGACGTCGTAAGCCCGAACGACCCAAGCTGATCGAACGAGTTCACAACACCTTCGCCGAAGTGATCGAAGTACAGTCCAAACCCGCCCCGGATCGAGGTTTTCGAGTTGGCCGCGTACGCAAAGGCAAACCGTGGCGCAAAATTCAAATGCTGCGCTGGCCAATACGGCTTCAGACCACGCGCCTGCCCCGACGGAGCGAAGTAAAGGTCCGGCTGATCCGTCACGCCCTGCGCCGCCTTCGCCGCGCGCGTCTCGAACCAGTCTTGCACATTCACCGTCGGCGCCAGCTGCTGTCCATTCACTTCATAAGGAGTCTGCAGCAGCGTATGCCGCAAGCCGACCCTAACCGTCAGTTTGGGAAAAACATGCCACGCATCCTGCACGTAGTACTCAAACTCATTCGCCTTGAAGTGCCGGTCCAGAAACGCACCCTGCGGCAACAGCGTTCCCGTCTGCCCATCCTTCGAAACTTGATAGTTGTAGTTCCCCGTCGTCTGCGGAACCAGCCCCGTCAGCAGCCCAATCGCAATGTTGTAAGAATTAGCAAATCCTCCATCCACGCCCGGAAATCCAAACCCTCCCGGGTCCAGGCTCTGCGGACTTCCAGGCACGCTCTGCCCCGCAATCGCGCCTCCATTCACTAGCCAGTACTCGTTTGTATTGCCCGCGCTGTACGAGAGCACATCGGAGGTCCGGTTGTTATGAACAATCCTCCAGTTCACGCCTGCAGAAAAGGTATGCCTGCCCTTCGACATGGTGAAGTTATCGATGAAGTTGTTTACCGGCACATTGATCACCGAAGTGCGCGACTCCGGCGTCGGCTGGTCCAGGAACCGGAGCACCGTGTAGTTTCCCTGCCCGATGCCGCGATTCGAATATCCCTGCCGGATATACCCATAGCGAAAGTCGTTCACGATCGCGGGCGAAATCGTGAATGTATCTCCGGCCGCCAGCCCCTTGCTGTTGTCTACATACGAATAGCTCGGAGCCTGCCCCGGAAACTGAACGACATTCAGCTGCGTGTCCTTCTGCAGGTTGCCGCGAATAAACAGATGGTGCCTGTCGTTCGGAGTGAAATCCAGCTTCGCAATCGAAGTATTCAGCGACCCTGGATAAGGCGACGAAAACGTATACGATCCGAGATTCACACCGTCTCCAAGCGCCGATCCATTCGCCGCAGGATACTGATTAAGCAGCGCCAACATATTCGGATCCACGCCGGCTCCCCACGGGCACGTACCATTCCCTCCGCAGTTGGGATCCATCGCCGCGATCTGCGCCTGGTTGAGCGTGACGACATTGCCGTTATTCAAGTACGTGATCAGGCCCTGCTGGAACGACGCCGTTGGCACTGTGCGCGTCACCTGCCGGTTCTCCGCCGTCCTCTGGCCCTCATAGTTTCCAAAGAAAAACAGCTTGTTCTTCTTGACCGGCCCGCCCAGCGATCCGCCAAACGTATTTCGGATCAGCTTCCCCGGCACATTCGGCAAGCCCTGCGACTCCTGTGCCTGCTTGTTGAACCAGTCGTTCGCCACCGTGAACGTATTGCGGTTGTACTCATAGACCGCACCGTGGAACTGATTTGTCCCCGACTTCGTGACCATACTCACCTGACCGCCCGACGAACGGCCCTCATCCGCATTCGCGTTGGTCGTGGTCACGCGAAACTCTTCAACCGAATCAAGCGTCGACCTCAGCACGCCCGTGAATGCATAGCCCTGCGTCTGGTCATTGTCATCAAGCCCGTCCAGCGTCACATTCGTCTGATCGGACCGCGCGCCCGCCACCGACCCCGTCCGGCTGTCGCTCTGCTTGTCCGCGCCTCGCCCCAGGTACAGCACGCCCGGCTGAACACTCAGCAGATCAGGGACATTCCGGCCTTCGCTGGGTAGTGCCGCAATCGTCGCATTGTTCAGCGCGTTGCCGATCGTCGCATCGGCGTCGTTCAGTGTCTGCGCCTGCGCGCTTACATCCACCGTAACAGTCGAAGACTGAATCGTCAGGCTGAAGTTCACCGTTGCCGGCTGATCCACCAGCAGCTCCGCCTTCTTGTTCTCTGTACCAAAGCCGGTGCTCGATACCGTAATCAGATACGTGCCAGGCGCCAGTTGCGGGAAGCGATACTCACCATGGTCATTCGCGAGCTGCGACGCGGTCTGTCCGTTTGCAACGTTCGCGAGCTCCACCTTCGCCCCGGGCACAATCGCACCTGAAGGATCGGTGATAGTTCCGCGAACCGATGTGAACGAGATCTGCCCCATTGCCACGATGGAGCAAAGAAGAAATCCGGCCAACGCCGCCAGGCGAGGGAACAAACGCATATGCCGCCTCCAAAAAAACGTCGCGGGAGCAGCGTTATAAAAGTCTTTTCAACGAGTCTGCGGAAGAACTCCGGACTCGACGGCGTGCTCTCGGTTGATAAAGTCTCACTCCATTTGCGTGCGTCATCGCCTCCAAAGTCGTGAACCTTCTCATCGCCGTGACAAGAGCCTGGGATTCAGTGACAAACGTGTGTAGTCTCTGCTCTGGTAACCGTTCCGCCGCAACCGCTTCGCGGGCTGCGCACAAATCTTTCCCTTGCACTTCTACAGGAGTTGGCGTATCACTCCCTGTAGAAGCACAAGGGGAACACATTGCCACCCATTGACCTCCCGCAGGGCACACTCGACCTCCTCATCCTCAGAACGCTCTCCGTCGGCCCCCAGCACGGCTGGGCCATCTCTGAACGCGTGCAGCAGGTATCGAGTGACGTGCTCCGTATCCAGCAGGGCTCCTTGTATCCTGCTCTTCACCGCCTCGAACGCCGCGGCTGGATCAAGGCCCGCTGGGGCACATCCGACAACAATCGACGCGCCAGGTATTACGACCTCACCCGCGCCGGCCGCAAACAACTCGAAGTCGAAACCGACAGCTGGCAGAAGCTCACCGCGGCCGTCGCTCAAATCCTGGAAAACGCCTGAGGTCCGATATGCTTACCGATCTCTTCTATGGCCTGCGCGCCCTTTTCCGCCGCACCACCGTCGAATCCGACCTGAACGAAGAGCTGCGTTTTCACTTCGACAGCGAGGTGGACAAGTACATGCGCCAGGGCGCGACTCGCGAAGAAGCCTTGCGGCGCGCGCGCCTCGCTTTCGGCGGCCACGAGCAGGTCAAGGAAGATTGCCGCGAAGCCCACGGCACCGGCTTCGTCGAAACCTCCCTTCAGGATCTCCGCTACGCACTCCGCCAGCTTGCCAGCAATCCCGGATTCACCGTCGTCATCGTCCTCACCCTGGCCCTGAGCATCGGAGCCAACAGTGCCATCTTCAGCGTCATCTCCAGCGTTCTGCTCAAATCACTTCCCTACCCGCAGCCCGAAAAGATCGTTCGCCTCTTCCTCACCAATTCCGTCTATCCCCGATTTCCCCTCAACCACTACGACTTTCGCGACTACCGTGCGCGCAGCAAGTCTTTCGATTCCATGGCCATCTACACCCGCGGGGACATGCAGCTCTCCGGAGGCTCCGCCGAGCCCGTCCGACTCTATGGATTCAGCGTCACATCCGGCTTCTTCCGTGTTCTCGGCCTGCATCCTCAACTCGGCCGCGAATTCGATCGCAACGCCGAGCTTCCCCACAACGGACAGCAGGTCATCCTCAGCGACCGCCTCTGGCGCACACGATTCGGTGCCGACCCTGCCATCGTCGGAAAGAAAATCACACTGAACGCACAGGCATTCACCGTCATCGGAGTCATGCCTCCCGGCACCGAGCACCCCGGCAACGAATACCACTCCCTCGCCTACGGTGACGACGTCGACCTCTGGGCGCCCTTCACCTTTGATGGCGATCCAACCCGCCGCGGATCGCATTACACCGAAGGCATCGCGCGTCTCAAAGACGGCGTCACCTCCGAGCAGGCCCAGTCCGAATTGAACGCCATCATGGCCGAGCTCGGCCACGAATACGCTAATGACGCTCGTTGGCACGTCCTCGTCGTTCCGCTCTACCGCGAGGTTGTTGGCAGCAGCCAGCGAATGCTCCTCGTCCTTCTCGGAGCAGTCGGAATGGTGCTCCTCATCGCGTGCGCCAACGCCGCAAATCTGCTGCTCGCCAGAGCCGCATCCCGGCAGCGAGAAATCGCCGTGCGCCTCGCCCTCGGTGCATCTCGCTCGCGCCTCATTCGCCAGTTGCTGACCGAGAGTCTTCTCATCGCCTTCATCGGAGGCGCATTAGGCCTCGTCATGGCGATCGGCGGCGTAAAAGCGCTGGTCACTCTGCTCCCCGCCGACTTCCCTCGCGTCCACGAGATTCACGTGAGCGCGCCTGTCTTCGCCTTCACCTTCATCGTCAGCGCGGCCACTGGCATCCTCTTCGGATTGATCCCCGCTATCCAGGCCTCTCGAATCGATCCCAGGCGCGGCCTGCACGAAGGTGGCAGAACCGCCACCGCCAGCGGAGGCCTCAGCCGTCTTCGCAACGCGCTCGTCGTCTCCGAGGTCACCCTGGCCTGCGTGCTCCTCATCGGCGCCGGCCTCATGCTGCGCAGCCTGCTGAACCTCGTGCATCTCGATCCCGGATTCCGCGAAGACCACGTCCTCACCGCAACCGTTTCGCTGCCCTATCCCGAATACAAGTCCACCGAACAGGTCGAGCATTTCTACGACACGCTCACCACTAATCTCTCGTCTATCTCTGGCGTCGAATCAGCTGGCGTCGGCAGCGATCTTCCCTGGACCGGCTACGACGAGAACACCAGCCTCAACATCGAAGGCAAGCAGCCCGGCCCCAGCGACGAGTTCCACGCACGCTATCACGTCGCTTCGCCCGACTACTTCCGCGCTCTCGGCATTCCCTTGCTCCACGGACGCTTCTTCACCGCCGCCGACAAAGCCGACGCGCGAACCGTCATCATCATCAATCGCGCCATGGCCGAGAAGTACTGGGGCGCCGAAGACGCCATCGGTAAGCGCGTCACCTGGGACGACCACCCCAAAGAGAAGGACTGGTTCACAATCGTTGGCGTCGTCGGCGACATAAAGGACAAGCCCAGCAGTCCCGCAACCGAGCCGGCATTCTGGTGGTCCAGTCTCCAGCAACCATTTGCCTTCCTCGGCGAGTCTTTGGTCATCCGCTCTGCCTCTGACCCGCAGACCCTCGCCGACGCCGTGCGAAACGAGGTCCACCGCCTCGATCCCGCTCTCGCCGTCGCCGACGTCCAGTGGATGGATGAGATCGTCTACGGCTCCGTCGCCACACCGCGCTTTGCATTTGTTCTGGTGGGGTTATTCGCTGGCCTCGCGATCATCCTCGCCGCCATCGGCACCTACGGAGTCATCTCCTATTCGGTCACGCAGCGAACCTCCGAGTTCGGGCTGCGCGTAGCCCTCGGTGCCCAGCGGCTCGACGTCATCCGTCTCGTGCTCACTCAGGCCGCCAAGCTCGTGCTCGCCGGAACCGCACTCGGACTCGTTCTCGCACTCACTCTCGCGCGCGTCCTCAAGAACCTGATCTACAACGTCAGCCCCGCCGACCCGCTCACCTTTGCCTCAGTGTCACTCATGGTGATCGCTATCGCCATCCTCGCCTGCTACATCCCGGCCCTCAAAGCCACGCGAGCCAACCCCATGACTGCCCTCCGCGCCGAGTAGCTTCAACGGATTATTTCCCGCCCCGTTCGCGATTCCAGCTCAGGACCGGGCCAGCGATCGCGGAGACCTCGGAGACCAAAGCCTGCAGCAGCGTCTTCGCGTCGTTGTGGCGGGACAAGTTCGCACTCTGTCCGGCCCAGAGCAGAAGGAACTCGGGTTTTCCGGCCTTTTCGGCGAGAGTGGCAAGGTTTCTCACGAGGAAGCGCTGCACGGGATAGGGCAGGATCTCGACGCCGGGGCGATTGAGCTCCTGGAGCAACTGGTTGTCAATTCCGCGGGCCAGTCTTCCGGTAAAGCCGCGTGTCAATCCTGTTCGGCGCGCATGGCCGCTGAGAATCGCTTTGCGATGAAGCGCGCTCGCACCGGATTCTTCGCAGGCCAGAAAAGCCGTGCCGATTTGAACGCCCTCGGCTCCCAGAGCAAAGGCGGCAACGATTCCACGAGCATCGGTGATGCCGCCGGCAGCGACCACGGGGACCGAGACGGCGTCTGCAACTTGAGGCACGAGCGAGAATGTTCCGGTGAGGGACTCTTCGGCGGGGCGCAGGAACGAGCCGCGGTGACCGCCTGCTTCGAAGCCCGAAGCGGCAATGACGTCGACTCCGGCTTGTTCCAGAGCGATGGCTTCGTCGGGCGTCGTTGCGGCTCCGATAGTGATGATTCCCTGCGCGCGGCATTCGTCGAGGATTTCCTTGGGCGGGATTCCGTAGATGAAGCTGAATACGGGCACCTTCGCATCGAGCACGACGCGTACCTGGTCTTCAAATTTGATCGGAGCATAAGGCTTGTAAGCGGGCAGTGCCCCACCCAAGGCTTGGATGTGTCCCGCGAGGGGCATCAGGCTTCGCGAAAAGGCTTCACTGCTGGAGATGCGTGCTCCTTCGTCTTCGACCGAGACCCATAGATTGACTGCGAATGGTTTGGAAGTGAGGGTGCGGATCTCGGCGATCACATCTTTGATGACGGAAGGGCTCAGGCTGACGGCTCCGAATGAGCCGAGGCCACCAAAGTTCGAGACTGTCGCTGTCAATCGCTCTGTCGACAGACCACCAAGAGGGCCTTGAATGATTGGATACTCGATTCCCAGGCGAGAGGAAATACGAGTCTGGTTCCACGGCGAAGAAGAGCTGCTGGGCTGCTGTGCCATCATTACTTTCGCTTCCCCTTTCAACGCGCCAGGCAGAGCTCGGTTGAATCTCTGCCTGCGTTTGCTGGCCTGCGACCTCCCTAATCCCCGACCTCGAAGATAACGTCGAGTTCGATGGGCACACCAAGAGGAAGGCTGGCAGCGCCAACGATGACCCGCACGGATGTTTTCTCGAGGCCGAAGATGTCGCGGAACAGATCCGAGACAGCATCTGCGACTTTGGGGTGGTCGACGTAGTCTTCGGAGGTGGCAATGAATACTCCGAGGCGCACGACCCGCGTGACTCTGTCCAGTGAGCCCAGATGTTGCTTGGCCACAGCCAGGACGCCCAAGGCCGCAGTGTAAGCGGCGTCGCGTCCGGCCTCGGTGTCGAGTTCCTTGCCGACCCGGCCGATGTACTTCGGCTTGTGGTCGACGACGGGCAGCATCCCGCTAAAGAAGAGCAGGTTGCCTGTCTGCACTGTCTCGACGTAGGTGCCGAACGGCGTCGGAGGGGCGGGAAGCTGAATGCCAAGGTCCTGCAACCGGCGCTCTGCGCTATCCGGCTGCGAACCTTTCGGGCTTACCACCGGCCTGAGTGCGCACCGCCGTCCACGTGCAGCACCTCCCCGGTTACGTTGCGAGCTTCGGCCAGATACACCACAGCATCAGCGACGTCCTTCGAGTCAGAAATCGTGCCCATAGGGGAAAGAGTCTTCAGGAAATCCTTCGGATTTTCCTCGTGCATCGGGGTGTCCACGATGCCAGGCGCGACCGCGTTGAAGCGGATGTGGTTTTTCGCGTATTCGCTCGCGAGACTGATGGTGATAGCGTTCAGTCCGCCCTTGGTGATCATGGGAATCGACGAGGGGGCACCCGCGATGGGATTATCGGCCAGAGCTGCTGTGATTGTAGTCACGCTGCCGCCGGCGCCTTGGGACAGCATCTGCTTGACTGCCAACTGTGTGATAAAGATGAAGCCTTCGAGATTAATAGAGACGAAACTGCGAAAGTCATCGATGGTGTAGTCGGTGAAGGGCTTGGCCCCGTAGATGCCGGCGTTGTTCACGACGTGATCGATTGAGCCGAACTTGCTGATCGCGGTCTGTGCGACCTTCTCGGCGGTCGCCGCTTGGCCGATGTCTCCGTCGACGAGCGCGAGGTTGGCAGAAGGCGCGAAACCCGCCTTGGAAACGCTCCGCGAGGTTGCAACCACGTTATAGCCGCGATCAAGAAAGGCCTGGACTACGGCCGCTCCGATGCCTTGCGAAGCACCGGTTACAATGACTGTTTTTTTGCTTGCCATACTTAGCTCCTGCTGGTTTCTCGCAGAGCTTAGAAAAATCCTGCCCTGCGTACTCGGCCGCGTGTAACCTGTGATTTATTGTTAACCTGGTTACACTGAAGAGATGCCGGTAACGTGTGTATGGATTCGTAAAAGGTTACTACGAAGTGAGAAAAGAAATCCCATCAGTGACGCTGTAATCTGCGTCCTTTCTATTACTGGTTATTGCGAAAGGCGACACCATGCATTCCGAGCCCGCTCACCACAAATTAGACTTCATCGGCGATCATCTGGCGATTAATTTCATCAACACGCTGCGAGCCGTCGAGCCATTCGAAGTATTTCAGAGAGATGAAGACGTGATGGACTGGCTTCATCGCGCCGGCATGTCTACCCCCCACACACCTGCTAACTGGCCAACTGGGGAGATTGTCGAGAAGGCGCGCCGCTTGAGAGAGATTGCGTTGAAGGCGGTCGAGACCAGGAAGGCGGGCAAACGCCCTTCACTCGACGAGCTGAACTCATTTCTCGAACATTCGATCAGTCATCCGCAACTGGTGCGACGCAAATCAAAGATTGAAATCGAGAAGGTTTACAGCGGGCAAGGTGTCGAGTCATTTCTCTCCCCGATCGCCGAATCTGTGGCGGACCTGCTGGCGAATGGAGATTTTGAGCTTATCCGGCGTTGCGAGGGGGGCACGTGCGTCTTGTGGTTCTACGACCGAACGAAGGCGCATCGACGGAGATGGTGCAGTCCGAGCGCGTGCGGAAACAGGGCTAAAGTTGCGGCGTTCCGTGCGCGCTCTGCGCGTAGCCCTCGAAGCCCGGCGGCCTGACGCAACCCGCTGGTCCTCACTCATGCTCGGCTCTGGACTTTGCTATGTTTCGTACTTCACCAGCGTTGCCATGCCTGCGGCCAAATGCCACAAAACGTGGCAATGTACGTACCAAATGCCAGGATTATTCGCGTCGAATACGACCGTCACACTTGTCTTCGGAGTCACGAGCACGGTGTCACGGAGTGCTCCGTTGATCTGCCTGCCGCCGATCTCGATCACCTGGAAAGAATGCCCGTGCAGGTGCATGGGGTGAGACATTCCCGTTTCATTGATGAATTTCAACGCGACGCGCTGGCCCTTCTTTACGTGGACCTGGGCTGGTTGACCGCCAGGGTTTTTCGTATCGAAGACAGCGCCGTTGATCGACCACTCATACCTCGCCATGTTTCCCGTCAAACGCAGATCGAAGCTTCGATCAATCGGCTTGGGCGCGAGCGTCTCAGTCGCCACGAACTGCCTTTCCATATCCAGCGTCAGCAATCCTGAAGGAGCCGCCCGCCGAACGGGCAGCTTCTTGATGGCTGCCCCCCGGGTAGCAAGGATGACTCCAGTCTGCTCCGCAGAGCCTTCTCTGAACCCGAGAATCGGAAACGCTCCCTCTTGTGGAACCTGAACTCTCACGTCGATGCGCTGCGCAATCGCGAGCGGAAAGAGCGAACCACTCAGCGGCTCGACTGGCATACCATCTGTGGCAATCAGTTCACCCTTCAGGTCGCCAAGATTGATGAAGTAATTTGTCCCCGAGCTGCCATTGATAATTCGCAGGCGTAGTCGCGCGCCCTTTTCAACTCGGATCACCTGCGGGTCGGCAAGTGTTCGGTCGTTAACCAGGTAGGCGTCATAGTCAACGTCGTTGACGTCCGGCTTGCCCATCGACATCTTTCCGCCCGCCGTCTTTCCGCTCATTGCCATCGCTGACGCGGAATGCTTGCGCAGTCTGGCATAAATCTCAGGCGGAGAAGTGAAACTGAAATCGCCGAAAAAAAAAGATCTGCTCCTCATCCTTGGGTTCGTCCGATGGGTCGTGGACGATAAGCGGGGCAGCCAGCAGGAATGCCTCCTGCAGTCCCTGGTGAGAGTGCATCCAGTGGGTACCCGATGGCAGCGTGGGAAAGTGATAGTGGGCGCTTGCGCCGGGATTGATTACCGGCTGGGTTAAGCCGGGCACTCCATCCTGACCGTTGGGCGGATGCAGGCCGTGCCAGTGAATCGCCGTCGGAACAGCCAGATTGTTTCGCAGGGTGACGTTAAAGGGCTGATCCATTCGCATGGAGAGACCTTGATCTCCACCCTTCTGGCGCAACCCCATCACAGATGCGGACTTTCCGTCGATCTCGAGCGTCCGCATTTCCGCATCAAGTGTGATCTGCGATGGCGGTGCGGCGTCCTGCAGGCTCAGGCCTGAAGCGCTGGCCCGGCGGTCGAGCCATGCTGCCCCTGCGAATGCGGCTCCTGAACCAATGAACAAACGTCGCGAGATTCCAAGGCCCAATTCTGCCTCCATTTCTTTTTTAAGAGGCATTAGACAGGAAATCACAACGCTGCAAAAGCTAATTTCTCATGTAAAGAGAACCGACTTATCTTATTGGCTCGTGCTCAGGCCTATTCGTGCCGTAGCGCTCGCATCGGATCCACGGTCGCAGCTCGCCGCGCTGGTATCCAGCTGGCTCCCAGCGCCACCACCATAAGCATCACGGCCGATCCGGCAAACGTCGCCGGATCCCACGCCTTCATCCCGTAAAGCAGGCTCACAATGATGCGGCTCAGCGCCAACGCGGCCGCCACGCCCACGGCCACGCCAACCGCTGTCATCCACGATGCCTCGCCCAGCACCATTCGCAGCACGCGTTCCGGTTCAGCGCCCAGAGCCATGCGAATCCCGATCTCGTTCGTCCGCTGCGCCACCGAATAAGCAGTGATTCCGTAGATCCCGATGCAGGCCAGCACCAGCGCCAGCACTCCGAATGCAGCAGTTAGATTGGCGAAGACGCGCTCGCTGGCGGTGATCTGATCGATCTGCTCCTGCTGCGTGCGCACCTCGATCAGGGGCAGATCGCGGTCTACGCTGCTGAGTGCCGCTCGCAACGACGGTGTAATCGTTGCTCGAGGTATCCTCGTTCGCAGGGCAAATGTCATTCCCCAGGAGACATCGGGCGCCTGCCGATAATTCAGAAAGAAAACCGGCGGCGGATCGTTGCGCAGGTTGTCGTAGTGCGTGTTGGCGCACACTCCAACAATCGTGTACAGCAGCTTCTGGTCTTTCATGTCGGACGTCGTGAAAGTTTTACCGATCGGGTTCTGCCCGCTCCAATATTTTTTCGCCAGCGCCTCGTTGACTACCGCCACCCTCGTCGAATTCGCTTTATCCTGCGCGGTAAAGCTGCGCCCTGCCAGGATCGGAATGTGGAGTGTTGCGAAATACTCGTCGCCGACGTAGTTATCCAGCTCCCCATGTTCGTCACCAGGCTTGATCCCCGGCGGCACAAAGTCATCCATCGATCGATTGTTTGCCAGAAAGACGATGCTCTCAGCCGACACGGCGTCCACGCCCGGGACCGCCGCCAGCCGCTCCTCAATCCGTCCGAACAACTCCGGTTGTTTGTCGACCGGATACCGCGACTTGGGCGGCGCAATCTCGAAGAGAACCAGGTTCTTCACATCGAAGCCCGGATCGACGCGGTGAAGATTAACGAGCGTCCGCAGAAATACTCCGGCTCCAGCTACCAGCAACATCGAGACAGCGATCTGGAAGGCGACAATTGCCTTGCCTGCGTATCCATGCCGTCGCCGCGTCGTTGTCTGCGCGGTCTCCTTCAGGCTGCTCTGCACCTCCGCACGCGTGGCCTTCCATGCTGGCCCCAGGCCGAACAGGATCCCCGTCAGCAGCGAAAGCCCGGCGTTGAACGCAAAGACTCCCCAACTGAACGTTCCCTGCATTGGCGCTGCGTCTGACGAGGAACTGGCAGTAAGTTGCAGAAGAAGATTGCGTCCCACATACCCGACGAGCAGTCCGAGCGCTCCACCGCAAACGGCCAGGAGCATGGTTTCCGTCAACACCTGGCGCAGAATCCTGCCGCGTCCCGCGCCCAGCGCCAGCCGCACGCTCATCTCTCTTTGCCGCGCCGTCGATCGCGCCAGCAACAGGTTGGCCAGATTGGCACAGGCCAGTAACAGCACCATTCCCGTCAGCGCCAACAGCACGAAGAGAGGCTCAGCAAGCTGTTTTCCCGCCTCATTCAGGCCGCGGCTACCGTCCGTCAGCAGAAGCTTCGGTAGATCGTCGCCGCTCTTCGGCTTCATCAGTGCTATCACCGCCTGCTGAAGCGTTCCGCGCAGCCGCGCCTGTGCCGGGGCCTCGCTCACGCCCGGCCTGGTGCGCGCCATAATCTGCAGCCACCAGCGGTTTGGATTCGCCAGCAAGGAACCATCCCAGGCCCGCGAAACCAGCGACTCCATCACAAGGGGGGAGAAAATATCGGGCGAAGTCTCCACACTCTTCGCTCCGGTAAAGCCCGGAGGATTTACTCCCACAATCGTTGTCGGCGTCAGATTCAGCAGAATCGTCTTCCCGATAACAGAGTCCGAACGATTAAATCGCCGCGCCCAATACTCGTCGCTGATGACGGCCACCGGCGCCGCTCCGGGACGGTCATCCTGCACCGTGATTGCCCGCCCCAGCCGCGGCTGGACCTCCATCTGCTGGTAGTAATTTCCTGAGACCAGCTCTGCCTGCACAACCTCGGCCTGACCGTTGATGCTCACATCCATCCGGCCCGCGCCTTTGAAGGCGAACAAATCTTCAAGGCCGCGATTCTCTTTGCGCAGCACTTCATAGACGGGGTAGGAGAACGACGTGCTGTAGACCCCGCCGTATCCCTTGTTCCAGTCGCCCCAGATGCTGTGCACCGCGCTCTCGCGCTTCGAGGTCCACATCAGGAGCCGGAGTTGTTCTGCATGCGGCACGTTGAGCCGGTCGAGCAACACATGTTTGGCAATCGAAAAGATCGCAGTGTTTGCGCCGATCCCGAGGGCAAGCGAGCCAACCGCAATCGCCGCGAAGCCGGGACTCTTGGCCAGCATCCGCAGTGCATAGCGGAGGTCGGATCGCAGCTCGTCGAACCACTGTGTGCCCCACGCTTGCCGACACTTCTCTTTTCCCGCTGCCAGACTTCCCAGCTCTGCCTTTGCCCGCCGCATCGCCTCTTCGCGTGGCATCCCACCGCGCACCAGGTCCTCGGCGTAGCTCTCGATATGGAACCGCAGCTCTTCATCTACCTGCGCATCGACATCCGCGCCGCGCGTCACGGCACGCCACCACGTTCGCACCCGGCTCCTCATGCTCATAACTCTTCCCTCCGCGCGAAAGGTCTATTCATGCCGCAATGCCTGCATCGGATCCACCCTCGCAGCTCTCCACGCCGGAATCCAGCTTGATCCCAGCGCTACCACCAGCAGCATCGCTGCTGATCCGGCGAACGTCGTGGGATCCCACGCCTTTATCCCATACAGCAGGCTGGCGATCACGCGCCCCAGCGCCAGAGCACCGCACACACCAGCAAAAACACCCAGCGCCACCACCCACGTTGCCTCGCGCAACACCATCCGCCGCACCCGTTCCGGCTCTGCGCCCAGCGCCATACGAATCCCTATCTCGTGGGTGCGCTGTGAAACGGAGTACGCCATCACGCCGTAAACTCCAATGCAGGCAAGAATGAGAGCAAGCAGACCGAATCCGCTGGTGAGCGATACGAAGATGCGCTCCTGCCTCGTTCTATCGCTGATCTGTGCATCTTGAGTACGAATGTTAAGCAGTGGCAGATCCTTATCCACCAATGCGACAGCATTGCGGAGGACCGTCACAACCGCTGAGGGTTCTATGTCGGTGGAGATTTCGAATGTCATGCTCGGCTCGCTTTTGGATTGCTGCCGATAGAGGGTATAGAACGTTGCGGGAGGATCATCGCGCAGGTCAGCGTATCTCGTGTCGCCGCTGATGCCGATAATTTCGATATGTTTTTTATTCGACAGGAAGGTTCTGCCGATGGGGTTTATGTTCGGAAAATATTCCTTCACCAGCTGCTGATTCACAACAGCAACCAGGCGGGATGTTTCCGTATCGGCGCCGTCAAAACTGCGGCCTGCCAACATCGGGATGCCCATGGTTGCAAAAAAGTCCTGTCCCACCACGTTGTCATCCACGTATGTTTTGCCGCTCACGTTTGACGGCAAACCATCAGGAACAAAATCGTCATTGGACACGTTGCCCGCGATCAGAGGATTTTTGGACAGCGTGACAGACCTGACACCAGGAGCAGATGCCAGCCGTTGTTCAATTTGCCGGTAAAGCACAAGATCTTTCGGAGCGGGATAGCGCGTATACGGAGCTTGAATCTCGAAAAGCACAAGATTGTCAGGCCGAAAACCAAGACGGCTTTTGTTGAGATTCGCCAGTGTCCGAATAAAAAGACCAGCTCCAACCAGCAGCAGCATGGACAAGGCAATCTGAACGGCGACAAGTATTCTCCCCGAAAAGTTGCCGCTGCCCTGTGTAGCAGAGTGGGAATTTTCCTTGAGTCCCTTGTTCACCTGGGTATGCATCGCCTGCCATGCAGGCATAAATCCAAAAACTAATCCGGTGAAAAGAGAAACTGCGACCGTAAATCCGAAAATCTTCCAGTCGAAGCGTACATGCATCACCGCTGTTTCCCAGGAAGGCGACATCAGATGCGGAATGGCATTTCGTCCACAGTAGCCCAGCAGCAGTCCGGCGATGCCTCCAGCTAAGGAGAGCAGCAGGCTCTCTGTGAGCATCTGACGCATGATGCGCCCCTGTTTAGCTCCCAGTGCAAGACGCACGCTCAATTCGCGCTGACGGCTACTGGCCCGGGCGAGCAGCAGGTTCGCCAGATTTGCGCAGGCCAGTAGCAGGACGACTCCTGCGAGCACCATAAGCACATATATCGGCTTGGCAAACCTCTCGCCGTTTAAATCTTCGCCGCGGCTTCCGTCCTGCATGGCGAAGCGTGGCACGGATTGGCCCTTCTCCACTGTCATCGTGGACCGCACAGCGCTGCTCAGGAGAACATCCATTGCAGCGCGCGCAGTCTCATCGGCCACTCCTGGCTTCATGCGGCCCATCACCAGCACCCACCACTGCTCTGGGTTCGTCTGGAGCGATTTGACCCCATTGGGTGCAACAGCTGGCTCCATGCTGAAAGGCAGGAAAACATCAGGCGAGATTTGCACGCTGGAAGCGCCGGTAAATTCCCTGGGATTCACACCAACGATCGTCACAGGCGTAAGGTTCACCTCGATTGTTTTCCCAATCGCATCAGGAGAGCGTCCGAAGTGCCGCGACCAGAATCCGTCGCTGATAACGGCAACGGCGCCGCTGCCCGGTGCGCCATCGTCCGAGTTCTGAATTTCACGGCCAATGACCGTATTTACACCAAGCGCGGAGTAATAATTCCCGGATACAAGTTCCGCTGTCACGGGTTCCGGTTTGTTATCAACACTCACCGGGAGTTCTGGAATTACCTTGAAGGCAAAAACATCCTCAAACACGCCGTTCTGCCGGCGAAGCTGCTGGTAAACAGGGTATGAAAACGACGTGCAGGTATGGTCTGCCTCGTTCCAATGACCCCAAATGCGAATCGGAACTCTGTTTTCGCCACCTGTCCAGGCAAAAAGACGCAGGTCTTCCGGCCTGTGAACGTCAAGCTTGTCGAGCAAAATCTGTCTGGTGATCGTAAAGATCGCCGTAATTGCGCCGATCCCCAGCGCCAGCGATCCAACCGCCACGAGCGCAAATCCGGGACTCTTCGCCAGCATTCGCAACGCATAGCGAAGGTCGGCTCGCAGCTCGTCGAACCACCGTGTGCCCCATGCTTGCCGGCAGTTCTCTTTTCCCGCTGCCAGACTTCCCAGCTCTGCCTTCGCCCGGCGCATCGCCTCCTCGCGTGGCATCCCTCGGCGCATCAGGTCTTCGGCATAGCTGTCGATGTGGAACCGCAGCTCCTCATCGACCTGTGCATCGACCTCAGGTCCGCGCCTCACCGCGCGCCACCATGTTTGTAAACGGCTGTTCAGGCTCATCGCTGTTCCTCTCGCGGAAAGTCTATTCATGCCTCAGCGCCCGCATCGGATCGACGCTCGCTGCCCGCCGCGCCGGAACATAGCAGGCAACTAGGGCCACCAGCACCAGCGAAGCGGAGACACCGAAAAGCGTAAGCGGGTCGCGGTGCCCCACGCCGTACAACAGACGAGAGAAGCTCGGCAGCAGGCGCACGAGAGTAGTCGCGGCTAGAATGCCGATGCCCAGCCCAGCCCCGGCCATGCGAACTCCTTGGCCAATGATCATGCGGGAGACGCGGGCTCTATCTGCGCCGAGAGCCATACGGATCCCGATTTCCTGGGTGCGCCGTGTTACTGAGTAGGACACGACTCCGTAGATGCCGACCGAGGCCAGCAGCAATGCGAGAGTGGCAAACGCGCCCAGCAGAACGATGGGAAGCTTCCGGGAGGCCATCGATTCCGACGCCACTTCGTCCATCGTGCTGACGGCATAAACGGGCTGATCGGGCGAAGACTCATAGACGACGTTCCGAATTGCAGGCATCACCTCTCCAGCAGGGAGAGTCGTGCGAACGAGTAGTTTGAGTGTGCGGAAGAAGTCGTTAACCATTGCATCCGGCAGTTCATAAACGGGGATATAAATCTGCCGCGGGTTGTACGTGCCGGGATCGTCCAGTCCCCAATGGCGCACATGTCCGACGACTCCCACGATGCGGGCCGCACCCCAATGCCCGACCGTTAGCGTCCGTCCGACCGCATTCTCACCAGGGAAGAAGGTTTGCGCGAGCACGCTGTCGATGACCACGACTTTGGCCGAGCCGAGCTGGTCGTCCGGCGTAAAGAACCGACCCTGCAGCAAGGGGATTCGCATCGTCTTCAGATAGTCAGGGCCAGTCCAGAAGTAAAGTGCGTGAGGAGCTTCCGGCATCGAGGCCGGGGATGCCGTGCCGATCCAAAAAGGACCTCCATTGTCGGCGCCAGAAAGTGGAACAATATTTGTAAGGTCCGCCGCTTCCACTCCAGGCACCTGCCGAATCCGCGCCAGGAGCTGTTGATAGCCAATTCGCGTTTCAGCCGGTGTTCTCGTAAGCGACGGAGATAACCCGACCTGAAATGAAATTAGGTGCTGCATATCGAATCCCGGGTTCACGTCCCAGAGGTTGCGGATACTGCGGAGGAGCAGTCCCGCGCCAGTCATCAGCACGAGAGTGAGCGCAAACTGCAGTGCAACTAACCGCCCGAGGATCGCATGACGCCCGCCTATGGTTCCTCTTGAAGCCTGCTGCAATGTGCCTTGCATATCCGGCCTTGCGGACTGTAATGCCGGAGCCAGGCCGAAGATGATCCCCACAGCGATGGAGGCACCAGCAGTAAACAAGAGAACTTCGAGATGAAGGCCGATGTTCTCCGAACGAGGCAGACTTTGCGGAAGTGCCGCAAGCAGCACCCGCAGCCCGAGGCCGGCGAGCGCGACACCCGTGGCTCCTCCGGCCAACGACAAAATGACACTCTCTGTCAGCAGTTGCCGCACGACACGTCCGCGGCTGGCACCGAGCGCCGTGCGTATGCCAAATTCAGCGGCGCGCGCAGTCGCGCGTGCCAGCAGCAAGTTCGCGAGATTGGCGCATGTAATCAGCAGCACCAGGCCGACAGCTCCAAAGAGGAGCAGGACCGTTCCCCTCACGTCGCCGACGATCTGCTGCATCAACGAGGTCACCGCGACGCCGGTCCCCCGATTGGCATCTGGATACAGGAGATCGAGGTTCTGCTGAATCGTGTTTATTTCGGCTTCCGCGTGGCCTATTGTGATTCCCGATTTAAGACGCGCAAGCACTGCCAAACTATTGACCGATGTTTCGGCATAGATGGCGGGCATGTTGGGACGCAAAGGCGTGATGACGTCCGCGTCGGCCAGGAAATGAAAACCTGCGGGCAAGACGCCGATCACGGTGAAGCTCTTTCCATCCAGGATCAGAGATCGTCCGGCGACGTGCCGATCGGCCGCAAAGCGTTCTTTCCACAAGCGGTCACTTATCAGGATCACCGATGACACATTCGGCTGGTCCTCTATCCTCGCGATATCCCGCCCGATGGCCGGGGTGACGCCTAGAGTCGCCAGAAAGCTGGAGGACACCCGCATGCCCAGGAGGTGCTCGGCTCTGCCGGGAGCAGTGAGGTCGAAGTTATGGAATACCACAGCAGACATGCGATCAAACGACCGCGAAGTTCGCTCCCAATCCTCGAAGTTCGGATATGACGGATCAAGCTGCGGAACACCGGGTCGGTTTTGCCAAAGGAAGACGAGCCGGTTTGCATTCGGGAACGGCAGCGGTGCCAGGATGATTCCCTGCACAACGCTGAACATTGCTGTGTTCGCGCCGATCCCCAGCGCAAGCGATCCAACTGCAATCGCCGCAAATCCCGGACTCCTCGCCAGCATGCGCAACGCATAGCGGAGGTCGGCTCGCAATTCGTCGAACCATCGCGTGCCCCATGCCTGCCGGCAAGTTTCTTTTCCTACCGCGATACTGCCCAAGTCAGCTCTCGCACGGCGCATCGCCTGCTCGCGCTGCATCCCTCGCCGCGTCAGGTCCTCGGCATAGCTCTCAATGTGGAACCGCAGCTCTTCATCCACCTGCGCATCGACGTCCGCCCCGCGTATCACCGCGCGCCACCACGTTCGCATCCGGCTGCTCAGGCTCACAGCTGCTCCGGAACAGTGCCGAGAATTGACCCGATGACGCCCGCGAACTCATTCCACTTCTTCGCCTCGGCCTCCAGCCGCCGCTCTCCGGCAGCAGTCAGGCGATAGAAGCGAGCCCGACGCTTGTTCTCACTCTGTCCCCACTCGCCGGCTATCCAGCCCTCATGCTCCAACCGGTAGAGCGCCGGATACAACGACCCCTGCTGAATCTCGAGCCGATTCTGTGAGATTTGCTGGATCCGCAGCAACACTCCATACCCATGCAGCGGCCCCAGCGAGACCGCTTTCAGCACCAGCATGTCGAGCGTGCCCTGCAGCAGATCAATCGGGCCATCATCTGGCTTCCCCATTTACTTTCTCCCAGTCTGTCTAGGAGAAATTAGCCCGCACTCTCCTAGAATGTCAAGGAGAAGGAGTAGAAGTAGAGGCATTTAGCAGCGAAGCAACGCGGGTCGTTCTCGCGGACGGACCTGCGTCCGCGGGTAGATCATGTCAAGGGGCGCAAACCTCTATTCACCCGCAACTCCCTCATTCCACACAGAAGATCACCCCACAAACTTGGCTGGGAATTTCCACTCGCTCGGTACAATAAGAATAGGACGGCACGTCGTAGCGGGCCTTCTTTTCCTCCTGAGATAACCTCACCACGAGAATGGGTTACAGATTTACCTAGTGAAATGAATGGGTTACAAAACACTCGTGAGGTCGGTGCCTATAATTCGTTTCGAAACAATCGATTACGAACTTCATCCAATAGAATGAATGGGTTACAAATCAATAGATGCAAGTGTAATCCCATGAAGCGGTTACAAGGTACAGCTGACTAGGAGGGGGGAGGGATACCCCTACGGACGCTTGGCCTTCGTCGGCCGAATCCGCTCCGGAGGAACCGTGCCTTCGCCCTCGAGTATTGAATAGAATTTATCGGCGGCGAGGTTGGTCAGGGTCTCCACCTTGCCCGATGGCCAACGGATCTCCAGGCTGTCGACCTTGGTCGCCGGGCCCAGCCCGAAGTGGACGCGCAGGTCGTTCTGGGAGAGATAGCTTCCACCGCTGTGGATCTCGTCGGTCTGGGTAACGCCGCCGGCAACGACCTTGAGCCGGGCGTTGAGCGCCAGACGGTTACTCTTCGGGCCGCCGGCCAGCTCGAAGCTGACCCAGTGCCGCCCCGGCACCCCATGGTTCCTGAGAACCATCGGCCCCCCGTCGATATCTCCAATCACGACGTCCATGTTGCCGTCGTTGAAGAGGTCGCCGACTGCCAGCCCTCTGGAGGCACGCTTCTCCGTCAGCGCCGGACCGGCCTGATCGCTGGCGTCGCAGAAGGTTCCATCCTTCTGGTTCATGCTCAGCAGCTTTGGCTCCCTGTAGCCGGGCCCCGACGGCAGCGAATCCACCTGCGGATAGACGTGGCCGCTGACCGTGATCAGGTCCAGCCAGCCGTCGTTGTCCAGGTCCACAAATGCCGTGCCCCACTTCACCCAGGGCAGCGACGGGAGGGCCACCCCGGCGGGGTAGGAAACCTCTGTAAAATTCCAATCGCCGTCGTTGCGATATAGGAGATCGTTCTCATCCGAGAAATTCGTGACGTAAAGTGAAGGCCGTCCCGAGTGGTTGTAGTCGCCCACCGCAATCCCCATCGAGGCCTGCTCGGAGCCGTCTTCGCTGACCGCCGTCCCCGACTGCAGCCCGATGTCTTTGAACTTACCCCCGCCCAGGTTCTTATACAAGTACTTGGGCGTCGAGTCGTTGGCAATGTAGATATCCGGGTGGCCGGTATTGTTGAAGTCCGCCCAGATAACTCCCAGGCCGTAGTACCCATCCGGATCGCTAACCCCCGCCGCCTTGGACATATCAGTGAATGTTCCGTCCCCATTGTTATGGAAGAGCGAATCGCCCGCGCCGCGCAGGCCCCGGGGCCCGCACTGCACCGAAATCCCACGATACTTGCAGTTGGGAGCGCTGCCAAAGCCTGGCAGATCATTCAGGTGGAAGTCGACATAGTTGGCAACCATCAGATCGACGAGACCGTCGCCGTCATAGTCGCCGAACGATGCCCCAGTCGACCACCTTCTGTCGGCCACCCCCGCTTTGGCGGTAACGTCCGTGAAGCTTCCATCGCCATTGTTGTGGTAGAGGACGTTTCCTCCGAGACACGTCACGTAAAGGTCGGGCCAGCCATCGTTGTCGTAATCGCCGACCGCTCCACCCATTGCAAAGCAGGGTTTGTTCAGGCCAGACTTCGCCGTGACGTCGGTAAAAGTTCCGTCGTGGTTGTTGTGGTAAAGAACTCCGAGGCTGGTCTCGCCCTTGATTGCCATCTCGACTGTAGGAGCATTGGTGAAGTAGATATCGAGCCAGCCATCGCGGTCATAGTCGAAAAGAATCACGCCCCCACTCATCGACTCAACAATGTACTTCTTGGAGGGGTCTGCAGTGTGCGAGAAGGTGATTCCAACCTTAGTCGTAACGTCTTCCAACTGCGGAATCGGCCGTCCCGAGCACCGTGTCGACTTGGCACCCGGTGGCGGCGGCACCGGCGGGGGGTGACCCTCCTGCGCCGAAACCAAACTGGCGCACAGAGAAACTGCTATGAAAGCCTTACTTAACTTGTTTGAATCGAGGAGATCGGAAATGAGCATTATGGATTCTGCGGGGTTGGTTGAGGGATGTGCGGCCGCGACTTTGTCTTAAGCTCCTGGTATACCGCCAATTCGCGATCCGCATCCGCGGTGCGGGATTCCTTGCGGTACGCGGCCTGCAACTGGTAATGCACATACTCTTTATCTGGGCTCAGTCGTGCCGCCGCCTCCAGATGAGGTACCGCTTCCTGTAGTTGTCCCTGGTCGAGCAGAATCTTGCCGAGCTCATATTGAGCGTTTGCATAGTCCGGATGTGCAGCAAGCACTTGCTCGAAGAGCTTCTTGGCCTCATCGATTTTTGATTCCTGGAGAGCCACGAATCCCAGATGATAGGTAGCGTCCGGATCACCGGGCCTGATGGCTAACTCCGCCTGCAGCTCGTTTCGCGCGTCCAGCCAGTGCTCCCAACGGATGTAGGCCAGCCCCGCATAATAATGAGCCTGCGGCAATGCAGGATTAATCTGCAATGCATGATGCAAAGTCGCCACCGCGCGGCCGTAATCGGCGATATCCGTCCACAGTTGACCGACAAGGATTAATTGATTGGTCGACAGATTCCCGCTTTCATACTGATTCAGAACATCGGAGGCTTCTTTTGTCTGACCGAGCTTTGCAAGAGACGCAGCCCACGCATAACCGACGCTGCCATCCTGCATTCCGGCGACACCAAGCGGAGCGAAGGTCCTTGCAGCGTTAGCATACTGATCGGTGGCGAAGTAGGCGATGCCGAGGGTTGCTCGGATTGGAATCTGGCCCGGCTGTTCTATAAGCGCTGTGGACAAGCCGCGGATCGCTTCGGGATAGCCCCCGACACGAAATGCGCATTCCCCCAGGTTTCTGGCGAGATTGTCGATCGTGGGATTCCAACGCTCCGCAGCCTGATAGTGTGTGAGAGCGATGACATAATGGCGTTGCATCGCCTCGGCGGTTGCAAGATCGCTGTAGCTCTGACCAAGGATGAGCCGCAAGTCGTCTTCCTGCGTCTTCGCGGTTACGCGCTCAGTTTCTGACAGGTTCGCATTTGCCATGACAGCCGGATCAACCGGGGCAAAGGAATCCGTCTTTGCCTGCATGATGGGAGCCGCCTGGTCCTCCTGCCGCTTGTCGAGTGGCACCATCCCTGCCATCGAAGTCGCGCCCTCCGAGAGCGCCATGGAGGTTACCTTTTGCTGCGTTTCCTGCATGATCTTGTTCTGGAGATTGCGCGCCTTGGCGAAATAGATCTCGCTCTCCTGCTCCCGCCCTGAGTTTGCAAGTATGCGTCCCAGATCGACATAGGCGCGGCGAATCTGGTAGTTCGAACGCGCCTCATCGGTCCCAGTCAGTTCCACCGCCTTGCGCAAAAGAGGCTCTGCCGCTTTTGTGTCGCCTTGGGCGTATGCGTTCAGCCCCATGTAAAACCAGGGCTCTGGCCACTTCGGATTGATCTCGGCCGCAGTCTTCAGATACTTTTCTGCAGTCGCGTAGTCACGCTGGCTCGATGCGAGAAATCCCAGCATGTAGTTGGCGAGCATGTCCTTCGGGTAATAACGGATCTCCTGCTGAAACTCCGATTCAGCCTCAGGTGTCGGCTTCCAGTCGTTTAAGGCGAGACGGGCCAGCCCCAGGAAGTAATGAGCGTGCGGAGTTGAAGGATCTAGTTTGATCGCACGCTGAAATTCGACCACGGCATCAGACATTCGCTCGGCATCCCGGTAGGCACGGCCAAATAAGACATGTAGCGAACCGCTATCCCCAGCCATCTCCTTCATCTGCTCGAATATTGCATCGGCGCGTTTATTCCCCTCCGGAGTCTTGATAGACAGCCAGCAGATGGCCAACGTGTAGTAGGTTTCAATTCCGGGCTGAAGCTGTGCAGCGTGTGACAGGGCCTCCGCAGCTTTCGCCGAATCCCCCGCGCGCATGTATGCCCTTCCTATGATGATATAGGCGTGCACGTTGGACGGATCGAGGGCGAGAGCCTTCTGAGCCTCATCGACGGCCGAATGGGGTTGGTCCGCGATCAAGCTCGACGCAAGCTGCAAGTGAGCTTCTGCGGTATTTTCAAACGTCAGCGATTGCCGGTAAAGTGCTTCGGCTTGAGGACCTGCCGACTCAATGAGACGGAGTCGTCCCAATCCCCGAAGTGCCGCAGCAATCAATAGATTGTTCGCCTCCGCAACCGCAACAGGATTGCCCGAATTGCGAGACGCGGCAGCGGCTTGAATCCGCTGAGTCAGTTCCACCTCTGCAGGATCTGATTGCGCCTTCAGCGTTGTCGACGGCTTCGACGAATATTCCTTCCGTTGTTGCGCATGGGCAACTGGAGCCGAAAGAATGGTCGAGACAATCACACTCACTGCCATGTTTCCACTAAGGAAACTAAGGCCACGCACTCTTCGATGTTGCCGTCTTGGATGTGTGGGAGGCTGATTCACAACTCAGATTAGCACTCGATCCTCAGAGAAAGAGTAAGCGGCGGGCTTTGAAGCATCAAGCCCGCCGCGCGAGTTTACAACAGTTAAGTTGACGCTCCTAGAAGCTGAAGCGGAGCGTGTACTGCAAGGTACGTCCCGGGTTGACTGCGCCAGCGGCGTTAAAACCGGTGGATGGTGCTCCTGCATTAGTGATGACGTTATTGGTCGGACTGCAAGGCGTGCCACTGGTTGCCGTCGCCCCGCCGCAGTAAACAGGCGACGATGGACTATAGCCTGCAGTTATGAGGTTGCTGGTATTGAAGTTTGGATGGTTAAGGAGGTTGAAGAAGTCCATGCTGAACTTGATCCGGTACTTCTCCTTGATGTACCAGTTCTTCGCCAACTGGGAATCCAGATTGACATTCCCAGCACCGAAGCAGTCACCGCGAGGCGCGAGGTTGTCGGGGAAGGTTCCAATCACATAGTTCTGCAACGTGAAGTGAGCAGCGTTAATAAACTGATCACCATGCCTGCCGGTGTTGCAACTGGTATCCGGGACAACCAGCGGTCGCTGATTCCCGTTATAACCGGTGCCCACGAGCGAGTTCAACGTGCTTGCGACTCCGTTAACGCTGGCACCTCCAACGCCGGCGGTGAACACAGACGTCGAACTGCCCTCGGCAGCCGTAAAAATGCTGTTGAATTCCCATCCACCCACTGTCTGCTGTACCAAGTTGCTGTATTGCTGCAGCTTTGGCAGATACAACACTTCGCTTGCCACAAAGATGTTAGGACGGTTGATGTCCGTGTTTCCTTTGTCAAGACGTGGATTGTATTGGTTCGTGACAGCCTGCTGGTTAAAGCTTCCTGACGAGTTATCTAATTGGACATCTCCAAGCGAATGACTCCAGGTATAGGCCGCCTGGAACGTCGACGGTCCAGCTTGCGATCGGAACAATACCTGCAGCGAGTCATAGTGCGCCTGGCCACCACGGGCAAAGCCCCCGATCATGCCAAAATTACCGGCAGGCCGGAGCGCGTTCTGAGCGCTGCCGCTGGCGAACGCCGCAGCCAGCCAGTTCGTGTCCGGGATGTAGTTCGCGTCCCACATGGACGTGAGGTGGATTCCGGTGTTGGCGACATACCCGATCTGCAACGTGGTGTTGCGGGCAACTTCCTGCTCGACCGAGACGTTCCATTGCCAGGAGTTGGGCAGGTAACCGTTTGTCGTCTTCGCGTAACCCGGCGAGACTGCGGGACTCGCAAGCGGCGGAGCCGTATCGAGGGCGCGGTTGGTGGTTGCGTTGATGACAAAGGGCGCATTGCGAGCCAGCCCCTCGGCGAGACCTACTGGCTCACGCTGGAAGAACTGACCACCACCGGCACGCACTGCGGTCTTTCCATCACCTCTCACATCCCATGCGATACCAAACCTGGGAGCAATGCTGTGATTGTTCTGCTGCACCAGCGCGGAATTAGGTCCCGGGGTCCCGTTGGAGAGGGGTAAGCTGACGCCAAGGCCCGAGAGCAGCTTGACCGCATTCTGGCATGGGGTGGTTCCTGGAACAATCAGTGTGCCGTTGCAAGCGTCGGATGGATTGGCCGCTGCCTCGGCCGCACTCCAGTGTGACAGGCTCCAGTTCGCCCACTGGTTGGGGTAATTGCCACCGTCGTTGTATGCCGGACTGGTGTTTCCACCCTGAGTGCCGCCGTATGGTTCGCGATAAATTGACCAGCGGAAGCCAAGATCGAGCGTAACATTGCGGCGAATCTTCCAGGTATCGCCCAAATACGGCTCGAAGTCATGCCAGTGAACCGCAGCTATACCATCGATGCTGTTCTCAGTGATACCGGAGAACATCTGAGGAAAGGCCCCGGTGCCCGGCAACAGAACGTTGGCGAGAGCGTTGTTCGTCTGTGCATTGGCGTCAATAGAGCCGAGCGATCCGGGGCCGGTGTAAACAGTGCCATTCGGGAGGGACGGCCTGTCTATGCCATTGCCGTTGCTCTCGATCTTGGCATTCGTGCCGTAAAAGAAGCCGGTCTTGAAGGTGTGGTTTCCATGCACCTTGGACAGATTGTCCTGAATCGTGTAGAGGTCTTCGTGATTGCCGTAGGGCGCGATATTCCAGAAGGAAGCGTAGCTGGAGGCGCCGTAAGGGCCGAAACCGCCCCATGCGCCAAAGAATTCATCCTTCTGCTTGAGGGAAGACGGCCATACGGAGGGATAGGCGGACTGCAGTTCTGGAACGATATTCGCCCTGGTGCCACCAAGTGTCGTAATAATACGGTTTTGGCCGAAGCCAAACTCGAAGTCGTTGACCATGGTATTTGTGATCGTCGAGCTCAACTTCGCCATCACGCTCCTGGAAGGCTGACTCCAACCCGAATTGACCGTCGGAAACGCGGACTCGCCCCAGAAGGGTTCAGGATTGTTCGGCGAAGGATTATCCCAGGAATCATTCGTCCAGCGAAAGGTAGCCCGGTTGGACTTGGTGATGTCGTAGTCGCCGCGGACATTCCACTCGCTCCAGTTCAGGTGGTTCGGGACCGACGCAACCCAGTTGTTGCCGCTTGAGTTCACGGTCGAGCTGGTCGGATATGGGTAATACGACGCAATTAACAATCCGGCCGCGTCGGGATTGGCGATCTTGAGTGGATTGCCGGGCGCCTGAGCAGAAACAGGAATCGTGGGAATTGTCCCACCGCATTGGTCGGTTTTTTGACCTGCAAATGCGCTGAAGTCCCCGCTGGCCTCTGCTTGCGTCGGAACGCAGAACTGGAATGCTGAGCCCTGAATTTCCTTGTTCCACTCCTGGTTCCACCAGAAGAACAGCTTGTCCTTGATTGCCGGACCGCTGATGTTGTAGCCGTAATCGTCACGGCGCTCCTCCGCTTTGCCCAAGCCGGCGTTGTTGGAGAACCAGTCGTTGGCGTCCAGAGCGTCGTTGCGGCCGGCATAGAAAAAGCCGCCGTGGAACTGATTTTCACCCGACCTTGTTGTGATGCTGATGATCGCGCCTGCAGCCTGGCCATACTCAGGACCATAGGAATTGCGGATCATTTTGAATTCAGCAATAGTATCCACCGAGGGATAAACAAGAATGGTGCGGCCGGAACCAACGTCGTTATTGTTCACGCCATCGACGAGGAACAGGTTGTAGTTATAAGGGTTGCCGTTGACGGAGAAATTCACGCCGCCATCCAAGCCCTTGCCTACGAAGTTTGCTCCCTGCGCCGCGCTGACGCCAGGCGACAACTGCGTCAACCCCACGAAGTTTTCACCGTTCAGCGGTAATTCTCTTACCTGCGTTCCGGAGACGACTTCACCCACGACCGCCGAGGTGGTCTGCACCTGAACCGCTGTCGCCGAGACCGTCACCTTTTCACTGGCGCCGCCAACCTGAAGAACCGCATTGACAGTGGTGGTGGTCGAGGTGTGAACCGCAACACCCGTTTCAACATACTCCTTGAAGTTGCCCTGTACTACGTGGACTTCATAGGCGCCGACCGGCAACTGAGTGGCAGTGAAATTGCCCTGCCCATCCGACTTTGCCGTGGAAGTGTTGTTCGTCCCTGTATTGATGATCGTGATCGTCGCGCCGGGCACGGCAGCGCCAGTCTGGTCAGTCACTGTTCCGGTGATTGTTCCTGAATATTGTTGGGCGTGCAGGCTGAACGGTATGGCCAGCAGCACGGCTAGAAGAACGTAGGACAGCATGCGAAGCTTAGACCACTGCTGGCAGACTTCCCCGCCTCCCTCAAATCTATTGCACATAAGGTGCCTCCTTAAAAAGTTCACGGTCGCGCGATCCGAAGGTCAGGATTTACATCATCCCGTTGATTCGAACCCTGATAACGTTAACAGCTTGAACTGAAACGTTTGATTACTACTCTCAATATACAACTGTCAACAAAAAACAACGATCGTGCCAAGCCACGTTGCCAGGCTTGTCACAACCACTCCGTAACGGTTCTCTCGATCGGTTTCACGTTCTAGCCAGTCCCTATATCAACTCATGGATCCCAATCCAGGGCGAATTCTATATCGAAACCTGTAAACCTGTATAGTCTTCTTATTGGGTACACGGCCTGCCTGCCCTACGTCCGGTTCCGGTATTGAAAGCAAAGAGTTTAAGCCTTGCAGCCGTTTCCCAAAGCTGGACCCACTCATGTCGATGAGCAGAAAGTTTGATCCAGGCGAAGACCAGCAGCTATGGTAAGACCTGACTTAACTGCGCAGCTTCACCGGATCTCTTGGAGTGATCAAAGCTTCAGCCACCGAGCCCGTCTGTCTTCGCACCTCATGGCTTTTCGCCGTCTTGCTGCTGGTTTCCGCCTCACCGTTTTTGCGAGCACAACTCTCCACCGAGGACCATCTCGCCGAACCCGGTTTTTGGCCAACCCAGGGGTCGCCTTCCCGAAGCGACTTTACAGGCCCATCAAGCTGCACACCATGCCATTCCGCCAAGGTCGCGTCTCAGGAGGCGACCCCAATGGCACGAGCCGTCTCGCATGCTGACGATGCGAAGGTATTGCACACACATGCTAACCTTTCGTTTTCCGTAGGCCCGTATCGATATCTGATCCAGAGCGATGGAAAGCACAGCCTATATACCGTGACCGACGGCACCCAGACCCTCTCGTCGCCGCTTCTGTGGGCATTTGGCACGCCCCGGGTTGGTCAGTCCTATCTTTTCAAGAAGGAAGATGGGCACTTCTATGAGGCGCGCGTTACCTACTTCGAGACTCTGAACAATCTCGGCTTCACTCCTACACGCGACCTCCAGTCTCCTAAAGATGTCGAGGAAGCTATGGATCGGCCCGTCGGGTCCGAAGAGGTCAGCCGATGCTTCGGGTGCCACACAACCGCCTCTACCATTGGCGACAAATTCGACGAAGAGAATCTCATTCCTGGAGTAACTTGTGAGGCGTGCCACGGACCAGGAGCCAAGCATGTTGCCGCGATGAAGGACTTCATGAAGGGAAATCTCGATGCAGCAAAACGGGGAGATATCTTCAACTCTGCTCACCTCGACCCCACCGATTCGGTTGAGTTCTGTGGCGCATGCCACGGCACCTGGTGGGATGTCAAAAACTCCGGCGCCAAAGGAGTAGCCACCGCCCGCTCGGCACCCTACCGGCTGGTCATGAGCAAGTGCTGGGGCAAAGGTGACGCGCGGCTTACATGTATTGCCTGCCACGACCCTCACGAGCAGTTGCAGACAGACTCCGCCTCATACGATCACGTTTGTCTCAAGTGTCATGCCAACTCACGTGGCCAAAAGCCAGCGGCGAGTCATCCGGGCGCAGCCTGCGCGGTCGCAACCAAGGATTGCACCTCGTGTCATATGCCAAAGGTGTATGTTCCGGAGATGCACAGCAACTTCACCGATCATCGCATCCGCATTGCGCGGGCAGGAGAACCATTTCCGGAATAGTCCATCATCCCGATTCACCTCGGACTATTTCCACTTGCCCGTTCCTTCGACAATCGCGACATATCGATCGATCGGAAGGTCGGTAAACCGTTCAACGGGACCGCCGGGCTGCGGCCAGCGGACCTCCAGCCAATCGAGCCTTGTGCGCTGTCCGAGACCGAGCACCATGCGGGGGTCGTGCGAGGACAGAAAGCTGCCACCTCCGACTTTCATCCGGCTGCGTTTGAGATCGGCCGCCTGATAGGTGATACACGCGCCGACAGCATCAGGGTTGGACTTTTGCCCGACAAGATGCAAGCCGACCCAGTGGTTCCCTTTCGCGGCGTTGTTCTTGAGCAGGACCGGAGCACCATCGTTGACGCTGATAAGCACGTCGAGCGCCCCGTCGTTATTGAAGTCTCCAATCGCCAGACCCCGGGCCGCGAAGTTCTTCGAGAACACAGGACCGCTCTGTTGACTTACGTCGCGGAATATTCGCCCATCGTTGTGGAACAGCAGCAGCGGCTCGCGATATGTAACCTTGTTTGATATCTGATCCACAAGGTCATCTGGAAATCCGTTGGACAGGATCAGGTCGACATTGCCGTCGTTGTCGTAGTCGAAAAACTTCAGGCCCCACCCGCTCATCCAGCGAGTGGCCATGCCGATTCCCTGCTGCATCGCCACGTCATCGAAGGTTCCGTCTTTGTTGTTTTGGTAGAGCGAAAAAATCTCTTCGTCGATGTTCGCGACAAACAAATCCATCCAGCCGTCGTTGTTGACGTCCGCCGAGTCCACCCCCATTCCTGAGCGGGCTCTCCCTTCAGCACTGTATGCCACCCCGGCGGCAAAGCCGTTTTCCTCGAAGCGCTTTCCTTCCTGGTTCATGAAAAGGAAATTCGCTACCGTATCGTTCGCGACGAACAGATCCATCCGGCCGTCATTGTTGAGGTCAGTGGCCACCACCCCCCACGCCTTGCCGAGGTGCTCGGCGATCCCCGACTCTCGACTGACATCCGTAAAGGTGCCGTCGCCGTTGTTATGGAAGAGCCAGCTCGGTCGGGGCTTGAAGATGCGAGGGATGCAATAGTGGTGAACACCGTCCTTATCGGTGCCGCAGCCGAGCGCGGCGTCGAATTCGGCGAACTGGCAGACAAACAGGTCGAGCCGTCCGTCGTTGTCGTAGTCGAACCAGACGGCGCTGGAGCTCCACCCCCCGGCAGCGACGCCTGCCTTGTCGGTCACGTCGGAGAAGGTGCCGTCGCCGTTGTTGCGGTAGAGGATGTTGCGACCGAACTGGGTGACGTATAAATCGGGGTACCCGTCGCCGTTGTAATCGCCGACTGCCACCCCCATGCCGTATCCGTTGCCCGGGACTCCGGCCTTCTCGGTTACGTCGGTGAAGGTGCCGTCCCGGTTATTACGGTAGAGGGCATTGCGGAGCGGTTTGGGCGGCGTGTAGAAGTCGGACTTGCCACTGTTGACCAGGTAGATGTCCATCCAGCCGTCGTTGTCGTAGTCGAGGAAGGCGCAACCGGCGCCGCTGGTCTCTGGAAGATGCTTCTGGGGCGACTTGCCCGCGGTATGGACCCAGGTGATGCCGCTGCTCGACGGGGAAATCTCCTCGAAGGCAGGCGGAGCTGTCGCGGCGAAGGAGGAAAGACCGTTCAGGGGCAGCATCACCGGCAGGATGCCCTGCAAAAAACGCCTCCGGGAGACGACGGGGAGCCGGGGGCGTGACATAGTGCGGGGTGACTGCCGTGACATCTTCCAAACGATACCAAACCGAGGAGCGCCTAATTAGGGTGGTGTGCGACGCGGGGGTTGCCTACCCCTCCCCTCTACCTCTCGAAACCGTTTGATTCTAAAGGAACTGGCTGTAACCGTTTCATTTCAAAGGGTAAAGTTGTTATCGATTCATTCGAAATGACTTACGACGCAAAACCTCTTCGGCCGAAGAATCGGACTGTAACCGTTTCATTCTAAAGCAGGAAGCTGTCATCGATTCATTCGAAACGGCTTACGCCGCAAAACACGCGACCAAATGAGAAGGCCCGACTGTCACCAGCCGGGCCTTTTCTACCTCTTATTTCTATTTTAGCTGGTTTGGGGAAATTGTCGGCCAACCTGCCTGCAGTTCTACGACCACTGGCCCTGGATGCCTCGCGGATGAGACATTTTCAATATGTTCCGCCGACATCTTCGCCGACTGGCCATGGGTTGTTGCGTGGCGTTGTTCGTACTGTGCGGGGGTGATCGAGTCGGGTTCGGGCAGGCACCGGCGGGTGGCGATACATTTCAGGCGGCCGCCGAGGCTGCCGCGAACGCGCGTGAGGCAGGCAAGGCCGACGAGGCTATTCGCGATTACGGGCGTGCCGTTTCGCTCCGTCCTGACTGGGCGGAGGGCTGGTGGTACCTGGGAACGATCGAATACGACCGCGATCGCTACGCCGAGGCGATTCCCGCGCTGCGGAAGCTGGTCCAGATCGCTCCCAATCTCGGCTCCGCGTGGGCGTTTCTCGGGCTTTCGGAGTTTGAAACGCACGATTACGACCGCGCACTCTCAGATCTCAGCAAGGCCCAGTCGATCGGAGTTGCCGACGACCGGGAACTGGCCCGCGTTTGCGGCTATCACCTGGCGCTTCTGCTGAATCGTCAGGGCGATTTCGAACGCGCGGCGGCAATCCTGCTGTCGCTTTCCGGTCAGAGCGAACTGCCTCCGCAGATCAAGTCCGAGATGGGGATGGCGCTGCTTCGCATTCCGTTATTGCCCGACCAGGTCGACCCTTCGCAGGAGGCGTTTCTGCAAAGTGCGGGCGAAGCGGCGGCGATGGCGGCGAGGAATCCCGCTCGCGCGGTAGACGTGCTGGGGAAGCTTATGAAAGAGCACCCCCAGGCTCCTTACCTGCATTACGCTTACGGGCTGGCGCTGGCGACTGAGGGCCAAACGGAAGAGGCTTTGGCGGCACAACAGCGGGAAGCCGAAATTTCCCCCCAGAGCCTGCTGCCGCGTATTCAGATCACAACGCTTCAGCTTGTGCTTCACCAGTTCCCGGCGGCTCTGCGCTCCGCTCACGAGTCGGTAGCACTTGCACCCGATTCTTCCGCAGCGCATGAGCTGCTGGCGAAGGCGCTGGAGGCAAACGGCAAACACCAGCCGGCTGCAGAGGAGACCAGAAAAGCGGCGACCCTCTTTCCCGAAAAGGCGCGCGTCGACGAGCAGACGGCAGGGTTGTATGGGATTACTTCGGGCGCGACCTCTACCAGCGGAGTGGCCAGCGAGGCGGCGGGCAACGCAAATTCCGGCAACGCAACTCCTGCCGCATGGCAACAGGCAATGACCGACTACGCCTCGCGGCGCTATCCCGAAGCTATCGGTGTCCTGAAGAAGTGGGTGGAAGCGAAGCCCGGCGACGGCACCGCCTGGGCCGTGATGGGCCTGGCGGAATTTGAACTTCACGACTACGACAATGCCTTGATCCACCTCGAACGCGGCCAGCAACTGGGAGTGGGGGCCAGTGCGCAGGCAATTGAGCTGGCCAAGTACCGCCTGGGGAGCTTGCTGATTCGCAAGGGGCAGTTCGAAATGGCGACGGACCTTTTAGGCCCGCTGGCCGGGCAGCCGCCGCTGGCGAGCGAAATCCAGTTTGCGCTGGGATTAGCGCTGCTGCGCATCGCGTCGCTGCCGGATGATGTGGATTCGGGCCGCCATGCTCTGGTCGAGGAAGCGGGAGACGTGGCGCAGCTTCTGCTGGCCAGCAAATACGATCAGGCTTTTCCCAAACTACAGAAGCTGATTGCGGAGTATCCGGCGACTCCATTTCTGCACTACGCCTATGGAACGGCGCTCGATTCGCTTTCGCAGTATGACGAGGCGAAGGCCCAGATGCGCGCGGAGATACGGATTTCGCCACAGAGCGCTTTGCCCTGGACGCGGCTGGCTTCGATTGCACTGCGGCAGCGCCGGCCGGACGAAGCCCTGCCCGCAGCGCAAAATGCGGTGCGGCTGGCGCCGGATTCAGCCGATGCCCATTATGTGCTGGGCCGGGCCCTGGCCGATTCAGGCGATACCGCGAAGGCGATTCCGGAGCTGGAACGGGCGAACCAACTGAGTCCCGATAGCCCGGAGATCCACTTTGCCCTGGCCAAGGCTTACGCCAAGGCGAACCAACCGGAAAAGGCCAGCGAGGAGCGGGCGACCTTTGCGCGGCTGAACGCTCTGGCAGAGCAGCAGCGGGCGCAGCGCGGAGACCAGGCCTACCAGGGCGCGCACGACGCGGCGAATCCGTCGATACTGGGAGCCTCAACTCCGGGAACTGCAACACAGGGAGCAGCAACGAGCACGACCGGCGCGGCACCGCCCCAGTAGGAGTGCGGCAGCGGGTCGCGTAATACATTGTATTCAGTGTCTTCAGAATCGAGGGGCACTTGTCCGATATGGCGACTTGAACGAAGCCGCAGGCGCCGCGGACGCTGCGGCGTGGGCCTCCGAGTAGTCTTTCTGCCGGTATAAGGTGTGGGTCACAAGGAGATTCTTGTGACCCATTTACGCAGGATCATGCTGGAGGCACTCCAGCGCCGCAACTACTCTGATGTGACCAGCCGCCGCGCCTTCCGGCGTCCCGAGAACCCATGAGCAGGCCCGCCATGGAGGTGGCCGACATCCTCCGTGCGCAGGGCCACCCGTTCCTGGAACACTATCAGTCCAGCTTCAGCTATCAGCAGCTGAAGGCATTCCGGGCCATTCTGCGGTGCCGCACTGCCGCCCTCGGCGGACACATCGATGTCTGCCTCAAGTGCGGTCATGAACAGGGTATCTCTTATAACTCCTGTCGAAATCGCAGTTGCCCGAAGTGCCAGGCGCAGGCTCGCGAACGATGGCTCGAGGCACGGCAACAGGAATTGCTCGAGACCGGCTACTTCCACGTCGTGTTCACCGTGCCTCACGAACTCAACCCGCTAGCACGCAACAGCCCGGCCCTCTTTTACGACCTGCTGTTCGCGGCCAGTTCCCAGACCTTATTGGAGGTCGCAGCCGATCCAAAACGCCTCGGCGCCGAGATCGGCTTCCTCTCCATCCTGCACAGCTGGGGTTCGAACCTCCTGCTCCACCCGCATGTCCACTGTGTCGTCCCCGCCGGAGGATTCTCCCCCGACCACCAGCGCTGGATCCATACCCATCCGCGCTTCCTGCTGCCCATCCCCGTGCTCCGCCGCGTCTTTCGCGACAAGTTCCTCTTCGCACTGAAGCACCTCTACAGCAACGGATCGCTCGACTGCAGTGGTCCCGCTGCTGCGTTTCAGGAGCGGGAACTGTTTACCGAACTGATGGAGCGATTGCAGCGCAAGAGGTGGATCGTGTATGCCAAGCCGCCCTTCGGCGGACCCGCACATGTGCTCCGCTACCTGGGCCGCTATACCCATCGCATGGCCATTTCCAATCACCGCCTGCTGGCCTTCGACGGAGAGCGCGTCAGCTTTCGCTGGAAGGACTATGCCCATGGCGGCAAGCAGCGCATCATGACTCTCGATGCCACCGAGTTCCTGCGCCGCTTCTTCCTCCACGTGCTGCCAAAGGGCTTCGTGCGCATCCGCCACTTCGGACTGCTCTCCAACCGCTTTCGAAGCCGCAGCCTCCTGCTGGCCCGAAGGCTGCTGGCGCGCGATGGCCGCGATCCGCTTCCGCCACCTAAAACTCCAGCCGCTAACGCTCCGCTCTGGCACTGTCCCCGATGCGGCGGTCCCATGGGTGTGGCGCGGAGTCTGACAGCCGCCGAGCTATCCCTATCAACACATATCGATTCGTCATGATGCTCCACGCAAAGCCGGACCCTCGACTTGCTCCCGGCACGCCGACCCATTCGTGTCTCCAACCCATCCCCTGCGCTCAGGCCATCGCCCTTCTATATCCAAAGCAAGCCCTCGACCAGCGACAACTCATCTATGGACACACCAGCTTTCATCAACATCGCTACCGATTCTTGCACCACAGAACACTGCAACCGGTCCCCGAGCCTTATTCAATATCCATAGATCCCAGGCAGATCACCGCGTCCGCTTAAAACGCCTGCGCCTTCCTTCAAGTCCCCTTATCGAAACCGCCTCGAATCATCGTCGAGCCTCCCCCGGGGCTTATTTCTCGAGGCGCTTCCGATGAAGGCTAGCGACTATGAACGACTACCCTTATCGAAACCGCCTCGAATCATCGTCGAGCCTCCCCCGGGCTTATTTCTCGAGGCGCTTCCGATGAAGGCTAGCGACTATTCAGCCACATGACCTGTAGTCGATTGTCGCTGAACCCGCTCTCAAATCACCTCGTTGCCGTGAAAAGAACGGGAACGTGCGAGTCAACGCTGCTGTCGGTCAGCATTGAAAATCGGATCGTATTCCCATCAACTGTGCCTTTGTAATAGTGCTGGTCCTGGTAAGTTTTATCATCCAGCGTTGTCAGGGATTTGGTCATAAAGCGGATCTGGTTTCCCTCGATTTTGCCGTCGAATATTCCGCGATCTGCTCCAAGAAGGGAGGCGGTGCCGGACAGCTCTGAACCGGTGACGTCGAAATCGAACCTCTCGTCGTAAATAGCTCCCGGCCAGTCGTATTTCACTGTTGCTTTCCATTTTCCGCTAATATTCGCGTGTCCCGCGTCAGGGCGCTGTGGCTTATCCGTCGCGGCTCGGTTGGCGGCTGGAGCAGGCGGTACGGCTGCATCAACGGGCACAGAGCGCTTTTGGGCGGTCGAATCGTGATTCGGGTGAGCTACTGGTTTCATGTGCCGAAACACGAGAATTCCACCCGCAATTACGGCGACAGCAAGGACGCACAATACCGCCGGAGTCAATCTGCTTGATTTCGACTTTCGCGATTGACTCGTGATGCGGGGAACAGTCTTGTTCAACTCATCCATCAACTGTTGTGCGTCCGCGTGGAAATGTGCGTCCCGGAGATCCATCGCCTGGTGGACAGACAACGGGCGCAAATCGTTGGGCAAATCGTCCTGGCGCGGCATGGTTGCCCCGCCCACGAGAACCGGAATCACGCGCACGCCGCGTTCGAGTGCCTTGGCAATTTCCAGCCGCACGAAATCGTCCGCCATATCAAGCCGGCGACTTCCATTTACTCCGGTGCAGGTCAGCCACTTTTCTCCGATTACGGCAAGAAGCACATCGCATTGACTGGTCTTCTCCTCGATCACGTTCTCAAAATTGTCGCCACCCCTGATCATGTCGAGGTCCATGTAGATGTTCTCTCTGCCGAAACGAGCGCTGAGGATATCGAACAGCCGTCCCGCATACCCGCTGCTATCTTCACGACGATAGCTGATGAATACTCCAGACATACCTGATCCCCAGCGCCAAGCGTTGAAATATGCGCACAGCCTTATCGTTGCTGCCGGTCCGCCGCTTCTGCAGCACTTTCACTATCGTTGGCACCTGGGAAAGAGTCAACAATCGTTGCGAACAAGGCCGTAGAGCTCAGTGACCTATTCCGATCGATCTGTTTTCAGCACGTTGCTGAAAACCGGCTGGTCAGACATGTGTCGTGCGAGATGCCAGATAAAGTGATCCCCCGGCCAGGCGGTCAACCCTTCATCTGTTCCTGGATGTGCTTCGCGAGCTTCTCGATCTGGTGGGCCTCTTTGATAAGCGGCAGGGGAAGCGTTGAGGCCAGGTTCGTCTGCGCGACGTGGTCTTTGAAATCGGACGTCATCTGAAACAGCTTGTCCGTATCCGCTTTGATTTGTGACCATGCCAGCGGAGTGATCTTCGACTTCTGCTCACCTGCCTCGACTCCCGCCCTGTCCAGTCCGGCGGGGGCGTTTTGATTCCGGGGCGCATTGGGCGAGGGCATGGGCTGGGGAGGGCCGGCCTGGCGGGCAAAAGCTGAACGTCTGGCGATAGCTCCGGCCGCAATCCCCGCAATCGCTGCAAGCAGCCGCCGGCGTGTCTCGGGCATAGAACCTCCTGGAATTTCTCAACCGCGATTGCGGCCTAATGGTACATTCGGCCGCGAATGGCTGCCCAGAGAGTTTTTCATTGGGCGCAATGCCACGAGGCGCCGGTTTGCCGTCACCGTTTGCCGCGCAGCCTTGGACATGGATTGATGACAGGATGTATGCTTCCGTGGAGGCAAGAAAACGCTTTCTCAAATCACTCCCTCTCGAGGTCGATCGCATGAAAATGCCCTGGCCGAGCATTGCCGCATTCTTCCTGCTCAGCGTTCTCGGCGGTGTGGTTACGGTGCAGGCGCAAGAGCCACGGGCACTCACACTCTCCGGCGATTTCGAAGGCACGCACGATCCTTCCATCATCAAGGCCGGCGATACGTGGTACGTGTTTGCGACGGGCAGGACGAAGACCGGCGGACAGTTTCAGATCCGGTGTTCCGATGATCTGAAGACGTGGAAGCTCTGCGGACAGGTTTTCGACGAGATCCCTGACTGGATTCACAAAGACAGCCCGGGCACGGTGGACCTGTGGGCGCCTGATATCTCTTTCGAGCAAGGAGTGTATCGGCTGTACTACGCATATTCGCTCTTTGGGAAAAACACGTCGGGCATTGCGCTGGCCACGAACAAGACGCTTGATCGGGGCAGTTCCGACTACAAGTGGGTGGACCACGGCCTGGTGCTGCGCTCGGTTGCGAGCGATGACTTCAACGCCATCGATCCGAATTTTGTGCTCGATAAGAAGGGGCACGCATGGCTAGCCTTCGGCAGCTTCTGGGGCGGCATCAAGATGCGACGCCTGGATGAGCGCACCGGCATGCTCGATGCGAAGGACACGAAACTGTACTCGCTGGCCTCACGCGCGAAGCCTGAGAACGCGCCTCCCGCTCCCCCGAATCTTCCGCCGGACTGGCAGGCGGTGGAGGCACCGTTCATCGTTCATCACGGCGGCTACTACTACCTTTTCGTCTCGTGGGACCTGTGCTGCCGTGGGACGAAGAGTACGTATCGGACGATGGTTGGTCGCGCAAAGCAGGTGACTGGGCCTTATCTCGATAAGCAGGGCAGGTCGATGGCGGAGGGCGGCGGCTCTGAACTGCTGACGGCGAATCAGCGCTGGCTGGGCCCGGGCGGCGAGTCGATTCTGATGCAGCCCGGCGGCGACGACCTGATTGTCTTCCATGCGTATGACGCGAAGACCGGCAAGCCGGCGCTGCAGATTTCTACGATCGCCTGGAAGGACGATTGGCCGCAGGCGACGCTCGGGCGCTAACCGTCAAAGTCACCGAAGCGAATTTGACAACTATTGGACGCGGATTTAACGACAGGCGTCTGCATGAATCGCTAGTGTCCTTGTCTGTAAGGAGAAAACACCATGCGATTCATGCTCCGTTCTCTGGTTCTCACGTCAGCCGCCTTGCTAGCCACTTCCGCCTTCGCGGCCTCAAAAGCAGTGGTGAACGTCCCCTTCAACTTTGAATCCCATGGCCGCGCATTCCCCGCCGGACAGTATCAGGTCGCTCTCGACCTTCACGCCAATGTGATCACCTTGAGCAGCATTTCGGACACAAGTCAATCGGTCATGTGGCTTGTCGCCCCGGCAGAAAGCGATTCGGCCCGGCCTGTCGCTCGCTTGAAATTTGATGATGCGGGTTATACCCACGAGCTGCGTTCGATCCAGCTCGGGTCGCGCATCACTCCGGTACTGGACGCCCCGGCAAAACACCACGATGCGGGCAGCTCTGTGGTTGCGGCTGGCGGTCAGTAGCAACACTCGTCACGAAGCCCGCGCCGGACGCTCCAGCGCGGGCTCTTTTTTTGCCTTATTGGCGGACAGCGGGCGTCAGGTATTCAGGCCCGACGGGATCTGTAACTGACTCGCGCACAATTGCGTCGATCTCGCGCATCGCGTCTTCATCCAGGCGCCAGTCTAAAATTCCTTCCACCGCTCTGAGCTGATCCGGACGCTTCGCGCCCCATAGCGCAGCACTCACACCCGGCCGGTCGAGCACCCAGCGCACAGCGAGTTCGAGCACAGTCTTGCCGTAGTGCGAGCGCGCAAAGCTGTCGAGACGGGCTACGGCGTCAAGATACTGAGCGAATCGCGGCGGCTGGAATTTGGGGTCGGCGCGGCGGATGTCTCCTTCAGGAAATTGAGTGTCACTTGTGAGCCGGCCTGCCAGGAGGCTGCGGCATAAAGAGCTGTAGGTGAGGATGGCGATCGAGTGTTCGCGGCACCAGGGCAGGACATCGTCGTCGATGGCGCGCTCGAAGAGGTTGTACGGCGGCTGATTGGAGTGCAGAGGGGCGACGCCGCGAAAGGCGTCCATCTGGGCAGACGAGAAGTTACTGACGCCAATGGCGCGGATCTTTCCCTGCTCGTAGAGAGCGAGCAAGACCTCGGCGGCGCGCTCGATGGGGAGGGTCGTGTCGGGCCAGTGGATCTGGTAGAGGTCGATGTAGTCGGTGCCCAGGCGGCGGAGCGAGTCTTCGAACTCATGGCGCAGGCGGGCGGGGGTGGAATTGGCGAAGACGCCGGAAGCGTTCCATTCGAGGCCGGCTTTGGTCGCGATGTAAAAATTGTCGCGTGATCCGTGCTGGCGCATGGCTTTGCCGATGAGCTCATCGGCGCGGCCATGGCCGTAGATGGGAGCGGTGTCGATCAGGTTGATTCCGTGGTCGAAGATGGCAAGGCAGGTGCCGACGGCGTCCTTGTCGCTGACCTGGCCCCACTCCGAGCCGCCGATCGCCCAGGTGCCGAGACCAATGCGGGACACTTGTGCGACATTGAGTGTGAAGCATTCCATGCCAGCCAGCATACAAGGGGATTCAAGCCAGATGATTTCGAGAAGGCAATTTGTGACGGGCGGAGCGATGACGGCTGCCGCGCTGATGGGATCGAAGGATGTGTTTGCGATTGGACCCGAGCCGGCAATCGGGCTGCAGCTTTACAGTGTGCGCAAGCTGCTCGAGAAGGATTACGTAGGCACGTTGCAGATGGTGTCTCAGATTGGTTATCGCAATGTGGAGGCTGCGGGATTCTACAACCACACCGCCGCGGAGGTGAAGCACGCGATGGGGATGGCCCAGCTGAATTGCTTCAGCGCTCATTATTCCCTGGCAGACCTGCTGAAGGATGTTGAGGGCACGATCACTTTTGCCAAGGAAATAGGGCTTCACTGGGTGATCTGCTCGTCGCCGTCGGTTGCCGACCCATCGCGCTTTGCGAATGCTCCCGGCGGTGCGTGGCAGGCGATGCATAGCTCAATGACCGCCGACGACTGGAAGTGGAACGCGGAGCAGTTCAACCGGATCGGCCACAAAATGAAATCGCGGGGGCTGCAGTTCGGCTACCACAACCACACGATGGAGTTTCGCGACCTGGGTGGCGGGTTGAACGGATACCAGATCATTCTCAAGGAGACCGATCCAAGGGTGGTGACGCTGGAGATGGATTGCGGATGGGTGGCGGCGGCGGACGGGAATCCTGCGGAGATACTGCTGGCACATCCGAAGCGCTTTTCGCTGCTCCACATCAAGGATTTCAAGGCGGCAGAGGCGGGACAGGAGCCGGGTCAACGGGTGTCGACGGAACTGGGGAAAGGCGTTGTCGACTTCAAACCGATCTTCGTGGCGGCTGAAAAGATTGGGATTCGCTATGCGATCGTCGAGCAGGAGGAGTTTGATATTCCCGCTGCCGATGCACTGAAGATCGATTACCAGTTCATGCAGGCAGCGGGATTACGATTACACTAGCCGCGGTTAGATGTGACAGCTGGCGAGGCCTCGCTTCTCGAGGTACTTCTGGTGGTAGTCCTCGGCCCTCCAGAAGGTCTCCGCTGGTACAACCTGGGTGACGATCGGCTTCGAGAAGCGCTTCTCGGCGGTGAGCCGAGCAATGGTCTGTTTCGCAGCGCCTTCCTGCTCGGGTGAGTGATAGAAGACTGCGCTGCGGTACTGCTTGCCCCAGTCCGGACCCTGGCGGTTGAGCTGCGTCGGATCGTGCAACTCGAAAAACAGGTCCAGCAGCTGCTCATAACTCACCTTCGCCGGATCGTAGTCGAGCTCGACCACTTCCGCGTGACCTGTCCCATCCGTGCAAACCTCTCTGTAGGTCGGGTTATCGAGCGCACCGCCCTCGTATCCCACAGCCGTCGCTGTTACGCCGGGGACCTGCGCAAATCTCGCCTCAACACCCCAAAAACATCCTGCTCCAAATGTCGCTTTGGCCATTGCCAAAACCTCCTTACTTTAAGCTAAATCTAGCTATTAGATGTGCTAAGAGGCCTCTTCGATCCTTCAACGTGGGCGGGAAGTCCGCACGGCGCGAGCAGGGCGGCGGCCACTCCTGGCCGACGGCGATTTGCGGCCCGAGCTATCTTTGGACCGGGCATCGATGGAAGGCGCCGTTTCGCGCTTCGGCTTGCCGAACGCAGCGTCAGCCGGCTTAGCCCTCGTCGCCCGCCTGAGCTTTTCCACTTCTTCCGCTGTCAGTTCGCGCACCTTACCCGGCTCGAGGTCCAGCACCAGCGGCCCATAGCCAACCCGCCGGATCTTCTCCGCGTGGTGGCCGATCTCCTCAAACATCTTGCGAATCTCGCGGTTGCGGCCCTCGATCAGTACCAGCTCATACCAGGGATTCTCGCCCTCACGGACCAGCCGGACCTTTGCCGGTGCGGTCATCACCCGGCCTTCGTGCGATCCGGGTTTGCCGCGTTCGATCATCATCCCGCCGCGGAGCTGGTCCAGATCAGACTCCTTTGGGCGTCCGCTGACCTTGACCAGATAGGTCTTCTCGACCCGGGCGGCTGCGCGGGTCAGAGCATTGGCCAGTTCGCCGTCGTTGGTCATGAGCAGGAGACCTTCGCTGGCGTAATCGAGGCGTCCGACTGGAAAGACGCGCTCCCCGCCGCGGATCAGCTCCATGACGGTGGGGCGTCCCTCCGGATCGCTCACGGTGGTTACGTAGCCTTTCGGCTTATTGGCGACGTAGTAGCGCTGCCGCTCCGGGCCCTGCAGGAGCTTGCCGTCGACGCGAATGTGGTCCCGGGATGCGTCGGCCTTCGTGCCCAGTTCAGTCACGATTCTTCCGTTGACCTGCACCCGGCCGGCAAGGATGAGCTCCTCGGCTTTCCGCCGCGAGCAGACTCCGGCAGCCGCGATGATCTTCTGCAGGCGGTCCTGGATGTGCTCCTGGGGCGACTGCCCTCGATCCTCAGCCATTAGTCCCCTTCGCCGGGCTGGCCCACGGAAGCTGTCGCCGCGCCGGCATCGACCATGTGGGCCGGCTTCACTTCAGGCTCTACTTCGATGCCGGGAAGATCGGCATGATCCTGACCGCGCTCGTCGCTGACGCCGACAGACGCAACTGCGGCAGCCCTGGTCTCGTCCTCGTCGGGATCGGCCTCCGCGGTACCTTCCTGCTCATCTTCCACGCCTGTCTCCCCTTGCTCAAGGGGCAGTTGCTCGGCAGGTGCGCCGATCTCGTCGGTTTCATCGAGTTCCCCCGCCATCTTCTCGAATTCTTCGATCGAGGGCAGCTCATTCAGGTCTTTCAGGCCGAAGCGGAGGAGGAATTCCTTCGTGGTTTTGTAGAGGATGGGCCGGCCGATCACATGCTTGCGACCTGCTGTGGTGATGAGCTTGCGGCTGATCAGTGAGCCCAGGACACCGCTCGAATCGACCCCGCGGATCTCGCTTACCTCCGGGGCGGTCACCGGCTGCTTGTAGGCGATAACCGCCAGGGTTTCGAGAGCCTGCAAGGACAGCTTCATCGGCGGCTTCAGGCTCTTCACGAAACTGCGTACGGCATCGTGGTACTCCGCCTTGGTGGCCACACGGTAGCCTCCGGCGATTTCGCGGATTTCCACGCCACGATCAGCCTCGGCATACTCGGCGATGAGATCATTCACCATGCGGCGAATCTCATCGCGCGCCTCGCGATCGCGCTGCCGCGCAACCTGTTTGGGATCTTCGCCAGCCTCTTCCGCCCGTTCGGCGGCGTTTTCCGCGGCGATGGCGAAGGAGACAGTCAGCGGGGGCTCCCATCCCAGGCTGGGGTCAACACCAACTGAGAGTGCCGCAGCCGCTTCCACGGCCTGCTCGGCGAGGCGAACGCGACGCTCCTCAAGCGCCTCGGCCTGGAACAGGGCGGTAAGCTGGGCCAGGGTGACCGGCTCCTCGGCAGCGTAAATCACAGCTTCAATCTTGGCTTTAAGACTCATGCGTTCAGAAAGGCGCCGTACAGAAGTAAAGCGGCGCTTCTCAGATAGTACAGAAGCGCCGCTCATCCCGTCAGGTGCAGGCTAACCGGAATCTAAACGAACTGCCGGAGGGCCCAGAAGAGTCCGGCTGCGAGCAGCGCGGCGGCCGGGAGAGTGAAGACCCAGGCCAGAGCGATATTGCGAATGGTGGATAATTGCAGGCCGCTGCCGTTCGCCAGCATGGTTCCAGCAACACCCGAAGACAGGATGTGGGTGGTTGAAACCGGCAGGTGATACTGATCCGCCGCGATAATTGTCACCGCCGCTACGATCTCCGCCGACGCTCCCTGTGCATATGTCAGGTGGTCCTTGCCGATCTTTTCGCCTACCGTGACAACGATCCGCTTCCAGCCGATCATTGTCCCCATGCCCAGCGCCAAAGCCACCGCAACCTTCACCCACGACGGAATGAACTTGGTTGACAGATCCAGGTGCTTTTTATAGTTGGCTAAAACCGCGCTCTCAGCCGACGTAAATTTCGGATTGCCGGACTTGGCCATCAGACGGAGGGCTTCGTCGGTTACGTACATGTCGTTACGAACATTCTGCTGCTGATTGGCCGGAATGCCTGCGAGGGTTTTGTACTCCGTCACTTCGTCCCGAATCTCGACGATCATCTGGCGCGCCGCCAGCATGGTGTTCGCGTTGAAATCCTTGGTGCGTATGTAATCGGTCAGGTCGCTGCGCGCGTCGCCCATCACCGCATTGGGCGAAACGTAGCCGGAGAGCACTTTCGCCGCCTCGTTGGATACCGCCGCAAAGTCCTGAACCTGGTTGTAGCCAACCGCGTGATTCAAAGCGTAGGCCGTGGGAACCGTGCCGATAAGGATGAGCATGATCAGGCCCATGCCCTTCTGGCCGTCGTTCGATCCATGCCCAAAGCTCACGCCAGTGCAGGTAAGGATCAGCAGAGAGCGAATCCAGAACGGCGGCGGCGCATCGCCCTTGGGCGACTGGTAGAGCTCCGGTTTCTTCACAAGCACTTTGAGCAGCAGCAGTAGAAGCGCCGCAAAGACAAAACCGACGAGTGGCGAAAACAGGAGCGCCTTGAAGACGTTCGTCGCCTGACCCCAGTCCACGCCGCTGGTGCCAGTTTTGGGATTCATGAGCTGATTCGCCACGCCCACCCCGATGATCGACCCGATCAGCGTATGCGAGCTAGACGCCGGCAACCCGAGCCACCAGGTGCTGAGATTCCAGATAATAGCCGCAATCAGCAGAGCGAATACCATGGCGAAGCCCGCGCCTTTGCCCACCTGCAAAACCAGTTCCACCGGCAGCAGCGAAAGTATCGTAAAAGCAACCGCGCCCGACGAGGTAAGCACGCCGATCAGGTTCCACATACCCGACCAGACGACGGCCACATGTGGCTCCAGGGTGTGCGTATAAATGACCGTCGCGACCGCGTTGGCCGTGTCGTGGAAGCCGTTCACAAACTCGAATCCGAGGGCGATCAGCAGGGCGATTCCCAGCAGGATATAGGGCCAGATGGAGGCCAGGTGGGTTGTAGCGAGATCCTGGCTCAACTGGTGCGCCGAGTAGATCGCGCCCGCGACCAATGCCAGCCCGAAGATGGCCATGCCGATCTTGCCGGGAGATTTGTTCAGCTTGTCATGAACCGCAGACTGACTACCGAGGGGACTGGGGGGAACGGCTACGCTTGTTGCTTCTTCCATGGGAACCGGCTCCTGAAATCGCCTAGTGGATTCGTTCCAGAAAACTAACAGGCGAGACTGGGCCTAAGCATCAATTTCGGGCCAAATTTTATGAATATCTGATGAATGCGCGATGAACGGACTTACGTTTCCTCATGACCAGTCGTCGCGAATCTGGCTCATGTGCTCGTTCAGGACTTCCTCGAATTGCTGGTGCTTTTTCACGAAGATTTCGCTGAAGTTTCGATCCTGGCGAAGCAGGATTGCCTGTAAACGGACGAGCTCGAGAAGGCCAAGAAACATGGCTATAAGGGAGTTTTGCGACCTGGTGTTGGCCAGCAGCTTACTGAGGGCGATGGGTTTGTCTTCCATGACCAGCCGGCGGCGGATGAAGTCGATCATCTGGCCGACTGTCGCTCCGTCCTCCTCAAGGTCCAGGACAGGGCGATTCCTGGCTCTCTCCAGGATCTGCTGGAATACGCGGACGAGATCCATCGTGTCCGCGGCAATCTCAGGCTCGGTTCCCTCGGCGTCACGGAATTCGCGGATGCCGGGGTTGGTCCAGGTCGCCTCCTCGATCTGCTGCTTGGCGTGCAGCATGTGGGCGGCGTTCTTGAAGCGCTCGTGTTCGAGCAGGCGCTCGACCAGCTCGCGACGGGGATCTTCGGGTTCGCCCTCCGCGGCTTCGGCAGGCGAGCGCGGCAACAGCATCTTGCTTTTGATGTGAATCAGCAGCGCGGCTGTGTAAATGAAGTCGCCGGCGACGTCCACATCGGACTCCTTGAGGTGCTCGACATAGCCAAGGAACTGCGCGGTAATTTTTGCGATGGGGATGTCGTAGATGTCGATGTCCTGCTTGCGGATGAGATCGAGCAGCAGATCGAGCGGGCCGTTGTAAACGGTGCCTACCGTGACGGAGAAGGGAAAGGCCGAGTCCTCGGCTTTCTTATTTCGCTTCACCGGCGGGGCGGCCGCTGCGACGGACGGCTCGGGGGCAGGGACGGCTGGCGAATCCTGAACCTGCGGCTCCTGAATGTGCGGATCTGGAACTTGCGGATCCGGCGCGGTCGATGCGGGTTCGGGCGCGGTGTTTTGTTCTTCGGTCATTGCGGTCACTCGCCCAACCCCACAGCAGCACGGACTTCGCGCATGGTTTGTTCTGCGCGGGCAGTGGCGCGGCGTTTGCCTTCTTCGAGGATGTCCGTCACAAGGTCGGGGTTGCTCTCGTATTTGCTGCGGCGTTCCTGAATCGGGGCAAGCTCGGCGATGACGGCGTCGGCGACCCAGCTCTTGCACTCGATGCATCCGATGCTGGCTGTGGTGCAGCCTTCGCGGGCTTTCTGTTGAGTCTCGGCGCTGGAAAAAACTTTATGCAGATCGAAGACAGGACAGACCTCGGGATTACCGGGATCGGTTCGGCGGATTCTGGCCGGGTCCGTGACCATGGGCTTGAGTTTTTGCCGAACCACCGGCTCGGGATCGGTCAGCAGGATGGTGTTGCCGTAGCTCTTCGACATCTTGCGGCCATCGGTGCCGGGAAGTTTGGGCGATGGCGTGAGCAGGACCTGCGGTTCGGGAAGGACGTATAGGAGTGTCTGGAGTTCGGGGTGTCGTAGTATGTCACCGACTGCTTTCACACCCTCTGGTCGCTTCCTGGGATAGAACTGATTGAAGCGCCGGGCCACTTCGCGTGTCAGCTCCACGTGAGCCACCTGGTCCTGGCCTACAGGAACGAAATCCGCCTGATAAATGAGAATGTCTGCGGACTGGAGCAAGGGGTAGCCGAGGAATCCGTAGGTACTCAGGTCCTTGCCGGTGATGTTCTCCTGCTGTTCCTTGTAAGTGGGCACGCGCTCGAGCCAGCCCAACGGCGTGATCATGGTGAAGAGGAGGAACAATTCGGCGTGCTGCTTGACATCGCTCTGCACGAACATCGTGCACTGCTCCGGATCGAGGCCCGCTCCGAGGAAGTCGAGAATCACTTCGCGGGTGTTCTCTTTTACTTGCGAGGTGTCAGCGTAGTCGGTGGTAAGGGCGTGCCAATCCGCGATGAAGAAGTAGCACTCATATTCGCGCTGCAGGCGCACCCAGTTGTAGAGAGCGCCCATGTAGTTGCCGAGATGTAGCTTGCCGGTGGGGCGCATGCCGCTCAGCACGCGCTTCCTCAGATGAGAAGAAGAAATGGACACCCTGATCCTTTGTTCAAGAAATGCTTCGTTTATTGTACGGAAGGTCAGAGCGAAAGCAGAACCCAGTTGATCACGCCCAATGCGGGGCTGACGAAGAACATTACCAGCGGGCCGCCAATCAGCAGGATCAGAATGAGGCTGATCATCCCCAGCGAGTCGTAAACGCGCAGCGCATTGTAGGGCAGCATGTGGCGGAAGATATGCGAACCGTCGAGCGGCGGGATGGGCAGCAGGTTAAAGAAAGCAAGCAGCAGGTTCACTTCCAGGCCCAGATAAAGAATGACGGCCATGGGGAAAATTACCGGACTAGTAGCGAGCAGATCCACATTCGCGGGGGCGCCGGCAAGCTGATGCACTGCTTCCGCGCCCACCACGTTCGACTTCGCCAGGACGATCAGCGCGATCGTGGCCGCAAGCGCAGCGAGCAGGTTGCTGATCGGCCCGGCGAGGGTCGTCAGGATATCGTCGCGGGTAACGCGCTTGAAATTTCGCGTGTTGACGGGTGTGGGACGCGCCCATCCGATAAGGAACCGGCCATAACCGGGCAAAAACAGCATCACCAGAGGAATGAGGATCGTTCCAATGGGATCAATGTGCTTGATGGGGTTCAGGGTCACCCGTCCAAGCATGCGAGCGGTCTGGTCGCCAAGACGCGAGGCCATCCAGGCGTGCGCCGACTCGTGGAGGCTGAGCGCGAAAACAAGGATCGCAAACTGAAAAATCTTTATGACTAATTCTTGCTGACTCATGGTCAAAAGTGATGGTAACAGGGCTGGAAACGCCTCGCCGGTCCGCGCAGGGCGGGTGGCCGCCCTGCCTCAATCACACTCAGGCCGCGCCATCCGGTCGGGAGCGGGGACGTCGGTTCTGTCCTTAAACTGGGTTGCCTGGGCTTTGGTCTTCAGCTCCTTCGCGGGCACGCCGCCGGCAATGGAGCGGTCGGCAATTTCGCGGGTGGCGAGCCCCATCGCGCCCAGCATGGCATCTTCGCCTACCCGAACACCGGCCATTACCGACGCGTGATAGGTCAGGCGCGCTCGGGGCCCGATCTCCGTTTTGCGATTCTCGACGACACTTGAATCAATCGGATCATGCGCGTGCGAATAGACGGCCGCATAATCGGAGATCGAGGTGCCCTTCCTGATCACGATCTCGCCGCGATCGTCGAGCATTACGTACTTGTGGATGACGCAGTCGTCCTCGATCGTGAGGTTGTAACCGTAGCTGAACTCAACGCCGTGAAAGATCTTCACGTTCTTACCGATGCTTTTGAAAATGTGTTTGCCGAGCATGGCGCGAAAACGGAATCCCAGCCAGTGGTTGAGCGCCACGGGCGAGTGATCGAACATGTGCCAGAACCAGATCAGCGGCTTGAGGCAGGCATATCGTGTCGCATCGATATCACCGTAATACTCGGGCTCCAGCGTCACGTTCGCCGGGTCGAGCGAAAGCTCCAGAACGTTGAAGGGCAGCTCGCTGGTCAGCGTGAAATTGAGCTTGCCACCGTGCGGGCGCCCCAGCAGCAACTGGTGCAGGTTGTCGCGCACCAGCTCGGCTCTCAGCATCGGCTTCTTGTGCTTGGTGAATTCCTCATCGAGATAGTCGATCCAGCGCGTAAAAACTTCTTTGGCTTCGCGTGTAGGTTCAAGATCGCGATACTGGTAGCGGGGCATGTCGCTCCTTGCGGGGAGAATCTCTAAGCAGATTACGCCGTAACTCTTCAGATGCGCCGCGGAAGTTAAAGTCGCAGCCTCACTCGATGGCGCAACGTTACTCGATAGCGAAGACGGCGTAGACAGTGGCGGATTCTTCGATCTGCCGGGGATTGATAGCGAGCTGGCGAAGCTCAGGCGCGGGAACGGCACCGTTCACCGCGAAACCGTAGGCTTTCGCCATGGGCCGAACAGGGCTCTCCGGCGCCTGATTGCTGGCGAAAATCAATCCTGACAGCTTGACGTTGAGGCCCTGTGCCATCTGCTGTGCGATTGCCTGCGCCTTGGCCAGCGCGTTCGAAGCTGCTTTGGCCTGAAGTGCGTTCATGTCCTGGTACTGCCAGTCGATCTGTCCGCTCTGGTTTGCGCCTGCTGCGACAGCCACGTTCAGAACTTTCGCGGCGTCGTCCGGTTTGGTCTTCACCGTCCAGGACTGGTTCAGGACAAACTGCTTCTTCTCACGATCCATCTCGGATTCCTGCGGAGGATGATAGTCGTTCCGCTGCAGGTACTGGCTTTCGCTCTCGATGGCCTTGTCTGGAATGCCGGCTTTTTTCAAGGCATCAATGATGGCGTTGGAGGTTTTGGAGCCTTCAGCATAGGTCGTCGTCTCATCCGGCCCGAAAATCTGGAAGCCCACATGCACCACCGCCTGGTCGGCATCCGCAGTGGCCTTGTCGGAAGCGGTGACGGCGATCGTACGGTTATTCTTGTCGACTTTGACGCTTTGAGCGTGTGCCGCAGCAAATGCGAAGAGGGCTGCTATTACAGCCGTCGCTGTATTCCGCGAAATGGAAAGCTTCATGCTCATCTCCTGAGGCGGGTTACATCCCGGAAACCGCTCGCAGAGTATATCGCGCGGCGTTCCCCAATGCTTTGGGCGGATGGTTGTCGGGATCAACGCTCGGAGACGACAGACGACCTCGCAAATTCCTGCAATGTTTTCACTGTCTCGCGCACTCTCCCCGAGTCAATCGCTTCTGCACCGCGCGCGACGCCTTCGCGGAAGTCCGAAGCGATACCCGCTGCAACCAAAGCCGCTGCCGCGTTCAACAGGACGACATCGCGTTTGGGAGAAGTCTCGCCCGCAAAAATCCGCTCCAGGACGGCAGCGTTTTCGGCGGCGGTGTCGGCTCCGGCCAGTTGCTCCAGTGAGGCCCCAGGCAAGCCGGCCTCTTCGGGCGTTAATCGGAAAAGCCGTACGCTGTGTCCGGTTGCCCGATCGGCGCTTCCGGTCACCTCGGCGACACTGCTTTCTCCTGTCAGCGTGAGCTCATCCAGGCCGTCCAGGCCGTGCACAACAAATGCGTGGCGTACTCCGAGCCTGGCCATTGTCTCGGCTACGAGAGAGACCTTGGCGCTGGAGTAGACTCCCATGACCTGTGCGGGAGCACCCGCCGGGTTCGTGAGTGGGCCTGCAAGGTTAAAAATTGTGCGGAAGCCGAGCGCCTTACGTATGGGCTGTACGCGCTTCAGTGCCGGATGAAGCGCGGGTGCATACAAGAACATGAATCCGGTGGCGCGGAGGCATGCAACCGCCTGCTCCGGCGAAAGGGCCACTGGCACGCCCATAGCCTCGAGGACATCGGCCGACCCGCAGTGGGACGTAACAGCGCGATTACCGTGTTTGGCGACCTTCGCGCCCGCGGCGACCGCAACCAGCGCCGCCCCGGTCGAGATATTGAAGGTGCCCAGGCCATCGCCGCCGGTGCCACAGGTGTCGACGAGTGTGGCCCGTTCTTCATCGGTCAGCGGTACCGGCAGGGACAGGGCGCGCATTGCTTCGGCAAATCCGGTCAGTTCCTCGACGGTCTCGCCCCGGGTGGCGAAGGCGGTGAGGAGCGACGCTATCTCCAGATCCGCCTCTCGGGAATTTGCATCCAGGGCATCGCTCGCGAGGATTTCAGCCAGTACCTGGCGCGCCTTCTCCCGGCTGAGCGTAGCTCCCTGCTCGACTGCCAGTTTTAACGTCTGCCTGATGCCTGCCATTCGCCTTTTAGTTTACAAGCAGGGCTTGAATCACAGGCGCGAAGCGTAGTTGCCCGTGCGGCCAGCGGCGCAATTGCCCGTGCGGCCATCACCCGCTACACTGAAGAGTCTGCTGCAAAGCAATCCTTCAACCACGGCGGTGCCGTGCGCGAACGAGCCTGCGGTAAGTCTTCGAGTTTTACCCAACGATTTTTGTGGCAATTTCCGTCGAAATACATTTATGAAAATTCACGAGTATCAGGCAAAGGACATCCTCGCGAAATACGGCGTCGCCGTGCCGCGAGGCGAGGTGGCCAACACGCTCGACGAAGCGCTGGACGTGGCCAAGAAGCTCTTCGCCAATGGAGCGAAGGGCGTAGTCGTCAAGGCGCAGATTCACGCCGGAGGCCGCGGAAAGGGCGGCGGTGTAAAGGTCGCGAGAACGATCGACCAGGCCGAGCAGTATTCCAAACAGATTCTCGGAATGCAGCTAGTTACGCACCAGACCGGGCCGCAGGGACAGAAGGTGCAGCGCCTGCTCATCGAGGAAACGGCAAACATCGATCGCGAGCTCTACCTCGGCATTGTGCTCGATCGCGCGGCGGCGAAGCTGGTCTTCATGGCGTCGCAGGCCGGCGGCATGGAGATTGAGGAGGTCGCGGCGAAGGATCCCACGGCCATCAAAAAGGTCTACATCGACCCGGCGGTCGGCTTCCAGCCCTATCAGGCGCGCGAGCTTGCTTTCGCGCTCGGACTGAAGCCAACGCAGCTGAATGAAGCGGTCAAGTTCATGCTCGGGCTTTACAAGGCTTACGTGGATACGGATGCCTCGCTGCTGGAGATCAATCCGTTTATCACCACCAAGGACGACAAGCTCTTCGCTCTCGACTGCAAGATCAATTTCGACGACAACGCGATCTTCCGTCATAAGGACCTGAAGGAACTGCGCGACACCGCCGAAGAGGATCCGCTTGAAGTCGAGGCATCAAAGTACGCCCTCAACTACATCAAGCTCGATGGCAACATCGCCTGCATGGTCAACGGGGCGGGGCTGGCGATGGCTACGATGGACATCATCCAGTACGCGGGCGGATCGCCGGCGAACTTTCTTGACGTGGGCGGGGGCGCCAATCAACAGCAGATCGAGCATGCATTCGAAATTCTGCTCTCGGACAAGGGCGTTCAGGCGGTCTTCATCAACATCTTCGGAGGCATCCTGCGCGTCGACACGCTCGCGCAAGGCGTTGTCGAGGCAGCGAAGAAGACGAACGTGAAGGTTCCCGTGGTGCTGCGCCTCGAAGGCACGAACGTCGAGGAGGGCCGCAAGATCCTCAAAGATTCCGGCCTCAACTTCATCATCGGCGACACGATGCAGGATGCGGCGCAGAAGGTCGTCGCTGCGGCGAAGGGAGCGAATAGCTAATGGCTGTTTTAGTCGATAAGAATACGAAGCTGATCGTTCAGGGGATTACGGGCAAAGAAGGCACCTTCCACGCCAAGGGCTGCGCTGAGTACGGAACCAACGTGGTTGGCGGAGTCACTCCCGGAAAAGGCGGGACGGCTCACGAGGGATGGCCGGTGTTCGATACTGTGGCCGAGGCCGTCGAGAAGACCGGAGCCAATGCCACCGTCATCTTCGTGCCGCCGCCGTTCGCTGCGGATGCGATTCTCGAGGCGAATGAGGCCGGGCTGCCGCTGATTATCTGCATTACGGAAGGAATTCCGATCAATGACATGGTGAAGGTCTGGAGCGTACTCAAGAATTCGACCTCGCGGCTCATCGGACCGAACTGCCCCGGCGTGATCTCACCGGGCAAGGCGAAGATCGGCATTATGCCGGGACGCATCCACAAGGAAGGCAACATCGGTATCGTGTCGCGGTCGGGGACCCTCACCTACGAAGCCGTCTATCAGCTCACGCAGCGCGGTATCGGGCAGTCCACCGCGATCGGCATTGGCGGCGATCCGATCATCGGGACGACGCATATCGACGCTCTGAAGCTGCTCAACGAGGATCCGGAGACCGAGGCGATCATCCTCATCGGCGAGATCGGCGGCGCCGCGGAAGAGGCTGCTGCCGAGTATGTGAAAGAGCACGTGAAGAAGCCCGTTGTTGGTTTTATTGCCGGACAGACCGCACCTCCGGGACGCCGCATGGGCCACGCGGGAGCGATCATCTCCGGAGGCCAGGGCACCGCCGCCGAGAAAATGAAGGCGTTGACGGCTGCGGGTATCCACGTTGTCGAAAGCCCGGCGGCGATTGGCGAGACGGTAGCGAAGGTGATCGGTAAGGCTTAGTTCAACTCGATCACCTCAAACTAAAGATTCAAACGTAAGGGAGAATCATCAGGTGTCACAACGCACCTTCAGCATCATCAAGCCAGACGCGGTCCGCAAGGGCCACACCGGAGCCATCCTCGCCGAAATCGAGAAGGCCGGTTTCAAGATCATCGCGATCAAGAAGCTGTCTATCTCGAAGGCACAGGCCGAGGGTTTCTACTACGTCCACAAGGAACGCCCCTTTTTCGACTCGCTCACCAGCTTTATGTCGTCGGGACCGATTTTTCCTCTCGTTCTTGAGAAGGACAACGCGATCGCCGACCTGCGCAAGCTGATGGGCGCCACCAACCCCGCCAACGCCGAAGAAGGCACGATTCGCAAGAAGTATGCGGGCTCGATCGAAGAGAACGCTATCCACGGCTCCGACGCCGAGGACACCGCCACGTTTGAGATCGGCTACTTCTTCGCCGGATACGAGCTCGCCTGAGCTCGCTGCAAAACGTCCTCAGCAGAGCGGCCAGCTCGCTGAGGACCCGCTTCCCCCCGGGCCACATCGCCTAAATCATTGTCAACTGCGACCTTCCCGAGTATCTTCTAAGGCGTTCCGTTCGTTCTCCCCGCACAATTTGTTTCCAGACAATGTTCGACCCTATGGAGGTTTTTCATGCGGAAGGTCTCGATTTCCATTTGTGCTCTTCTCGTCTCGCTGTCTCTGGCTGCGTGCAAGGAGAAGGCACCCGACACCACCGCCGACGCCCAGGCGATTAAAGACAACGAAGCTACCTGGGTCAAGGATTGGCAGGCCAAGGATGTCGACAAGATTACGTCGCACTATGCTCCAGATGCCGTCCTGATGATAGCCAATATGCCCGCCATGAAGGGGTCCGACGCGATCAAATCCGGCATCGCTCCGATGCTCAAGGATCCGCATCTCTCGCTGACATTCAGCCCCACGGCCGTAGTTGTCGCAAAAGGTGACGACATCGCGTTTACGCAAGGCGTTTACACCATGACCTACACCGAGCCCAGAACGGGGATGACGCTGATCGAGAAGGGCAAGTACGTGACCGTCTACAAGAAGCAGGATGACGGCAGCTGGAAGGCGGTTGAGGATATTGACAACGCCGACGCCCCAGCGACGCAGGCCGCGGCTGAGACGCCTGCCGCGAAGAGCTAGCTTCAGTTCCATTCGCGCCCGGAGCCTTCGCACACCGTTCTGTCGTTCTTCCGTAGTATTCTGGAAGAGCGCGCCCGTAGCTCAGCTGGATAGAGCGAATGCCTCCGGAGCATTAGGTCGGGAGTTCGAATCTCTCCGGGCGCACCACATCCTTTCACAATCGATCTCATCCCTTCCCTTCGATTCCGACTTCTGCCAGAATCCTCACTGAGGTCACTGCCGTGCTGCAACTTGTGCCGGAATCCTGGCTCTCCTGGAACTTCGACGTTCTTGAAGATGACCGTCTGGTCGCGAGCATCAAGGTCTCTTCCTTGCCGGAAAGTGGTACCTTCTCGTTTGACGGGACGGATTATCGTGCCTACCGCGAAGGAATGTTAAGCGGTGACTTCTTCCTCGCGAGTGACGGCCACACGATCGCCCGCGCACAAAAGCCAAGCGCCTTCCTCAACACCTTCGAGATTCACTATTCGGATAGAAGCTACACGCTGAAAAAGAAGTCACTGGTCGGACGCTCTTTCGTCTTGTTTGAAGGCGACCGCGAGGTGGGTTCGATCCGTCCCGAAGCACTTCTGAGCCGCAAGTCGGCTGCTTCTTTTCCGGAAACGATGCCGGGAGCGGTGCAGGTCTTTGTTATCTGGCTCGCAATCCTCATGTGGAGGCGCGAGACGAATGCCGGAGCTGCGGCCGCAGCCGCGTCGGGATAAAACAGCGCCAGCTGTGTGACCGCAATTTTGACAGAGCGCGTCTTTACGCGGTCTTATGAATTGGTTGTATTCCTACCCGAAGGAGCCCTCTGATGTTCCGCAGATCGTCGTGTTGTAGAAGCTTCCTGTTCGCCGCCGTCGCTCTACTTTCGCTTGTCTACGCGCAAGCGCAGTGCAAGCCTCCAGCCAACCAAAACCCTCCCCTTAGCCCGGCAGAGCAGGCCAGCGTCACGCTGAACGGGAAGCCGCTGACAATCGACTACTGCGCGCCTTCGCTGAAGGGACGCAAGGTGGGCGTCGAACTCGCGCCCTATGGGAAGGTGTGGCGTACGGGAGCCAACTCCGCAACTACTCTGAAAACGCAGTCCGGTCTTCGCATTCGCGATCTTATCGTTCCGCCCGGAACCTACACACTCTACACCTTGCCCGATGAACACGGCTGGAAGCTGATCGTCAACAAGCAGACCGGTCAATGGGGAACCGTCTATAACGAGAACCAGGATCTCGGACGAGTCGACATGCTGGAAGGCGCGATTCCAAGCGCGCCGGTCGAAAAGTTTCTTATCGATTTTGAGCATACTCAAGGCAACAAGACCGAACTGCACCTGCATTGGGACACGACCGACGTCTACGTGCCGATTACCGCAGTGGACTAGGATTGTTCAAGGCTGCGATTGTTCGAGGCTGCGTCGCGCTCGCGGCGCAGCTCTTCCATTACAGACTGGATCAGCTCCTTCGCGCCGTTGATCTCGCCGAGCACGGTCTCGAGGTCAAGCGCGGGTTTGGATGGGTTGCGCTGCGACACACAGTAGACGCCGTGCTGTCCGATGAGGATGAGGGCGTCGGTGAGCATGTCGAGCGATACGGCAAGGCGTCCGCGCACCGGTCCCATCATGAATTCGAATTTTTCAAGCTCGTCGCGGCGTTCATTTAGTGAGGACAAGCCGCCTACCATTCCTTCGCCGGCGTATCCACTTCGACGGCGTCTTCCGGTGGACCCTTCCAGCGCAGGACCGGCTTGCGGGCGGCGGTCGTCTCGTCGAGCCGCGAAATCCGCGTGGCATGCGGAGCTGTGATTACGACCTCAGGATTCTCTTCCACCTCGCGCGCGATCTGCCGCATCGCATCGACGAAAAGGTCCAGCTCTTCGCGGGATTCGCTCTCCGTGGGCTCGATCATCAACGCGCCGGGAACGATCAGCGGGAACGACGTCGTGTAGGGATGGAATCCGTAGTCGATCAGTCGTTTGGCGATGTCGCCCGTCTTCACGCCGTTTTTCGTCTGGCGCCTGTCGCTGAAGACGACTTCATGCATCGAGGGCGTGTCGTAGGGCAGTTCGTACACGTCTTCGAGCTTCTTGCGGATGTAGTTGGCGTTGAGCACGGCGTCTTCCGTCGTCTGGCGCAGCCCATCGGGGCCATTCGCGAGCGTGTAAGCCAGCGCGCGGACGAACATTCCGAAGTTGCCGTAGAGCATGCGGACGCGTCCGACAGACTGGGGACGATCATAGTTCCAGTGCAGAAGGCCGTCCACGCCCTGAACCACAGCCGGGCTCGGCAGGAACGGCTCGAGAATCTTCTTGCAGGCCACCGGACCCGATCCCGGACCACCGCCGCCATGCGGAGTCGAAAACGTCTTGTGCAGATTCAGGTGCATCACGTCCACGCCGAAGTCGCCGGGGCGGGTCTTTCCCACAAGCGCATTCATGTTTGCGCCGTCCATGTAGAGCAGCGCGCCCTTGTCATGCAGCACATCGGCAATCTTGTGGATCTCGTTTTCGAAGACGCCAATCGTCGACGGATTGGTGAGCATCATCGCCGCCGTGTCTTCGTTGACCATCCGGGCGAGAGCCGAGACATCGACGCCGCCCTGCGCATTCGACTTGAGATTCATCACCTGGTAACCGCAGCTCGCTGCAGTCGCGGGGTTCGTGCCGTGTGCCGAGTCGGGGATGATCACCGTCTTGCGCGGATTGCCCTTGGACTGGTGGTATGCGCGCGCCAGCAGGATGCCGGTGAACTCGCCATGAGCACCCGCCGCGGGCTGCAGCGTGATCGCGTCCATGCCCGTAATCTCAATCAGGCAATCCTGCAACAGCTTCACGATCTCGAGCGCGCCCTGCGACAGCGACTCCGGCTGATAAGGATGCGCTTCGGCGATGCCTTCGAGACGTGAGACAAATTCGTTGACGCGCGGGTTGTACTTCATCGTGCAACTGCCCAGCGGATACATGCCGAGATCGATTGCGTAGTTCCACGTCGAGAGGCGCGTGAAGTGGCGGATGATTTCTATCTCGCTCAGCTCGGGCAACTCCGCGTTGCGCGACCGATGGGCTTCGCCCAGCAGGGCCGCAGGGTCGACCTCGGGCACATCCAGCGGAGCCAGCTTGTAGCCTTTCTTGCCGGGCGAGGACTTTTCAAAGCTCAGGCCTTCGTTTTGCGTCAGATGCGCTGTTACCTTGCGCGTCGTGCCGATGAATCCATTCGTTGCTGCCATGAAAACTATTCCCTCAATCGCTTTTATCGCGCTTCGGCGGTAACTGGAGATTCGGCGAGCACGCCTGCCGCAGTGTCAACCTGGTCTTTCGTCGTAAGCTCGGTCGCGCACCACAACGTCGCGTTGCCCAGCTCCGGATACCACTTGCGCAGATCCAGACCGCCGATAATTTTCTTCTCCAGCAGGCGGGCGTTGAGTTGCCCCGGATCCTCGTCAGTCTGCAGCACAAACTCGTGGAAGCGAGGCGTCTGCGCGAACAGGAGATTGCCTTGCGCTCCCAGCGTGTCCACGGCATATTTCGCCTTGGCCAGATTCTGCAGAGCGAGCTCGCGCATTCCCTGCTTGCCATAGACGGTGAGGAAGATTGTCGTCATCAGCGCTACCAGCGCCTGATTGGTGCAGATATTCGATGTCGCTTTCTCGCGGCGGATATGCTGCTCGCGCGTCGAGAGCGTCAGCACAAAGCCGCGCCGCCCTTCCGTGTCTTTCGTCTCGCCGACGAGACGGCCCGGCATCTGGCGAAGATATTTCTCCTTCGCTGCCAGGACTCCGCAGTAAGGGCCGCCGTAGCTGAGCGCTACACCGAACGATTGCGCCTCCATCGAGACGATATCGGCTTCTACCGGAGGCCGGACGATTCCTAACGAGACGGCTTCTGCGATCGAGACAATCAGCAGCGCACCCTTCTTGTGAGCGATCTCTGCGATGGCAGGGATGTCTTCGATGACGCCGAAGAAGTTGGGAGACTGCACGAGTACGCAAGCCGTCTCTTCGGTGACTGACCGCTCCAGTATGGCGAGATCGACGCGGCCATCCTGCCCGTATGCAACCTCGCTCGCGTCGTGGCCCTGATGCTGTGCGTAGGTGTGCATCACCTCGCGATACTCGGGATGTACGGTTCGCGCCACCAGCACGTTATCGCGGCCGGTGACGCGGACGGCCATCATCACGGCTTCTGCTGCGCCGGTCGAGCCGTCGTACATCGAGGCATTCGCGATGTCCATGCCGGTCAGCTCGCAGATCATTGTCTGGAACTCAAAGATTGCCTGCAGCGTGCCCTGCGTGATCTCCGCCTGATACGGGGTGTATGAGGTGAGAAACTCTCCGCGCTGGACCAGCGCATCGATCACTACCGGACGATAGTGCCGGTACGCGCCGGCGCCTAGAAAGCTCGAGTATCCATTGGCATTTCTGGCCGCTGCCGCCTTGAAGTGGTCGATGATCTCCGACTCACCCATCTGTCGGGGCACTTTCAGATCGCGGGTGAGGCGGTACTCTTCCGGAATCGCGGTAAAAAGGTCGTCGATCGAAGAAGCGCCGATCTCGCGCAGCATTGCCGCGCGTTCGGCATCGGATTTTGGCAGATAACGCATGGTTGTTCCTACTTGCCGGTTTCTTCAGCGATAAATTTCTCGTAGTCGGCGGCGGAAAGCAGAGCTCCAACTTCGCCCGGATCGCTCAATTCCACTTTGATGATCCAGGCTCCGTGGGCGTCGGTATTAATTTTTTCCGGCGATGACGCCAGCTCCTCGTTCACTTCTGTAACCGTTCCGGTTACAGGCGAGTACAGGTCGGAAACGGCCTTCACTGATTCCACGCTGCCGAAGACCGCGCCCCTCTCCACTTTTGCACCCACCTTCGGCGCGTCTACGAAGACGATGTCTCCGAGCGAGTTCTGCGCGTAGTCGGTGATGCCGACAGTTCCTGTCTTGCCGTCGACTTCAACCCATTCGTGCTCGCGCGTGTACTTATATTTTTCCGGATAAGACATTCGTTCGTTCTCTCCTGTTTCCAAAATTCGTTCTGCGTCAGTTATGCGGTTTTCTTTGGCCGGCGGTAAAACGGCGTCGGGACAATGCGCGCCTTTACGGGGTTTCCACGCACCTCAACGGCGACTTCGCCGTCGATCACCGCCAGCTCAGTCGGGACATATGCCAGCGCGATGTTCTTTTTGAGGAACGGCGCGGGCGATCCGCTGGTCACTACGCCGATCGTCTTTCCATCTAGATTCAGCACCGGGTAGCCGTCGCGGGCAATTCCGCGCTCGATTACTTCAAGGCCAACCAACTTTCTCTGCGGGCCACCGGCTGCCTGGATGGTCTTGAGCGCTTCCGACCCGATAAACGGGCCCTTTTCAAGCTTCAGGAAACGGTCGAGGTGGGCTTCGAAGACATTGATCGTCTCCGAGATCTCGTGGTCATAGAGAGACATCGCCGATTCCAGCCGCAGCGTGTTCCGGGCACCGAGCCCGCATGGCAGGATGCCGAATTCCTTGCCGGCTTCCAGAACTTCATTCCATACGCGCTCGCTGGTTGCCACGTCTGACGGCACGTAAATCTCAAATCCGTCTTCGCCGGTGTATCCGGTGCGCGCGATCAGCGTGTTCGCGAGGCCGCAGACGGTTCCCCACTTGAACCAGTAGCCCTTGATCGCACTCAGATCGACTTTCGTCAGCTTCGCCAGCGTCTCAGCGGCCTTTGGTCCTTGAATCGCCAGTTGCGTGTAGTAATCGCTGTAATCGTTGGCGTGGCAGTCAAAGGTCCTGACGTTGGATTTGACCCAGTTGAAGTCCTTTTCCCGGGTCCCGGCATTGATCACGATCAGGTAGTCGTTAGGGCCCAGCTTGTGAACGATGACATCGTCAACAAAGGTGCCCTGGGGATAGAGCATGGCCGAGTAGTGCGCCTGCCCCTCCTGAAGTTTCGAGGCGTCGTTCATCGTGATGCGCTGGACGGCGTCGAGCGATCCCGGGCCACGAAGCTGGATGTCGCCCATGTGGCTAACGTCGAAGACGCCCACACCGGTGCGCACGGCCATGTGTTCGGCGATCAGGCCAGAGTACTCGACCGGCATATCCCAGCCGCCGAAATCCACCATCTTTGCGCCCATGCGGCGATGCATGACGTTGAGCGCGGTCTTGCGAAGCGCAACAGAAGCGGGGGTAGCCACGGCGAGAGTCCTTCCGGCGGGAAAGTGTGGAACTTTTTACGTTAGCACGGCAACGGGTCCCGATGGGAATGGCGGCCGTCAGTCGGCGATGACGTCCTTGAGCTGCTCCTCCAGCGCCTTCTTCAGTTTCGGCCTGGCCAGGGTGGAAATCAGAGTATCGGCGGCACCGTGCAACGCGATTCTTTCCACTTCCGGCACCGTCAAGCTTCTGATCAACGGGGTCGAAACCGCGCGCAATCGATTCACGATCCAGTTCAGAATGTCGTCGAGCCGGTCGGAATTAATCGTCGCCCGCTGTGGTTCCGGGACTTCCGGCGCCGCCGCGCCGCAAAGCGGAATGATGGGCAGCGTGTCTTTTTGCCCGGGATCGGAACTGGCGAATTCAGCAATCAGCGCTTCCCTTGCTGTCGCGTCGAGGCTGCTCAACCCCGCTTGAATAATCGGATTCGCGATTGCCAACCGGAAGTGATCCTTGAGGAGTTTCTGGCAGTTGCGGCGGCCCAGCTGATAATCGTGCGCCCGGAAGCCGCGCTCGAAGAATCCTCCGAAGGCACCCAGCAGGCCGCATTGCAAGGCCTTCTTGTTCGGTAGCCCGACATCCGACGGGGCGAGCACAAACCGGCTGTACGACTGGCCGCTCATCACGGCCGCCAGCGATTCTCCGAGGAAGCGCGACTGGGAAACCAGGACTGTGAAGAGGTTCGGCAGCATACCGAAGATGCTGCTGTTCTTATCGAAGTCGTACTCCGGATGGTAAAACTCATCTGCAGGAAACGGAGCGACGGTCAGCACCGCACAGTTTGCCTTGTCCGGCTCGGGCGGGTTTCGCAGCTCTGCTGTCTGCGGATCGACAAATGCCTGTGGATTGTGGATCGCGAGATAATCATGTGCCAGCTGGAAGGGATCGTTGTCGGTGACGCCGCCGTCAACGTTGAGCGTGGTGAAGGTATCGTTCGGCTTTAGCGGCCAGTGAGGCGGCACCTCGGGAGGATTCACGTCCGACACCGGCTCCCACGGCGAATAGGCATAATCCTTGGCGGGGCGATCGATCGTGCGCGGCGCCAGAAACAGCGGGAAAGCTCCGGTCGCCTTGGCAGCCTGCTTGAGTAGCGGCCAGCTACCCGAATACACGCCGATGGGCAATGGCTTGGCGAATGGAGAAAGCGGCGGCGTGCCCAGCCCCAGCACGGTCTCAAATTGCAACTTGTCTCCGTAATAGGCGGTATCCTCTTCGGCTGATCCTTCGGCGTCTCCGTTCAGTGAATAAGGGGTGCCACGTACATTAGTCAGCGTGAGAAAGAGCGTCAGCGACTCGGCGATGTATGGGCGAGGCGTTGCCGGGCCGGGCGTAAGCGCATAGTCGGCAATCTCGTCGATAATCGTCGAATCGAGCAGCGAAATCACCGGCGCGCCGTTTTCGAGGTCTCTCTGTTGTAGCAGAGGCTCGATGTCGATCTTGTTGACCCAGCTCTCGTAGAACCGGTTGTTCGTGCCGGTGACCGTCGGGTCCTGCGGGTTGCGAATGTGTTCAAAGCTGCCTTGCAGCATTGCGGAGGCTATGGCGGCGCACATCCCGCCGGCAGACGCCCCGGAGAAGACATCGATGGAGATATCGTGCATGGGAACAGCCGGATTCGCGGACGCCTTGGCTGCATACCACTCTTCGAGAGCCTCGGTCAGGAAATCGAGAACACCGGCAGTGTAGGCTCCGGCGGACACGGCTCCCGCCATGTTGATGCCGAGGTGAAAGGTTCCGTCGTCGTTCCATTTCTTTGGGTTCCAGCCAGCCATTGGACGTCCTCGCCGTGTATAGCAGATGAATGGGACTGCGCACTGCGAGGAGGGAAACCGCAGCGCAGGCGCGGGGATTATTTCGCCGCCAAAGTATAGAGTCAGATTGACCTTCGGGAAAGGAATATTTGGCGGACGTTTTCGCGTGGACTCGGAACAACAAAAAATGCGCGCCGGGGGTGCGGCGCATTCGCAATATACCGCGGTCTGTTACCTGCGAACCTGCCCGCGTCCCAGCCGATAGACGAGGCCCACGGAGATGCCGAACTGGGACTTGACGCCGCTGCCGTAGGTGGTAAGGATCGCCTCGGGCGCGACCCGAAAGGCAAGTTTCGGCGAACGGTTCAGGTCGATGGAGCCGCCGAGGGCGCTGCCAAATGTGGTCTGGTTACTGAAGAAGCCCACCGCAGAGGGCGGGACCTGGTTGCCGTGCTGATCCTGGAGGGCCGATTCAAAGCCGCCATGGGCGCCCCCAAACAGCGCATGCAGAGTAGTCGAGATGTGCTCATTGCTGGGCCCGCGGTACTCTGGACCGGCCATGAACAGGTACTCGCTTACGAAGGGGCCGCGAATGCCGTAAGGATTCGGCTGCGTGCCGCTGGTTCCGTAATAGCCGCGAACGCTGCCCGCCAGGGCCCAGCGTGTCGTGAAGAAGCGCGCTCCCTCAGCGTTGAAGCCGCCGAGATTCGCTCCCTGGACGAGCTGAGGACCTGCATTAAAGTGCGAGTAGGCCACGCCGCCGTAGACTTCCCAGCGATTGTCGTATCGCACGCCGGACAGCGGTGCGCTCGGCGCCACCTTCGGCTGCGTGTACTGCGCCTGCGCTTGATTTTGAAACCACGGCAACAGGGCAACTGCCGCCAAAATGCACAGAAACTTCCCCACATCCTTCGACAAACACAACCTCCACTAGCCCGATTCTGGCAGGCGCCGATCGTTTTATGCTCAGCATGCCCCGCAATCTTTCAAGATACATGGCCGCGTCGCCTTCTGTCCCGTTCGCGATGAATCCATCGGCGCGCGTGGTTCGTATCCATAGCAGCAAAACACGTTGGCGCGGGCAAAATGCAGCACGGCGCCGCCGTGTGCGACAATGACAAGAGCGACTAAGGATATTCGCATCTGGCCGGTTGCAGACCTTGCCGGATTCGGGGAGAAGACATCATGCTCGATAACCTGTTTACACCAACGCATCTCATCATCATTCTGGTCATCGCCCTGCTGATCTTCGGCCCGCGCAAGCTGCCCGAGCTCGGAAAGGGACTTGGCGAAGGGCTCAAGGGCTTCAAGGATGGCATTAAGGGCGCCAGCAACGAGCCGGCCAAGCAGGAGAACGCCACCAAGACCGAAGCCACTCCGCAGACCAAGTAGGTTCGCAGTCCGGCGCCCGCCGGGTTCGGACGGCGGAACTCAGACGCAGGCCCAACGCCCGGTCCGCTGAGTTCCCGCTGCCGTCCTTCTTCAAAACAAATTCTGAAAAAGAAATCCTGAACAACCGTGGCGAGCAGTCAGCCGATAGTACTCGGCTGGCTGCTCGCGGACATCACGGCGCTACGTCGGCCAGTGAGGGGTAGTAGCCTTCCTTGGCTGTGACATCCAGCCCAGGAATACCTTCGACGTGGACATCGATCGAATGATGCTTGCCGCTGATTGCCGGACTGTGGCTGTAGTAGCCGAGCGTGTACTGGGTGCGCACCGACTCGGTGATCTTGGAGAAGCTGGTCTGAATGCCGTTCTCCGAGAGCTCAGCATCGAGCGACCCGCCGGTCTGGAGGGTGTACTTGGGCAGTACGTTGTCGGTGGGCAGTAGCGGCAGATGGATCTTATCCAGATAGCCGATGCCCCAGGTCGCTGAGTCCCCAACCAGGGTGCCATACACGGAGATATTGTTGGTCAACAGGTAGCGGACAACTTCCTTAAGGGACGCCTTGCTGCCCGACTCCTTACCGTCACTGATGACGTAGAGAATCCGCCGCCTGCCGCGGGGCTGCTTGGCCAGCGCCTTCGCCGCGTACAGAATGGCGTCGTTCAGAGGATGGGTGTCCTTCGGCGCCGTCAGGAAGCCTACGCCGCCTCCACGCTGCGCCGCGACGTTCGGATCAGGCACCTGGCCATTGATGATCATGCCCGTCGCCAGAGGGCCGGTCGTAATCGGCACGCCCATGTCGCGCCCTGACTTCTGCGACCGCGACAGCACCGCCTGCAGCCTTGGGCCCTGCGAAGCGGTAAAGTCGCTCATCATCTCCGGGCTGGTGTTATAGGTGAAGACCGCGACCGTGTCGGCGGGAGCAAAGGCCCCCTGCAATGCCGAGAGGCTCTGGTTTACCTTCTTCATTACGTCGGAAGGAAGACTCTGGTCGATGACGAAGGCTACCGATAACGGGTAGGGATCGACTGTGAAGAAGGCAATTCTCTGCCGTTGCCCGTCCTCATAAATACGGAACTGCCGCCAGGTGAGGCCGGGGACCAGATTGCCTTTCTTGTCACGCACGGTGACCGGAACGTCGATGAAGTTAACATTCTGGACGATGGTGAAGCCCTTTTCGCCCGGACCCTTCTGATCGGGCGGCGGCTGCTGAAAGTTATCCGGCTGGGTTTGAGGGGCAGGCTGCTGTGCGCCCGACTGCTGCGCGGGAGGCTGGTTTTGAGGGGTGTCCTGCTTCGAATCTGCCGTTGTCCCACCGCCGGGGGTGACCTGCTTGTTCAGGTCCGACAGACCCGATGGCGTCGGCGCATCAGGAACGCTCGGGGCTTGCGATTGCTGCGGTTGTTGTTGCACGGCTCCCAGTAAGAACAGGAACAACGTGATTGCCAAGGCGCCTTGCGTCACCAGAAATCCTCCAACTGCCTGCTGCGATTGGCCTTGCCATGCAGCCGAATCATTATCGCAGGAAACAGCCACCCCTGGCTTTGTGGCCCGGGAGCCGCTCGTAAACCGTCTACCACTGAGGTTAGACGCGCCCAGGCGGCTCTCAGGAGACTCCAGGCGTATGCTCAGACTATCAGATTCAAAGTACGAGACCGGCGATTACACCTTCTGCGGATTCCTTTCGTAAAGAAGAACTTTCGCCCCGGAAAGCCGTCTAAAAAGTGTCTATGCAACGCCTATCCCGACAGCTAGTCGCGCCTCTCGCGGTTGCCCTCCTTTTCATGGCATCCACATCTATTGGGCGCGCGCAATCTGCGCCATCGCCGGATGCCCCGCCCGTGAGCTCAGTGCCTGACACCCCGGAATCCACCGAAGCGCCTGCCGCTACCCTCCGCGTCAATGTAAATCTGGTCAGCCTGTACTTCACGGTGCGCGATAAGCACAACGGCCTCGTTTCCACGCTCACCAAGAATGACTGCAACATTCTTGAGGACAAGAAGCAGCAGACGATCAAAAATTTCTCCGCCGAGTCCGATCTGCCTTTGACTCTAGGCATCCTGCTCGATACCAGCGGCAGCCAGCAGAATGTCCTCCCCCTCGAGCAGCAGGCCGGCGGCAATTTTCTCCGCAGCATACTTCGCCAGAAGGACGAAGCTTTCCTGGTAACGTTCGATGTCGGCGTCAATCTCGAGCAGGACTTTACAAACAATGCCAACCAGCTCATCCGCGCGATGGATAAGGCGGAGATCAACACCGCCGGCGGTAACGGAGCTTACGGAGTCCCCGGCATCGGCCAGGGACCTGTGCCGACGCAAGGCGCGCCCAAGGGGACGCTGCTCTACGATGCCGTCGCCCAGGTTTCGAATGACAAGCTGCGCACTGAGACCGGCCGCAAAGCCCTGATCCTGTTGACCGACGGCGAGGACGAGGGCTCGGTTACCAAGCCCAACCAGGCGATCGAGGCTGCCCAGAAGGCCAACGCTATCATCTATGTCATTCTGATCGCCGACCGCCCCTTCTACGGCTACGGCCCCTTCGGCTACACCGGCGATATGCAGATGAAGAAGCTCACGGAAGAGACCGGCGGGCGCACCATCAACGTTGGCAACAACGGCAAAAAGATGGAAGAGGCCTTCGCGCAGATTGAACAGGAACTGCGCACACAGTACCTGGCCAGCTACACGCCGACGAATAACAAACTCGATGGCGGCTATCGCAAGCTGGATATCGCCTGCCAGGGCGATGGCCTGAAGGTGCAGGCACGCAAGGGCTACTATGCGGTGGGCGACGCCGAATAGCCGGTAGCTATCCGCGTGAGCTGCGAGCGGCTAGACATCCTGCAGGCAAGGGTTGAACTGGATCTTCGGCAGCTCTTCCACCGCGCGGCGCAGAGAGCGTTCCCAGCTGCGGTGAATCAGGTTCAGCTCCGGATCGTCGGCGGCAAATCGTCGATAGCAGTCGAACTCCAGCTTGTCGTTGCTGTAAAGCAGCATCTCGATGGGTGGACCGACCGTCACATTCGATCGCATGGCGGCATCGAAGGAGAGCAGCGCATAGATTGCCGCCACGTCAAGCGTAGTTGAGCCGTACTCGATGCCCCGATCGAGGATAGGCCGGCCATATTTGCACTCGCCAATCTGCAGATAGGGCGAGTCAACGGTGGCGCTGAGCGGATTTCCCTGCGGATAGATCAGGTACAGGCACGGAGCCTCGCCCTTGACCTGGCCGCCGAGCAGCAGGTTGATATTGAAGCTGAAATCGTCCCGCTCAAGCGCCGCACGGTCCATATCGGAGACCCTGCGCACGCAGTCGCCTACCGCGCGGGCTGCCTGGTACATGGTGTCAGCCTTCGCCAGGCCGACCCCTTCGTTGAACTCATCGCGCAGAAGAGTTACGACGGACTGCGTAAGCGATAAACCACCGCTGGTCAGCAGAACGAAGGCTCGCTCGCCCGGTTGCGCGAAGACGTGCATCTTACGGCAGAGGTTTACCTGGTCATATCCCGCATTCGTTCGAGAGTCGGAGGCCATGACCAGTCCCTGGTGGGTCATAATACCGAGACAGTAGGTCAATTTGTTCCTTTCGGGCTTAAATAAAGCCACGGAGAGTTTTCTCGAAGTTGATACTTAAACTCTACCCGAACTGGCGTTCCTTCACTTTCACGGCATCTTAAAGAATTTGCCTCGCCGCTCTCTCGTTGCCGGTTCAATTTTCATGAAAGGTTTTTGGGCCTCATCCATGCTCATTCGCCTGGGTTACGACATGCAATTCGATCTGCCTGCGCCAGTGTCCTTTGTGGCCATGCTGCACGTGCACCCGTCGCGTACCAAAGATCTGCGCGAGCCCGATCTGCTGCAGATCGATCCAGCTATCTCGCTCGACAGCTACATCGACAGCTTCGGCAACATCTGCACGCGCTTTGACGCGCCTGCCGGACCGCTGCGCCTTTCCAACCGCACTCTAATCGAAGACTCGGGCGAGTACGACGCAATGAAATTCGATGCGGTCGAACATCCGATCCACGACCTGCCGAGCGATGTCCTCCAGTACCTTCTCGGCAGCCGCTACTGTGAGGTCGACCGTCTCTCCAATGTCGCCCTCGACCTCTTTGGACATCTCCTGCCTGGCTGGTCGCGCGTTCAGGCTGTCTGTGACTGGGTTCACAACAAGGTGGTCTTCGGATACCAGTATGCCCGGTCGACGAAAACCGCCCTCGACGTCTTCACCGAACGGCAGGGCGTCTGCCGCGATTACCAGCATCTGGCCATCACCTTCTGCCGCGCGCTCAACATTCCCGCCCGCTACGCCACCGGATACCTCGGCGACATTCGCATCACGCTTGCGCCTGCGCCCATGGACTTTGCCGCCTGGTTCGAGGTCTATCTCTCCGGCCGATGGTGGACCTTTGACGCCCGCAACAACACGCCGCGCATCGGCCGCGTTCTCATGGCGGTCGGGCGCGACGCCTCCGACGTTGCTTTGACGACGTCGTTCGGAATCGCCAACCTGAAGCAATTCTTTGTGGTCAGCGACGAGGTGCCGGAGGGTTAGGGTTTCAATCGCGAAACCAGGACTAATTCCGACCTCACGCAGAGCAATTCGCACTCAGGAACCAGTCCATTCGTCACTATCGCGCAAACCTCGGGGAACCTGCTCCGTCTTTCATACGTACGAAACTACGAACGTCTTCGGACACCCCTGTCCGCGTGCGGACACTGTCGAAAATAGTAAAATCAACGCAACTGAACAAAACGCGCTCCTTACACTTCTTGCCCAGCGGCACGCTAACTGCTACCGAAGTTTGAGTCAGGAGTCCCAATCGGCCAGATGCGACAGTTTGGAACCTATCGGCTCGACCTCCGCAACGAATGCGTATGGCGCGGCGAAGAACAGCTTTCGCTCACTCCGCGTCCGTTCTCCGTTCTTCGTTACCTGGTCGAGAATCCGCAGCGTCTGGTCACTCACGACGAGCTGCTGGAGTCGCTTTGGCCGGAAACCTACGTCCAGCCGCAGGTTATCCGCACCTACATTCTCGAGATCCGCAAGCTGCTGGGCGATGATCCGCATGATCCACAGTTCATCGAAACGGTACCGAGCCGCGGTTACCGCTTCCTTGTGCCGGTTACCGATGCTTCCGGGCCATCAGCCACGGCGCTGATCGGACGCCAGGGCGAGCTGGCGGCCCTGCACGCTCAACTCGACCGCTGCCGCAGTGGCGAGCGCCCAACCATCTTCGTGAGCGGCGAAACCGGCATCGGCAAGACCGCGGTGATCGACGCGTTTTGCGCTGACCTTTCGAATGCGGCGCGGCTGCGCATCGCTCGTGGGCAATCGCTCGAAGGCTTTGGAGGCAAGGAGCCCTTTTACCCGGTTCGCGAAGCCCTGAACGGCCTCGGCAGTGCAGACGAGAAGACGCGAGCACTGCTTATGGCAGCGGCCCCCGGCTGGTTCGGTCACAACGGCGCCTCTTCACCGTCAATCGGAGAAATCTGCGAGGCGCTCGAAACACTCAGCCAAACCGACGCGCTGGTTCTGGTCTTCGAGGACATCCATTGGGCGGATTCCTCCACACTGGACCTCATCTCCGCACTGGCCCGGCGGCGCAGCCGTTCGAAGCTCATGCTGCTCTGCAGCTTTCGGCCCGCTGAGCTCGACGCCCATCATCCCCTGCGTCTGCTCGAACAGGATCTGCGCACCAGCCGCCGCAGCGAGCCTATATCGCTGGGACCGCTCTCAAAGGAATCGGTCGCCACATACCTGCGCCGTGAACTCGCTGCCGACTCGTTGCCTCCCGGCCTTGCCAGCTTGATCCATCAAAACTCGACGGGCAATCCCCTCTTCATGATCGCTACGCTTGATCACCTGCGCTCGCAGCAGGTCGTGATGAAGAGGAATGGCCAGGTAACCCTGAGCGTGCCGCTTGCCGAGATCGAGCTTGGCGTTCCCGACAGCCTCTCGGGAGTGATTGAGCTGCAACTCGACCGGCTCAGCGATGGGGATCGCAGTCTGCTCGAAGCCGGAAGCATCTCCGGAACTATTTTCCCCGCATGGGCGGCGGCAGCAGCGCTTGAGCGCGAGCTCGACGAGGTGGAGGAGGCCTATGCGGCGCTCGTTCGCCGTGTTCGATTGCTCTCTATCGCCGGGCAGGACGAACTGCCGGACGGTTCTCGATCGAGCTTCTACGTCTTCGCCCATGCGCTCTATCGGGAGGTGCTCTACGCGCGCTTACCCGCGGCACGCCGCGCCCAATGGCACCTGCGGGTCGCCGCCCGGCTGCGGTCCATGTTCGCCGGCCAGGAGGCCAGCGTGGCCCACGAAATTGCCGCGCATACCGCCGCCGGCTCCCGCGCCCGCAGCGCGTGATTCGCTGAGAATCAACCTTCTGGTGGAGGTTGCTCATACCTCTGCCTCGCTACACTTCCCAAATGGCCATTCGAACGGAACCGATCGGCAGCATTCCGCGCCCGCCTCAGCTGATTGAAACCATCGCCTCCTACCGCGCCGGAAAAGTCACCGCTGAAGTACTCCAGGATGCGTATCACGAGGCCCTCAAGGACACAATCAGCCGGATTGAGCAAACGGGGTCGCCGGTGCTGACCGATGGAGAGCAGACCAAGCCAAGTTTTGCGACTTATCCGCTCACCGGACTTGAGAATCTCGCACCGGATGGTGTCGTGATCCCGTTCGCCGACGGACACACGCGCCAGCTACCTCGTCTGACCGCAGGACCATTCCGCTACGGCATCCATGCAGATAGCTATCTCAAAGCCGCCCAGGCGCTGACCCAGCGCCCGGTGAAGCAAGCCGTGATTTCCGCTTCTGCGCTGAGTCTGCTTTATCCGGCAGACGGGATACCAGGCTATTCGCGCGACGCCTTCCTCGCCGACCTGATCGATGACGCTGAAACCGATATTCGCGGGGCCCTTGATGCAGGGGCGGCCAGCGTTCAAATCGACTTTACTGAGGGCCGTCTATCCCTCAAGCTCGATCCTTCGGCCGGCCTTCTGCGCAGCTTCGTCGCGCTCAACAATCAGGTTCTGGAGCGCTTTACTCCCGACGAGCGCAGCCGGATTGGCGTCCATGTCTGTCCGGGCGGCGACCGGGATTCAACTCATAGCGCGGACGTTGACTACGCGGCTTTCCTGCCGGATCTTTTCAAGATGAATGTCGGACGGTTCTACCTCCAGATGGCCAGCGAGCCGGACAGAAAACGCATCCTGCGGATGGTGAGCGAACTTGTCGGACCGGAGCAGGTGGTTTTCATCGGTGTAATCGATCCGATCAATCCCGCGGTCGAGACGGCATCGCAGGTTCGCGATCGCGTTCTCGAAGCCGCCTTGTTCCTGCCCATCGAACAACTCGGGACAACCGACGACTGCGGATTTGCGCCATTCGCCGACGACACTTCGACCGCTCGCGACACCGCATTCCGAAAGATCCGAGCGAGAGTCGAGGGAACAGAACTCGCCGACCGCGAGCTGGCCTTAGAAGGAATCAGTTAGCCGGTCATTGTTTGTTCCGATGGATTTGCCGGCGGCTCGGGAGCCTTCGTTGCCTTTCGCTTACGCTTGACCGGTGGACCCGATTTGGGCGCACGTTGCTTGCCATTGCCATTGGCCTTCTCTCCAGACGTCTCGATCACGGCGCGCATCCAATAGTCGCCTTGCGCGTCCACCTCAATGCCGTGTACCTCGCGCTCGAAGCCGGGAAATTTCTTGCCGAACTCCTCCATAGCAAGAATTAACCGGATCACGGCGCTGTCTCTGGCGCCGAGCCGTTCGCCGGGCATGGCCACCGGAATGCCCGGCGGATAGGGCACCAGCATTACGCCCGTGATGCGCCCGGCCATCTCGGTGAACTTTACCTTCTCCGTGCCATTGCGTAACAGCTTCTGATACGTTTGCGCCGGAGTGAGCACCTGGTCGGTGTCGAGCTCACACGCTTCACCCACCAGTCCGGTCAGATTCAACTCGATCACCGCCGCATGCATCTCGTCGCTCAATTCCTTGAGCGTCACGTTGCGATAGCGGTTGGGGTATTTCGCCACCAGGTCGGGCAGGGCCTCTTCGAGCGAGGCCTCAGTATCGTAGAGCCGCTTGAACTCGAACAGATTCTCGAGCAGACTTCCCCATTTGCCTTTGCTGGTTCCGACCGAGAAGAGCACCAGCACGGTGTAATCGCCGGTGCGCGCGATCTCGACTCGGCGGGAATCGAGAAACTCGGTAAGGATTGCCGCCGGAATCCCCCACTCGGCAACTAACCCTTGCGCATTGATTCCCGGCATGAGAATGGTGACCTTGGTGGGATCGAGCATGCAGTACTCGTCGGCGATATCGGCGTCCTGGAAGCCATGCCAATCCTCGCCGGGCTTCAGCGTCCAGCAATTGGGGTGGGTTGCCAGCAACTCATCCGGAGCCTCTTCAAACAGGTGCATCTGTCCTTCGAGGTCTTTCACCTGATCGGGCTGGTAAAGCCGGAAGAACCATCCGCCGCCGCCCTCGGCCTCCCGCAGCCGATGAGCCACCGAGGACATTGCCTTGCGGAAGGTGATCGCATCCTGAATCGTCTCGTTCATCAGCGTCGGCCCCGCCGGCTCCTCCATCATCGCCGCCGCCACATCCAGCGAGGCAATCAGCGGATAGAACGGCGATGTCGTTCCGTGCATCATGAAGGACTCGTTGAACTGGTCGTACTCAAGCGGGGCACGCGGACTCAGCTTGATATGCACCATTGAGGCCATCGAAAACGCCGCCAGCATCTTGTGGGTTGACTGCACCGCAAAGAGCGTCGGCCGGTTCGGCATTTCATCCGGCACATCCATGGCAAACCGGCCGCGATAGATCTGGTGAAACTTGGCGTACGCGTACCACGCCTCATCGAAGTGCACCCGCGGCACGCTTTGCGCCAGCTCTGCCACGACGCGGTTTACGTCGTAGCAAAGCCCGTCATAGGTCGAATTGGTCACCACGGCGTAGGTCAGCTCTTTCGACGGCGCCCCTGCTGTCAGGGGGCTCTCGTCAACCAGCTGTTTGATCGCCTGTGGGCTGAACCGGTTGATCGGAACCAGTCCGATCATTCCGTAGCCGTTGCGGGTCGGCGTAGCATACACCGGACGCGCACCCGTCACGGTGAGCGAGTGGCAGATCGACTTGTGGCAGTTCGCATCGACCAGCACAATGTCGTCCTGCCCGATAACTCCGTGCCCGACGATCTGGTTCGACGTCGACGAGCCGCCCAGCACATAAAACGTCCAGTCCGCGCCAAAGACGCGCGCGGCATTTCGCTCCGACTCACCCGGGGGCCCGATGTGATCCAGCCACGAACCCAGCGGCGCCGTCGAGATTCCCAGGTCCGACCGCAGCAGATTTTCGCCAAAGAAGCGATGGAATTCCATTCCGACAGGATGCTTCAGGAAGGCCACGCCGCCCATGTGGCCGGGCGCGTCCCATGAATACGCGCCTTGATCCGTATACTTCTTCAGCTCGCGGAAATACGGGGGCAGCAACTGCTCGTTGTAGCGCTCAACGGCAAAGTCCACGCGATTGGCGATGAACTCCGGCGTGTCGCCGAAGAGGTGAATGTACTCGTGCACCTGCTTCACCACTTCCAGGGGGAGTTCGCTCACCAGCGTGCGGTCGGCGATAAGAAAGATCGGCACCTTCTTGTTGCGATGCCGCACCTCACGAATGATCTTGAGCGCCGCCATCTCGGCAAACTGGTGCTCGCCTTCGAGGTCCCAGTCCAGCAGAATCGCGCTGTGTGAAGGGTCCGACTGCACCAGCGACAACCCGTCCTCGGGCGTTGCCGTGCGGACTACCTCATACCCTTCCTTGCTGATCGCATCCACCAGCCGCTCCATGGCCCGGTCGGACACCGAATCGGTGCCACCAGCCTCGCTCGCAATCAGCAAAACCCAACGACCTTCTTCCATTCCACCTCTCGCTTCTTACTCATGTTACAGGCCAATTCCGTATGAATATTTACACAGGATGAAACCACGCGGGCGATCGGCGACCCGGATGACTACGGCTGCACTTTGACCAGGACAAGCTCATCCGGAGTCAGGCTCAGATCCAGCCGATTTCCTTCGAGCTTAACCGTTTCCGGCGGCGGCAGAGCCGTCTGACGGTTCAACTCCTCCACCTGCTCGGGCGTTGGATCCAGCGGCTTGCCCATCGCCGCATAGTGCGGCAACACATTTCCGTGATCGCGATCTACCTTCTGAATGGTAATGCGCGCCGTTGCCGGAACATTGCGGAAGTCCAGCTCCATCTGCTTCGCGGTTCCCTGCTGATCAGGGTCAACCAGGTTCCATGCGGCGATCGCCAGCCCGCCGTCAGAGGTCTTCGTCACAATGACGTTCTTCGAGGCGTCCGCAATCCGGGCATCGCCAAGTTGATGCAGCAATCCATAAGCGTAGTAGCTGGGCTTGTTGATGCCCCCCTTGGCGCGCAACCCGAACATCCCGACGAATGGCTGCGGAATCGGGCCGCCCTCCTCGAACACATCGGAGAAGGTCCAGAACGACATCATATTCACCAGGCCGTCGCATTCCCGGACAGTATTCGCAAGCGCCGGCCCCACGAAGATCGTGTCGCGCGACTCCTGCATTCCCTGTACGTTCCACTCGGTCCAGAAGAGCGGCAGATTGGGCATGGGTGACGACTTTATCTCTCCGTGGATCTTGGCAACAGCGCGGCACACTCGGTCGTCCATGGGAATATCTTCGTTTGTACCGAAAAGATTTTCGACGGTGTCGTCCGCGTAGCCGTGCGTGGAAACGAAGTCGACCGGCACCTGGTTCGCCGCAGTAAACTTCAGAAAGTCGGGGACCCATGCAGCCGCTGCCGTCGCCGGTCCGCCCACCCGGAGCCGTGGGCTCACCTTCTTCAAATCACGGGCAGTATGCGCGTAGAGCTCAAAATAAGACTGCTTCCTGGGAATGCCGTTCCAGAAGTCGATATTCGGCTCATTCCATACCTCGAAGTACCACTTCGACACTTCGTCAATTCCGTAGCGGTCGACCAGATGCTGCGCAAAGTGCGTCATCAGGTCATCCCAGCGCTCCATGCTCTTCGGAGGCGAAACGTTCTGCTTGTACCAGAACGGATGCAGCGCATCAGGATTGAACGCGAGCTTCTTGGGCATGAAGCTGATCTCGACGAAGGGCCGGACGCCATTCTTCAACAGACCGTCATAGACCTGGTCGACATAGGCAAAGTTATAGACGGGATTACAATGCTCGTCTTCGGTGTAGACACCCAGCTCGTCATGCAGAATCGCGTGAAACCGCACGTAGCGGAAATCCGTGACCTGCTTCACCGCACGCAGGTCATCCCGGTAGCTCTCGCGCAGCGTGAGGATCGCTCGCCCTGAGCCAAACATCTCCTCCCAGAAATGAGGGAACGCAGTCGTCGGAGCATTTGCATCGATTTCGACTTTCTCCTGCGCACGAGCAGGCTGGCTTGAGACTACTAACGTGGTTAGGACCAGCACGAAGCCGCACCAGCGATCCTGTCGCATCATGAAGCACCTCTCTGCATGCAGTGGATGCCGCCTGCGAAAGAAAGACGGCTAAATAATTTGGAAGCTCAGGTCCTGACTCAGAACGGGGCCCGGCTGGAAGCCCGGCAGGATAGCGTGCGCGCCTCCGGCAGGCGCGAGGAGTCAGGCATGGACTGCCGGGGGCTGGTCGGCACTTTTGCGTGGCCGGTTCTCAGCCCGCTCCATTATCGAATGGATCTCGGCGATGATCGCTAATGCAATGCTGGTGGGATCTTTCGATCCGATATCCAACCCCACAGGAGAATGCAGCCTCGCCATGCACTCGCCAACCGTCAGACCTAGTTCCGGCGCAATCTCCGACAACAACCGCTCAGTCCGCTTCCGTGGTCCGAGAACTCCGAGATAGTCGGCGTCACCCGGTAGAAGCCCCCGCAGCGCCAGACGATCCTGCTCATAACTGTGTGTAAGCAAAACTGCTGCGTCCCGGGCGGTCAGCGTAATCTGATCGAATGCGTTGAGCACGAATACTTCGTCGGCAGTCGGGAACCGCTCCCGCGTAGCCAGGTGCGCGCGGCCATCCACCACCGTAGTCTTCCATCCCAGCTTGCCGGCGAACTCAACCAATGGAACTGCATCGTCTCCGGCGCCGACTACCAGGAGAGCGACCCGAGGCGGCAGGTATTCAGCAACGATGGTGGCCTTGCCTTGCTGCCAAAGCGATTTCCTCCCTTGCAGTGCCTTATGTGCCAGCGCGGTCATCTCGCGGGATGGTGACGCGAGGTAGGTTTCGCGTTCCGCCGACAAGATAAGGCGAGTTCCAAGATCTGCAGGCGCCTCGGATTCGATTACCGATACAAATACCGTGCCCTTCCGGGAATCCAGGCTGCGCCCGAGAGCGGCAAGAACCCGCTCCGCTGCCACACCCCTTTCGAGGAGAACGGAAACCGTGCCTCCGCAGCCAAGCCCGTATGGCATCTCAGAATCGTCGTCGTAGAAGCTGCTATAACGCTGAACCGAGGGGCCGGTCTCGGTGAGCCACCAGGCTTTTTTCTGGACCTCAGCCTCGAGACAACCTCCGCTGATCGTGCCAGCACGGCGTCCGGAGCTTGTCATCAGCATCCGCGCTCCCGGTTTTCGGTACGAAGAGCCTTCAATTCCGACCACGGTGGCAAGGCAGATGTCGTCGTTTCGCTCTCGCGCCTCTTTCCAGAGCTTCAGGATTAACCGCAACTCAGACATACATAAATGCTACATCGCAAGGTATGCCGATGGCAGCAGGTTGTCATATTTTGGATCGGCTCATTCGGTTACGACGGCCTTTACCAGATTGCGAGGCTTATCCACGTTCACGCCGTGCAGAACAGCGGTGAAATAGGCAAAGAGCTGGAGAGGCACAACCTCCAGCAAAGGCAGTAGAAACTCGCTCACGGCCGGAACAGCAACCGAATAATTGCTTAATTTAGGCGCTTCCTTGTCGCCTTCCGTGCTGATCGAAAAGATCGTCGCGCCCTGTGCCTGCATGTCGCGCATCAATTGCAGCGTCTTCTGGTACCGCAGCACCGAGTCCGGGTCGTCGTCATCGCGGGTCGCGAGGACAACCAAGGGTGCGTCCGGGCTCACGAGGGCATTCGGCCCATGCTTCAATTCACCGGCAGGATAGCCCTCAGCCTGAACGTAGGCCGACTCTTTCAGCTTGAGTGCGCCTTCGCGAGCAATCGCATAGTGAATGGCGCGCCCAAGGTAAAGGAACCCGCGAGCGGCACGCGTCTTTTCTGCTATTTCGTGGACCAGTGCCTCCCATTCCTCCAGCGATGCGGCCAATAAGGCGGGCAGGTGCTCCAGGTGTTCCAGGTGGGCGGCGACAGTCTGAGCCGTCATCCTGCCTCCAAGCCGCGCCACGTAAAGCGCAAGCAGGTAGAGGACACAAAGCTGTGTGGTGAAGCTCTTGGTCGCCGGAATCGCCCGCTCCCTGCCGGCGAGCGTGGGCAGCGACGCATCCGCCTCGAGGGCCATTGTCGATTCCGGATTGTTGGTGATGGCCATGGTCGCCACTCCACGCGTCCTGGCTTCGCGCAGAGCGGCGAGCGTGTCGGCCGTCTCACCAGACTGCGAGATCACCAGCAATCCGGGATCGTGCAGCGTGTGCGTAGAGCGATAGGAGTATTCACTCGCGTACTCCACGTCAACCGCGAGTCCTGCGTAATCCTCGAGCATGATTTCGCCCGCCAGGCCTGCATGGCGGCTGGAGCCGCTGGCGGCTATGACCAGCCGCTGACGTCCGCGCAGGATATCTGCGATTTTCGGGAACGATTCGGCACTTAGCGAGCCGGCTTGAGCATATCGGGCAATGGTCGCGGCGAGGGCCTCCGGCTGTTCGTAGATCTCCTGGAGCATCGCGTGCGCATAGCTTCGAGACATTGAGTGAGGGCTTCCTTTTTGCGGCACTGGCCCAGTCAGGATGCTGAGGGACCTGCCTCCAAGTTACCATGATGTATAGACAACTGTACCGAAATGCAAGTACAAAGTCTCAGGCGGCAATTTTGCCGGGAACCTGACCGGCTCGAAATCCGTCTACCAGAGGAATCAGGGGCAGCGGCGCATTTGCCAGGAATCAGGCCTAGGAATCAGGCATGGAGAGCTTCACAAAACGCGCGGTAATCGACTCGGGCCGCGTGATCGCGGACCCGACGACGACCGCATACGCACCCAGATCCAACGCCTGTCTTACTTCCTCCGGCTGCGAAATATGACCTTCCACGATCACCGGTACGCGAAGTCCCCGGACCATGCGCTGCACCAGATCCCAGCTTACGGTGCGAAATCCTGCCGTCTCCGGTGTGAAGCCGTAGAGAGTGGTAGCCACGGCGTCCGCGCCGGCCTCCTGGGCAGCCAGGGCTTCCTCAAACGAGGCGACATCTGCGAGTACCGGCTTCCGGATCTCGGTGTGGATCCGGCCAAGCAGATTTCTCCACGGCTCAGCGGTCGCTGCTCTGTTGGTGGTGCAGTCCAGAGCGATAATATCGGCCCCCGCCGCGGCGACCGATTCCGCAGCGGCGAAGTCAGGCGTGATCGAGACCTCGTCCCCGATCTTGCGCTTCTCGATGCCGATGATCGGCACGTTTGTCGCTTGCCGGAAAGCCTCGATACATGCGGTTCCGTTGGCTCGCAGACCGGCGGCCCCGCCGCGAACGACGGAAATGGCGATGCGCCTCAGGGTGTCCACGCTGTCGAGTGGATCGCCGGGCGGCGCCTGGCAGGAAACGATCAGAGATCCGCGAAGAGAAATGGGAAACATAGCGGGCGGAGATTCAGAACCGGTTGCAATGCGAAACCCAAGGATAAGGCAAACGCAGGTTTGCCACTATGCCGGTTTGCGGCCGGTCACCAAGACGGCATCTGTTTTACAACCCGATCGACAGCGCGCAGGAAAACACGGAACGAGGATCTCAGTGTCGAAAAGCAACTTGAGTAACCGTCAGCAAAGCGAACCCACAGTGCAGCCGCTCGATAAGAACGGATTTATCCCGCTTTATTTTCAAATACAGCGCGCCCTGATGGAAAAGATCCAGTCCGGCGAGTTGTCCGAGGGCGATCCGTTGGCGTCGGAAGAAGAGCTCTCCCGCGCCTATCAGGTGAGCCGTATGACCGCGCGCCAGGCGCTGCACGGCCTGAAGACCAACGGGTACGCCTTCAGCGAGAAGGGCCGTGGAACCTTCGTCAGCCGCCCCAAGCTCGAGAAAAATATTCTTCACTTGCAGGGCTTTACCGAAGACATGCGGCGAAGAGGCATGAAGCCCAGTTCGCAATTGCTCGAGCAGTCCGTGATCTCGGTGACCGAAGACCTTATGGAGAAGCTGAAGCTCGACGCAAACGAGAAAGTAATGCGCTTGCGTCGCCTGCGTCTGGCAGACGGTATCCCCATGGCTCTCGAACAATCCAACATCCCGCTGCGGCAGTTTCCCGGGCTCGACCGCATCGATTTCGCGAAACAGTCTCTCTATCACACGCTTCGCGAACGCTACGGCGTAAGGGTGGGGTATGCCGACGAGATCATCGAGGCACTCCCGGCCACGCGGGAGGAGTCCGAATTGCTGACGATACCGCGCAAGGCGAGCGTCCTCTCCATCAGCCGGATCATTCTCACGACACAGGAGTCGCCTATCGAAGCGGCGTGCTCGCGTTATCGAGGCGATCGCTACCGCGCGTCGATTCGCGTTCCCGTTACCACGATTGAATGAGCAGGATTGTCGCGGTTGAGCAAGAATAGTTCCAGATGCAAGCCTGGGACGCAATTGTTGTGGGCGCCGGACCTGCCGGATGCGCAGCCGCATATGACCTGGCCGCAGCGGGTCGCGAAGTGCTGTTGCTGGACCGCGCGATTTTTCCTCGCCAGAAGGCCTGCGCCGGTGGACTGACTCTCAAAACCGCCCAGGCGCTGCGGTATTCGGTTGATCCGGTAGTTCGGCAGAAGGTTTCACACATGCGCCTTGAGCGCGATGGCAGCCGGTCCAGTGTTCTGCGTCGACGTTCGCCGTATTGTTATATGACGGTCCGGCGGGAGTTCGACGACTATTGCCTGCGTCAGACTCTGGGCGCGGGGGCGCAGTTTCAACACATTCGCGCCATTGAGGCTGTCACCGAAGACGACTCCGGTGTGACTCTCCGTGCCGATGGCCAGGAACTGCGGGCGCGGTTCCTTGTAGGCGCTGATGGCGTTCACAGCCGCGTGCGCCAGCTTACCGATGGTGGCAAGGGATGGTTCTGGCGCGCCTTTGCCCTTGAAGCCGTCGTTCCCATAGCAGCTGCCGCCGAGCAGGAGTTGGTCTTCGATTTTGCTCCGGTTCGAGATGGGTACGGGTGGGTCTTCCCGAAGGGCGACCATGTCAACGTGGGGCTCTACTCTTACGCATCGGACGAAAAGATCGATCGGGCGCGGCTCGCCGCTTACATTCACCGCCGGTTCGGGACGGTGTCAGCCGAGGATGTGATCGGCCAGTACGCCGGCTTCGGCGCAGCGCAGCACAAAATCCCGCCGACACGAACCTTCCTGGTTGGTGACGCGGGGGGATTCGTCGATCCTCTCACTGGCGAAGGCATCTATTTCGCAATTGTGAGCGGGCAGGCGGCTGCCGAAGCGATCGAAGCTGATCTGAAACGCCGGGCCACCGCTCATGAGCGCTTCGCGCAAATCACCGCAAAAGTTCGCGCCGATCTCGCCGTCACCACTTCAGGCGCCCGATGGTTCTATTCGAATCTCGATCAGGGTTACCGGATTTTGTCGTTGCGCCTGCTCCAGTCCACGGTGTTAAATGCTTTCGCAAAAGGATTCAACCCTGCAAGGCTTGCTGCACGGGTCAGAAGATTGCTACCGCGGACATCGTAAAAATTTAACTTGCCACCGTCCATGGGGCATCGACAATCTAACAAAACGAGTTAAGATAGTTTTTCGATTCAACAACGCAATTTCCTCGACTCTTTAAGCAAACGTACTGGAACCTTGATAGGGAGAGGACCAGCAAGATGCTTCCTGGATGGCCTGGGGTGGGGCGGTTGACGCGGTTTGCTTTTGCCGCAGCACTCATTTTGTCCAGCCACGCGTTTGCAGAAGGCCCGCAGTCTACTCCGAGCATTTTCGCGCCTGCTTCAACGCCTGCAACCGACATCTATCATCTCTCGCTGTTCGCGCTTGAGATCACTGGCGCCATCTTCCTCACCGTTGCCAGTCTGCTTGCCTATGTGATCTTCCGCTTCCGTGCGAAGGGAACGGACGACGGCCGCGAACCCCCGCAGATATACGGCAGCAACCAGGTTGAACTGGCCTGGACAGTTATTCCCGTGCTCATTGTGGTGGTCCTGTTTCTTACTACAGCGCGGGTGATCTTCGCCATACAAGATGCGCCGAAACCGCAAGCGGCTCTCGAGGTCACCGTTGTCGGTCACCAGTTCTGGTGGGAGTACCGCTACCCGAAGCAGGGGATCGTCGCCGCGAACGAGTTGCACGTTCCCCTCAGCAGCGCTGATCACCCTACGCCAACATATCTGAAGCTGCTGTCGGCAGACGTGGATCACAGTTTTTGGATACCCCAGCTGGCCGGGAAGACGGATCTCATTCCGGTGCACCCCAACGATTTATGGATCGACCCGCTGCAGCCCGGCGTCTACCTGGGGCAGTGCGCGCAGTTCTGCGGAGTTCAGCATGCCAATATGCTTCTGCGGGTCTACGTGGATACACCGGAGCAGTTCGCGGCCTGGGTGAGCAACCAGGCAAAGCCCGCCGTTCAGGACCCGTCGGTCGCCGAGGGACGGCGCGTCTTTGAAACGCAGGCGTGCATGAACTGCCACGCCATCCAGGGCACGGCAGCCACCGGCAGATTCGGGCCAGACCTGACCCACCTGATGAGTCGCGATACGCTCGCATCCGGCATGATCCCGAATACCCGCGACAATCTCAAGCAATGGATCAAGGACCCTGACACCATCAAGCCGGGATCATTGATGCCGGCCATGCAGTTAAGCGAGGATCAACTCGACCAGGTGACCAGCTACCTGGAGACGCTGAAGTAGAGAGAGACTATGGCGGACCAGACCCTTCCAATTCATGGCGCGCTGGACTTGACCCCTCCACGCGAGGGCGAAAGCACGTGGCTCGAAACGCTGCACTCGTGGGTCATAACGGTCGACCACAAGAAACTCGGCCTGATGTACATGATGCTGGCCATCTTCTTCCTCCTGGTCGGCGGCGCCGAGGTTCTCCTGATCCGGATTCAGCTTGCGGTGCCCAACAATCATCTGATTTCACCGCAGGTCTTCAATCGCCTTTTCACAATGCACGGAACCACCATGGTCTTCCTGGTGGGCATGCCGCTCGTCTTCGCCTGGGCAAACTACATCATTCCGCTGCAGATTGGCGCGCGCGATATGGCATTTCCGCGCCTTAACGCCTTCAGCTTCTGGCTGACAGCTTTCGGCGCCCTGTTGCTCTATTTCAGCTTTCTCGGCGGCGCCGGACTGTATGGCATGGGCAACGCTCCAGACGTTACATGGTGGGCCTATGCACCATTGACCGCGCGGGCCTTCTCGCCTGGAAACGCCACCGATTACTGGGCGCTCGCGCTTCTTGTGACCGGATTCGGCACCCTTGGCGGCGCAATCAATATCATCGCCACGGCCTTCTCCATGCGATGCAAAGGCATGACGCTGATGCGTATGCCGCTCTTTACATGGCTCCTGGTCGTGGACAGCGCGCTTTTGCTGGTCACCATCACACCGCTCACGGCGGCGCAGGTGATGCTGGTGATCGATCGCTATCTCGGGGGCCATTTCTTCGATACCCAGGCCGGCGGTCAGGCCATACTCTGGATGCACTTCTTCTGGATCTTCGGCCACCCCGAGGTTTATGTGCTGGTCTTCCCCGCCTTCGCCATCGCAAGCGAAGTTATCCCCGTCTTCTCACGCAAGGCCATCTTTGGATATCCGGCAATGGTCGCGGCTTCCGTGGGCATCGCCTTTGTGAGCCTCGGAGTATGGGCTCACCACATGTTCACGGTGGGCATGACATCGGCGGGAAACGCGTTTTTCGTCCTTTCGACGATGCTGGTAGGCATCCCGACGGGAATTAAGATCTTCAACTGGGTCGCCACCATGTGGGGCGGCAAATTACGCTTCGCGACCCCCATGCTTTTCTGCACTGCGTTCCTTTTCCAGTTTCTAATCGCGGGCCTCACCGGCATCATGCTCTCCGTAGCGCCATGGAACTGGCAGCTCCACGGTTCCTATTTCGTCATCGCACACTTCCACTATGTGCTGGTGGGCGCCATCGTCTTCAACGTCTTCGCCGGGATCTACTACTGGTT
>CAVRNK010000086.1:0-17291 GCA_963721995.1 uncultured Acidobacteriaceae bacterium | reverse complement strand
TGTCCTGGGAATCCTCGACATGATCGAGCAAATGACTGACCAGGAAGTGGAATCGCTAGATTTTCATTCGTAAGCTACGGTCAAATAATGGCCCCTATGGGCACTGAATCTACGTTCACGGATTTCCTTGATCGCATCCAGAAACTGTCTCCGAGGTGACTTGCCTTGCTCGCTGCAGAGTTGGAGCGGCGTTTGGCAACACAGCAGGAGTCAGCGCCAGAACCCATTGCTGTAACCGGCGTTGGCCTTCGCATGCCTGGCGGTATCGACACCCTGGATGCGTTTTGGGATCTGCTGGCAAGCGGCGGAGATGCGATAGAGGAGATTCCCTCCCGCCGCTGGGATGCTGAGGCTTTTTACGCTCCCTTACCCGGCACGCCCGGCAAGGCAAATACGAGGTGGGGCGGTTTCGTCAGCCATATCGATGAATTCGATGCAGCTTTTTTCGGCATTGCGCCGAAAGAGGCGATCGGCATGGATCCACAGCAAAGGATGCTGCTCGAGGTCAGCTGGGAAGCCCTGGAAAATGCCGGGGAACGAGCAGAGCTGTTAAACGGCAGCCTGACCGGAGTTTTCGTCGGCATGAGCACAAACGACTACGCCTCGCTGTTGGACATCAACGACGAGAAAGCGCTCGATGCTTATTCCGGTTCCGGGATTGCACGTTCGATAGCGGCTGGCCGGCTCTCTTACTTTCTTGGTTTAAAGGGACCGAACATGTCGATCGATACGGCATGCTCATCCTCGGCCGTGGCTATCCATCTTGCTTGCCAGAGCCTTCGCCAGAATGAATGCAGAGTGGCTTTGGCTGGAGGAGTCAACGCGCTTCTCGCGCCTCATGTGACCATTACGCTGGCGCAAGCCCGCATGCTCGCCAGCGATGGCCGCTGCAAGACCTTTTCGCAATCGGCGGACGGTTTTGTGCGTTCGGAGGGTTGCGGGATGCTGGTGCTGAAACGGCTGGCAGACGCCCAGGCCGACCGGGATCGCATTCTCGGAGTGATCCGTGCGAGCGCGATCAATCATGACGGGCGGAGCAGCGGATTGACGGCGCCAAATGGTCCGTCTCAGGAAGCTGTTGTGAAGGCGGCGCTTAAACAAGCGCGGCTTTCCGCGGGAGACGTGGACTACATAGAAGCTCATGGCACCGGAACTGTCCTCGGCGATGCAATCGAATTAGGGGCGCTCGGTGGGTGCTTTGGCAAAGACGACCATGCCCATGAAAAGCTGCTGATCGGATCAGTAAAGACTAATATTGGCCATCTTGAGGCTGCCGCCGGTGTTGCAGGTGTTATCAAGGTTCTGCTGGCGTTACAGAACCGATCTCTTCCGACTCATTTGCACTTGTCAAGCGGCCATGAAAACGATGCTCTTCGGCAGCTTCCGCTAAAAATCCCGCTGAGTGCGACTCCGTGGCCTGTTACTGAACGCCCACGCGTCGCTGGCGTCAGCTCTTTCGGCTTCAGCGGAACGAATGCGCATATCGTGATAGAGGAACCTCCGGTTGCGCAAACAGAGGCCCACTGTCTCGTTCCATCAGAGGTCATAACTGTTTCGGCCAAAAGTTCAGAGGCGCTTTCGGCTTTGTGCGGCAGATATGCCGACTATCTGCAACAACATCCGCAAACTTCTCTGGCGGATTTTGCATTCACACTGAACGCGGGACGATCGCACTTCCAACATCGGATCGCAATCCTGGCCAGCTCAACGAAAGAAGCGTCTGATCAACTGCAACAGATTGCCGGCCAGCGCGTGGAAGATCACTCTGCATATCGGTTCATCGCGGGATATGAAGAGCCGTCGATTGGCTTCCTCTTTACTGGTCAAGGCTCCCAGTATTCCGGTATGGGGCGCGCGCTCTATATACAGAACACTGTTTTTCGCTCCGCCATTGATTATTGCGACGACGTTCTCAAAGGAAAGCTTGCTTACAGACTCTCGGACGTTCTATGCGGAGAGGACACAGTTCCTTCAGATCTGATCCATGAAACAAATTGGACGCAGCCCGCGCTCTTCGCGTTTGAGTACGCGCTGGCCTTGATGTGGCTCTCGTGGGGAGTGCGTCCCTCCGTCGTACTGGGCCACAGTCTTGGAGAATACGTCGCCGCGTGCGTCGCGCAGGTCTTTTCGGTCGAATCAGCGCTTGCGCTCGCTTACGAGCGGGGCAGACTGATGGCCACTCTCCCCAGAGGCGGCATGATGCTCGCCGTTCGGGCGGGGGAAGAAGAAGTCGCGGAAATCATTCGCGAATTTAACCAGGTCAACATCGCCGCGGTGAACGCCTCTCGAAATGTCGTCGTTTCCGGCGACTCGACGCAGATCGAACGTCTTCGTAATCTGCTTGCCGAAAGGGGGCTGGTTGCGCAGCCGCTTACCGTCTCACACGCGTTTCATTCGGTGTTGATGGAGCCGATCCTGGAAGAGTTTGAACAACGGGCTGCGAAGCTAAGCTACGACGCACCTGCTGTCCCGTTGATTTCCAATGTAAGCGGGCAGCTACATACTTCTCAGGATCGACCGGATGCTTCCTATTGGCGGAAGCACATCCGTAGTACAGTCCGATTCTCTGAGGGATTTGGCTCTCTGATGGAGCAGCGTCCCGCGGCTCTTCTGGAAGTGGGTCCAGACCCAGTGCTGCTGGGCATGGCGAAGCCTGCCTTAGCGTATTCTTCGGTTTCGGCTTGTGCTTCTCTGCGACGCGGTAAAGACGCCTGGGTGAACTTGTACGAAACAGTCCGCCAGTTTTACCTGCTGGGTGTCCACATCGAATGGAATCGCGTCTACGAAGACCGGTCCGTCCGGAAACTTGCCTTACCGAATTATCCTTTTCAGCGACAACGCTACTGGGTCGAATCTGCGAAGAACGGCGCGTCCTCGGAGAGAAAGCCGGTGGTCCCGCAGAGTTTCGATCCATTGCTTTACACAACAGAATGGCGGGCGCAGCCGAACTCGGCCCGAGCCTTCAAGTCACCCACGCCCCAGAGCTTGCTTAGCGCTGCGACACAAGCGATCGATGCAATGAATAACGAAGGGGAATTGCAGAAAGTCATTGCGGCGTATGGCGATTTTCTCCCTGAACTTGATGGCCTTTGCACCACCTACATTCTTGAGGCGCTCGACGAACTGGGTGTCAATCTGCGGGAAGGCACGCGCCTTTCTCTCGTTGATGTGTATGGCAAGCTGGGTGTCAGACCGGAACATCGGCGGCTGATAAAAAGGCTATGCGCGATTCTGGAAGAAGACGGAATCATTCATCGTGACGGAGACGGATGGGTTTTCGGCACAATTCCTCGCCGGAAATCGGCTGATGACAGCGAGCGGTTGTCAACCGAATATCCACTCTTTACAGCAGAGCTCAATTTCCTTGGCCAGGCGTCCAATCTGGCCAAGGTTCTGCAGGGACGAATGTCTGCAGTGGAAGCATTGTTTCCGAACGGCTCGCTTGAGTTGGCTGAGCAGCTCTACCAGAATGCGCCCGCATCGCGAATGTTCAATCGGGTTCTGGGTGAGGTGGTGCGAAGATCAGTGGAAGCTTATCCGGAGGACCAGGTTGTGCGAGTGCTGGAGGTTGGCGCGGGAACCGGCAGCGCCACTTCTGAGATATTGCCGCTACTCAGCGCAGGGCACGTCGAATACATCTTTACGGATGTTTCCTCCGCATTTCTAGGCGCGGCTCGAAACAAGTTCGCAAAATTCCCATTTGTACGGTACGCAACGCTGGACCTTGAAAAGGAACTTGGCAGTGAGTCGGGCCTCGCTCACGGCGTCGACATCATTGTTGCCGCGAATGTTCTGCACGCGACCTCCGATCTCGCTCAGACACTGAACCGGCTTCAATCGACTCTGCGTCCGGGCGGCACCATGCTGATCTCCGAATGCACGGCTCTGCAAAGATTCGGCGACCTGACAGTGGGGATGACGGAAGGGTGGTGGAGGTATACAGACGCACCGCGACGGCAAAGCTATCCTCTGCTGCATCGCCGGCAATGGCTGACCCTTTTTTCCGAAGTCGGCCTTCGAGGTGCGGCGCTCGAAGAAGATGGCCCGTTCAGTGCTCTTACAAGCCGACAGACTATTTTAGTCGCACAGCCCCGCACAACCGTGACTCCCGAGAATGCGCCATCTGTGCTGGCCCTGCGCGGGAGCGCGAAGTCGGATCTTCTTTCGCCTGCGCTCCAAGCTGCGGGCATCGTTGTTCACCAACTTAACCTCGCGGCCACTTCCGTACCGAAGAACGGAGAAGCGCCGCGTACCTCGGTGATGCAGCGGTTCGGCGCGGAAACAAAGCCGTCCTGCATACTGCTTGAGCTAGCCGAAGCGTCTGTAAACTCCGATATCCCGGACCTCACCCTTCAGAACGCCGTCGAGGTGCTCCAACTGCTGCAGGCAGCATCGAAGGGAGAACCAGCCCGAAGCACAGTCTGGCTTGTTACCAAAGGCGCCGCGGCCATTGAAAACGATGGGCCCATAAATCTGCCCTCGGCTGTTGTCGACGCCATGGCACGGACAGCGCGCTTGGAGCATCCCGACTTGTCGATCCGTGTGGTTGATCTTCCGTCGAAGCCGGAAGAGAAGGATTGGATTCGGCTCGGTCACTTGATCCGTGAGGGGACACGGGAGCCTTCAGTGGCGATCCGTCAAGGGCGGCTCATGATTCCTCGACTGGTTGCTCTCGGCGCGGTCGCGTCTCAAGATCCGCAGCCTTGCAGGTTGGCGGCGGATGCAGCCTATCTGGTAACCGGTGCCTATGGCGGATTGGGTTTTCGTACTGTGCAGTGGTTGGCGGAACGCGGAGCCACCCGCATCTTCATGGTCGGCCGCAGCGCGCCGTCAAGCGAGATTCGCGAGCAAATCTCGAAACTAAGAGATCGCGGAGTGCGGGTTTACGACCTGGTCGCCGACATCTCGAAGCGACGCGATATAGAAGAAATATTTGAACAGATCGACGAAAGCGGGCCTGAATTGCGCGGCATCGTGCATGCCGCGGGTGTTTTGGACGACGGCATACTTAGCCAGCAGACACCACGGAAAATCGCAAATGTGTTCGCGCCCAAAGTGCAGGGAGCTTGGCATCTGCATGAGCTCTCCAGGCAGCATGCGCTCGATTTCTTTGTTCTGTTTGGCTCTGCCGCTTCCGTTTTGGGGTCGGCGGGACAAATAAACCATGGCGCTGCCAACGCCTTTCTAGAGGCGCTTTCACATCAACGTCGACTCGAAGGACTGCCGTCAACCACTGTGGCATGGGGTGCGTGGTCTGAGATCGGGGCGGCTGCTCGCCTGAAGGATACGGGCCGTGCTGCCCGATTGGGGTTGGGTGCTTTTTCTCCTGAGAAGGGAATCGACCTTCTGGAGCAGGCAATCGCCAGCGGGCGAGCGGAAGTTTCCGCTATGGCGGTCGATTGGCAGATATATCTTGAGTCAGGTCAAACGACACGAGACTGGCCGTTGTTTGAGAAGTTCTTGCCGGCGTCGAAGAACCAATCTTCCGGCGAACTCACAGACACATTGAATTCGCAGCTGGTGAACGCGCCAGATGAGAATCGACTGGACATTATCAAGCAATATTTGCGAGATCGAATCGGCAGGGTGCTGGGCCTGGAAAACCCTGCGGGGCTTCGGGAGGATCAACCACTGGCGGAACTGGGGCTCGACTCGTTGATGGCTCTCGAGCTCAAAAACGCGCTGCAGAAAGAGTCGGGCGTGTCGCTGTCTCCGAATTTCTTCTTCGAATATCCGACTGTGGACATGGCGGCAATGTACCTGAATGCGCGGCTAGTCAGCCCCAGCGAAAGCGCTCGAGCGCAACCGGGCTTCTCCGAGTACGAGGAACTGGCTATATGAACTCGCTAATCGAGTTGCTGTCCGACCTTCGTTCTCTCGGTGTGATCCTCACGCTCGATGGTGATCGGTTGATCTGCAACGCCCCTAAAGGAGCAATAACGGCGCAAATCAGGCAGAAACTCGCCGATCGCAAGCAGGAGATTCTGGCATTCCTGCGTGAAGCGTCTTCTCCCGATTCTGCAGTCGATGAAAATGGCGTATTGTCCGATCTGCCTCTTTCCCGCTCGCAGCGAAGGCTCTGGTTTCTTGCGCAAATGGATTCGCGCAATCCTGTTTACAACATTGTTGTTGCCCTCCGCCTCACCGGAAAGCTAAATCGTCCTGCCTTGGAGCGATCGCTGTATGCGCTGGTGGAACGGCATGAGTCACTCCGGACCTCTTTTTATGAGCGAAACGGAATTCCGCTCGCCCGCGTGCTGGATGGAGGCGCATGGAAGAGTACCTTTGTTGACCTCTCATCGGTTATTGAAGAGGAGGCTGAAAGCGAAGCACTAAGAGCGGCTCGCATTGAGGCGCGAAAGCCGTTTGATCTGGGGGGTGAATCCCTCTTTCGATCCACCCTATTCCGTATTTCGGAGCAGCACCACTTGCTCCTGCTCGTCGTCCATCACATCGTTGCTGATGGCTGGTCGCTTGGCGTCATCTCGAAAGAATTGGCAGCCCTTTACGCCGCGCTAGCCGCCGACCAGCAGCCTGACCTTCCCGCCATCACCTTTCAGTACAGAGATTATGTCCGGTGGGAGCAGGATGAGGGGGAAAAGGCGGCGCAGAGGCAAATGCCCTTCTGGCTTGAGCGTCTAGGTGGTTCGCTACCCATTCTGGACTTAGCGGGAAACCGGCGGCGGCCGGCCATGCAGACATTTAACGGAAGACGAATTGCGGTTGTCATTGAGCGGCCGCTCGCTGAACAAGTACGGGAACTATGCCGTCAGGTCGGCGCTACGTCGTTCATGTTATTACTTGCCGCATTCAAAGCTTTGCTCTCTCGATATACGGGAGTTGAAGACATTCTGGTCGGCAGTGCCACTTCAAATCGGCATAGGCAGGAAGTGGCGCCACTGGTCGGATTTTTTGTGAACAATCTGGTTTTGCGTACGGAACTGCGCGGTAATCCGGCCTTTTATGATTTGTTCACGAGAATCAAGGAGAGCGCGTTATTAGCTTACGGCCACCAGGACGTGCCATTCGATCTACTGGTCGAGAAGCTACAGCGCCAACGCAGCTTGAGTGTCAGCCCGCTAGTGCAGGTCTTGTTTACCCTCCAGAATGTGCCGATGACGGAACTCCTCCTCCCGGGCCTCAAGGTTGAATCTCAACAGGTGGATCCAGGGATTGCACGCGCGGATCTCTCGGTGGAAATCTGGCCGGATGGCGAAGGATACAGCTGCGATTTTGAGTACAACACGGACATTTTCGACGAAGGCGCCATCCGAGCGGCTCAATCGGACTACCTCGCCTTCCTCCGCCATGCAGTAGCCGATCCATCGCTCAGAATCGGAGAGGTCCCCATTTCCAACGTTGAGCGATGGAGGATTCCGGCCGAGGGCAAGGAGACATCGAACCCAACGGAGCACCTGTTGTCGAGATCGCAGCGGCGGCTCTGGTTTCTAAACCAACTGGATCCCGGCAATCCCGTTTACAACATCGTAATTGCGCTTGCCGTTGATGGACCGCTCAAACGAGAGATGTTTGAGGAGTCACTAACAGCTCTTGTCGACAGACACGAAGCTCTTCGCACGCGCTTTCTGCAGAAAGAAGGTGTCCCGTACGCGGTCGTCGAGGATGCGCGCGATTGGCACGCGGACTTCGTGGACTATTCGCTTCTTTCGCCTGGTGTGCAGGAGGAGCAAGTTCTTGGGTTTATCCAGCAGGCAGCCCGGGAGCCATTCCTGCTCGATCGGGGACCACTCTTTCGGGCAACGTTGCTAAAAAGAAGCTCGGACCTGCATGTGCTTGTGTTGGTTATGCACCACATCATCTCCGATGGCTGGTCATTGGGAATCCTGGCAAGGGAACTCGGAGCCATTTATCAGTCTCGGGCACAGGACCGTGAATTGCCCTTGCAACCGTCACGATTTCAATTTCGTGATTTCGTTGCCTGGGAGCAGCAGGAGTCCGAGCTATCGTCCGGTGCAGATATGCAGTACTGGCGAAAACAGCTGGCCGGCGACCTACCGGCACTGGATCTTCCGACCGATCATCCGCGGCCCTCACTCCAGACTTTTCGTGGGCAGCGAGTAACAAGCGAACTTTCGTCCACGCTTACTGATCAGCTTCAAAAGCTGAGCAGGGAACAGAATGCCACACTCTATATGATTCTGTTCGCAGCGTTCACGGTCCTTCTGCGGCGTTATTCCCGGCAGGAAGACATTCTGGTAGGCACTCCTACGGCCGGTCGTTTGAAGAGCGACTTCGAGGGGGTCGTCGGCTTCTTTGTCAATAATCTGGTGTTCCGTACCGATCTGCGCGGAAATCCCAGCTTCGTCGAGTTGCTGCGACGCGTTCAGAGGACGGCACTGGAGGCCTTTGAGCACCAGAGCATTCCTTTCGATCAGCTTGTGGAGGAAATGCAGCCAGAACGTAGCCTGGACCGGAGCCCTATCTTCCAGGTTATGTTTTCGCTCCAAAACGCTCCGTTGCCGCCATTGCGTCTGGGCGATCTGGCAATGACCCCGCTCGAGTTCGAGGGCTTTCGCGCTCGCTATGATCTGGCTGTCGATATTTACCCGCTTGAGGGCAACTATCACTGCGACTTCGAATACAACACGGATATCTTCGAAGAGGCGACCGTCCGCCAGATGCTGCAGCACTATATGCGGCTGCTTCAGGTCGCCGTCTCAAATCCAACAACCCCCATCGATGCGCTGCCGATGCTGAGTGAGGAGGAGCGCTGCCACCTCCTGGAAGAGTGGAACCGCACGGAGATGCCATTGGAGCCTTATGCAACGGTGCCTGCATGGTTTCTTGCACAACGAATCAAGTCGCCCGAAGCAACCGCGGTTGAGATGGGACGAAGAACGCTAAGCTATGCGCAGCTCGATGCGCAATCCAGCAGACTGGCATCAGTTCTGCGCGCCCAGGGTATCGGGAGGGGCACCATCGCCGGCATATATCTGCAGCGTTCTCCGGAGATGGTTGTGGCGCTGCTCGGCATTTTGAAGTCGGGCGCCGCGTACCTTCCTCTCGATCCGATGCTTCCTCCAAAACGAACTGAATTCCTCCTGGCGGACTCAGCAGTTCGTGTGATTATCACGCACACCGACCTGCGCGATGCGCTTCCTGAATCGGAAGCATCGCACCTGATGATCGACATGGTCGATCTGAACGGAGAGGACATTGAGGGCTCGGTGGCCGATGAGCCAAAGCCCGAAGATCTGGCCTATCTCATCTACACCTCAGGCTCAACGGGAAATCCGAAGGGTACAGAGATACCGCACGGCGCGCTCGTCAATCTCCTCAGTTCCATGTTGCGTGAACCTGGAATCTCGAGCACTGATAATCTGGTTGCGATCACCACTCTATCGTTCGATATTGCAGCGCTTGAGATATTCGGTCCGCTTGTCTGCGGTGCAAAAGTGGTGCTGGCCTCCCGGGATCAAGTCATCGATCCGGAATCGCTGGCGGCTTTGATAGAAGATTCTGAAGCCACCATCATGCAGGCAACGCCTTCGACTTGGAGATCACTTGTTGACAGCGGTTGGATGGGACAGACGAATCTGCGAATGTGGTGCGGTGGAGAAGCACTGTCTTCCAATCTCGCCGAGAACCTTTTAGCGCGAGGAAGGGAATTGTGGAATCTTTACGGTCCAACAGAAACGACGATATGGTCTTCCGCTCATCGGGTCAGAGGTGGCGAGAACCCAGTCCTCATCGGTAAACCGATCGGGAACACCCGCATGTATATTCTTGACGCTGAGGCCCAGCCGGTCCCGATAGGAGTTCCAGGAGAGCTCTACATCGGTGGGGCTGGTGTGGCGCGCGGCTATTGGAGACGCCCGGATTTAACGGCGTCTCGATTCATGGCCGATCCGTTCGACACGAATCCAGGTCGCCGAATGTACAGGACCGGAGATCGCGCGCGCTACAGGCGAGACGGACGGATTCAACTCCTGGGGCGAACAGATCACCAGATCAAGCTGCGCGGACATCGCATAGAGCTGGAAGAAATTGAGACGGTACTCAACCGCCATCCGGAAGTGCTTCAGGCAGTAGTGGTGCTGCATGGAGAAGGTTCGGATCAGCAACTCGTGGCCTGGGTCAGGCTACCCGATGAGGCAGACCTCGCGCAGCTTCGGCCGTGGCTACAGACACAATTGCCGGAGTATATGATTCCTTCGGCGTTCCTTCCAATCCAGGAAATGCCGCTGACCCCGAATGGAAAAGTCGACCGCAAACGACTGCCCGTGCCCAACGGGTTCGCTCGCGAGAGATCAACCGCAACAGTCAGCCCGCGCAGCGAGATTGAAAGACAGCTGGCGAAATTGTGGTCGGATGTCCTTGGCATCGATCGTGTGGGCATTCGCGACAATTTCTTTGACCTGGGCGGACACTCGCTCCTTCTGATTCGAGTGCACGCAGGGATACGGAAGGATCTGGATGTGCACATCCCGGTGGTCGACCTTTTCCGCTATCCAACAATTGAATCTATGGCGGCCAGCCTTGAGCGTCGTCTTTCCGAATCTACAGTGGCCGCGGGAGCGAACTTCTGATGCAGTCGGACAAATTCATGCAGAGTGAGAGACCATGGAGCGACGGCATCGCCATCATCGGCATGAGCGCTCGCTTTCCCCGCTGTCGCAGTGTTCAGGAATTCTGGGCTCGTCTGCTTGACGGCGAACTTCTGATCTCCGAGTTCAGCAAAGAGGAGCTACGGAAAGCTGGTGTAAGCGATGCCATGCTTTCCAACCCCAACTACGTTCTCAGAGGCAATTCGATTGACGAAGCTGATTATCTGGACGCGCAGTTTTTCGGGCTTAGCAGGCGGGAAGCGGAAATAATCGATCCCCAACAACGTGTGTTTCTTGAATGTGCGTGGGAAGCGCTGGAGCATGCAGGCTATACCGGGGATGGAGAGAATGTAGGTGTCTTCGCCGGCGTGGGAATGAATACTTACATGCTGCAGTTGCTGGGAAACCCTGATGTTCTTGCCAGTGCAGGCGGATATCAGCTGATGCTGGCGAATGACAAGGATTATTTAGCGACGCGTGTTGCATACAAGTTGAATCTCCGTGGTCCTGCCGTCGCAGTTCAGACAGCATGCTCCACCTCACTGGCAGCAGTCCACCAGGCATGCCAGAGCATTCTCAACGGTGAGTGCGACATGGCGCTCGCTGGTGGTGTATCGATTCCATTTCCTCAGTGCGCGGGATATCTCTACATGCCCGGCATGATTCTGTCTCCCGACGGATACTGCAGGCCGTTCGATATTGGGGCCAATGGAACGGTTCCGGGTCGTGGCGCCGGTGTCGTCGTTCTCAAACGTCTATCGGAAGCGATCTCCGATGAAGACCTTATCTACGCTGTAATTCGTGGCTCCGCCTGGAATAACGATGGAGCTGGAAAAATGGGCTACACCGTACCCAGCGTCGATGGTCAAGCCGCCGTTATTCGGCACGCTCTCGCCGCAGCGGGAGTTGCGGCAGATCGCATCGGATATGTTGAAACACATGGAACGGCGACTGAATTGGGAGACCCAATCGAATTTGCCGCATTGAAAGAAGTCTTTTCTCAGAGCAACGCGCGGACCGGCTCATGTGTACTCGGCGCAGTGAAATCGAATATGGGTCACGCCGACGCGGCATCCGGTGTCGCCGGTCTCATCAAAGCGGCTCTTGCTGTTCAGTCCGGCATCATCCCACCTACATTGAACTTCCTTCAGGCCAACCCGCATTTGGACTTCGAAGACAGCCCATTTGCCGTTAGTTCCTCCGCCATGCCATGGCTGATTGAAGGAGATCGATGGGCGGGTGTCAGCTCCTTTGGAATAGGTGGGACAAATCTGCACGTTGTTCTAAGTAGCGCGCCGGAACGTCCTTCAAGTTCACGGGTGGAGGCTCCTCACATCTTCCCCATCTCGGCACGCACCTCAACGGCTCTTACAGCGGCTTGTGATCGCCTCGCCGACCGGCTTGAGGGTGATACGTCGCTGATCGCGGACGACGTGGCGGCGACCTTGCAGCTGGGCCGACGTGACTTCTCCTTCCGCCGCGCGGTCGTAGCGCACGGCTGCACTGACCTGGCTATCAGGCTGCGAAACCTGCCAAAGAATTCTGAAGTAACTCCGCTGGATCTCCGACATGATGTGGTATTTCTCTTCCCGGGGCAAGGCCAGCAATTCATCGGAATGGCGGAAGGGTTGTACCGGACAGATGCCTTGATCCGAGACACGATCAACGACGGAGCACGCATCCTCCGTGACATTCTAGATCTCGATATCGTCGAATTGATAGCGGGCCGCGAGAAGACTCCGCAGCTGAAAGAACGATTCCGTGAGACAGGCGCTGCTCAGCCCTCGCTCTTTCTCATCGAGTACGCGCTTGCTGCGCGCTGGCGATCTTTGGGGGTCGAGCCATCTGCGTTGCTTGGACACAGCCTGGGTGAGCTCACCGCTGCTTCTGTCGCCGGAGTATTTTCCTTTGAGGATGGCTTGCGGCTTGCCGCGACTCGGGGTCGCCTTATGTCGCAAACGCCACCCGGCGTCATGCTGGCTGTCTCGTTGCCGCCCGAGAAGCTCGCCAACTACATTGAGAGCGATATATGGCTCGCCGCCGAGAATGGTCCAAAGATGTCGGTTGCTTCTGGTTTGGTAGAGGCGATCGAGCATCTTGAGCGCAGACTTTCATCCGACCGTATCGCTTGTGTGCGCCTGGCCTCAAGAGACGCGTTCCATACCCCGTTGATGGCAGACGCCGCAAAGGCGTTCCGCCAGGAGGTGGAATCTGTCGAGCGCCATGCACCGACGGTTCCATGGCTTTCAAACGTAACCGGAACGTGGATAGAGGCAACCGAGGCGCAGAGTCCGCGATATTGGGGATCGCAAATTCTTTCGAGAGTTCGATTCACTCAGAATATTTCGGAATTGGCAGATCGTCACAGATTCCTATTGGAGGTCGGTCCAGGCGAAGCGCTCATCGGAATTGCCCGTCCGCAAATGCCAGGAAGTAAAACCGCGGTCTCGCTTGGAGCCGAAAACCGTCGAAATTCCGACAGCGTTGTTTTCCTCGAAGCTGCGGCTAAAGCCTGGGAGTCCGGGGTCAATCTCGCATGGCACGCGTTGCAGCCTGGGGTCAAACGACACAGGATTGCGCTACCAACCTATCCTTTCGAGCGCCAGCGCTACTGGATCGAACCATCAGCTCCAGATCTCGCAATAACTCCGGAATCGGTATCCGGCGACGATCGCCCCTCGGCGAGGGAGGATACCACAGAGTTCGTAAAGCGCTCTGACATTTCCTCCTGGTTCTACACGCCATCCTGGCAAAGCACACCGAGCCCCTCTGCCGGATTACGGCCGGAGAGTGCCACTGTTGACTGCTGGGTGGTTCTGCTTGACGACGCTGGACTGGGAGAAGCGCTGCTCACAGGATTGAAACAGAATGGAGCCGTCGTCGTAGCGGTGAGTGCAGCCGACCGATTTGCAGCGAACGGTGCACGATTTGAGATCAATCCCGCACGTGCCGACGACTACGGCCAAATGTGGCAGGGAATTGGAGAACTCGGCCTGCGCCCCACCGGACTTCTCAATCTCTGGACGATGCGCGGCATGAAGGTGCAGACATACGACAGTCTTGTTCTCCTGTTGCAGACGGCAGGTAAGTATCGTCAGCGCTTCCGCCGGATTGAGATCGTGTCGGATTACCTGGAAAACGTCTATGGCGATCTGGTTGAGGAGGTGCAGCGGGCTGAAATCTTAGGCCTTGTACGTGTCCTGCCGTCAGAATATGCAGGGATGCACTGTCGTTCAATCGATGTGTCGATGTCCGCAGATGAGATCGATCGGACTGCTATTCAAATTCTGGATGAGATTGGTGGCGAGGGTGGGGGATTAACTGTCGCGTATCGGGGAGGAATCCGCTGGCAGAAGAGCTGGATACCTGCACCATTGCGTGAGACTTCCGAGACGCCCTTCCGCAATCGCGGTGTCTATCTCATTACCGGTGGGATTGGCGGGATTGGATACACTGTCGCCCGTCATCTGCTCCAGAACTACCAGGCTCGGGTCATCCTCACTGGGCGAACTGCGCTCCCTGGGCGAGCGGAGTGGGCTGCGTGGACGGCTGCGCACGGTGAAGAAGACCCTGTCTCTCGTCGAATCCTGCGCATGCAGGAACTCGAGCGGGCCGGAGGGGAGTTTCAGTCTATATGTGCGGACGTTTGCGACAAGAAGGCCATGGCTGAAGTTTTTGAGCTGGCACGTAAACAGTTTGGCAAAATCGACGGTGTACTGCATGCAGCAGGTATAGCTGATGTCGCTTCGGTTGCTTCCCAGGATGTAGAGTCGGCAGCAAGAGTTCGGCATCCTAAGGTGCACGGAAGCGTAGTTCTTGCGGAACTGTTACAAGGGCAAAATCCGGATTTCTTTCTATTGTTTTCGTCAATAAGTTCCATTTTCCCCGCGGTAGGCGGCGGTGCATACGCCGCAGCGAATGCCTTCCAGAATTATTTTGCGGACTATTGCCATCACATCCTGAACCTTCCAGCCGTCGCAATCGATTTCAGCGCGTGGCAAGAGGTAGGTATGGCAGCGGAGACGGTGGTGCCCAAAGGATTTGAGGCACTGAAGGAAGAGCATCTGCGAACCGCAATGACCGTCGCTGAAGGAATTGAAGTGATCCGGCGTGTCCTGGTCTCCTGGAAGAGCCCGCAGGTTCTGGCCTCGCCCGTGGCGCTTGAGGCGATTGTGTCGAGGCAAACACTGCCCGAAGCCGCCGTAGAAGAGAGTGAGGGAACTTTTTCGGAGGGTACGGATACCGAACTCGCCGCCGTGTTGGAGATATGGAATGAGCTGCTGGCCGTTGATAACCTCGCGCCTTCCGATAACTTCTTCGAACTGGGCGGTCATTCATTGATGGGAACGATGGTAATTTCCCGTATTCAGGACCGTTTCGGTGTGGTACTCACACTCCGAACACTATTTGAATCGCCGACCGCTGTTGAACTTGCTGAAGCTCTCCGCCGGATGCGGCAAACTGCGTCGGCCGTCCCTATACCAGTGATGGTGCCAGACGAAGGTCGGGAAGAATTTGAGATTTGAGTTCTCATTGGCGCTGCTTTCAGGCCGCAAGCGAAGGCCCAGTTTGAGGAGGTTGCGAATGGCCTTCAAACGGCAGATGATGCCTGACTATGATTGAGTAATCGTGACGGAGGAAGACGAGCGTGTGTTTTTCGGCAGCGGCAAATTTTACTGGGAGCGGAATTCTCGGCACGATCGGAGTCGTGACTCTGACCAGAGTGAAACACAGGCGCGAACTGCTCTTTGCATCGTTCCCCACGCTCTTTGCCATTCATCAGTTCACCGAGGGATTCGTCTGGCTGGGGCTGGATGGAGAGCTCTCACCCACGGTTACCCCACGCCATGGCCGCTGCGTTCATGTTGTATGCGCAAGGACTCCTACCGTTTCTGGCGCCGCTCAGTGTCCTGTTGTTCGAGCCTGACGTCAGGAGCCGCAGGCGGATGCTGCCGTTCCTTGTCATTGGATGCCTCACCGCTCTCTATACGCTTTGGGCGCTGATAGCCTATCCAACGCAGACTTTCATCAAGAACCACAGCATCGTATATATCAATCCCGCGACTAACAATACGATCGTTGCGATTCTATATGTCGTCGCAACATGCGGCTCGCTCCTGTTCTCGAAGGTCAAGGACATGGTGATCTTTGGATTGGCCAATCTGGCGATCCTGCTGGTGGTGATGGCGGTGAAGAGATACGCCTTCACTTCGCTATGGTGCGCCTATGCGGGCGGTCGCAAGCGTCATCATTCTGGCTTACTTCTGGAAGAGCCATCGTCAAAGACCTTTTCGGTACGCTGAGGCGGTCTAGGAGTCGTTGCGAGCAGCCCGTCGTTCGGCGCAATCCGCGGGTTGAAGTTTCACTCGATCGATCTCCGAGTGCTTTGGCGATTACACGCCGCACCATGCTCGCCGCCGCCGATAGCGATCACTTCGTGCTTGTTCATTGCGGCGGTTCTTCACCGGACTGCTCATGCACCATGTACTCGGCGTACCAGTCCGGCCAGTTCTCGTCGCGCTGCCCGCCGGTGCGCTTCTCGTGCTCGCCGTGCGCGGCTGCGGCGCGCCGCAGCGCCTGCGACAGGTCTCTCGCCGACGCGTACGCAGTGTCGCCGGCAACACGTCCGGGCAGCCGCGTCGTGATCTCCTGGAACAGCCAGCCGTTGCCGTCTGGATCACTGAACGAAGCGAACGAGCGGTAGCTGCCATGGCCGGGATCCGGGCCGCTGACTCGAATCCGTCCAAACAGGTAGGGCTCATCCGGGCCAGCGTACACACCGTTGGCACCGTGGAAGACTTCGCCGACCTCGACGCCGCGACCCAGCAGCTCTTTGCGGGCGGCCGCGATGTCAGAGACGATCAGGTATAGGCCCTGGGCGGAGCCGGGTACTGCCGCCGTGACGTTTTTGCCGAAGATGACTGAGCACCCTGAGCCTGGTGGCGTGAACTGAACCACGCGGTAGTCGCTACCGTTATCGTAGTCGGCGTCCAGCCGCCACCCGAGCCTGCCGCCGTAGAACTCTTTCGCGCGTTCGACATCCGAGACGGGGATGACGACGATCTCGAGCTTCGTGTCGACTCTTGCGCGGGCCGCATCGTTACTACGGACTTCGTCCGGGCTCATGGCTGCCTCCAGGTTGTTTGTTGTGCGCGAAGGAAACCGTAGCACGACATTAGGCGCTGATCAAGCGGTACTGATGCCATCCGAAATTATTACCAGAGTCTTGTGACGACCCGGTTGTAATTCACTGTTCAAAGTACAGGACTACAGGCTGAGCATTGGACGAATCGGTTTCAAGCCCCAGGACCTCGGCGTCGCTCGCCACCCACAATGCGAAGGTTTCGCCAGATGGCGAGGTCAGGATCAAAGTCCCTCGTCCAGTGTTCAACGAACTCGACACGCTGTAGCTGCCTGCCACTGCTTGTCCAGCAGTTAAACCGGCGCTGCGGCTGATGTCCTCTGTACCGCTCATCGCGTTCTTGCCATCGAAGCCGCTGACACCGGACGTGAGCGTAGCGGTAGATACCAGTGGCTCGCCCGATCCAAGCAGATAGCTGCCGAGAATGTCGGCATTGGAGAAAGGCGGTTTCACTGTCTGGGGATTGAGTTCACCCATCCCAACCTCGGCCGAAGAGGCATCCATCATAAAGGCATGGTTTGGCCCAATGGTGTAGATGTACCAGACTCGCGAGTGCCCATTCGAATCGTCGAGGTTCAGTG
>CAVRNK010000085.1:0-194752 GCA_963721995.1 uncultured Acidobacteriaceae bacterium | reverse complement strand
TCGAATCTCCGGTGCGCCGGTAAAACCGGCGAGGTGTAGTGAATGAAAGAGTCATACAGTGAAGGATTAGCGATCCACACTGGCCCCGAGTCATGCGGAGCCGCTCGCGAGGGCGGCGTCGAAGCGTTGATAGGGGAAGGTGCGGGCCGGGTATTCAGCCGCGAAAGAGAAACCCTCCGGGATGCTGACGCCGTCGGAGATGGCGGAAGGCAACATCGGATGCGCCGATACTGCGAGGCGCATCCGAATCCCGCGCGGTCACAGACCCTGTGCACGTACGGAAGCACCTCGCACGGGAACCGGGATATCCCACGTCCGCCCAGAGTGGAAGATACTTTGGGACGCATCGGGAAGTCTAAGGATGTACGCCGATGATGAACGAACGCGGGAAGTCGGACAGGCCCGAAGTACCTGGGAAGTCTCCGAACAAAGCTGGGCAACCGGCGGCGGAGGAGATGGAGGGAAGGGGACTGACCAAAGGGAATCCGCAACAGCAAAACGCAACCCGGACACCGAGCCGGATCGACGCGCCCAGTGCGCTGGAGCGGATACGTCAGGCAGCAAGCAAGGATAAGAAGATGCGGTTCACTGCGCTCCTGCACCACGTATACAAGCCGGAAGCCCTGCACGCTGCCTATCTCAGACTCAAGAGAGAGGCTGCTGCTGGCGTAGACGGAGAAACGTGGCGGCACTACGGCGAGGCTCTTGAGGAAAATCTCCAGGACCTTTCCCATAGGTTGAAGCAGGGAGCATACCGGGCCAAGCCGGTGCGTAGGGTGTACATCCCCAAGACTGACGGGCGGTTGCGACCGCTTGGTGTTACGGCGCTGGAGGATAAGATCGTCCAGCGCGCGGCGGTTGAGGTGTTGAATGCCATCTATGAAACAGACTTCCTCGGATTCTCGTATGGGTTCCGTCCGGGGCGAAGCCAGCATAACGCGCTGGATGCGCTTTACACGGGACTGCTGACGAAGCATGTGAGCTGGGTGCTCGACTTGGACATCCGCGGCTTTTTCGATGCGATCTCGCACGAATGGCTGGTGAAGTTCATCGAACATCGCATAGCGGACCGGCGCGTGGTGCGGCTCATCCAGAAATGGTTGAACGCGGGCGTGCTCGAAGATGGGACGCGAATAAGTATGGAGGAAGGAACGCCACAGGGCGGCAGTGCATCGCCGCTGCTGGCGAACATCTATCTCCATTACGCCTTTGATCTGTGGGTCCAGGCATGGCGTCGAAAGCAGGCGCACGGCGATGTAATCGTCGTGCGGTACGCCGACGACATCGTGGTCGGATTCCAAAGGAAGGCGGATGCTGAACGGTTCTGGGCGGAACTCACCGAGAGGTTTCGGAAGTTCCATCTCGAACTGCACACCGAAAAGACGCGCCTTCTGGAGTTCGGACCGTATGCGGTCAAGAACCGGAAGCAGCGTGGTGAAAGAAAGCCGGAGACGTTTGACTTCCTCGGCTTCACGCATATCTGCGCGAAGAAGTGGAGCAACGGCTACTTCACGGTGTTGCGGCAGACAGTTCGCAAGCGATTGCAGGCGAAGTTGAACGAGGTGAAAACTGAGTTGCAACAGCGTATGCACGTTCCCATCCCGGAAGTAGGCCAATGGTTGCGCTCGGTTGTAGGTGGGCATTTCCGCTACTACGGAGTGCCCATGAACAGCGCAGCGCTGAATCTGTTCCGTCAACGGGTCGGCTGGCTCTGGTACCGGTCGCTGTCGCACCGCAGCCAAAGGGCCCGCCTTCGCTGGACACGGATGCGGCGCTTGATCGACCGCTGGCTGCCTCCTGCGCATGTCTATCATCCTTTTCCCTTGCGCCGCATGGGCGTCATCACCTGAGGTAAGAGCCGGATGCGGGAAATCCGCTCGTCCGGATCCGTGGAGGGGGTTGCGAGCAATCACGATTCCTACTCCGACTGTGCGTGCATTGTATCGGGAGCGGGGCGCTCCGGACCTGAGGCCGCGCGAGGCGATAGACTCAAACGTGATGTCTCCCAGGCAATCCACTACAGTCCAGTCCGCGCTCCCACCGGTCTTTCTTCTCGACTCGATGTCGTTCATCTTTCGCGCCTATCACGCGATGCAGCGCTCACGGCCAATGTCGACGCGCACCGGCGTGCCCACGGCTGCGACCTACGTCTTCGTCAACATGATCAACAAGCTGCGCAAGGACTTCGCGCCGGAGTACTTCGCCGCAGTCTTCGATATCAGCGGGCCGGTATTTCGCGATGAGCGCGCGCGGGAGATGAAGTTGCGCAAGTTCAACGCGGCAACCCAGACATTCGACGAGGTCGATTACGGCGGATACAAGGCGAATCGCACCGCAATGCCTCCGGACCTTGCGCAGCAGCTTCCGTATATTCGGCGCGCGCTGGAGGCGTTCCGCATTCCGATTCTGCAGGCGGAGGGATTCGAAGCGGACGATGTGATCGGCACGCTGGCAGAGCAGGCGGGGAAGGCTGGTCATCCGGTTTATGTCGTCTCGAATGACAAGGACATGCTGCAACTGGTGACCGACCAGGTGAAGGTAATGAATCCGATGAAGGACAACCTGGTGCTCGACCGCGAAAAAGTAATCGAGACGCTGGGCGTGCCTCCCGAGAGAGTGATCGACGTAATGGCGCTGCGCGGCGATTCGGTCGACAACATTCCAGGCGCGCCGGGCATCGGCGATAAGGGATCCGTGGAACTGATTCAGCAGTTCGGAAGCGTGGAGGCCGCGCTCGATCGCGCCAGCGAGGTGAAGCGCAAGACGTATCGCGAGTCGCTTGAGAACAATCGCGACGCGGTTCTGCTGAGCAAGGAACTGGTAACAATTCACTGCTTCGTTCCGCTCGAACTGAACCTGGACGAGATGCGCACGCAGCCTCCCGATGTGACCGCATGCCGCGCGCTGTTTACCGAGCTCGAGTTCACCACGCTTCTGAAGGAGCTTGCTCCCGCAGAGTTGTCACACCCGGTTGAGTATGTGACCGAGCCGACGGACGAGGATATTGCAGAGTTTGTTCGCGAGGCGAAAGCGAATGGATTCGCGCTGGCGACCGCGTCGTCGAAGCTCGAAGAGACAGCCGAGCAGGTGAGCGAGCAGGAGTCCGAAGCAATCGAAGAGGCCGAGCCAGAGCTGAAGACCATGTCCCTGCTCGATTTGATGGAGACGGCTGAGGACAAGGCCATCCCAGTCGACGTGAAGGTGTTTCGGGTGGCTGTTGCTGCACGCGGGGACAAGGCGCTCCTGCTACCGCTGGAGAGCGTGCGTGCGTTGCTCGAAGATGACAGCGTGCCGAAGCGTGTGCATGACCTGAAAGGAACGATGCGCTCGCTGGAGCAGCATGGCGTCACCCTGCGCGGAGCGGACGACGATTTGATGCTGTATTCGTACCTCATCAATCCCACGCATGCGTCGCATCGGCTAAGCGATATCGCTGCGCGGTTCAGCGCTCATCCGCTGAAGGAAACGGGTGAGCGTGAGCTGACGGAGGCCTCGCAGGTCATCGAGACGCTGACGCCGATTCTGCATGATGACGTGAATGCGCTCGACGGTCGCAAAGTTTACGAGACGATCGATTTGCCTTTGGTCACGGTGCTGTTGCGCATGGAGAAGACCGGCGTACGCATTGATTCCGAGGTCCTCAACAAGATGTCGGTTATGCTCGGCTCGGAGATTGACCGCATTGGCGAGGAGATCTTTGCGCGGTCTGGACACCGGTTCAATATTCAATCTCCGAAACAACTGGGCGATGTGCTCTTCAATAAAATGGGCCTGCCCAAGCCGCTCAAGTACGGCAAGGGCAAGGTGGTTTCAACAGCGCAGGACGTGCTGGAAGAGCTGGCCGTCCACAACGACGTGCCGCGCATGGTACTCGAGTACCGGCAGCTCGCGAAGCTGAAGTCGAACTACGTGGATTCGCTGCCGCTGCTGGCCGACAGCGAAGGCCGCGTGCATACAACCTTCAACCAGGTGGGCACAGCGACCGGGCGGCTCTCATCGACGAATCCGAATCTGCAGAACATTCCCATCCGCACGGAGCTTGGCCGCGAGATCCGCGCGGCATTCATCGCTGCGCCGGGCTGCAGGCTGCTGTCGGCGGACTATTCGCAGATCGAGCTGCGGCTGATGGCCCATTTCTCCGACGACCCGTTGCTGACGCATGCGTATCGCACCGGTCAGGATATTCACACGCTGACGGCATCGGAAGTCTTCGGCGTGCCAGCAGACAAGATGAGCAAGGAGACGCGCAACCGCGCGAAGGCAGTGAATTTCGGAATCGTGTACGGCATTTCGCCGTTCGGCCTGGCAGCGCAACTGGGAATCGACCAGCACGAGGCGCGGCTGTATATCGAGACCTATTTCGAGCGCTACAAGGGCGTCCGCGCGTTTATCGACCGGCTGCTCGAAGAGACGCGGAGCGAGCAGAAGGTGAAGACCATGTTCGGGCGGGTGCGGCCGATTCCGGATATTCAGAGCCGCAACGCGAACCTGCGCGGGTTTGCCGAGCGCACGGCGGTGAACACTCCGCTGCAGGGCACCGCAGCGGACCTGATCAAGCTGGCGATGATCCGCATTGACAAGACGCTCGCGGAGCGAAAGCTGAAGACGCGCATGACGTTGCAGGTCCACGACGAATTGCTCTTCGATGTTCCTGATGCCGAGGTAGATGAAGTGCGCGAACTGGTGCAGAGCGAGCTGGAACACGTCATCGAGCTGAAGGTTCCGCTGGTGGCGGACCTCGGTGTGGGCGCGAACTGGCGCGACCTGGACTAACCGTCCCGGTAATCGCGCCTTGCGGCGCAACGGGACTTTGCGATCTCACGCGCCCAGCGCTTCGCGGATAGCTCCGGCGATGGCGTCCGCGTGGCGGCGCATCGTCTCTTCCGATTCTGCCTCGATCATCACGCGCGCCAGCGGCTCGGTGCCCGAGTAGCGCACGACCACGCGACCGTTGCCGTTGAGCGACTCTTCCGCGTCTCGGATGGTGGCCGCGATGGCGCCGATCTGGTCGAGCGGTTTCTTCTCCTTCACGCGAATGTTCACGATCACCTGGGGAAAGACCTTGAGATCGGCGATGAGTTCGTCGAGCGCCTTGCCGGAGCGTTGCAGAATGCCGAGCACGACCAGCGCCGTGAGCAGGCCGTCGCCGGTTGTGGCGAGATGGGGGAAAAGAATGTGTCCCGACTGCTCGCCGCCGAGCGAGGCAGCGTTTGCCTGCATCATTTCGAGGACATATTTGTCGCCGACAGGTGCGCGCAACATCTTGATCCGGTCGCGTCTCAGAGCCGCCTCAAGACCCATATTTGACATGGTGGTTGCAACGACGATATCGCCATTGAGCAGATTCTCAGCTTTGAGCGCGCGGGCAGCGAGCAGCAGAACAGCATCTCCGTTGACGACGTTGCCGTGACGATCGGCAAACAACGCGCGATCGGCATCGCCATCAAAGGTGACTCCGATGTGAGCGCCCGCGGCTTTCGTCTCGGCCGCGACGACCGAGGGGTGCAGCGCGCCGCAGTTCGCGTTGATGTTGCGGCCGTCGGGAGCCGCATGCGTGAGCCGCGTCTCGCAGCAGAGACCCGTAAATAATTCAGGCGCGATGGCCGAAGCGGCTCCGTTGGCGCAATCAACCACGATCTTAAGGCCCTCCAGGCACAGGCCGGGGACCGCAGCCAGCAGAAACTTCTCGTAGTCGGCGCGAAAGGCGTCATTGACGGGAGGGGCAGAGAGCTTTGCCGGATCGGGCGCAGCGACCGACTCGAGCTGACGAAAAATCTCGTCCTCGATGCGCAACTCGGTCTCGTCGGGCAGCTTGTAGCCGTCTCCCCCGAAGACCTTGATACCGTTATCGTGCCAGGGATTGTGCGAGGCGGAGATGACAACTCCCGCCGAGAACTTGTGATGCCGCGCCAGATAGGCGATGGCCGGAGTGGTGATCACGCCGGCACTTGTGACCGAAGCTCCGCCCTGCGTAAGGCCCGCGGTGAGCACGGCCGCAATCCATGCGCCGGATTCGCGGGTATCCATGCCGAGAATGATCGAAGGCTGATGGTTGTTGGCCTTCAGCTGATGCGCGAGGGCCATGCCGACTGCATATATCGTTCTGGGGTCAAGTGGAGCTTCGCCGGCTACAGCGCGAATTCCGTCGGTTCCGAAGAGTCTTCTCATATTTTTACTGTTCTGTCGTGGTCTTGATCACGCTGCTTTCGATGCTTCCCTTGGCAACACGCGTGATGAGCTTTTGTTTTGGCCGCAGGGCGGCTGCGTCTCTCACCAATGCGCCCGAGTCGTCATATACCAGGGCGTAGCCGCGATTCAGCACGCCGAGCGGCGACAGCGAGTGAAGCTGCTTCTCGAGCGCATGCAATCGCGAACGAGAGTGGAGCGCGAAGGTAGAACGCGTGCGCAGCAATTGCGCATCCAGGCCTTCCAGACGATGGCGTACCAGAGCCAGGCGATGGCTCACATCAAGACGCTGCAGGTGAGCCACCAGAGATTGCAGCTGTTGAGCGGCCCCCTGGCAGCGCTTCCGGCAGGCCGATTCCATTCGAAATGTCAGCTCGTCGACGCGCTGCTGCCGCAGGTTCAGATTGTCGCGCATGCGCGAGAAGGCCGCAGTGGCCGAGAGACGCAGATACCGCTCTCGCGCCTGCATCAGGGCGTAGCGTGTCGCGCGGTCCAGGCGCTGGCCCAGTTCCTGCAGGCGTTCTTCCACCTTGTGCTGAGCAGCGGTGATGAGCTCGGCTGCAGCGGACGGAGTGGGCGCGCGCAGGTCGGCGACGAAGTCAGCAATTGTGAAGTCGGTTTCGTGCCCCACGGCGGAGACGATGGGAATCTCCGAGGCAGCGACGGCGCGCGCCAGCGATTCGCTGTTAAAGGGTGCAAGATCTTCGAGCGATCCGCCTCCGCGGGCCAGAACGATGACGTCGACTTCGCGTGTTCGGTTGAACCAGGCGATGCCGGCCTCGATTTCGAGCGACGCCGAGTCGCCCTGAACCAGCGCCGGATAGACGAGGATCTGCAGCGCGGAGTGCCGGCGCGTGACGATGTTGACGAAGTCGCGAATGACGGCCCCCGAGGGCGAGGTGATGATCCCGACGCAGCGCGGAAACGCCGGCAGCGGCCGCTTGCGTTCCGAGTCAAAGAGTCCTTCCCGCTGGAGCTGCCGCTTGACCTGCTCAAAGGCCAGCTGGAGCGATCCCGCACCCATGGGCTCGATGTGTTCGGCGACAATCTGCATCTGGCCGCGCTGCTCGTAGACCGACAGCCTGCCGCGCAGCAGGACGCGCAAGCCATCTTCTGGACGGAAGCGGAGCAGCCGGGCCTGGCTGCGGAAAAGCACCACCGAGAGTTGGGCCGCATCATCTTTTAGCGTGAAGTAGATATGGCCGGATGCCGCGGGCCGCAGGTCGGAGATTTCGCCTTCGATCCAGAGATCGGAGAATGCGCGCTCCACTTCCGACCGCAGCTGTGCGGCAAGCTCGCTTACCTTCCAGATGCGCCGCTGCGCAGGCTTAGCCTCTTCGAAGGTGAAGCCGAGCTGGCCGGGCGCGTTGGACAGGTTACCCACAATTCCTCAGTGTACATGCGCCTCAGCGGCGAAACCGCGACAGCAGCCAGAAGAGCAGCGTGAGCAGAACGCTGAGCAGGATCGAGGTTCCGATAGGGAAGAAGACGGTAACGTTTTTCCGCCGCCATGTAAGGTCGCCGGGTATGCTGCCAAAGGAGATCCCCAGTCTTCCCAGCAGATAGACAAGACCGCCGGCCACGATCAGGACGACCCCGACTTTGACGAGGAGGCGCGCAACGGCAGTCATTAAAATAGATTACGCAGGATTACGCAGGGGCGCTGTTGACGGGCAGGGGTCAGTCCTGTTTTGCTGGCGGAGAGTGGGGGAACGGCGTTGCAGGTCTTCTGGTTCTGCCTGGGTATCGCGTTTATCTTTGTGGCGTTGCTGGATGCCTTCCAGACGGTCATTTCGCCGCGCCGCGCCACCGGACGTTTCCGCATCACTCGCATTTTCTACATCGTCACCTGGTGGCCGTGGTCTTATCTGGCAACGAGAATTCGACATCCGCGAAAGCGCGAGACGGCGCTCAGCTTTTACGGGCCGTTATCGCTGCTGCTGCTGATTGTGGTCTGGGCGGCAGGGCTGCTGGCTGGCTTCGCGCTTTTGTTTCATTCGCAACGGGCGCCGATCGCCGACACCATGTTTTCCGGCAACGACCTGCGATCGGATTTATACCTCAGCGGCACGACCATCTTCACGCTGGGAATCGGCGACCTGACGCCGCACTCTTCATGGGCGCGATTGATTATCGTCCTCGAATCGGGCATAGGCCTCGGATTTCTGGCCATGGTGATCAGCTACTTCCCGGTGCTCTACCAGGCCTTTTCAAGACGCGAAGTGAGCATATCGCTGCTCGATGCGCGCGCCGGCTCGCCGCCCACTGCCGGGGAGCTGATGCGGCGGCATTCCTTCACAGGCGGCAGCGACGCTCTCAATCTCCTTTTGGTGGAATGGGAGCGATGGTCGGCAGAGCTGCTGGAGAGCCATATCTCCTATCCGCTGCTCTGCTACTTCCGCTCGCAGCACACCAACCAGAGCTGGCTTTCGGCGTTGACCGCGGTTCTGGATGTCTGCGCCCTGATGATCGCCGGCGTTCAGGACCACGCGGCCCGGCAGGCGCAGCTGACCTTCGCCATTGCCCGCCACGCAATGGTGGATATCGCTCAGAATTTCTCGCAGCGGCCTGTTCTGGACGGTCACGATCGACTGCCTCCCGAACGCTTCGAGGAACTCTATGGTCAGTTGTGCAGCGCCGGAATCCGCGTCTGCCGAGATGAGGATTCGATGGAACGCCTGAGAAAGATGCGCGCGCTCTACGAGGGTTACGCAGAGGCGCTGAGCCGCTTTTTGTGCATGCCGCTGCCGCCGTGGATTGTGGACCAGCCGCACAAGGACAACTGGCTCTCAGTGGCGAAAGTGCGAGAGCAGGCGGAGTCAGTCGGTCCGGAAAATGTCAATCTCGAAACCGCGCTACCCACCGCGTTTCATGAAGACGAGCACCACTATTAAAGGTCTCCGGCGGCCTCAGTGTCGCGAAGCAATGACCGCTTCGAGTTCCGTTAGCCAGGCTTGCAGCTGGGCCGCGAATTCAGACCCTGAGGCGGTTTCCTTCGCCAGCGACATTTCGATCTTCGAGGCGAGCACGCTGCCCTGCGGCAGACCGAAAGTTCCCAGGATTCCGGCGAGTTTGTGAGCAGCCGATTCGGCATCGCAGCGGGTCTGGTTGTCGAGCGAGCCCGCGGCCAGCCTGTCGTACGCGTCGCGAATCAGCTTCAGGCGTTCCTGCAGCAGTCCATAGTTTTTTATCCACAGACTCTGGAGCAGCTCTTCCATCTCCTTGGCGTTGGAATCTGGCGGCTGGCTCATAGGACGACCCTTCAGTCCTTCCATCCCAACGCGTCGGACATCTGCTGGGCTAGCGTAAGGGGGTCGAAGGGCTTGAACAGCACCGCGGAGACGCCCAGATTGGCGAAGCGCTTCTGATCGGCTCCCTGCACCTTGGCGGTGAGCAGGATGACCGGGATGTTAGCGGTCTCCAGGCCCTTGCGGAGCTCGAGAAAGGTCGTCGGGCCGTCCATGCCGGGCATCATCACGTCGAGCAGGATCGCGTCAGGCCGCTCGATCTGGGCGCGGCGAATGCCCTGCGCGCCGGAGCTCGCGGTTACGACATCCCATCCTGCTACTGTCTCCAGGCTCATGGCGGCCACCTGCCGGATGTCGTCTTCGTCATCAATGATAAGAATGCGGCGTTGCATGGGGGAATCTTTCATTGGCGAAACATTATCAGTTCAGAAGTAGGATGGCACAAAAACCGGTTCAGGGGATTTCCTACAGAGGTACAACCGGTTCAGATAGACTCCCTGACCGACTCGTCCAGTGGTGCCTCCGCGGCGCGGTAGCGGCGGAGCATGGTGAATACCAGCGCTTCGACGTCTTCGGGCTGAACCTTGGTCTTGGTGAGGAACTCGGTTGGACCGAGCTGGAAAAGCCCTCGCTCTGAGTTGGAGACCTCGCGGGCGGAGTAAACAACCAGCGGCAGGCTGCGGAGCTCCTTGCGGGTGCGCAGCCAGTCAATCAGCTCCAGTCCGTGGCCGTCCGGCAGGGCCAGGTCGAGAATGATCAGGTCGGGACGAGCCGATTCACACAACTCGATCGCATGCTGCAGCCGGGGAGCATGGTGGACAACGATCCCGTCGCGCTCAAAGGCGGTGAGAATGACGCGCGCCAGGTCGAGATCATCCTCGACGAGCAGAACCGTCGGATGCTCGCGTGATCCTTTGACCAGGCGCGCCAGCTCGGCCAGGAGCAGCGTCTCGTCGACAGGGGTCTGCAGCCAGGAGTCAGCCACCTCGGCTTCCGGGCTCCGGTCGTCGGGCGAGAGAAGGCTGAGAACGACGATGGGAACCTGTGCGATCGATGGCTCTTCCCTTAGCGCGCGCAGCGTCATCAGGCCGTCACGCCTTTGCTGCGAGACGCCGAGCAAAATGGCTCCCAGCGAGAACTGCTGCGCGAGGTGGATCGCCTGCTCCCGGTTCTCCGCCTCGAGAATGCGGTAATTGCGCTTGCGCAGCGTCTCGACGAACTGTTTCCGCGCAGCCGCATCCCGCTCGCAAATGAGGATCGTGTCCTCCTTCGTGAAAGAGTCCGGCATGAAGTTGCTGGTCTCCGGCAGTGCCTCCAGCCTGCTCCGCTCCGGCAGGAAGAGGCGGAACGTAGACCCTCGCAGCGGGTTGTGCTCCGCCCAGATCCGACCGCCGTGCTGCTGGACGATGGTGCGGCATATCGCCAGCCCCAGGCCGGTGCCGCCTTTTTGGCGCGAGTCGGAGGCGTCCACCTGCTGGAAGCGGTCGAAGATGCTTTCGAGCTTGTCGGTGGGGATACCGCGTCCCTCGTCGATAACGCTGAGCTGTGCTCCCCCGTCCACCGGCGTGACTTCGACGGATACGGTCGAGTCCGGCTGGGAGAATTTGATGGCGTTGCTGAGCAGATTGGTGACGACCTGAACAAGCCGGTCCGGGTCGGCCTCCACCGGCGTGAGTTCCGACTTCACCACCAGGCGGATGCTTGCCGCGTCGGCCATCGGTTGCATGGCGTCGACAACCTGCTGGGCGAGTTCATTCAGGAAAGAGGCGCGGAAGTTGAGCGGGGCGCGGCCAGACTCCATGCGCTCGAGGTCAAGGATGTCGTTGATCAGACGCACCAACCGGTCGGAGTTGGAGACGGCAATACGCAGCAGGTTGGCAGCCTTATCCGTGATCTGCCCCAGCAGTCCTGAAGACAGCAGGCCAAGGGCGCCCCGGATCGACGTAAGCGGCGTGCGCAGCTCGTGGCTGACCGTGGAGACGAATTCATCCTTCATGCGGTCGAGCGCATAGCGCTGGCCGATATCCCGGAAGCTCAGCACGCTGCCTATGATCACTCCGTGCTCGAGCATCGGCGTAACTGAGAACTCCACGGGGAACGACGTTCCGTCATGGCGGTAGTAAACATCCTGGCCGTTGGTGCTCCCGTGCATCAGAAAGGCGCGGCGAGCACGGCACTGATCGTCGCAGACCTCCTTCGATGCGCCGGAGTGGATGATGGCATGGACCGGGCGGCCGATGAGCTCCGCGGGACTCGCTCCCAGCATCTCCGCGGCCGCGGGATTGACGAAGTCGACGCGCCCGGCGGGGTCGGCTCCGAAGATGCCGTCGGCCACCGATCTGAGGATCAGCTCGTTCTGCTGGTTAAGCTCGCGCACGCGGCTTTCCTGGGCCGAACGCGCCATGAACTGCCCGATGGACGCACAGACCGTTTCCACCGTGGCCATGGTCTCGACGTCTTCTTCACGGCGCTGCCGGCTGAACAGCTCGACCGCCGCAATAATTCGATTGCCGACCCGTACCGGGACCGCCCATCCGGTGGTGAGGCTGTCGTGCCGGGCGGCCTGCCCGCGAAGGAAGCCGGGATCTTCGCGCACGTCGACAATCCACCGCGGCGTGCCCAAAGTCCATACCAGCCCGGGAAGTCCCTGACCGCGCGCGAAGGGGTGTGCGCCGCTTTCGCGGAGGAACTCCTCGTAGGAGCGGCCGGGCACCGACCAGCTGCAGTCGAAACGAATGTGCTGCTGCATCTCATCAACGACCCACAAGGTGGCCAGGTCGTATCCCAGATTGGTGCACAGCACGGCGAGCACGCTGAGCAGCGCCTCCTCCTGGGAGATGGACTGGCCGACGATCTGGCTCACCTGCAGCTGCATGCCCAGACGGCGTTCGCGGCGGTTCTGCTGCGTCACGTCACGGAAGATGCAGCGGACGGAAACGGCGCGGCCCTCGTCGCGGCGGCAGCTCAGGCTCGCTTCGACCTCCACCCGGCCGCCGTCGACGTTGCGGAGATAGAGAGGCTCGCGCTCCACCCTCTCGCCGTTCAGCGCCCGGCGGAACAGGGCCGCAGCCTCGGCCTGCACTTCCGGCGGGAAGGGAGACTCAAAGCTCATCAGCCCCTCAAAGCCGTCGCTGTTGATGCCGAACATCGCCTGCCACGCAGGATTCACATAAAGATAGCGGCCATGCGGGCTGAGGGTGGCGATCATCTCGATGGCATTCTCGAAGATGTCGCGGTAACGCTCCTCGCTTTCCTTTAGGGCCTGCTCGGCGCGGCGGGTCGCGGTCAGGTCCATACTGATGGCGACCAGCCCCGTGACCGTCCCCTGGGGAGACCGCACCGCCGAGAGGTAGACCATTGCCGGAAAGGTGCTGCCGTCCTTGCGACGGTACTGCATCTCGACGCCGCGAACGCGGCTGGCCGGGAAGCTGGTGATGTACTGGACGAAGTTATGCAGGACGGACGAGCTGGCGGCGGAGGCCGTATGCATGCGGCTGAGCGAGGCGACCAGCTGTCGTCCCACCCGTTCCATCTCCCCCTCCGGGAAGAGCTCCTGGGCCTTCAGGTTGCGGCAGACCTCCTGCGCGGTGTAGCCCAGCATGCGCTCGGCGGCCGGATTAAAAAGCAGCAGGTCGCCTTCGAGGTCGGCGGCGATAATCATCGGGCCGGCCGAGTCGAGAATGCTCTGCTGCAACTGCGCGATGTGCTGGAGCTGCCGCTCGGCCTGGCTTTGCCGGCGGAACGACCGAAAGCTGGAGATGCTGGCGGCGATCAGCAGAACCTGTGCAGCCAGCCAGCAGGCGATAAACCAGAAAAGCCGGTGGACGTCCGGCTGCTCCGCGCGCATGGCACGCGGCAAAAGCAGCACACCGCCCAGGGAAAGGCCCAGGGCTGCGATAAAGACGATGGTCTGAGTACGTGCGTTTCGGGGCAAAGTCAATTCAGTCGCTCGCGGGGAAGAGCTGGCTGCCAGCGGTCCCAAAGTTCATGCCGGCGCATCTCTCCTTGCCGGTACCGATTGTGACCTGCGAAGCGGGTTACGCTGATTTGCTCGCCGTTCGGGCGCGAGCCGATGCTGGCGGATCCCGATCCGCGTGGCAATCTCAACTACAACGCAAGGCCAAAAACCAAAACTGCAAATATTTCGGAATTAAACCAAGTATAAGGTATTGAAGCAGATTCACTGCAATTTAGTGCAATCTTAGCCGAGACAAAAAAGTCCTCCGGCAGAATTTCTGCCTCTTCGCCTCGAAAATCGGCCCACTGGCGTTAAATGGCAGTGGGGTACTTGCGCAAGTGCATCTGCAGCCCACGCTCGAATGGAATCAGATTCGACGGGCGCTCTTCCTCGGGGACCCGGGTCAGCTCACGGCGGGCCGACGACCGGCAAAGTTGCCAAAACCAGGCGAACGAGGCGATATAAAGCGCAGCAAACAACTCAACAGCGAACCACACGGCAGAACTCCGGGGATGAAATCGGGAAAACAACTTCGTATTAACGAAATTGGATCGAAGAATCGTAACCCAGCTGCCACCCGTAACGCCACAATAAATCTCGCTTATGAAGCGCTTTTTTATGTGCGCCAGTAACCATTCGGTGGTGACTAACGTGGTAGACTCACCGACCGCTCTGCCAAACGAGACGGACTCTGCCGCCCAGGCAGCAGTGCGTCGGCTTCAATTGATTTTTCGACTCGGCGGGTATACTGCGGGCATGCAAAGAGATATGCCCTCCAGCCTGCGCCGCCTCGCGGCTCTTGCGCTCCTCCCCCTGCTGGCCGTACCGCCGTCGTTTGGCTGGGGAGATGTGGGCCACAGGATGATCAACAGGCTGGCCGCAGAGACCCTTCCGACAGACGTGCCGGCGTTTCTGCGCACCGCAGAGGCCATCAACGAGATCGAATACCTCGGTCCGGAGCCCGACCGCTGGCGTTCGCTGGCCGAGCCCGAACTGAACGCCGCCCAGGCTCCCGACCACTTCATCGACCTCGAATACGCGGAGATCATCGGCACTCTGCCGAAGCGCAGATATCAGTACATCGCCGCATTGACCGCGGCGGAAATCACTCATCCCGATATGGCGGCCCTTCTCCAGCCCGAAAAAGTAGGCTTCCAGCCCTACATCACCAGCGAGGTCTGGGAGCGCCTGAAAGCCGCCATGCGGGCTTACCGCGATCTGAGCGCCCAGCACGCTGATACCAAACCGGTTGAGGCAGCCATCCTTTTCTACGCTGGATGGCTGGGCCACTATGTCGGCGACGGATCGCAGCCATTACACACAACCATCAACTACAACGGCTGGGTGTTGAAGGACAACCCGAACGGCTACACGACGCAGCACACCATCCACTCGAAGTTTGAAACCACATTCGTAGCTGCGAACATCAAGTCTGCAGATGTCCAGCCGCTGGTGTCGCCACTCAAGCCCGTGAGCGACGAATGGGATTCCTATCTCGACTACCTCCACCACTCCAGCTCGCTGATTGAACGCCTTTACCAACTCGATAAGCAGAACGGTTTCGACGGCGCCGGCACTCCGGAAGGAAAGCAGTTCACCGAGGAGCGCCTCGCCGCCGGAGCGAGCATGCTGCGCGATCTGATCTATGCGGCGTGGGTAGAGAGCGCCAAGCCTGTTCCACAGTGGCATGACCGTCCGGCAGCACCGGCCGGCGGCGGTACTGCGAAGCCCAGCCCGGGCTATTAGAGTCTGCATTGCGTCGTGGCGGCTGGCTGGGAGCGCGATACCGCTGTTGCCGCGATGTGACGATCATGTTACAAAAAGGTACGTTTTAGCTTTCTCGCATCAGAAACGAGCGCTCAACCAAACAGCTTCTAAACGTAAGACACCCTGGTTCCCCCGGGCGTCCCTGATTCTCGGGGATGATGAGTAGTTTCTCCAGCTTAGGCTGCACGATCGGGTTGTCGAGCCGGGATTGTTCGCAGTCATCGGGCCTCTGCAATTCACATTCTGCATCCGAGGATATTTGAGATCGGGATGAGCACAACGCTGTTACGCGGTGAATTCGACAGCCGCCTGCTGCGCGAATATTTCCTCGATGACGCGTTCGATGAAATGTTCACGCCGGACGGTGGCATTCGTTCGCACTACGCCGCGCTGCTCAAGGTGCTCTCCGATCTGCCGCGCGAGGAGCTGCAGCGCCGCAAACAATCGGCCGATGTTTCCTTCCTGATGCAGGGCATCACCTTCACCGTCTACGGACGCGAAGAGGGAACGGAACGCATCTTTCCCTATGACCTGATTCCGCGGCTCGTGACCGGCGAAGATTGGGATCGCATCGAGAAGGGCCTGACCCAGCGCATCAGCGCTCTCAATCTGTTTCTGCACGATGTGTATCACGATGGCAAGATTCTTGCTCAGGGCGTGATTCCGCGCGAGATCGTCTACAGTTGCCAGCACTTTCGCCGCCAGATGCGCGGATTACAGGTGCCGCGCAATGTCTACGTCGCGGTCGCAGGCACCGATCTGCTGCGACTGAAAACCGGCGAGTACGTAGTCCTTGAAGACAATCTTCGCGTGCCCAGCGGCGTTTCGTACATGCTCACCAACCGCCGCATCATGAAGCGGACCTTGCCGCACCTGTTTCACAGCTACGGAGTGCGCCCCATCGAGAACTACACGCAGGCGCTGCTCAGCACGCTGCGTTCTCTCGCGCCCGAAGGACGGCCCGAGCCGGTGATCGTTCTGCTCACGCCCGGCGTATACAACTCGGCGTACTTCGAGCACACCTATCTCGCGCGCCAGATGGGCATCGAGCTTGTCGAAGGGCGCGATCTGGTCACCCACGACAACGTCGTCTACATGCGCACCACGGGCGGCCTCAAGCGCGTGGACGTGATCTACCGGCGCGTCGACGACGACTTCATTGACCCGCTGGCTTTCCGTACGGATTCGATCCTCGGCGCCGCCGGCTTGTTCAACGCTTACCGGTCTGGAAATGTCACCCTGGCCAATGCCTTCGGCACTGGCGTGGCCGATGACAAGGCGCTCTACGCCTACGTCCCGGCGATCATTCGCTACTATCTCGGCGAAGAGCCGATCATCAACAACGTCGAGACCTACCTGATGACAGACCGCTCGCAGCGCCAGCACACGCTTGAGAATCTTCAGAATCTTGTGATCAAGGCAGTCGGCGAGTCGGGTGGCTATGGCATGCTCATCGGACCGCATAGCAGCGCGGCAGATCGTGAGGAGTTCCGCAGACGAATCGAGGCGAATCCGCGCAACTACATCGCTCAGCCCACGCTCGATTTCTCGCGCTCGCCCTGCCTGCTTGAAGACGGCACCATCGAGCCGCGCCACGTCGACCTGCGGCCCTACATTCTCTTCGGAGACAAGGTCACCATCGTGCCCGGCGGACTTACGCGCGTCGCCCTGCGCAAAGGCTCGCTCGTAGTGAATTCCTCACAGGGCGGCGGCAGCAAAGACACCTGGGTTTTGGGCTAGGTTTTAAGAAATGTAACAGCGGGAGACACAATTGCTTTCACGCGTTGCAGACAGTCTTTACTGGACAAGCCGCTACCTGGAGCGGGCCGAGCATACTGCGCGAATCGTCGATATCAACGTCGGCCTGATGCTCGATAAGTCCGCCATCAGCGAGGAACGCAGGTGGAGGCGTGTGCTGGCGGCGCTCGGTCATCCCCGGGACATCGAGTGGAATGACGATGTGTATTCGCTGGTATACACCCTGTGCTTCAGCCCGACTCATGTCGGCTCAGTCACCGCCTGCGTGATCTCTGCACGGGAAAATGCGCGGCAGATTCGCGAGGCGATCAGCACAGAACAATGGCAGAGGCTGAACCGGCTCTTCCACGATGTTTCGCGCCTGCGCCCCCCGTCGCCCTCCGACACGCAACTCTCGGAGTTCATGCCCGCTCTCATCGACGGAGTGCACCTGTTCCAGGGAGTCACCGACACCACGCTGAGCCACGGCGAAGGATGGCAGTTTCTCCAGGTAGGTCGGTTTCTGGAGCGGGCAACGGCGACGGCGAAGCTGCTGGCTGTCTATCAGGACGATGTCTTCGCGAACTCCACTGACGTCGACGATGCCTACAGCTATCTCGAGTGGATCGGGCTTTTGCGCACCTGCACGGCCTTCGAGGCCTATTGCAAGGTCTACACCGCCGATCTGACTTACGAGCGCATCCTGGAATTCCTGCTCCTCGACCCGGAGTTCCCGCACTCGATCCGCTATTCGATCGACCGTCTTTATCAGTCCCTCGATGCCATTCAGCAGCAGTCGCATGGACAGCATGCGACCGACCTGACGCGCGTCTCCGGCAAGCTGCAGGCATCGCTCGGCTACGCACAGATCAACGAGATCGTGACGCAAGATCCTGCGCGCTATCTGCGCAGAATTCTCGAGCAGTGCCGCCTAATTCACGACCTCGTTTACGAGGTCTACATTCAATACTCCGTGCAGACTGCGCTGGCCATGTAGGGCGAGGACATCGATGCTTTTCTATTCCATTCGGCACCTGACGAAGTTCGTGTACTCGAAAGCGGTAAGCGAGAGTGTGATGGAAGTGCGCATGCACCCGCGCAGCGACAGCAACCAGCGGTGCCTCACCTTCTCGCTTTCAGTTAGTCCGCGCTGCCGCGTCTTCTCTTATCGCGACCACCTGAGCAACAACGTGCACCACTTTGATATCCCCGGCCAGCACGGGCAGCTGGTAATCATCGCCGAATCGCTGGTCGAACACCAGCCGCTTGCCGAGATCCCCGGCTTTCTCGCTCCCGATGCATGGCGCGAGCTCGACGCTCTTGTCTGCGAAGGAGACTACTGGGAGATGCTGTTGCCCAGCGAATTTACCGAACCGACGCCCGCGCTCGACGAGCTGGCGCGCGAGCTTAACGTTGTGCGCCGCGACGATCCGATGATGCTGCTGCGCGAATTGAATCACCGGCTGTACGACCACTTCAGCTATTCGCCCCGCACGACGCGTGTGGACTCTCCGATCGATGAGGCGCTTCATTCGCGCCAGGGAGTCTGCCAGGACTTCGCCCACATCATGATTGCGCTGGTGCGGCAGCTCGGAATTCCGTGCCGCTACGTCAGCGGCTATCTGTACCACCGCCAGGAAGATCGCGACCGGTCGACCTCGGACGCTACGCATGCCTGGGTTGAGGCTTTCCTGCCGCACCTGGGATGGGTAGGCTTCGATCCGACCAACGCGCTGATCGCGCGTGACCGCCACATCCGCACCGCTCTCGGCCGCGACTACGCTGACGTGCCGCCGACCAAGGGCCTCTTTCTTGGCCGCACAGCGAGCGACCTGTACGTTGCCGTGCAGGTGACTGCCTCAGCAAAAGCTCCCGCGCTCGATCAGGAACTGCCCATCCCCGAAGACTGGTCGATGCTGGTCGAGAAAGCCCAGGCTCCCCCACCACCGCCCGCCGAGCCTCTGTTACAGCAACTGCAGCAGGCACAGCAGCAACAGTAAAGGGGTGGTAAGGGATCAGGCCGCTTCAGACAAACACAGTATTTTCGTAATTCCTCTTACCGGAGGCGCAGAGAAAACCCGTGTTCGTGATCCATAACAGATGCAATACTGATGTGAAGAGCCACGCTTGGAAGGATAGCAAAGTCCATGAGCACAGACATCGTCACCGGGGTAAGGCAGGCAATCCAGGATCTGGTGGCCCCGGAAATCCGTCAGTTGCAGGGGAACATCTCGGCGCTCGACGCCCGCCTGATCGCTCTCGAAAAAATTCAGGAAGCAAAATTCAGCGAGCTCAGCGCTAAGTTTGACTCGCGTTTCAACGAACTTGACGCCCGTTTCAAGGGTATCGAAGCGAAGTCCGACGCTCGCTTCAACGAGGTCAACACCAAGCTCGATACCATTCTGAACCTGCACAACATTGAACTCCGCCTTGCAAGGCTCGAAGCGCAGAAATCAGCCCCGACGGGCTAATCACCAGCGACCATCGGTCGCGTCCCTGAGGCAAGCCAGTCTTTGTGTCACGAATGGCGCGAAGCGCGTGTACCTGGACGGCTAGTCCCGCGAAGCGCGTGTCGCCGTGACGCGAAGTCACCCGCCGATGTGGACCATGGTGCGTGAGGGCTTCAGGAAATCCGGCTCGCCAATGTGGTGGCGGGCCTCCTTCTGCGCGACCGTGCGCGTGATGAACGCAGCCAGATCCTCGTCCGTGCCGCCACGCTTCATGACGCCCCCGCGTTTCATCACACCGTAGAGGTCGTGGTCGAACTGCGAGAAGAGACAGGTGCGAATTTTTCCGTCCGAGGTGAGGCGAATGCGGCTGCACTGCCCGCAGAAGGCCTGCGAGACCGGCGCGATGATGCCGACCTCACCGATGCCGTCGTCGAAGGTATAGCGCACCGCCGTTTCGCTCCTTGTGTTCGGAGAGAGCCGGACCACAGGCCGGAAGCTCTCCAGCTTTTCCACCACTTCGCGGATCGGGACCACAGTGTCGGGTGTCCACAGCCGGTCTTCCTCAAGCGGCATGAACTCGATAAAGCGCACGATCACGCCTTCTTCCCGCGCGAATTTAGCGAAGTCGACGATCTGGTCGTCGTTGAAGCCGCGCAGCAGCACGCAGTTCACCTTCACGGGATCGAGCCCGGCACGCTGCGCCGCTCGAATGCCCCGGACGACATGCTCGAAGCTGCCCGGAACGCGCGTGATACGCGCAAATGTCGCGGGATCGACGGCGTCCATGCTGACCGTGATGCGGGTCAGTCCGGCGTCCTTGAGCGGCGCTGCGAGATCCTGGAGAAGATGGCCGTTCGTCGTGAGCGCTATATCCAGCGGCTCTCCGGTTCTGACTGTCCTCAGCTTGGCCAGTTCGCCAACGAAGTCCACTAGGCCCTTGCGCAGCAGGGGCTCGCCGCCGGTCAGTCGCACCTTCTCGATGCCTAGGCCCACGAAGACGCGCACCATCCGCAGGTAATCGGCCATTGGCAGCTCGGAGAATTGCGCGCCCTCGTTGCCGGTCCGGCAGTAAACGCACCGGTAATTGCACCGGTCGGTAATGGAGACGCGCAGGTCGGTGATAGCCCGCTTGTAGCGGTCAGTCAGAACCGGTGGCGCGGCCAGACGATCCTCTTCTAGTGCGCCCGAATTGCCCGATAACAGCGATGTGCCGGATAAGAGCGACATGGTTCTGATTATTACTCTATTGGATGCGCGGATGCGCTGCCAGTTTCAGCCAAACGCTCTACGGCCCAAGATCTCTGCGGCCTAAGACCGTGGAGGCGGCTGCGATGAAGCGCCCGCCCGTGGCTCAGGCGCCCTCTGCACCTGGCTGTAGAACCGCCGGTTGCAGATCAGGCAGCGATACGGCTTCCGTCGAAAAAGCAGATTGGGCAGGTCAATAGCGCGGAAGTGCGACCTGCGAAGCTGCTTCTCTTCATGGCAGGTCGGGCAGATAAGATGAGGCTCCGGCATGGGAATAATGTCCCCGAAAGTGTTTACTGCGGAATGAAGTAGGGGCTCGCTGAGGGTAATCTCTCACGGATTACCTTCGGGCGCAAGGGAAGTAACCGGAAGATAGCCTGCACGCGTCCGACTCGCGTCACATACCGTCGTAGTTCGGCCCCCCGCCGCCCTCCGGAGGCACCCAGTTGATGATCTGGTACGGATCCATGATGTCGCACGTCTTGCAATGCACGCAGTTAGCAAAATTGATGTGCAGTTCTTTGCCAGGGGTTGCCCCCGCACCGTCCGCCGCCGTGTCCACCATTTCATACACCGCCGCCGGGCAGAAATACTGGCAGGGATTGCCGTACTCCTTCACGCACTTCGTGCTGCAGATATTCAGGTCCTCGACCACCAGGTGGACCGGCTGGTCGTCGTCGTGGCGCGTCCCCGAGTGGTAGACGTCGGTGAGCCGGTCGAATGTCAGTTTGCCGTCGCCCTTCGCATTGCCCAGAAAATGCCGGCGCGGACCGTAAAACGTCAGCGAGTCGATCTCCCGCATGTACGTGTAGCCGGCTTGATTTTTGTAATCCGGTCCGAGATTGCCGCCCCGCATCAACTGTTGAATCCCCGCACGGATCATGCCCTCAGTCAGCCCGTGCTCGAATCCCTGGTGGAAGTTGCGCACCCTGTAGAGCTCATCCGCAATCCAACTCCTGTCGACCGCCGCCTTGTACTCGCTCAGCGTATCGGCTGAGCTGTCGCCGGAGAGGAGCGCGTCGAAGGCCGTCTCCGCCGCCAGCATTCCGCTCTTGATCGCCAGGTGAATGCCCTTGAGCCGCTGCGAATTCAGAAAGCTCGCCGAGTCGCCGAGAATCATCCAGCCGTTGCCATAAATCCGCGGCATCGTCAGCCATCCGCCGTAGGGCAGCGACTTCGCGCCGTAGCGGATCATCTTGCCGCCCTCCAGTATTCGCCGCGCAAATGGGTGCAGCTTGAAGTCCTGAAACACGTGGTGCGGATCAGTCCGCGGGTCCTCGTAATCCAGCCCGGTCACGTAGCCAATCGAGATGAGCGTGTCAGATATGCCGTAAATCCAAGCCCCGCCATACTCCTTCGTGGTCAGCGGATAGCCCAGCGTGTAGATCACCTCGCCCTTGGCGACGCGGCCCGCCGGAATCTCCCACAGTTCCTTGATGCCCAGGCCGTAGGTCTGCGCGTGGTTCGGGTCCTCGAGATTCAAATGGTTGATCAGCTGCTTCGCGCAGTTGCCCCGCGTTCCCTCGGCCAGAATCGTAATCCTGGCACGCAGATCATACCCCGGCTCGAAATTGGCTTTGGGCTGTCCCTGCTTGTCCACTCCCTTGTCATCGGTGCGAACGCCCGCCACTCGCGCCGTCTCCACATCGCGGCTGTCGTCAGCGCCTGCGGCGGGGTTAATAGACTCGATCAGAAGCTCTGACCCCGCAAATCCCGTAAAGACCGTGATGCCGGCGTCTTCGACCTTCTGCCCCAGCCACTTTACAAACTTATTGATCGAGATGACGTAGTTGCCGTGATCCCTCAGCGGCGGCGGAACTATAGGGAACTTGCGCGCCTTGTCCTTGCTCAGAAAATAGACAGACTCTTTCGTGACCTCGGCATCGATCGGCGCTTCGCTCTCGAATCCCGGCAGCAGTTCCTTCATCGAACGCGGATCCAGCAGCGCTCCCGACAAGCAGTGCTGCCCCACCTCTCGCGCTTTCTCGAGAACGTAGATGTTCTCCTTCGTCAGCTGCGAATCGGGATGGTTCGCGTTGTGCTCGTCAATAAGCTGCGAAAGCCGCAGCGCGCATGCCATTCCTGCCGGGCCTCCGCCGACAATAACAACATCGGCCTCCATCTGCGGGCGGTCGATTCCTTCAAGTGGTTTACGAAAAGTGATCATGGGCGACCGACCATCTTACAGGGAACGCGCGAGCGCCCGACAGCAGGCCTCCCTGAAATGGCCGGTTGCGCGAAACTCAGCGAACCTCTTTATCGTCAAACGAATATTGAAGACAAGTTACCAGCGTCACTTCGCGTCGTTTGGCGTTGGGGGGCATAATCTCTTATGAAGACAGATAATTCCCCCGCCGAAATTAATCAGCTGCTTTTCTGCGAACAATGTCACGGCAGAGCCATCGATTTTCTGGAGGCGGCAACGTCCGCCGTCCGAATGGCGGGCATCGAAGAGCCTGCAGTCATCCTGGCACGCGTGGAAGAGTCCCTGAATGCATTTCTGTCGCTGCACGAGACATGCCACAGCTGTAACCAGGATTGAGTCTCAACACCGCCTGATCGGCCAGGCCAACGAGGACAACCCCGAGACGCGACCCCTGCATCGTATTCGTCAACAAGTTGTCCACCCCTGAAGTATCCACCTTAGCGGTGACCATGAGTCGCCAGCCTCCAGCAACACCCCCGCTCCCAGATCAACCCTCCATCGAGCGCGCCTCCCCCAGCGCGCTCCCGCCTCACCTCCGGCCGGCACAGGCATTAGTGGAACAGGGACAAATCAATAGCATCGCCCATTGCCTTGTATCCTGCGTCTCCGGGATGAAGGTGATCGCCGGAATCGTAAGCCGGTAGAAATGTGCCGGGATTCGCCGGGTCCTGCGTAATCTTGTCGAAATCAATCACGCTATCGAAGATGCCGCTTGTTCTGATCCACCGGTTGTAGGCCTGTCGAACCTGCTCGCCCTGCGGAGACGAATAGCCGGTCGGCAGATACGGCGTGAGCGTCGCGCCGAAGACCTTGATGCCGTGCTGGTGTGCGCGCGTCACCAGTTGCGTGAGCCCGAAGATCAGGTCGTCGGCGGTGATGTTGTCGCCCGGCTCGTGCGGATCCTTCAGGCGGCCAATGTCATTGATGCCTTCGAGAATGATGAGGTATTTCACCCCGCTCTGTGCGATCACGTCGCGGTCGAATCGTGCCAGCGCGCTCGGGCCGTATCCATCGTGCAGCAGGCGGTTGCCGCCGATCCCCTGATTCAGCACGCTTAGGTCCGCCGTCTTCTTGTCTGCCTGCAGCCGGGCAGCCAGCACATCGGGCCAGCGCCGGTTGGCATCGCTCGTGGCATGAGCGCCATCCGTGATGGAGTCGCCGAACGTAACGATGGCCGCGGCTTTCCCATCGGTCTTCACGTCGATGCCTTTCACGAAGCACCAGGCGTAGATCGGGTTGGACTTGTCGGCGATAGCGGCGGTCGTTGCATCGCCCTGGAAAACGTAGTTAGTCGAATCGGCGAAAGTGTGGCAGGTCGTATCGCGAATGCGTTGTTCGGGCACGTAGACGCTCACGGCTAAATCGGACAGTGGAGCCGCCTGCATCGCTACCGGATCGCTGAGCACAAACGCTCCTGCCGGAATCTCGACCGTCGGCTTTCCGTTGAATGTGAGCGCGTGGTCGGTATTTGTCTGGATTGCCCCGCCGCCGCCCGCGCTGATCGCAACGTGCGCCGCACCCACTGTCAGCGGCTGAGTCCCGAACTCATTCGTGAGCTGCACCCGCACAGCCGATCCGCCCAGACTGATATGCACGATGTTGCGATACGTCGTGTTGCCGGGACCGGGCTGACCCTCATTCACCGCAGAGCCCACCGGCGAAGCCGCCCACGTTCCCACCCAGTTCGAAGCCTGACTCTGCGCGAGAGCCGCAAAGCCACCCAAAACAAAAAGGCTAAAGACAAGAAATCCCCGTCGCATCTATTCCTCGGGCAGAAAGGTATTTTGTGGTTCGGGATGAGTGTATGACGATCCCGCCGCTCGTGCACACTCGGGCCGTTGCCCCGCCGATGTCATCCTGAGCGGCGCGGCCGAAACGGGGCTCCCGGCGCCCCGCGGTTGGCGCGGTGGGGTGGGAAGGGAGCGCAGTCGAAGGACCTGCTTCTGTTCGATTGACACCGACTCGGCCCATGCTGAGCCGGCAGTTGAAGAAGGATGGGAGGCACTTTCTTTTAGATCACCACTACACCCGATGCCGAATTTCCGGACCGGAATTCCGATCCTGTCTCAATGCTGCGAATTTTTATTGCGATGCACGATCACTGCCGATAGTATTTACCGCGACCCCCAATATCAAAAGACGCTAGGGCCCGGTATTAAATGGATCAAACATCCGACTCATCATCTACTGAAAAACCAAATTCCCTCAACTTAGACCAAAAATACTGCACAGAATGCGGAAAAATAATCCTTCGCAAGGCTGAGATATGTCCAGGCTGCGGTTGCCGTCAGGCATTCCCCTCAACCACTAGAACAGGACTCGGACAAAACTTCTTCGCCTCGGCAAGAACATCATCGCCCGAGCTAGAGACGTCATTCGTAACGAAGATGGCAATCCTCCTCGGCCTAAATTTTTTATGGAACGGGCTGGGAAACCTAGCTACAGGCGACAAGCGCGGTTGGGCATTTGGACTTCTTAACTGGGTCTTTGTCGCGATTGGATTTTTTACCCTCTGGGTACCACCCTTATTGTTCTATGCCTATTGCTGCTATGTGGGCTACCAATTCCTAACCACTCCAACACTGGAAGAGGGCTATTAACTGCCGACAAAACTGTTCGGCGGGTCGGTAATGGCGTTTAACAACCAGCGTTCAACAATTCAGTAGGACAAATGCTCGACAATCTGTTTACTCCAACTCACCTTATTATTCTTCTGTTCCTTTTCGGAATGCCAACACTCGTCTTTTTCGCCGTTCGCGCAGCCATGCGGGGCACCAAAGGTACCAATCGAAACGTAAAATAATCAGTCGCAACCCATCGTGAGGCAAGCCGACGAAGCAAACATCGACGCTAGCGCAAGTCAGCGAAACCTCAAATATTGCGCCGATTGCGGGAAACAGATATTGAGGAGAGCCGAGATCTGTCCGTTATGTGGCTGCCGGCAGATGGGCAGCTGATTAGGTTCGGATCCGGGGTGCCCGCTTTCGCGAAGCTAAGGCGGGCTCCCCCTCTGTGCTGTCTGTGTGCTCTGTGGTGTGAATATCTCCTTGCGCCCGTCGTCTCTTTGCCGCGAACGATACAATGAAGCCCCGGCGGAGGTACGAATGAAAGCCGCCATCTACACAAAACGCGACTCTCGAAAATTTCTCGAGCTGGTCGATACCGACCCACCCGTCCCGAAGAAGGGCGAAGTTCTTATCAAGGTCCGGGCTGCTTCGGTCAACCCTCTGGACTGGCGGCTCAAATCGCACCGGCCCGGCGTAGACCTCGCGGGCGAGGTGGCCTCGGTCGGCAACGCGGTAACCCGTTTCAGACCAGGCGACGCGGTCTTCGGACTCGGCAAAGGCGCATTCGCCGAGTACGCTCGTGCCCGTGAGTCACAACTGGCCGCGAAGCCGGAGAGTGTCACCTTCGAACAGGCGGCCAGCCTGCCCATCGCCGGCCTCACCGCACTGCAAGGGCTGCGCGACAAAGGCAAACTTGCGCCCGGTCAAAAAGTGCTTATCAACGGAGCAGCGGGCGGCGTGGGCACATTCGCCGTCCAGACCGCCAAAATATTGGGAGCAGAAGTCACCGGCGTCTGCAGCACTAGGAACGTGGAGATGGTCCGATCGCTCGGTGCCGACGCTGTCGTGGACTACACGCAGCAGGACTTCGCTCAGGAGACAAAGCGATACGATCTTGTCCTCGACAATGTTGGAAACCGCTCGCTGTCCGATCTCCGTCGCGTTCTGACCCCGCAGGGCCAGTGCGTGCTTGTGGGCGCACCGAAACAGTGGGGCCCGATTCTCCGCGGATTACTTGATGCGATTGTCCGGTCATTCATTCTCCGCCAGAATTTCCTTTTCTTCATCGCCAGAGCGAAACCGGAAGATCTCGAGACGTTGAGTAGCTTCGTGCCAACCGGCAGAATGCATCCCGTGATCGATCGCCGATACCCGCTGAGCAATACGGGCCAGGCTATCGCTTACGTCGAGGAAGGACATGCTCGCGGGAAGGTGATCATAACCCTCGACTGAGAATATGACGATCACGCCGCTCATGCGCATCCGCGCACATCACCTACGGATGTCATCCTGAGCGAAGCGACCGGACCGGCGCCCCCAACGCGCCCGCTGTTGGCGCGGTGGGGCGGGGAAGGGAGCGCAGTCGAAGGACCTGCTTCTGTTCGCTCAGCGCTACGACAACCGGAGGGAGGCAATACATGCAAATCCGTCATTCCGTCGATGGGGCCGGTCAGATCAAGCGCGATCCGCGATAATCTGCGCTACGCTGACGAACGGCTCACCTTCGATGTTGAAGTGTTTGAGTTTGGAAAAAAGAAGCTCCCGAAGTCCAACTCGTCCCTCCAATACCACTCGAAGATCATATCCATCCATCAGAAGCACGGACTTATCGGGATTCTGCTTCAGGTTGCCGGGGACATGCGAAGACCATCCGTTAATTGCAAGGAACACACCCATTGTCTGTTTCCCGGAGCGCTGAACTTGTCCCCGAAGTCCGTCCACTTGGCGAGTATCCGCCAACTTCTCTCGCCATCGACATTCAACGAGGTAATGCCAACCTTCAAGCTTAAAGGCGGCGTCAATCTGCTCAGAGCCGTCGTTGCGCTTGAAGGAACGGAAGACATCGATCTGATGAAGTTGAAAGGTTCGGACCAGCAGGTCCTCAAGCAGATACCAGCGACGATGTGGGTCTCCGCAGTAGGCCATCTCTTCGAACGCCTTCAGCAAAAATCCCCGATTGAGTCGCAAGGTAGGCAGCCGACGTGGGGTCCAAAGTAGCGCCGGCCATGTCAGGTGCAGTTGACGACTGAGTGGGACTGAGGGGTTCACCTCTCGATACAACATTCTCCAAAGCGAGCCGATGCGCGATCTGACGGCATTCTGACAATAAGCTTTCATCAGGCTGATTTTCTATTGCCTGGTAGTAATCGCAAAGACCTATCAACAACGTGCCAACAACATGATCCGGCTGCACCCTCCAAAAGTGACGTAGCCGCTTGGCCTTTTGAAGTTCCCCCCGAATCCATTCCAGGTGAGTACATGTCAATCCCCACGCTCTCGAAAACAAACTCTCGGAAGGTTTTGTCGGAAAAATTCAGGACGTAACCGCTGCCCATCCCGAACAATTTCTCTAGCCGTAGCTTGTCCACATACGTGAGGCTTGCCATTTTGTTCGCAATAATATCGCCGTGACGTAGATGATGGATAGCCGCTTAACCAATCCCTCCCGAAGCAAAAAGTGGAGACTGAAAGTAGATCACCGGTTGTCCCACTCAAGCCTGCGTTGGCTCGGGCGGGATAGCCCCGTGGTGAAGTACTCAGCCTCTCTTCCTCGCCAAATAGTAATAATTCTCTCCCTGATCCATCCGTCCCGGCTCGACATCGAATCCCAGCTCCCGCAGCTGCGATTCATATTCCTCCGCGCTCAGCGAACGCGACTCGAGACCCGTCAGCGAATCCATCCACGTTACCGCCCCGCGCGGAGCCGTGAACAACAACCGGCCGCCCTGCTTGAGCGCCTTCGCCATCTTGGCCAGCACTGTTCGCTGCGTCTCCTCGGGCAGAAGAAACATCAGACCCCACGCAATTACGCCATCGAATGTCCGGCCAAAGTAACTCGAATCCTCGGCAGCCGCGCACTCCGTCTCGACCCCAGGGAAGCGCTCCCGAAATGCCTTGAGAAGCGTCGGTGAGGCGTCGACGGCATAAAGCCGCAGTCCCGGATCCACCAGCACCTGCGAAATGATCCCGTGACCGCACGCCAGTTCCAGCACTTCTGATCCCGGCGGAAACTCGCGTGCCCACTCGCGAACGACGTCGGGACCAATGTGCGCCTTGCGCGCTCGTATGAAATCCTCCGCGATCTCCTCGTAGCCGTTGGACTTATCCATCCGAGTTCAGATTATCGGCCCGACATTCCATGTCAAGCCTGATCGCTTGAAGTTCGGCCCGGTAACCGATTGAAATATAGGGGCTTAATCGACGAACCAGCATTGGCCGAGTTTCCTGCTGAATGAACTAGAATAGATATAGAGGCTCGGCTAATTGCCGGGCCTTTCTCTTGCAACGGGCCACATGCCCTGTGCAATCAATGACAGCGGAACAAGCCCAATGAAATGAAAGACGGGCTGTAAGTCATTCAAAACATGGGACACACAGCTAAACCGCGCAGAATCAATGATCTGCGGATCAGCCCGCCGATATCATAAATAGAATGAATGAGTTACAAAGTGAAAGGGAGGGGAGTAGGTAAGGTCGGTGCAGTCCCAAAACGGGAAAGAGCGAGAGCCTAAGCTCCCGCCTTCGCCTTCTTGATCTCTTCGGTGACCGCAGGCACCACGTCGAAGAGATTTCCCACTACGCCCACATCGGCGATCTCGAAGATCGGAGCCTCGGAGTCCTTATTGATCGCCACAATCGTCCGAGAGCCCTTCATCCCGACGATGTGCTGGATGGCTCCGCTGATGCCCAGCGCGAAGTAGAGCTTCGGAGCCACCGTCTGCCCCGACGACCCAATCTGCCGCTCCAGCGGCAGCCAACCGTTGTCGCAGATGGGACGCGATGCCGCGACCTCGCCGCCCAGGGTCTTGGCCAGATCCTCGGCAAGCGCCAGGTTCTTCTGCTCCTTGATGCCGCGACCCACGGCAACGATGACCTCGGCCTGAGACAGATCCACGGCCTGCCTCGCCTCCTGGAAGACCTCGTGCGGAGTCACCCGGGCCGGGGCATCCGCAACCGCAGCGCTCACATTTTCAACAGCCGCCGAGCCTGCTTGCGCCTGATCGCCCCTGAACGCTCCGATCTGGATGGTCGCGAGCCACGGAGCGTCTCCGGCAAACGAAACATCTGCCGCGAACTTGCCCTGGAACATCTGGCGCGTGAACAGCAGCTTGCCACCTTCGTGCTTGTAGCCGACAGAATCCGAGATCAGCGTCCGGTCGAGGCCGAGAGCCAGCCGTGGCGCGAAGTCGCGCACCTGGTAAGTATGCGGGAAGAGCACCAGCTTGGGCTGCTTCCCGGAGATGAACTGCTTCAGCGCGTAGACGTAAGCGTCGGATGTGTAGGCTTCGAGTGAGGGTCCTTCAAGCGCGTAGACCTTGGCAACCGCCTTCTGCGCTAGCTCCTGAGCCAGAGCGGCAATACCGTTACCGGCGAGCACGACCTCAACCGGCCAGCCCGTGTCCTTGGATATGGCCTGTGCCGCCGCGATGGTCTCGTACGAAACCCGGTTGAGCTTGCGCTCGCGCTGCTCCGCAACTACCAGAATGCTGTCTGCCATGTAGATTTAGTCGTGGAACTCCCGCGCGCCGCGCTTCAGCCAGGTACCGTACATACCGAAGATGACCGCGAGGGCGCCGGTCAGCACGTTGTAGTAGGCCATGGGATGCATCCAGCCCGGCGAGTAGGTCAGATCCTGCCCGGTCCAGAGGGTGAGCAGCACGGCGAAGAAGGCGAACTGCCCCGCGATGACCTGAAAGGTCAGCCCCCACTGGCGGCGCTTGTCCAGCTTTTCGACTTCATCGGGTGTCAGGCCGCGCTCGGCGACGGGGATGGTCAGATTTGCCATGTTGCCTTTTCTCTCTCCTTGATATGGCTTACAGCCATTAAATCACGCGCGCTTCATTTTTGAGATACTCGACCAGTCTCTTCGCCGCCTCGCCTGCCGGAGCCTCGATCATCTGCGTCTTCTTCTGCTTCTCGGGAATGTAAAGACGCTCGATCTGCTGCTGGTTGGCGCTCAGCTTGGGCTCAACTTCGGCCCAGGTCACCTTGCGCATCGGCTTGTTCTTCGCCTGCTTGATGCCGATAAGCGAGGCGTAGCGCAGCTTGTTGATGCCGCTCTGGATCGTCAGCACCGCGGGCAGGCGCATGTCGATGAACTGATAGTGGCCGGCCTCCAGTTCCCGCTTGAGGTGCAGCCCGTCGGCGGTCTTCTCGATGCCGATGATGATGGTGGCATGCGGACGCTCCAGAATCTCCGCAAGCAGCACGCCTGTCTGCGCGCAGCCGTAGTCGTCGGATTGAAGGCCTGTGACAATCAAGTCGAAGTTCTCGTCGGCCACGGCCGCAGCGATCGCGCGCGCGGTGTTGGCTGAGTCGAGGCGCACGAACTTATCGTCTTCGAGATGGATGGCCCGGTCGGCGCCCTTGGCTAGCGCTTCGCGCAGCACCTGAGAGGCCCGGGCAGGGCCGGCTGTGATCACGGTCACCTCGCCGCCATGCTTCTCTTTCTGCCGCAGCGCCTCTTCGAGGGCGTAGGCGTCAGGCTCGTTTACTTCGTAGGAGACGTCCTCGCGAATCCAGGTACCGTCGTCGTTCAGCTTGAGGGGTGCGTCCTTCTGCGGGACCTGTTTGATGCAGACAAGAATCTTCATAGCAAACGGCCCAGTATAGCAAAGCGCGATGATCGGGCCGACTCTGGGATGCCCAGTGCGATGCTGGATTAAACGGATGCTATCCTGCCCATCATGCGGAGCGGATTGGTGTTATTTCTGGCGGCGGCATTCGTGGCGGGCGCGTCGGCGCAGGTCATTTCTCCAGAGCAGAAAGCGATCGTTGCTTATGTCGATGCGAACGAGCAGGCATCCAATGAACTGCTCGAAAAGCTGGTGAACATCAACAGCGGCACGCATAATCTCGAAGGCGTGCGGGCGGTTGGCAAAGTGATCATGCCTCAGTTGGAGCAGCTTGGCTTCAAGGTTAGATGGGTTCCGATGGATGAGGTGCAGCGCGCCGGAACGCTCGTGGCCGAACATCCGTGTCCTGAGCCCGGCAAATGCGGCAAGCGCATGCTGCTGATCGGCCACATGGATACCGTGTTCGACAAGGACAGCACGTTCCAGAGTTACACCGCTAGCGGCCATATCGGTACAGGGCCCGGCGTGAACGATATGAAGGGTGGCCTGCTGGACATGCTTTATGCGCTCAAGGCGCTGCAGGCTGCCGGCGTGCTGAAGCAGATGGAGATAACCATCGTCCTGAGTGGGGATGAAGAGGAGCACGGTGAGCCGGCCGACATCGCGCGCCGGGATATGCTTGCCGCAGCCAAGCACTCGGATGTAGCGCTCGAATTCGAGGCTACTCCGCGCTTTGATGGTGTCTACTACGGTAGCGTCAGCCGGCGCAGTTCGATTTCATGGAAGATCGAGACGACGGGTGAAAGCGGACATTCTTCGGCCATCTTTTCCGACAGCAAAGGCGACGGCGCGATTTATGAGTTAACGCGCATACTCGATGCTTTTCGCACGCAATTACCCGAGCAGTATCTTACCTTCAACGTGGGACTCGTTCTTGGCGGCACAACCGTCAATGTCGATAAGGACGGCATCGCCGGCAGTGCGGCCGGCAAGGCAAACGTAATTCCGCCCGCAGCCTTCGCGACCGGCGATATCCGCACCATCTCGAATGAACAGAGTGATCGCGTGGAAAAGAAGATGGAGGCAATCGTCGCCCGGCATCTGCCGAAGACAAATGCCACAATCAAGTTTGGAGAGGGCTATCCCGCGATGGCACCCACGGCGGAGAGCCGCGCGCTGCTGCGGATTCTCAACCAGGTAAATCAGAGCCTGGGGTTCGCACCGATGCCGGAGCTCGATCCGATGAAGCGGGGCGCCGGCGATATTGCATTTGTGTCGCCTACATTGCCGGGGCTGGCGGGCATTGGGGCGACCGGAGAAGGAGCCCATGCGCCGGGAGAGACGATCGATCTCTCCGCACAGCCGATCAATACGAAACGGGCGGCGCTGCTTATGTATCGGCTGAGCAAAGCGGACTCCAAGGCCGACCTTGCAACTGTTGCCGCGGAAAGATGACCACGGATTGACGCTCAGGCGGATTGCAGGAAGGCTACCGACTGCAAGCCCGCCACTTCAAAGCGCTTGCGGCATCGGATGTTCTTGCATGCCGCAGCGTCGTCTTTGCGCACCATGTACGACTGGGCCTTGGCAAAGCGGGCGCGGTCACGCTCGTCGGCGTGGCGGGGCAATCCGTTCTTCTTATGCCGCACCAGCCACGAGATCTGATACTCGTCCGCCTTGCCGCAGTGCGGACACGTCAACGTATGTGTTCTTTGTTCGGATCTCTCGTCGAAGAAGTCGCGCTCTTCCATGCCCGTCACCTGTTACTGTTACAAATTTATTGTATGGATAGCAGGCCCATAGGGAAAGTGTTACGTTGATCCTCAACCTTAAGAATGGCGAAGAAACGGACAAAGAAGAAGACCTTCTCCGCGGTGAAAGCTGTCAAGGCCAACGCGCGCGAACGTGTCGGCCAGCCGAAGGCAGAGCGGGTGATCGACGAAACGGTTCGTGAGCGGAAGCGCAAGGGTAAACACAAAGCCACACTGGGCGACCTGCTCAATCAGAACGAGTGAAGCACCCTGCCTTGACGCCGCGGGCTCACGGCACCCGATTTCTCTAGGGAATTGGAACCCAAGGGCATATGCTTACAGGAGCAGCATCCCACGGGTGCAGCAGGGCTCGGTCGCCCTCTTCGGCTTCCTCGTTACTGAGTCTGGCCCACCGAAACTTTTCGGCAAGAAACGAGGACAAGAATGCGCTCTGAACTGATCTACTCCGCTGGTACCCAAATCCCCAATCGCTTCCTACTCTCTACAGTGGCAATCATGGCGGTCCGCAAGCTACATTTGAACTCCACCCGCGTCGAAGAGACTGCAAATCAGGTATTTACCGCGGTCGCGAACGGAAGCTACGTGGAAGTCAAGTTGCCCGAACTGAAGCCTCTGCCTCACATCGATCCCGTATTGATCTCAGTGGCTGCGTAGCCGAGCTGGCCCCGCCCCCGCAATTTCCCCGACAGCCTACATTCAAAAACCTGGAGAACGCGCGTCCGTGATGCGGAATCCGCGACGCGCAAGTCCACGGCCGGCCGCACTATACTCGCACCATGAGCCAGCACTTCCTGAACCTGATCCGCACCGGCGACACGGCGAAAATTGCGGAGGACGTGGAGGCCAATCCCGCCCTGGCAAGTTGCCGAGATGCCCAAGGCGTATCCGCGTTGATGTGGTCGGTGTACACGGGTCAGCCCGTGATCCGCGATTTCCTGCGCCAGCATGTAGATGATCTCGATATTTCAGAGGCTGCGTGCCTCGGCGATTGCGAGTGTCTGAAGAGACTCATTTTCAGTGATGCCATGAGGGCACGAGCGGTCTCTGGAGATGGCTGGCCGCCCCTGCACCTGTCGGCAGCATTTGCCACTCCCGAAGCCGTTACGCTGCTGCTCGAACACGGCGCGCATATTCATCAGACCTCGCACAATCCAATGCGCAACCATGCGCTGCATGCCTGCATTGCGCTGGGGAATTCGGTCGAGGTGGCGCGGGTGCTCATTGAAGCGGGAGCCGACGTGAACGCGACTGCCGCCGGGGGATATACGCCGCTGCACCTGGCAGCGTCGAGCGGAAATCGCGAGATGGTGTCGTTGCTTCTTGAGGCCGGGGCTAACCGCGCCGTCCCCTGCGATCAGGGCAAGATCCCGGCCGACTATGCCCGCGAGCGTGGCCACGCGGAGGTGTCAGCTTCTCTCACCTGAAGCGTTGTTTTTGGCAGATATTTTTCAGGCCTGCAGGCAACCAAAGCGGCGATGCCTCCATTGCGGATTTCAAGCGGTGACACAACTCGGCGCGTGTCGTCGCTCCTCTAAACAGAGTGTTGTAGAGGAGAGATCGAATGCGTTCATGGAAACTGCTGGTTTTACCCGCTCTGGCTGGCGCAATCTGGGCTGCAACGCCTGCTGCACCGGCCCAGGTTTCGGTCACCATCGGAGCACCGCCCGTTTGCCCCTACGGGTACTATGACGATCCGCCGTACGAGTGCGCACCCTACGGCTACTATGGCCCGGAGTGGTTCAGCGGCGGTGTGTTTATTGGAGCCGGACCATGGTTCCATGGCCCGCACAACTTCTACGGCCACGTAGATAACCACTACGATCCACACCACGGCTATCACGGTCCTTATCCGGCACATGGCGAACACGCCGATCCCGATCGAATGGCTCACCATGCGGAGAATTTTCACGGTACGGATATGCGCGACGGCCGCGGACACGAGGGACATCCGAACGAAGGACATCCGAAATAAATAAGAGGTTTGCCACTGACGAGACCCCCGAGTTCCCATCCCTTTTCACTTTGGTGGAGCGGGATGGGTGCCGTCGGGGCGTGAGCTTACTCTGCTTGGTCGTCAGCCCAGCGTGACATGCTCCAACCCCATTTCACGCTCCTACCCACTTCAGAATTAGACCTGCGATGACCCCGCCAAGCGCCGGCCCTGCGATCGGAATCCCCGCGTAGCCCCAGTCTGAGCCGCCCTTGCCGGCAATAGGCAACACGCTATGCGCCAGCCTTGGTCCGAAATCGCGGGCGGGATTGATGGCATATCCGGTAGTGCCTCCCAGTGAGAGGCCAATTCCCCAGACCACACAGCTCACGAGATAGGGGGTGATCCCTGCGGCCGCGCCGGTCGAGAGCACCAGCTTCGAGCTGATGGCGCCGATTACAACGATGAGCGTCGTCGTCCCCAGTACCTCGCAGAAGAAGTTGACGGCGAGGTTGCGGATAGCGGGCGCGGTGCAAAAGACGCCGAGCTTCAGGGTGGGGTCTTCGGTTACCTTCCAATGCGGCAGGTAGTGAAGCCATACGAGGACCGCGCCACAAAAAGCGCCTGCGATCTGGGCAGTCACAAAGGGGGCGATTTTCTGGAAGTCTCCAGTCTTCAACGCGAAGGCCAGGGTGATGGCGGGATTGAGGTGGGCGTCGGGGCTGCCAAAAAGATTGGCGGTGAAGATTCCGCAGAGCACAGCAAAGGCCCACGCCGTGGTAATTACCATCCATCCGGCATTTTCGGCTTTGCTGCGTTTCAGCAATACTCCGGCCACAACACCATCGCCAAGCAGGATCATTACCATCGTGCCGACAAACTCACCCAGGAACGGAGATCGCATCAATCAGGTCTCACTTTCAAATCTTCATTACTGCTTCACTGCGGAATTTGGCTGATAGCCCGCAGCCAGGCTGCGGAAAGCGGCCAGTTGCGCGTTGATCCATGCGTCGTTCTGCCTCAATTCGCGCGCCATCAACGCTGCCACTGCGGGCGCCATGGCTATCGCGGCGTCGGAATTGAGGAAGAGGGCGCGGGTTCGGCGAGCCAGGACGTCATCAATTGTCCGGGCCATTTCGTGGCGGACCGCCCAGACGACTTCGGCGCCAATATATGGCAGGGCTGGGTTGAGTTGCGCGGCAAGTTCAGGGTCTTCGTCGGCGAGTTTGCCGATCGCGGCCGCGTCCGAACCGTAGACGCCCATGCTGCTCAGGCTGTCGATTTCGTCGTCGTAACCGTGAATCTTCAGGTGATGAGTGCGGCATTCGCTGTCGGGCAGATTGCCCAGGGTGATTACGTGATCGACACAGTCTTCGGCCATGCGGCGGTAGGTTGTCCACTTGCCGCCGACGATGGTGAGTAGTCCCGAGTGGTCGACGTGGATGGTGTGATCGCGCGAGAGCGCTGAGGTCTTGCTGGTTCCGGCGCCCGCTTTTACCAGCGGCCGGATCCCGGTGTAGACGCTCAGGATGTCGCTGCGTTTCGGAGGGCGGCTCAGGTAGAGCGAGGCGGTATCGAGTATGAATTCTATCTCCTGCTCGAACGGGAGCGGGTCATAAGCCGGACCGGAGATCGGCGTGTCGGTGGTTCCGACGAGGGTGTGGTCGTGCCACGGGATCGCGAACATGACACGTCCGTCGCTGGTGTGCGGCACCATGATTGCCGTTTCACCACGCAGGAATGACCGTTCGAAGACGAGGTGGATGCCCTGGCTGGGAGCGACCATTGCCTCGGCCGCCGGCTCGCACAGTTGTCGTACCTCGTCGGTGAAGATGCCGGTCGCGTTCACGATGACCTTTGCTGCCGCCGTGAAGCGGCCGCCGCTCTCGCGATCGAGGACTTCAACGCGATCTACAAAGCCGTCTTCGCCCTTGCCAATCTGCGTTGCGTCGGCGTAGTTCAGGACCGTGGCGCCATATTCCGCCGCGGTCATGATCAGGTGGATCAGAAGACGAGAATCGTCGAACTGTCCGTCGTAATACATCACACCACCGCGCAGGCCTTCGGTCTGGATGGTGGGCAGCCGCTCCAGGGTCTCTTCGCGAGAGAGGACGCGCGACTTGCCGAACCCATATTTGCCGGCGAGCAGGTCATAAACCTTCATGCCGATGCCGTAGAACGGCGCTTCCCACCATGAGTAATTCGGCACGACGAAGGCGAGATCATGTACCAGGTGGGGTGCGTTCTGCCGCAGGAGGCCACGCTCTTTGAGGGCCTCCATTACCAGAGATACATTGCCCTGTTCGAGATAACGTACCCCTCCATGAACGAGCTTGGTGCTGCGGCTGGAGGTGGCTTTCCCGAAGTCCTCGCGCTCCACGAGCAGCACGTCAAAGCCGCGTGTCGCCGCGTCGACTGCGATGCCGGCGCCGGTGGCTCCGCCACCAATGATGACGAGGTCCCAGGGCTCGGTGCGGTTCCGCGCCCCTTCGACCATGGATTCACGGTTCATAGCATAAGTACTCATTGTGCTAACCACTCCAGTGTCTTGATCGTTCAACTGCATTGCTCCAGCGCTCCCGGAGCGGGGCGGCCTCTTCCCTCAACATCTTCGGCTCGAAGCGCGTGCCCGAATCACGAAGCTTCTGAATCTCCTCGGGGCTTTCCCAAAATCCGGTAGCAAGTCCGGCGAGATACGCCGCTCCGAGGGCGGTCGTCTCGATCACCTGCGGCCGGAGCACAGGAATACCGAGCAGATTGGCCTGGGATTGCATCAGCAGGTCGTTTGCCGCCGCGCCTCCGTCGACACGCAGCGTCTGGCAGGGATGCTCTGTATCGCCGTTCATAGCCTCGAGCACGTCAGCGACCTGGAAAGCGATGCTTTCGAGGGCTGCGCGGGCAATGTGTCCGGGTTGCGTGCTGCGGCGCAGTCCAATGAGCAGCCCGCCGGCATGAGGATCCCAGTAGGGCGCACCGAGGCCCACGAATGCTGGCACAAAGACAACACCGTCGCTGTTGTCCACCGTCGCGGCAAGTGCCTCAACATCGGACGAATCCCGAATGAGGCGAAGGTTATCGCGCAACCACTGCACTACCGCGCCACCGATGAACACGCTGCCCTCGAAGGCATATTCGAGCTTCTTACTCAAACTGCATGCCAGCGTTGTGATGAGCTTTTTCTGTGATAGCAAAAATCTATCGCCGATGTTTTGTAATAAGAAACAACCAGTGCCGTAGGTGTTCTTCGCGTCGCCCGGATTGAGGCAGAGTTGGCCAAACAGAGCTGCCTGTTGATCCCCGGCAATTCCGGCTATTTCAACTGAGCCAAGTCCGAGTGTAGTTGTTACTCCACCCACCCTTTCGCTTGACCAGACAACTTCCGGCATCATGCTCTCCGGAACGCGAAGCAGTTTCAGCAAATCGGCGTCCCACCGGCCGGCTTCGATGTTGTAGAGCATGGTGCGCGAGGCATTGGTAGGATCCGTCACATGCCTGCCGCCGCTGGTCAAATTCCAGATCAACCAGGAGTCCACCGTTCCGAAGGCCAGCTTGCCGGCTTCCGCCCGTTCGCGCGCCCCGGAGACATTGTCCAATATCCACGCTACCTTTGTTCCAGAGAAATAGGGGTCGATGACCAGACCGGTTTTCTCACGGATCATGGCTTCCGCGCCATCCTGACGGAGCTTGTCGCATGCCGCCGCCGTACGGCGGTCCTGCCACACGATGGCGTTATAGACCGGCTTGCCCGTCTCGCGATCCCAGACGATCGTGGTTTCGCGCTGGTTGGTGATGCCGACCGCCATGATGTCTCGAGGCCGGACCTGCGCCCGTCCCAGCACCTCAACGGCGGAGCTAAGCTGCGAGGTAAGAATCTCGAAGGGATCATGCTCAACCCATCCGGATTGAGGGTAGATTTGCGTGAATTCCTGCTGCGCCCGGGCATGGATTTTTCCTTCCCGGGTAAAGAGAATGGCGCGCGAACTGGTAGTTCCCTGATCGAGGGCAAGGATAAAGGGCATGGATCGAACCTGCTTTGTTCAGTGCACCTGTGTTTCACATCTCGGGTTGAAAAGGCAAGGCCGGTTAAGAATCCCCTGTGAATTCGTTGCCCATCGCTCCCTCCTTCAACTCATTTTCCCGGAAGGACTTCCAGAGCTGATGTTCTTTGAAAGTGATAACCTTTACTCAGCCTACGTTGCAACCATCTGGGCCATTGAATCGTCCATAAGAGAAATTATTAGCTCCCCGGCACGGTAGATCCCGCTTAATGCTCCTACTGTGTCCTTTTTGCCGGATGCAAGTGCGTCTGCGGCGGCAATGTCTGAAAACTGTCTGCAATACACCCTGCGTGGATTCAGCCCACGAGGGGGCTGGAAGTAGCCTGCTGCGATAACTCTGCGATGCAAGAAGACAAGATGGAACAAAAACCACCTGATTCGCCTATACCTCCCGATCACCAGCTGCCGCCTCCCGATGCTGGCACACCAAAGCCTCCCAGGAAACGGCGCCAATGGCTTTGGATTCTTCTTCTGCTGCTTTTCGCCGTTATATTTGTGCTCGTCCTGCGACATCAGGACGACTCAAAGAAGTCGGCTGCAGGCCCTGGGGGAGGCGGCAGACGGGGCTTTGGTGGGCCGGTCACGTTGACGACGGCGCCCGCAAAGAAGGGCGACATCGGTGTTTACCTCGATGCGATCGGTACCGTCACCCCGGTCTACACAACCACGATTTACAACCAGGTGACCGGAGTGCTTACCGGCGTCTACTACCGTGAAGGGCAGATGGTCCGCAAGGGCGACCCGCTGGTGGATATCGACCCGAGGCAATACCAGGCACAGGTAGCGACTGCCGAAGGTAACCTTGAGCGAGATACCAACGTCCTTGCCCAGTCGCGGATGGACCTCGAAAGGTATCGCACAGCCTGGGCCAAAAACGCTATCGCGAAGCAGCAGCTCGATGATCAGGAGAAGCTCGTTCTCCAGGATGAAGGGCTCGTCAAGTCCGACCAGGGCACTCTGGATTTCGATAAGGTGCAGCTCAGCTATTGCCATATCACGTCTCCTATCACGGGGCGGGTCGGATTAAGGCTTGTTGACCCTGGCAACCTGGTTCAATCGAGCGGCAGCACGGCCTTGGTGGTAGTGACACAGATAGATCCTATTACGGTCATCTTCACGCTGGCGCAGGACCATCTCGATGAGGTGCTGGCGCAGTTGCGCAATGGGGCGAAACTGACGGTCGACGCGTACGACCGGAACCAGCAGACAAAGCTGGCGACCGGCAAACTTACGGCGCTCGATAACCAGATTGACACCACCACCGGCACAGTCAAGCTGCGTGCCGCGTTCGACAACAGAAAAGGCATCCTTTTTCCGAACCAGTTCGTAAACACCCGCCTGCTGGTGACAACGCAGCACAATATGACGCTGATCCCGAATTATGCGATCCAGCACAACGGTGAAGTGGCCTTTGTATACGTGATTCAGAACGGAAAGGATCGCGAAGGAAGGCCGGAAAGCACAGCCCATGTCCGCAACGTGAAGGCTGGAACGACGGATGCCGGTATGACTGCCGTGGAAGGCATCAATCCCGGAGATGAGGTTGCGACCAGCAGCTTCGAGAAGTTGCAGGATGGATCGAAGGTCATTCTTTCCCAGAAACCGCTTCCTCAAGACACGAGCGAGAGCAACGCACCGTGAGTCCTTCACGCCCATTTATATTGCGTCCCGTCGCAACTTCGTTGCTGATGGCCGCGATTCTGCTGGTTGGCCTGGTTGCCTTCACGCAGCTGCCGATCTCCGCCTTGCCCGAAGTTGACTACCCGACGATCCAGATCCTGACCTTCTATCCTGGGGCCAGTCCGGATGTGATGGCGACGACGGTGACCGCTCCCCTGGAGCGGCAGTTTGGTGAACTGCAGGGTCTGAGCCAGATGACCTCGACCAGCTCAGGCGGTGTATCCGTCATCGTGCTGCAGTTCAACCTGTCACTGGATATTGACATTGCCGAGCAAGAGGTGCAGTCGGCGATCAACGCCGCGCAGAGCCTTCTGCCGTCAGTGCTGCCCACCCCTCCGGTGTACAGCAAGACGAATCCCGCCGATGCTCCTGTTCTGACGTTGGCAATTACATCGAAGTCGATGCCGCTATCGCAGGTAGAAGACCTGATCGACACACGGCTGGCGCCGAAGATTTCACAGCTCAATGGCGTCGGGTTGGTGAGCATCAGCGGCGGCCAGAAGCCGGCAGTCCGGATTCAGGTGAATCCGGCCGCTCTGTCCTCTTATGGAATCAACATGGAGGACGTGCGGACGGCCCTGGCGGCAACGAGCGTGAACGCCGCCAAAGGCAACTTCGATGGGCCGCGGCAGGATTATCAGATCGACGCCAACGATCAGCTTGAGACAGGCGACCAGTACCGGAACGTGGTGATTGCGTATCGGAATGGCGCGCCGGTGTTTGTGAAGGATGTAGCGCAGATCGTAAACGGCGTCGAAAACAACAAGCAGGCGGCATGGATGGACCAGACGCCCGCGGTCATCTTGAATGTGCAGCGTCAACCGGGCGCCAACACGATCAGCGTCGTCAAGAGCATCAAGAAACTGCTGCCCCAGCTTCAAGCGAATCTCCCTGCCAGCATCCAGATCACGCCGCTCACCGACCTCACAACGGCCATCCAGGCATCGGTCGACGATGTTGAGTTCGAGATGATGCTGACCATCGGACTGGTGGTGATGGTCATCTTTCTTTTCCTGCGTAACATCTACGCCACAATCATCCCCAGCGTTGCCGTCCCCCTTTCGCTGATCGGCACTTTTGGCGTGATGTACGTGCTGGGTTACAGCCTCGACAACCTGTCGCTGATGGCCTTGACCATCTCCACCGGATTTGTGGTGGACGACGCCATTGTGATGATCGAGAACATTTCCCGCTACCTCGAGGAGGGGGATTCGCCGATGGAGGCGGCACTGAAGGGAGCGGGGCAGATCGGCTTCACGATCGTTTCATTGACAGTCTCCCTGATCGCGGTGCTCATTCCGCTGTTGTTCATGGGAGATGTGGTCGGTCGCCTCTTCCGCGAATTCGCGGTGACGCTCGCCACGACCATTGTTATCTCGGCCGTTGTATCGCTGACTCTAACGCCGATGATGTGCTCGCGCATTCTGCGCCACAATCCAGAGGCGCAACAGGGAAGATTCTACCGCGCGTCGGAACGTGTCTTCGACCGGTTAATCGCCTTTTATGGCCGTACGTTGAGCTATGTGCTCCGGTATCAGACCATCACCTTGTTCGTGGCGCTGGGCACCTTGGTACTGACTGTGGTTCTTTACATCATCATCCCCAAGGGCTTCTTTCCTACGCAGGATACGGGCGTGATTCAGGGGATATCGCAGGCGCGTCAGAACATTTCCTTCACCGCGATGGCCGAGAAGCAGAAGCAGCTGGGCAAGATCATTCTTCAGGACCCCGCAGTAGCAAGCTTTTCGTCGTTCATCGGCGCGGACGGAACCAATACGACGCTGAACAGCGGACGTTTTTCCATCAATCTCAAGCCACTCAACCAGCGCGACCTGAGTGCGGCTGATGTGATCCGCAGATTGCAGAAGAGCCTTGCACAGGTGCAGGGCGTCACGCTCTACATGCAGCCGGTGCAAAACATTACGGTTGACGATCGCGTGAGCCGCACGCAGTACCAGTACACGCTCGAGGATCCTGATATTAACGAGCTGAATGACTGGACGAATCGGTTCGTCGCCAGGCTGAAGCAGCTGCCCGACCTTGCCGATGTCGCAACCGATCAGCAGACGGGCGCAAGCGCAGTGTCGCTGATGATCGACCGCGTCACTGCCTCGCGCCTCGGCATAGCTCCGGGCACGGTGGACAACACGCTGTACGATGCCTTCGGGCAGCGGCAGATCAGCACGATGTACACGCAGCTCAACCAGTATCACGTGATTCTTGAGGCGCTGCCGCCGTTCCAGCAGGATCCGAATCAACTTAACAAGCTCTACATAGAGTCGGGCGCGTCAAATGGAGCAAGCGGACCAGGAGCTGCAACCTCGTTTGCCGCGTCGGGCTCCTCGTCGGCGGGTTCGAACGCCACAACCGGATCGGTGCTCTACACGCCTGCAGCGAATACGCTGGCTCCGCCTTCACAGGTAATTACGACCTCGAATAACGGTCCTGGCTCGAATACCCGCACTTCCACGGCAGCTGCCAGCGCCGTACCCCTCGGAGCCTTCGCTCACTACGAGGAAACTACGGAACCGCTTTCGATCACCCACCAGGGGCAATTCCCTGCGGTTACCATCTCCTTCAATCTGGCGCCGAAGGCTTCGCTGGGGAATGCGATTACGGCGATTGACAAGGTCGCGAAAGAAATGAACTTTCCCGCCAGCCTGCAGGCGGATTTTCAGGGCACGGCGGCATCCTTCCGGAATTCGCTCTCGAATGAGGCTCTCCTCATTCTTGCTGCGTTGGTGACGGTCTACATCGTACTGGGAGTGTTGTACGAGAGCTTCATCCATCCGGTGACGATCTTGTCGACGTTGCCATCCGCCGGTGTGGGAGCGCTGTTGGCCCTGATGCTGTTCGGCGAGGATCTCAGTGTTGTCGCGATTATCGGGATCATCCTCTTAATCGGCATTGTGAAGAAGAACGGCATCATGATTGTCGACTTCGCTCTCGAGGCGGAGCGTGAGCGCGGCAAGACCTCGACGGAAGCGATCTACGAGGCGAGCCTGCTGCGTTTTCGCCCCATCATGATGACGACGATGGCCGCCCTGCTGGGCGGAATCCCGCTGGCGCTGGGTCACGGTATCGGGTCGGAATTGCGGCGCCCGCTCGGTATCTGCATGGTTGGCGGCCTGTTACTCAGCCAGGTACTCACGCTGTATACCACCCCCGTCATTTACATCTTCTTTGACAAGCTCGGGCAGAAAATCACCGGCAAACGTCACCTCCAGGACACGGTCCATCCATTGGCCGAGGAAAGGGTGACGGAGGACACGGCGTAGCCATGAACATCTCCGCGCCGTTCATCCGCCGACCAGTGGCGACTACGCTGTTAACGATCGCCATTGCCATCGCCGGTGCGATCGGTTTCACCGTCCTCCCTGTATCTCCCTTGCCGCAGGTGGATTTCCCTACCATTTCCGTCTCGGCAGGTTTGCCCGGCGCCAGCGCGCAGATCATGGCCTCCTCGGTTGCTACGCCGCTGGAGAGACAGTTCGGACACATCGCCGGGGTAAGCGAAATGACCTCGTCGAGTTCGCTTGGCAGCACCCAGGTGACGTTGCAGTTTGATCTGAACCGCAACATCGATGCTGCGGCCAGAGACGTCGAGGCGGCAATCAATGCGGCGCGGACCTACCTGCCCGCCAATCTTCCTGGAAATCCCACCTATCGCAAATGGAACCCTGCTGATGCGCCGATTATGATCATCGGCCTTACCTCCGATGTTTACAGCAGAGCCGACATGTATGACTCGGCTTCGACCATCATTCAGCAAAAACTTTCCCAGATCCAGGGAGTTGGACAGGTGAATGTAGGCGGCGGAGCGCTGCCCTCTGTTCGCGTAGAGGTCAATCCCACCCAGCTCAACAGCTATGGATTCACGCTGTCGAATGTGCAATCCATTCTCAGCATCCAGAATTCGGATTTTGCGCGTGGTCAGATTTCGAACGGTCTGACTACCGCCGACATCATTACAAATGGTCAGATGTCGCACGCCGCCGAATATGCGCCTTTGATTATTGGCTACAAGAACGGAGCTGCCGTTCGTCTTTCCGATGTTGCCCAGGTCATAGATTCCACGTCGAACGTGCGTAACGCCGGCTATCTCAATGGCAAGCAGTCGATTGTCCTTATCATCTTCCGCCAGCCGGGCGCGAATATCATCCAGACCGTCGACCGGATCTATAGCCAGTTAGGCTTCATCAAGGCATCGATTCCGCAAGGCATGGACATGACTGTGGTGATGGATCGCACCACCACCATCCGCGCGTCCGTTCATGATGTCGAGCGTTCGCTCACCCTCTCTGTCATCCTTGTTGTCCTCGTCGTTTTCTTATTCCTGCGAAGTCCAAGAGCTACGCTTATTCCCAGCGTAGCCGTGCCGGTCTCACTCATCGGCACCTTCGCCATCATGTATCTCTTCGGCTATAGCCTCGACAACCTGTCGTTGATGGCGCTTACCATCTCAACAGGATTCGTCGTCGACGATGCGATTGTGGTGATGGAAAATATCACCCGCCACCTCGAAGCTGGAATGAAGCCCTTTGCAGCCGCCATCAAGGGCTCCAAGGAGATCGGCTTCACGGTCTTCTCGATCAGCATGTCGCTGGTCGCGGTCTTCATTCCCATCCTGCTGATGGGTGGAATCGTAGGCCGGCTCTTTCGCGAATTCGCTGTGACTCTGTCGACAGCCATCGTCGTGTCGATGATCATCTCCATCACGACCACGCCTATGATGTGCGCTCACCTGCTTAAGGAGCATGGGGAAACACACGGGCGGCTTTACCGCATCAGCGAAAAGATATTCGACGGCATGCTGGCCGGCTACCGGCACAGCCTGGAATGGGTACTCGAGAATCCGGGGCTGATTCTCGTGGTGCTAATCATGATTGTTGCTCTCAACGTGGTTCTGGTTATCAAGATTCCCAAGGGGTTCTTCCCGCAGCAGGACACGGGTGCACTCGTGGGAGGTATACAGGGTCCTCAGGACGCGTCGTTCCCGGTAATGAACAATTCGATCCAGCAACTCGTTGGCGTTATCAAGAGCGATCCGGCGGTAGCGAATGTCGTGGGCTACGTGGGCAGCGGTAATGGCGGCTTCATCTATGTGCCCCTTAAACCCCTCAATCAGCGTAAAATCGGCGCGCCGGAGATCATCAATCGCTTGAGGCCGAAGCTGAACAAACTGGTGGCAGCTGCGGCGTTCTTGCAGGCGGCACAGGATTTGCGCATCGGCGGCCGAGGCAGCAATGCGCTCTATCAATACACGATCCAGGCTGACAACGTTCAGGATCTGTCGCATTGGGGCCCCATCCTTCTTGCCGAAATGAAGAAACTGCCGGGTCTGCAGGACGTCAACTCTGACCAGCAGAACGGTGGCTTGTCTGAATACCTGACCTACGATCGGGTGACTGCCGCTCGATACGGGGTAACGGCACAGGCCCTCGATTCCTCGCTGTACTCTGCGTTCGGGCAGTCGGAAGTCTCCGTCATCTATACGCAGCTTAACCAGTACTATGTGGTTCTCGAGGTTGCCCCTCAGTATTGGCAGTCACCGGAAGGGCTGAACAATATATATCTCCATACCACGAGCAACGGGCCTATTCCACTGGCCACCATGACCACGGCGACGTCGACGACTACACCACTCGACGTGAACCACACCGGACTCTTCCCGTCGGTGACGGTGTCTTTCAACCTCGCGCCGGGAATGTCGCTCAGCGACGCAACCCGGCTTGTGACGCAGATGCAGGACCGTCTGGGAACGCCGTCGACAATCCATGGATTCTTTGCCGGGACGCTGCAGGCGTATCAGCAATCGCTTAGTACCGAGCCGATCCTGATTACGACGGCGTTGCTCGCAGTGTTTATCGTGCTTGGCATCCTGTATGAAAGCCTGGTGCACCCCCTCACGATTATTTCCACGCTGCCCTCCGCCAGCGTGGGCGCGATCATGGCGCTGATGATCTTCAAGGTGGATCTCAACGTCATTTCGATTATCGGAATCGTTCTGCTCATCGGCATCGTGAAGAAGAACGCGATCATGATGATCGACTTCGCTCTCATGGCTGAGCGCGAGCAGGGCATGACCACGTCGGAAGCGATCTTCGAGGCCTGCATGCTGCGCTTTCGTCCCATTCTTATGACGACCATGGCAGCGCTCTTTGGAGCTTTGCCGCTGGCCTTCGGCACGGGCACGGGATCTGAGCTGCGCAGGCCGCTGGGCATCACAATCGTCGGCGGCCTCATCGTGAGCCAGTTGCTGACCCTCTACACCACGCCGGTTGTCTACTTGTTCCTCGATCAGTGGCGCCTGCGGGTGCTTGGCAAGCATCACGACACATTTAATCCCGAAGCCGAGGTCCCCTCATGAGGTTTACTGCTCCGGGCCTCCTTCCAAGCGAGAAGTGCTGTATGAAGACGATGGTCCCGAACTCAACCCGATCGGCATTGCTGGCGCTGGCGTTTTGCTCTCTTCTGGCGGGCTGCCTGCCTGGTCCGAAGTATCAGAAGCCGTCTGCTCCGACGCCTGCCGCACCGGCATATAAGGAATCGACTGCGAATTTTCAGGACGCGCCCGGCTGGAAAGTCGCGAAACCACAGGACGCCATGCTGCGCGGCAAGTGGTGGGAGATCTTCAACGACCCCGAACTGAACGCTCTCGAAGACCAGCTCGAAATCAACAATCAGAACATTAAGCTCTACTTTGAAAACTTCATGGCAGCCCGCGCGATCATTCGCGAGGACAAAGCACAGTACTGGCCCGTAGTCACCACCGGTCCGTCCTGGAACCGCGCCAAATCATCGGGCAATCTCACCAACTCGAGTACTGCCAACACCGGGCACACAAGTACAATATGGTCCCTGCCCCTGGACGTTTCATGGACGCCGGATTTCTTCGGGAAAATTCGCAGTGAGGTACGCGAGGCACAGTATGGGGCCCAGGTCAGCGCCGCCGACCTTGAGAACGAACGCCTCGTCGAGCAGGCAAGCCTCGCCGAATATTTTTACGAGATCCGCGGGCAGGATGAACTGCAGAGAGTCTTGAATGATACGGTTGCTGCCGACCGCAAATCGCTGGAGTTGACCCAGACCCAGTACGATACCGGCATTGGGAATTTCATTTCTGTTGTCCAGGCCAGAACGACGCTGAAGACGGCGGAGTCCCAGGCATTGAATGTCGGCGTGGCACGTGCGGAGTACGAGCATGCGATCGCCATGTTGCTTGGTAAGCCGGCCACGGACTTCTCGATTCCCGTGAAGCCTCTGCTCATTGCGCCTCCCCCGATTCCGATCGGAGTTCCTTCGCAACTCCTTGAGCGCCGGCCTGATATCGCAGCTGCGGAGCGCACGATTGCAGAAGCCAACGCCACAATCGGTATCGGCTACGGGGCCTTCTTTCCATCGGTGACCCTGTCCGCTGCCGGGGGCTTCGAGGCGTCGGATTTCACGCACTGGTTCGACTGGCCGAGCAACTTCTGGTCAATCGGTCCGCAACTTGCGCAGACGCTTTACAACGGCGGCCTCTATCGTGCTGCACTTCAGCAGTACACGGCGGAATATAATGCCGATGTCGCGACATATCGCGAGACTGTTCTCACTGCATTCCAACAGGTGGAGGACTATCTTGCCGCCACGCGAATCCTCTCTCAGCAAATCATCAAACAGCGGGAAGCAGTAGACGCGTCCCAGCAATACCTCGACCTCGAAATGGGCCGCTACCAGGCCGGCATCGATCCGTACATCGATGTGACCATCGCTCAGACGACATTGCTTTCCAACCAGCAATCGCTTACGACATTAAACGTTCAGGAGACGACCGCCGCTGTCGAGCTGATTCAGGCGCTGGGAGGGGGATGGGATATATCGCAGCTCCCCACTGCGGCGCAGGTTTCTCAGAAGCCCAGCAAGGCAGATACGGTAAGGCAGAAATAGGGAAGTAACCAGTGTGGCCGCGCCCGTCAGATCGGCTCAGCTCCTGATAAACAGACTACAACCCGACGATCAGGTAGCTTAGTATGCTGACGGAGGAAAGTACGAGCCGTGGCCGAGCTTGAACCAGTTCTCGGAGACATAACACGGATTGCAGTCGATGCAATTGTCAACGCCGCGAATCAGTCGTTGCTGGGCGGTGGAGGAGTGGACGGAGCGATACACCGTGCAGCAGGACAGGCGCTGCTCGCGGCCTGCGCCAGGTTGCGAGGCTGCGCCACTGGCGACGTGAAAGCAACGCCAGGATTCCGTCTACAGGCAAAATGGGTTTTTCATGCCGTGGGTCCGGTGTGGCGAGGCGGCGAACACGGAGAAGACGACCTGCTGGCAGCCTGCTACCGGCGCAGTCTGGAGTTGGCTCGCGAGCATCGCGTGAAATCCATCGCATTTCCCGCGATCAGCACCGGAATCTACGGATTCCCCTCGGAGCGAGCCGCGGCAATCGCTGTCGAAACCGTCAGGACCTACGCAGATAGTTGTGAAGTCGACGTGGTGAAGTTCGTGTGTTTTGACAAACACACCTATTCCATCTACGCGAGTTTGCTGCCTGGAAGTTAGATTTTCCGAGATACCTTGTCTCGCCCGCCACTTTCAGGACAGTCGACTCCTCAGAACTTATATGAAACGCTGAGCAGTGGCGCGGGCCTCGTCCGCAGGCCTTCATTATTCAACTGAATAAGTACGTTGCCCGAGATAACAAGGTCACGGTACGGATTCCATTTGAGTCCTATGCTCAGATCGCCGATCGTATAGCTCGCGTTTGCTGTCGTAACGGTGGGGAGGAAGACGGTGCTGGGCGTCGGCGGATTCGTTGGCGGCGTTGGAAGAGCGGTGGTGCTGCGGACAACTTTGGCGGCATTAGAGTACTGGCTCGCAAGCAAATCTCCGGCGACGGTGAGATGCTTTGTCCATGCCCAATCCGCACCGGCATTGAATTGCACACCGCCTGGCAGCCCCTTGTTTCCTCCGGGCGTCAGTGTCGGATTGTTTAGTTCGGTTGCCGTATTCCACTGGTAGCCAATTCTGGCGTGAGGCGAGACTTTAGCCAGGTAGGAGTAGACGAGGTAGGGATTGAATCCCCAGGCTCCCGAACCCAGGTAATTCAGGTCGTCGCCGGTGGGCGTGCGGAGGTCCATTCCGCCTGACAAAGTACTGTGCTCGTCTCGCCATGCAACGTATTTGCCGTTGAAGACGATATCTCCTATGCCACTGGCGGTTCCGGGAACATAGGTCGACGGAACAGCGTAAGGTCCGAGAACGACAACGTTGTTGGCGTTGAGGATATAAGCCCGAGTATCGACACTGGCGGAGCCGATTGAGACTCGTTCGATAGGCACTACGATCGAGGCGTCAAGCCGGTCGGACACGCCATAAGTCGCGACTGCGACATATTGATTCAGCTTGAAGTGGATATTAGCGGTCTCTGTCGTGTAGGTATTGCTGAGTACGGCGCCCGTGGTTTTATCCGTCGCCGTCGCTTGATAAGTAAACGGCACCTTGTTCAAAGAAATCCCATCGATGTCCGTGAAATAGAACTGGCTGGCGCTGAAGCTCAGAAATAGTCTGTGTCTACCGATGGTTGTCGCGCGGTCGGTGAGAATCGGACCCAGGTTGTCATAAGTGAGAGGTACTCCCGCCTTATAGAGGACGATGGTGCCGGCAGATGCGCTCGCCAGTGGTAGCTGGCTCACCTGCGTGGCGAAGGCCGAGTTGATGGTGGAAGCAATGCCCTGGGCCGCGGCGAGGGATCCCGGGCTTATGCCGCCATTGGTGTTGAAAACTCCGGTCGAAAACGGTATCTGGCACACGAGCTTGGTCGCGGTGGGGCTTCCGGTGGTGCAATTGACTTGTCCCATTGCGGCCACGCTCGCTACAAATCCAAGCAGCAGCAGCGGCAGAGTTCGCTTCGTCATCTGTTCTCCCTCGGCAAGACTGGTTTTCCTGGCTTCTTGAGATTGCTACTCATCCCTGAAACCGCAGGTGTTAGCGAGTTACGTCTACTTGAAACACTGCGTCGTACGTCAGTCCATCGCTGCCCGTACCCTGAACCAGGACGAGATAAGTACCCGGCGGTGTCAGGCCGGTATTGGTAGTCGTTCTCGTAAAGTGGCCACCGCAGCCGATTGTCTGCATAACGGCAGCGGCGATAAAGAGCACCCCAAGATACCGGAAGAAGCTACGCCTTGAAGACTTTCCGCCTCGCAGGAAGCCAACCAGGGCGAGAACCGGGATTCCAATCAGACTGGCGGCAAAGATTCCTGTATTCGTTACGAGCTGCGCGGTGGTGGTGCCGTTCGTGGAGATGGCTACAGCTACGGTGCCGGTTTGGATGGTTGTCGCGGAAGGAACTGAGGATGGATTGAAGGTGCATCCGATGGAAAGGCCGGCGGGATCCACATTGGACATCAAGGTTGGCCCCCCGACCGAACTGCACTTCAGGTTCGTCAGACCGATGTTCGCGGGGAGGATGAAGTCTGCATTGGTCGTGTTGCCCGTGGTCGCCCCGGAAACGATTGTGATTGGAGCGGTCTTCGCTCGAACGTAGGTGATGAATGGTGCAGTCGTGTGAGCCAGTCCGGTGGTGGAATCTACACCGGTCACGCTCACGCTATAGGCTCCCGCAGTAGTAGCGGAGTTGGTGGCGTCGATAATGACGGTTACGGCGGTCTGGGCGCCGGTGCTGGTGATCGTCACGGTCGGACTCCCCAGGGTGCACGCTGGAGGCACAGCCGTTGTCGCGGTCGTAACAGGAACAACGGAACATGTCAGAGCGAGATTGCCAGTAAACCCGGATATGGGCACGGGAGTGACGACAATACTGCTCATCCCTGCCGACGTGACCTGAGGCGTAAACACGTCGTTCAAGCTGGTATATCCCAGGGTGACATACACGGGAGCAGGAGAGGAGCTTAGTCCGTAATCCTGAACAGATTGCGACACGGTGCTGTTACTGGAAAGGAAATTGGGATCGCTGCCATAGACACCAAGTATCGTGTGCGCACCGAAACCCAATGAAGTGGTGGTGCAGGTCGCAATACCGGTGGCCGGATTGACTGGCACGGGAGATCCGCATTCTGGAATTGGATTGCCGCCGTCCGTGAAGGTCACGGCGCCCGAAAGCAGCACCGGGCCGGTTATTGGTGTCACTGTGGCGGTAAAGGTGACGGTGTCATTGTGGTTATTTGTGTTCCTGACTACCGAGGGATTCAGTGAGGATACAAGCGCAGTGGCGGAGGCAGCCGCATTCACCGTTTGCATCAATGAAGTATTGCTGCTGCTGAAGTTAGTATCGTTGGCGTAGGCGGCAGTAATTGTGTGTGCGCCTTTCAGCAGCGCCGCGGTGGTGCATATTGCGACGCCGGTCGCGGGCTTCACCGTTAGTGAGGTGCACCCGGCTATCGGGGCTCCATTGTCGGTGAAATTGACTACACCGGAAAGAGCAGTGCTGCCGGCCGTCCCCGTGACTGTGGCCGTGAAGCTCACGGACTGATTGACGGTCGAGGTGTTATTAGGCGCGGATGAGATCAGTGCCGTCGTTGTTGGGGCCGGATTCACTGTCTGTGTAATCATGCCGCTGCTACCGCTGAAGTTGTTGTCGTTGCCATAAGTGGTCTTGATGGAATGGGACCCGAGAGCCAGCGAAGCTGTGGTGCAGACAGCCATTCCGTTCACGGGATTCACGGTAATCGAGCAGTTGGGGATGGGATTGCCATTGTCGGTAAAAGTCACAGTACCGGCGAGCGTTGCGCTTCCGGCGGCGGCGGTGACTGTAGCCGTGAAGGTTACAGATTCGTTGATGGTGGACGTATTGCCTGCAGAGGACGAGGTTACAGAGATGTTGGTGGTCGCGGGAATCACGGTTAGCGTGAAGTTCGCCTGTGCAGTCACCTGGTTTGCGTCGGTAATTGTTACCGTGTAGAGCGTCGCCGCTTTCGTTGCGGTGGGTGCGCCGGTAATTAGCCCGGTGGAGGAGCTTATGCTCAGGGCCGCGGACAAAGACGGAGCGATGCTGTAGTGCAGCGGCGCCGTGCCACCGGACCCTGTTACCGGCGCGAATGACGCCATCTGGTTTACGCTCAGCGTTTCCGTGTTTACCGAGGTCGCCGTGAGTGCGCTGTTCACTGTCAGCGAGAAGCTCGCTGTTCCCGTCGCCTGGTTGCCGTCGGTGATCGTTACCGTGTACATCGTCTGCGGGCTGGCCGCGGTCGGCATGCCGGTAATCGCTCCCGTGGATGTATTCAGGCTGAGCCCGGCCGGCAGAGACGGAGAGATGCTATAAGTGAGCGGCGCGGTGCCGCCGGTGGCCGTTACCGGAGTAAATGACGCCGGTGATTGGCCGACTGTCAGCATCGTTGCAGGTATGGCCTCAGTCGCCGTCACCGCACTGTTCACTGTCAGCGAGAAGTTCGATGACGCTGTCGTATTGCTGGCATCCGTAATTGTCACCTGATAGGTTGTCTGTGGGCTGGCCGCCAGGGGCGTACCGGTGATCGCGCCTGTAGACGAGCTCAAGTTCAGGCCCGCGGGCAGCGAGGGAGCGATGCTGTAGCTCAGAGGCGCCGTTCCGCCGGAGCCCGTTACCGGCGTGAATGACGTTACTGGGTGATTTGCCGTCAGTATCTTGCTCGGTACGGCCGTGGTTGCCGTCACACCTGGGTTCACGGTCAACGAGAAGGATGCTGTCGCCGTTGAACTGTTGACGTCCGCGACCGTCACCGTGTACATCGTCGCTGGACTCGTTGCCGCGGGCATGCCGGTAATCGTGCCTGTGGAAGAACTTATGCTCAGGCCTGTGGGCAGAGATGGAGAGATGCTGTAGCTCAGCGGTGCGGTGCCGCCGGAGCCGGTTACCGGCGTGAACGATGTCGACGCCTGATTTACGGTCAGGATCTTGGTAGATATGGACTGCGTAGCCATCACCGAAGGGTTCACTGTCAGTGAATAGCTCTGGGTGCCGGAGAATCCATTGCTGTCAGTCGCCGTAATCGTGAAGCCGACGCTTCCCGTCGCTGTCGGTGTTCCTGACAATGTTGCGGTTCCATCATTAAAGCTCAGCCCGGCGGGCAATGTGCCGGAAGTGATGGAATGGGTGTACGTGTAGATGGAAGTCGACCCGCCGGACGCGATAAACACCATGCTGTACGGCTCGCCCTTTGTTGCGCCAGAGAGAACGCCTGCCGCGGGAGTCAGCGTAATCATCACAATTTTGAGGTTGGCGGAAGTATCCAGAATGGTAGAGCGCAGAGTCAGTTGGGCATCGAGCGTGTCAGCGCCCGCCTCACTGACTGAAACGCTGTTGAAGGTTGCACCGGTGCCGGCTACCGTCGTTACCGGTCCCAGTCCCGTCGCAGTACCCGCCCCACTGAACGTCAGCGTTACGGGCACCCCACCGATATTCTGGCCGTTCTCCGTCACAGAAACGATTGGGGGCGCCGGGAAGGCGACAGCACTGTTCACGGCAGCCGCATAGCCGTTGGCGCCCGCGTTCGTGAACTGGATCGCCGTGTAGTTGGTCTGGACCGCGCCAGAGTCTATCTTGCCGGAGGTGCAATACCCGGATACCCCTAACGGAAAACCGCGCTGGTCCGTGGCCAAGGCGGTGGGTATACCCGCACAGAGCGCCGGGCTGTTGGGCAGCGGCAGCATGGTTTGCGTTGGCCCACCATAATTGGCCAGCGGCGCCAGATTGATTCCGGCAGTACCGACCAGATTGCCGCCGCCGTCGGTATAAGTGCCATCAACGTCATCATTGGCTGTGGCCGTGTTCCCAGCCACTATGCTGTTCGTGATCGTCGTCGTAGTGCCGTTGGTCTCGAGGCCTCCGCCATCCTCGCCGGCAGAATTGGCGGATATGGTGCTGTTAGTCACCGTCAGCGTGCCGCCTGGATAGTTATAGATACCGCCACCCTTGGTCGTTACGGAATTGCCGGAGAAGGTGCTGTTGACTACAGTCAGCGCGTTGGTCTGACCGTTAAAAATGCCGCCACCTTGTGATCCGCTATTGCCAGAGAAAGTGCTGCTACTCACCGTCAAGGTGCCGAAGTTGGTAATGCCACCCCCTTCGTTCCCGGAACCGCTTCGGGTATTGCTGGAGATCGTGCAGTCGTCTATCGTCAGGGTGCCATTGTTAAGAATGCCGCCGCCGGCGTTCACCGCGTTGCTATTGCCGTTGGCAATCGTCAGCCCGGATATGGAAACCGTCGCGCCGGAGTTGATCGTGAAGATCGTGCCGACCGTGGTCGAGTTGTTGCCCGAAACGGTCAGGCTGGTCACGCCGGGGCCGGATAAGGTCATATCAGCCGTGATCGCTGGAAGCGCGCTGAGCAGGGTGATCGTTCCTGTCGCCGTGATGTCGATGGTGTCACCGGTGTCGCCGTTGGCGGTTGTAATCGCGGCCCGCAGTGAATTGGCTCCGCTGTCATTCGTGTTCGTAACAGTGATCGTCGCCCCGCAGGCGCTCCCCAAAAAACCGAGACTGCATAAGACCAGGCAGAAGGCAGTCCACAACCCAGGACCGCGTGAAGAAACATCGTCTCGGCGTGCCATTTGTAATCTCCGGAGAATGCAAGCTGTAGGTGCCAACGAACGCACGGCGACTCTTCGTCGGCTGATGCGAACCTGGGGAGTCAAGTAATGCACTGGGTGACGCGGCGAATCGACTCCCTACGGGTAAACGAATGAGCAGGCCAGGGCTTTAAGACTGGAGCTTACAGTCGGCAATCGAATCAAAAAGGCGACGCCTCAGGGACGTCTCTACGAAGTTATTGTTTTCGATCGAATCGCGGCCCAGCGCCTGGGGGAAAGGCAGAGCCCCTCCTGGTGAGTGGGTGTCGATTCGTGTATCAACTGAACGGCGATCATTTTTAGGTCTGTGTCTTCAGAAGTCAAGATTAACCACGACGCTATTGAGCAATTGGTAAATGCAGCGATGGAAAGATTCTGCGATCGACGGACGATTGGGAAAGCCGGGCACCGCCCGGAGGCCCTGGTCAAATACGACGTTGAAATGCGAGATTTGCTAACTTAATACTTGTCGGATAAATACCAGTTATCACTCTTCTTGCTAAAGGAAAGTGTTTGTTTCCGGGGAAAGTCGGTCAGTTTCCCGGAGCTCTTGATCGAGGTGACTTCAGTGCATGCCCATTGGGCATGATCGCCCTGGATGCTTAATGACGAATCCGGACACTCCTCTCTCACCCTGGCTTCAGGGTTCGACTTGAAGAGGCCTTGCAGTAGCTTATTCTGCTCAGAATTCATACCAACCCACACAGACTTCACCTTCCCGGTGTCGTGCGAATTAAATGCGCCTTCGAACTCCCTCACCACTTGCTTCAACAGCGCCTTGTCGTCGACGTGGGGAACCGTCGTCGTCGTTGCGGACGCCGCAGGCGCAACAGGCCGAGCCTCCACCAGGATGTTCAACGATCTCTGCTGGGTTCCGCCATTGCCCTTGGCGGTCAGCGTATAGGTAGTGTTCGTGGTGGGTCGGACGGTTGTCTGGCCGCTGTTGTCTACCCGATCGATTCCATTGTCGATGGTTACCTCTGATGCGTTTGCTGTCTCCCACTTCAGAGTCGTTGACTGTCCCTGTTCGATCTGTGACGCGGATGCCGAAAATGACTGTATCTGCACGGGTGAGGGGGTCGGTGCGACAGGCGCAGTCGCTGGGGGTGGGGCAGGAGCTGGCTTCGCAGGAAGGGCAACCAGTGACGCTATCAAGGGCTTCTTTTCACCAGCTTTCACGGTCACGCTCTGGCTGAAAGTCTGGAAATTATCGAGGCCAACCTGGACCGACCTCCGGCCTGGCTTGACTGGCACGATGAGGTCGCCCCGCGCGTCGGTACGGCCCACGGAAGCGCTGTCAACCCTGACTGCGGCTCCCGGTGAAGAGTGGACGGTCAGGTATGCTTCTGTCGGTGGTGGAGGAACAGCCCCGGCGCTCTGGTTGAGCTTGAAGGAGACGCTCGCTGCCTGGTTCGCGCTGATAGCAATCGGAGGCGCCTGAAAATCCTCATAACCAGCTTTGGTAAATCGCACCGTATGAGTGCCTTCATCAAGGGGCAAGGAGAGCCTTCCATCGCTCTGCGTGAAGCCCTTGAGAACGCCATCGACGAAGACGTTTACATCGCCCATATTCCCTTCGACAGTCAGTGTTCCCGTGGGAGGTGCTACCGGCGTTGCAGGTGCGGACGGCAGAGGCGCCGGAGCCGGCTGGTTCGCGACTGTGGCCTTGTGACCTCGGTTGAGTAGCCAGAACGCAAGGACCAGTATGACGAGCAGACCCAGACCGCCGGCAGCGAGCGCGATGAGTTTGGGGCTCAGGCCGCGCTCAGGCTCTCTCGTCACCTCCTGGCCTTCTTCGACCGCAGCACCGACTGCGGCGCTCGTATCAAGGATTCCAGTGTGCCGCCGCGCAGGAGGCTTGGCGGCTTCCGCTCTCAGGCGTCGCCAGTCCCCCTGCTGGAGCGTGCCTGCGAATTCAACCAGGCTGGCGGATCCTTGCAACTCGTTCAGCGCCGCCGCAGCGTCGTTGCGGAGAAGCGCCGCACGGGCTGCTTCGACGGACTTGCTTACGCCGTCGTTCGCGATTGCAATGCGCCGTGCCTCGTAGTCGGAAATAACCCGACTCAGTTCTTCGGAATCTCCATAGGCGCGGCGAACGCTCTGCAGCGCCTCGAGGCCGCCATGGAAGTCCTTCTTCTCGAGGGCTTGGGATGCGGTCCCGACAGCTGCGGCGATTGCCTGTTTGCGGGCATTCTCCGTGCGAAGCTCCGACAGCATTGCGTTGAGGAGCGTTCCTTTTGCTGCCGCGGCAGGCGTGGCTTCGAGGAGCTTAATCGCTTCATCAAGTTGGCCGCTCTCGCGCAGCTTGGCTACGCGATTTGTGAGTAACTCCAGCCTGCGGGCCGCTTCAGCCTGTTGCCCGCGAGCCTCAGTAAGGAGCCTCGAGAGTCCGGCATCGCCCGTTTCGGTCGTGACCGGCTCGAGCAGGCGAATGGCCTCGGTGATGCGGTCTTCCTGAATCAGACATTTTGCCTGGGTCGCGCAGGAGGCGATTCGCGCCTGCTGCTGCTGACGGGTTAGCTCGGATTTGGCGAAGTCGAGAAGCTCGTTGACGCTAGTGTCGTCGGTGAACTCAAGCTGGTAAGACTCGAGTATCCCGATGGCCTTTTCGAATTCATTGCGGTCGATAGCCTCCTGAGCCTCGCGCAGATAACGGCCGCGCACTTCCTCCGCCTGGAGATTTTTCAGACGCTGCCGAAGCGAATCTTCAAGGGCCAGGAGACGCTCTTCGCCGGGCACCTCCTGGAGCGCCCTCTGCACGATGCCCAGCGCTTCATGCGGCGAGGTTGCGAATGCTTCCTGCGCCTTGGCAGCCGTGACATCGATCAGTTGCTTGACCCGGTACTTTCGTGCCTGTCCTGCCACCCGCGTCTTCAACTGGAGCAGCGAGGGTTCTGCAGGCAGTTGCTCGACGGCGCGGTTGACGAATTCTGTGGCGCGATCATAGTCGTCGGCAAGCAGACAGTTCTCTACCTGCGCCTGCACCTGTTCGAGGAGCTTTCGCCGGCGCTCCTGCTCCTGCCCGCTGACCGCCGTGTGGAGCAGGCTTTCCACTTCGGGATGGGACGGATCGAGCTTGCCCACCTCACGCAGAATCTCGATGGCAGCCGTGAAGCGCCGCGATGAGACCTCCTGCCGGGCATTGTCAAGCATTTTGCGAATCTGGCCCTGCTGGGCGGCGAGCTTGGCCTGCTGGGCATATTCCGTGTACGTGGCGCGAAGCTTTGTGTTGTGTTTGTCGAGACGAAGCGCCTTCTCCAGAGTCTTCAGCGCTCCGCTCAGATCGCCGCGGTTGCGTGAGGCATCTGCTTCTGCCAAGAGCCCGGCGATCTCATCTTGTGCGCGCTTCTTCTCTTTGGCGGCCTCGAGCTTTGCCTGCAGATCGGTATTCGCCGGATCGAGTTTGACGGCTTGTTCGAGCGACGCAAGGGCTTCGGGGAAGCGCGATGACCCAAGTGCTTCGTCGGCCTCGGCAACCAGCTGCCGAATTTGCTCGGCGCGCTGCATCCGAGCGATGTTCTGCTGCACGATGCCAAGCAATTGCTTGGCGCCGGTGTGCTGGGCGTCAATTTTGATGAGCTGTTGCAGCACCTCGCGAGCACGGCCGAACTGCTGTTCCGTTGTCAGCCGCTCTGCGTCGTTGAAGAGCTCGGTTACGCGGCCCTGTTTCAGGTCGTCGATCACAGCACGAAGATCGGCGGCGAACTCTTCGGCGCTTGCATAGCGCTGTTCGGGATCCTTCGCGAGAGCCCGGTCAAGAATCGTGTCGAGATATGGCGGATAGTTGGAAATGTAAGTGCCGAGCGGAGGATGCGGCTCGTTCACCAGCTTCTGCAGCACGGTCATGTCTTCGCCGGAGAAGGGAAGGGCGCCGGTGAGCAGCAGGTAGAGCATCACGCCCGTCGAGAAGATGTCAGAGCGGCCATCAAAGGGCTGGCCGCGCAGACGCTCGGGAGCAATGTAGTGAATCGTGCCGATTACGTTGCCGGTGCGGGTTAAGCCGGTCTCGGCGTTGGAGCTCTGCACGCGCGCGATGCCGAAGTCGACAATCTTTGCCTGTCCGTCCGGCTGCACGATTACATTTGCGGGCTTGATGTCGCGATGCACTACACCACGCTGATGCGCGTAGCCCAATGCGGCGCAGACCTGCTCGATGACACTCAGCTTATCGATCAGCGGAACCGGCCTGCCCGACGTGATTATCTTGTCCAGCGGATCGCCATTGACGTATTCCATGACGATGAACGGCACGCCATCTTCGTCACCGAGGTCATAGACGATAACAATGTTGGGATGCTGAAGGATTCCCGCTTGCGCCTCGCGATAGAAGCGCTCGAGCATATCGGCTTGCCCCGAGAAGCCCTCAGTCAGCGTCTTGATGGCCACCTGGCGGCCAATGCGTTTGTCTTCGGCGCGATAGACGACGCCCATGCCGCCGCGGCCCAGAATGCCCGTGATCTCGTATTTACCTATCTTCTTGGTCGAGAGCGCATCCACTGTCTTTGCCCGACGCCAGGTGAGGCAGAAAAGGCTGCTGCCGGATTCCAATCTTCCGGGAGCGCCCGAAAACAATGCATCAAATTATTTATCGCTAATTACTGACGGAACGGTAACACGATTCAAGTTTCGTATCCAGCAGAAAGGGGCAAGATCACGTTACCACATTCGACTTAAAGGTTACCGTGGAGTGCTCATACCTGAACATGCACCCACATCAGTACAATAGGCGCCACGCAGGGCGTATCGTTACGAGCCCTGATTAAAGTATGTCGATGAATCCGGAAAGCCCCCCATCGTCGGCACGAGTGTCGTTCCAATTACCGGTTGGTGGCGGGTTCCTCCATGCCAGCGCGAATTTGCCGACCGGGCAAACGACGCTGACGCAGTTACTGCCCATTATTCAGAATCTCGAGAACGCGATCGTCGGCCGAATCGGAGAAGAGGCCGCACTCGCCGGCACACCCATCTCCTGCCGTGCCGGGTGCGGAGCCTGCTGCCGTCAGCTCGTTCCGGTAAGTTTCTTCGAAGCCGAAGCCCTCACTGAATGGATGAGCACATTGCCGGAAGAGAGGCGCGTCGAGCTTGAAGGTCGGTTTCACCGCGCATTGCTGGCGCTGCGCGACGCTGGTGTGATCGAGAAGATTCTGGACGATCGATGGACCCTGGAAGAAGAGGCTGCGACACAACTGGCGATCGACTACTTCCACGCGGGTGTTCCATGCCCTTTTCTCGAAGACGAAAGTTGCAGCATTCACCCGATGCGTCCTTTAAGTTGTCGCGAATATCTTGTGACCTCGCCGCCGGAGCTCTGTCAGGACCCGTCTGCGAACCAGGTCGCAGGCGCTCAGTTGCCGCTCAAGCTGTCGCGCGTGCTTTATGCCTTCGGACAGCGATTGTCGCAGGACCGCCGCGGCTGGATTCCCCTGGTATTCCTGCTGGCGTGGAAAAAAGGCGGCCAACGGCCCGGGGATTACGTCGCCGGCACAGGAGAAGAAGTTCTGAAGAAATTCCTCGAGCAGGTGGCTGAAATGCCTCCCACGGAAAATGGCCAGCCGGTCGAGACGCCAGCTGGCCAATAGCAACGAAATGGATGCGGTTCACGGTGTCTTTACCGTATCTCCGGTCTTTGGCGTCCCCGAACCGGCGAAGGTTCCCACAGCGGAGCCCGCATCGACGCTGGTGATGGTGAGCTCGCCTATCGGATTTTCGATGGAGCGCAGCACTTTACCGGTCGCTGGATCTTTAACGTCCCGTACCTTGCGGGAAACGGCCAGCTTGTCGCCAACTTTCACCCCGGCACTGCTCCCGACGTTAATGATGATGCTGTCGGGCGCGGACGCATCAGCGATGAGGCCGGAAACCGCGACCTTAGGCGGAGGAGGCGCATCGGGAATCTTCGAAGCGTCGCCACTGAGACCGGTGGCAACTTGCGCGACCGCTGCATTCGTCGCCTCGCCGATGATCGTCTGGCCAAAGTTGCTGCTGGTCATGCTCGCCCCGCCCACTGCTCCGGAACCACCGCCCCATCCGCCGCCCAACAGATCCGTTCCTTTTCTTTCCGATTCACCCTTGCCGGTCACCGACGCGAGGATTTCGCCGGTGGTCGCATCAACCATGCGGACGGTAATCGCCACTACAGCCTTTGCTTCGTGCTTGCCGACGCCGCCAATTGCACCGTGAGTCCAGGCCCCCACCACCGCGCCGCCATAGTTTTTGTTCTGGTCGTCGCGGCCGAATTGCGTTATATCGCCGGTGATGACAGCATCCACGCCGAGGATGTGCCCGATCTTGGCGGCGGTGTTGGGATCGGCGCGGTTACTGTTCGAGAAGTCCTGCTCATGAAGGACCTTGTCGATGGCATTGCGCTCGATTACGCGAAAACTGCCATCCGCAAGTAACTTATCGATGAGCATGTCGGCAATACCCTTGCCGATATCCACGTTGGTTCCAAAGACGGCCTGAGAAGCACTCATAACCGTGGCGTAGCCGAAATCTAGCACGGCTACCCGGTGCCGCACCGGCGCCTGAGCAACAAGCGGCGAGCTTACCAGGATGAGGGAAAGAATTTTCGAAAACATGTTGCGCATTTTGCTGATCTCTCCTATCGGCCCAAGAATGTCTTTAAGTTGGAAATCTCTTTTTCTGCGCGGTCCATTTCGTCCTGGGCCGCTTGTACGTCGTTTTGATTGAGTGCCCCGTTTGCCTCGTTGAGATAAGAATTCATCCGGTTTAACGAGGCGAGCACGTCACCACGAATATCCAGGCCCTGCGCCTGCTGCTGGCCGCGGATCTGCTGGACACCCGCTCGAACGCTTTCGGCTTCAGCATCAAGCTGGATCATCCTTTCGCGCGCCTGGCTGATCTCCTGCTTCGTGGGGCCTGGCGGTTCCATTTGTACAGCCGGCTTCATCACGGGAGCATTCGGTGCCGGCTGCGTATGATGCACTGGTGCAGCGGGCGCACCCGGCTGATTTACGTCGCTGGTAGTTGCTGCCGGAGTTGCACTGCTCAGCGGATTTGGGGTGGCCGGCGATGGATTTGCCGCACCGCTGTTGGTGTCTCCGGAAGATGGTGGCGGCGCTGGCGCTGCCGTTACAGGAGGGGTAGTCTTCTGGTCCGCATGGGTAGCCAGCATGCGCGGCAGAACCGTCGCCGCAGCAATCATCGCAATGATTGCTGTGACGGCGCCGAGACCGATCCACAGGCTACGGTGGCCTTTGGAGGCTGCGGGGGTGATGCCCGGCAGGTTCGCAGCGGGAAGAACGACCGGCCGCATCGGCGCGGGATTGCTCTCGAGCACAGTTGCACCCGGCACGAAGGCTTGCGATGAAGTTGGCTGCGCCTGCGGCTTCTGTACGTTGCGCAGGGCCGTGCGAAATTCTTCAGCCGTCTGAAAACGCCCGTCGGGAGATTTGACCATCGCCCGGAGCACGATGTTGTTGAGTTCGGTAGACAGAGCCGGATTGATCTGCATCGGCGGGGCAGGGGCTTCGGTAAGTTGAGCGTTGAGCACGCTGTAGGCTGTATCCGCCTGGAACGGCCTGCGCCCGGTGAGCATCTCGTACAGAGTCACGCCAAATGAATAGATGTCGGAGCGGGCGTCTACCGTACCTCCGCGAACCTGCTCTGGAGACATGTAGTAGACGGATCCCATCGTCGTGCCGGGGCGGGTAAGCTGCAGATCGTTGGTGGACTTGGCTATGCCGAAATCCATGAGCTTAACCAGGCCATGCGACGTGATCATGATGTTGGCCGGCTTGATGTCGCGGTGGGTTACCCCCTTGCTGTGCGCATAGCTCAGGGCCGATAGCACCTGCATCGAGTAGCCAATCACCTCATCGATAGGGATTGGTGCTTCGCTCCCCCGTTTATCCAGAGTCACGCCTTCGACGAACTCCATGATCATCACCAGCCGGTTCTCGAACTGGAAAGCAGTGCGAAGCTGGGCAATATTAGGGTGATCGAGGCTCGCGAGTGTGCGGATCTCCGCAGTAAATCGGGCCGCGAGGTCCTGTTCTGCGGCGAAATCCGGCAGCAGAACCTTCATCGCCTCGGTGCGGCCGGAGATGATGTTGCGGGCACTGTAGACCTGGCCCATTCCTCCAGCGCCCAGCAGTGCGAGAATTTCGTAATCGCCGACGCGTGTCCCAGCTTCTAACGCCATGGCGGAGACCTTTCCAAATCAAAGATCAGCCAAAAGGGGGGACCAGGTAACCAGCAGGTTGGCGCCAATGAGTGTAACCCAAATAGGCGCGTCACGCCCGCGAAATTGCGCGCCTGATATGGCACTTCCGTGTGATCGGAATCTGACAGCGGGATGAAACGCCCTGCGCCACGGTTTACAGGTCTTTACAGGCCCGCGGTGATTCTGGCAGTCTAATCGCGCACCTCCGGAAGTGTTAAAGTCTCAAACGGAAAGCCATCCCGTAAAGCTGCCAATCTGGCGAAAAAGAAGAGTTTCCACTATGGAAAGCCAAAGTGTATTGAAACTTGAAGTCGCAGCTTTAACTGACGTAGGTTGCAAGCGATCCAACAACGAAGACAGCTTTGGCTACGACCTTTCGACGCAGATTTTCGCCGTCTGCGACGGCATGGGGGGAATGGCGGGAGGCGAGGTAGCGAGCAGCACCGCAGTCGCCGAGGTGGTTCGCTTCTTTAATCAACAGCCTCGCGATGCGCAGGGTGAGCAGCGGCTGTACCAGGCGATTCTCTATGCAAATCAGCAGGTATGTCTGCTGGCGCGGGACAGCGATGAATTGCGCGGCATGGGAACGACGCTGGTAGCGGCATGCGTCGATGGCCGTAAGATCGTCATCGGAAATGTCGGCGACAGCCGAGCTTACTTTCTGCGCAGCGGGCGATGTGCACAGATTACCCTCGACCACTCCTATATCGCTGAGCAGGTGCGCAACGGTGTCATGAGCGCAGACGACGCGGGCTCATCGCCACTGCAGTCTCTGATCACTCGCGCCATCGGGACTGCTGAGTCGGTCGAGCCCGATCTCTTCACCGCGGCTCTCGAGCCCGGCGACATAGTGCTGCTGACCACCGACGGCCTCACACGCTACGCCGATGCCGATGCAATCGCGAATCTGATTCTCGCCACGCCCAGCCTCACAGAGGCATGCCAATCGCTTATCGACGCTGCAAAGGATCAGGGGGCCATCGACAACGTCACTTGCCTCTTGCTCCGATTCACTGAGTCTGACGAGCCTGCACCGACAGCGGAGCTCGAGAATTATGCTCAATGAGCTACAGTCGAGACACACTTAAGATTGCTTAATCCACCAGGCATCAGCAGACTGGCCCCCGGACCCGATAACTCGAGGTGAACAACCAGCGGCGTACCGCTGACGACGATGGGTGTATTGGATACTTCGAGCGGGTAGTCTAATCGTCCCGGATTGCCCGCCTGTACGACGCGACCCTTGTCTATCAAGTGGAAGAGCGCCCACGGGCCGCTGAATTGCAGCAGAGGAAGACCGCCCGTTTCGTAGCTGGCAATCAGTTGTGCCTGCTGGGCAGTTTGTCGCGGACCAGGTGAACTGATGTGACACGGCGGATCCTGTAACCTTTTGCGCGTCTACGGCGAGCGTCACGCTTTGTATACCCTTTGCGGGAAGAATATTCGCCGTAAATGTCAGGCTGGGCGACGTCGCTCCGGCCGGATACATGATGGCTGATACGCTGGCTGCTCTGTTAAAGAACTGAAGAAATGCTGGATTTACCTTGAGCGGTGCATTCAGCGCCGGAACATACGTGGATCCCTGCTGGATTACCAGTGGCTTCAGTGAGGCATCGTAGAACTGCCATAGTGCGCCCGATCCCGGCTGGAAGAAAGCGGAAACCTCAGCCGGGCTTGCCTCGACGCTCGCCAAAGGCGAAAAAGGGAATTTAGCGAGCAAAGGCGTAAGGCTTGCACAGAGTCCCCCGCCCTTCGGCGGCCCTGGCTTGGCAATATCTTCGGCAGAGGTGATTGGCGCCTGCAGCAGAGCAAGGACCGTCTGTTCAATGTGGGCCTGCGGATCGATGTTGAATGACTGCACCGTCTGGCTTACCGCGCCATGGGCGCTGATGGCCGCGGTGATGACTGGTTGGAAAGCTCCCGGAGTGGTTGCGGCGTTCGGATCGGCGGCAACCTGCGAGACGGCTCCCTGCAAGCCCACCAGCCCGTTCACGTAGGCTGTGTTCTTGTCGTTCATGAGCCTGTCGGGGCTGTCGGGAGCAGCCAGCACCTGCGTTGGCTGAAATTCCTTGGCGATGTCCTGGTTCGCCACCGCGGTATTGTGCGAGGCGGTATAAAAGAGCGCCAGCAGCGGGGAACTCGGATTCGAAAGGATCTGCAACTTGCTGCCCGCATCTCTGAGATCCCGGTACCTGACGACTGCAGCGGAACGCAAGAAAGTGCGCCACTCCGATTGATAATCGGCAAGATACTTGCTGGCCAGTTGTTGCGTCAGGGCCTTTTGATCCAGCGATGGAGGAGCCTGATCTCCGAGCACCCATGCTTCGCCGCTGAAGTAGCGATCGGGGTGGAGGATTGCATCCTGCATGAAATTAAAGCCATTGCGGGTGAATGCTCCAGGCACGATGTGTGACTCAACGACTACGGAAGAAGATCCGGGATACAGTCGGTTGAAGTCGATCGACGGAGCCGCTTTGTTAGCCGCGGTGATCATCTGTTGATAGATCCGCGCAAACCCGCCGAAGCTCGCCAGATAAGAGCGCGCATGGTTGACACTCGACATGGCCGGGGCGATGGAGTATGGATTTCCCGACCGCAATTCATTGGCGTAGAAATCAAACTGTAACTGCGCAAGTTGCTTTTGTTCGTCCGTGTCGGGAAGCTTGCCGTTCTGCCAATACTGCATCAATACCGGGGTGAGAAACTCCTGCGTGCTCTTATCGGGATTAGTCGTCGTAATCAGATACGCCTTGAGTGGGTTATATCCAGCGCCGTAATCCGAATCAGGCGATACCGAGGCAGGAAGTGCATTCAGCGCCTGTCACAAGATTACTTTGCGTGTTCGCGAGCAGCAGGCGCTGAAAGCGATCGAAGTAGATATGCCGCGCAGCTTCAAGCAGTTGATCTCCGTGATACAGGCCCCAACGGTACATGAGCGGCGGACCCTGCTGACGATAATTCTCCAATTGCACTAAAGCAGTGCGCAGCTGATTCAGCGCCATCAAGTCGTGCGTGGATGCTAGCGTAGTCGACGGAACTGTTCTGGTAGGTAGAGCGTTCGCCGCTGTTGCAATGTTGTGCGCAAGCTTCGAGTTGTTGCCGTAAGACACGATTAGACAAGCGAGATAAACGAGAAGCAGCAGGGACAGCGTCGCGAAAACCGCACGCCGCAAGACATGCGTCCTCCCGCTGTGGCTGGTACTCGCCAGCGCGCTACGGTCCTGAAGGACGACGACGGGAAACAGCTTCGGCAGGAAGCACCATTGCGCCACTTTCTGCGATATCACCTGCGGCGCAGGTGCCGCGCTGGGAGCCTGCATCTGCTGCACGCTGAACATGCGCGTCGCGCCGGCCTCGGCGGCCGCAGCTTTCGGAGCCTGCGCGGGAGCGCTCACCATCTGCTCGACCGTGTGCGCACGAACCCCCGTAAAGTAAAAGCCCCTCAGATACGGATTGGCGTTCAGGTGGCTAGGCCGCGCCAGTTCAACCAGATAGGACGCGAGGTTATTCCGAAGTTTCTTGACTTCGCGCGGGAATTCGTAAACCGGATCGACATTTCTCTGATCTGATTCGCGGCCGAGCATTTCGAGCCGATATTCTCCGAGGGAGAAGGTCAGCCGATCAAGTGCGGACGTCACCTCGGCCATGGCTTTCTCTGCATACAGGCCGCTCGATGCTTCGCTCCGCGCAAAGGCCATACCGAAGGGCTGAGACGCCTCCTCGGTCGTCAGATTGCGGACATATTCGCTGAAGTTCGGAACCCGATCGAGCTTCGTGAAGATCACGTAGACCGGAACTTCCGTTCCCAGATGCTGGGCGAGATCGCGGAGCATCTGGTTGGTGGAACGGGCCGCGGCCAGCACCGCTTCCGACGCAGCGGTTCCTAGGAACAGCTCGCAGCTGATACAGACCACAGAGGCGCGCACCGGCGCCTGTGTCCCCATAGCGGAGCGGTACGCCTTGGGCCGCGTCTTGCGGATCAACTTGCTCCACAAAGCCGGGCTGTTGCGAACCGCGCTCCCGGCTTCGACGACCACGCATTGTTGCGTATACCAGAGGTTCACGACCGGCGTGGCAATCACATCCTGGTCGCGGTAAATCTGTCCCGCGAGAAGCTCGGGATCGAGGCCGGATTTGAGGATGGACGTCGTCTTCGCCGAGTTGCCTTCGCCGACGAGGTAAAGCAGCGGGAGCGAATCGAGCGATTTCGCGCCGGGGCGTTGCGCGGCAGCCAGTCTTTTCTCCGCATCACGCAGCAGCGTGTCCATATCTGAGCCGCCCGCGATGTTTTTTGTGGCTGCGTCGCGGCGCTTCTCACGAAAATGCAGAACCAGGATGATTGTCGCGGCAGCCGCTCCCAGTAATACAAGCAGGATGCGCAGGATGAGAAGGGAAGTACCTTCCACGTGAAGCAGGGGCCCGGCCAGCCAGGCGAGCGCGACTGAGAGAATGAAGATCAGGGCAGAAATTACGATCGATACCACGGCTGGCTCCTATCGCGCATTCAGACTGGTGTTCTGCACCTCGGAAACTCCGGAACCAAGGGCAAGTTCAAAGCCGCCGAACGCGATCACCGTCAAGCCGGCAAGCACGCATGTGGTGATGAGCAGGGCTCTGCTCCACGAGTCTTTCGCCCTTGCCGGCCGTACCTCAGGTGGCGCCATCGGTGGAACCAGATATCCCGTGCCACGAATGCGCTGGACTTTCTCGCGCGCCATGCGCAGCATCTGGTGCAGCTCACCGGAATCGCCCAGGGCATATCGGCCGCGATATCCCATCTGCAGGCAGAGGCAGTGCAACTCAAGAGCATCGGCTACCTCGGGAGAATCCTGCTGGCCAAGGAGCGCTTTCAGGTTGCGAAAGAAAGTCTCGCCGGCAAGGTGGCCGCCGAACAGCTCTTCCTGCAACGGACGCCGCGCCCAGTCGGCGAAGGCCGGGCTTTGCAGGTTGAGTACGCTCTCGTCCATATATGCGACCACTGCGAACACACCCATCTGCACAGTCTCACTGGCATAGCCCAGTGCCCGCGCCTCCTGCATAGCCGCCTGTAGAGAACGGCGCATCTGCGCGCGAAAACTCTCCGAGTCCTGTACCTGTTGCCGTTGGAAGCGGACCCGAAGAATGGCAGTCAGCACCTCCTGGAAGCAATATGCAAGGCTGTTGACGCGAAGCGTGCTCATGAAGATGTCTCCACGATGACAGTAAGATCGAACTCCGGTTGCGCGATCTCGCCGGGTATGTAGACGCCGACTTTGCGGGTCTGGAGGATATGCTCCCAGCACGGGCCGGTAGTTTCAATGGCGAAGTATTGCATGTCCACCTCGGCGCGGATCGCAGTTGGGGGTACTTGAAGATGCCGGAGCGTCATGCCGGGCAGAGCGCGCTTTACAAGCTCCGGAACGAAGCGCGAAGAGCACACCTTCACCAGCCTCGGAACCAGGTTCAGCAGTTCCGATTCGCCGAGGGAGGAGCGTACTCCCAGCACCCAGCGGGCATGGCGCAGGCAGCGCTCATCAACAACGTCCGCCGCGTAGATATACGGCTCTGTGGGATGAAATTCGAGAGATACGGTGTTCGACGGGACAACGATCTCGAGATGCTTCCTGATATGAGCATCGAGCACGCGGAATGCGGGGCCCGGAGACCTGTGATCGTAAGCGGGAAGCTGGCGAGGGTCAGAGTCCACAGCGAAGGTGCACAGTGCGCCGGCCAGACGCGAAAGCTCGACGAACACATCTTCGGGGTGTGCATGCCGCGTTGTGCTCAAGTGCTGCAGCGGCGGGAGGGCACTGTGCAGCGCATGGAGGAACCAGTAATTCGCAACGTCCAGAGCAGCCGTCCCGGCTTCAAACCTCCCGTGACGCCTTGCGCTGCGGGAGATGGTGCTGCTCTTCTCACCGATGGTCTCGAGCAGGCGCTTGACCAGCAGCATTAATGGCTCGCTGGCGCTGATACGCAGACAGGTCGGGACAAAATCCTCGTCGTAGATCAGGTGGCCGCGGCCGTCGCGCAGGACCTGAGCGATGGGAATCGAAAGCGCGTGGGGAGTCAGCTCGGCCTCAGTCACCAGCTGGATATTCTTCTGTCCCAGATCGACCTCGCGCTCATCGATGCCGTTTGTTTCATCGCGAAGGGTGCGTTGCATTCGCGAAAAGCGCGCTCCGTTTGCCGTCTCGCTCAGATCGCAGTCGAACCCATTGTCCCGGCGGCTCGGCACCGCCAGGTAAAGCGGCAGGACGGCGTCCGTGGATGGAAACACCTCGACCAGGTTGCGGGGCGGCGGAGGCGGATCGGAATTCGGCAGCTCGAAAGTCAGCCCGTCAGGAAAAATGCCCGAAGCGTGGAGCAGAACTGCGTTCCCATTACGGATAGCTTTCTGGTCGAGTTCGGCATGGAGCAATCCCCAGGGCTCGTGCCAAAGGCTGGATGCGAGGAATGCAATCGAATCTTCAAAATAGCGGCTCTGCGTTTGAAAATGGTGAGGACCGAGATACATCCCCTCTGACCACACCACCCGCGACAAAAATTTCATAGTGACCGAACCATTCGGCGAAAGCTTGTTATTGAACGGCTCGCAGGCATGCGACGCCAAAAGGGTCAATCGGCGCGTTTGCCCAGCGAGTTCTAAAGCCTGAATTTACTGCGGCCAAGTCGTGTGTGCATCGTAGGTTGCGAACACTTTACTGTCAAGTAATTGCCATGTAGTCTTGGTCTCCAGAATCAAGCGATAATTCGGAAATACGGTGGCCTTTATGGACTCCTCCAAGTCTCCTTTCGATGATCCCGAAATGCCGGGCAAGAGCGAATCTGCCACTGGTGACCCATCGAGCGCAACCGCTATTTTCGGAACGGTTTCGGCGAAGCCCACAGCTCAACAAGATGATGATCTTTTGAAGTCACTCATGGGAGCTCAAAGCGCCCCGGCCCCCGCTTCAGAACCGCCAAAGGTGGCTCCTCCAGTTTCACAGCAGACACAGCCCCAGACGTTACCATGGACTCCCGTCGTTCCACCCGCATCCGCAACCCCGGCGGCCCCATCTTCGCCTGCATCTGGGGAAACTGGACCAGCGGGGACTGGATCAGGAGGATTCACCGAAATCTTCCAATCACTCGGGAATCCGGCCGCGCCATCAGCGCCGGCGCAAGTGAGCCCGCCTGCCGCTCCGCAGGTTCCCCGCAGTCCGGTGACGAATCCACCCACTGACTTATCCAGCGTCTTCACCCAGGTCGTAGTGGAGAAAACCATCTTCACGCCCCCTCCGTCACCGCCCCCACCCCCGAAAGCGGGTGAATTCACGCAGTTGCTGCAAACGCTGAACGCTTCGACGCAAAAGCCGGAGCCTGAAGTGGCTGCACCACCACTGTCTCCTGCTTCAGGAACCCCGGGCACTTTTACGCAGCTCTTTAACACGGTCTCGGCGCGGCCCACCGACGCACCGCAGACCTCCGCAGTTCCGCCGTCTGCAGCGCCTTTGGCTTCGCCTCCGCAATCTTTCAGGTCAGACACGCCTGCCGCGCCGGGCGATTTTACTCGGATGTTTCAGTCGCCACCGGCCACCGGGCAAGCGGAATCCCCGGCGGTTCCACCAACACCAGCTCAGCCGGCTACCGGCCCGGGGTCGTTCACACAGATGTTCTCTGCGAAACCGATGGAGAGCACTCCCAGCGAAGATCCTCTCAAGTCGCTGAAGGCCGAACCGCCTCAGGCAAGCACTTTCCAGTTTTCGAGCAGCCCGGCTCGCCAGCAGGAGGCAATGCCCCCGGCTCAAGGAGGATTCACTCAGCTTCTTCAGGCGCTAAACAAGGAAGAGCCGGTAAAGCCGGCCGAGCCCCTTATGGCTCCGTCTCCCGTGCAGGCTGCGGCGGCAGTTCCTGCCGCTGGTGGATTTACCCAACTCCTCCAGACGCTCTCGGCTGAGCCGGGGCCGAAGCAGGCAGGAGCGCCTTCGGTGATGCCGCCAGTTCAGCCCAACTCAGCGCCGCCATCCGTGTCGAGCGGCCCGGGTGAGTTCACTCGAATCATCTCCGGCTCCCAGCTTCGAGATCTGCAATCACCAAGCGCTGCGCCGGTTGCTTCTCCACAGGCAGCGCGGCCAGGGGTCCCTCCGATGCAAATCCCTCAGGCTCCTGCGTTCCCTCCTGCACCATCGATACCCCAGATGCCTGCCGCGCACGGAGCAGCGGCTCCTCCGGCGGCTATGCCGCATTTTCAGCCGCCCGCCTTCCAGTTTCCGCCCGCACCCGCGCCCCCACCGCCAGCGCCAGCACCGAGCAAGCTGCAGCAGTACCTGCCGCTCATTTTGATTCTGAATGTCTTTGTGCTGCTGGTAATTGTGCTGATCCTGATCTTCGTGCTGCGGCACAAGTAGTCGCTGTACCGAGCCGTCCTTACTCTGGGTTAGCGAAGAGAATGATCAGCTCCATCTCTGGGTTCGGAATCTCTCCGGGCACGTAAACGCCAAAATTGCGGGAGCGCACAATTGCTTCCCATACCTGGCCCGTTCGCTCAAGGCTGAAGTATTGGTATCGCAGCTTCACCGGAATGGCGCGAGGCGGGACCGGCACATGCATCATCTTTAATCCCGGGAGAGCCTGGCGGATCAGCTGCTCGATATGCGTAGCCGAGCAGGCCTTGGCGAGCTGTGGCGTTTTGCTGATCAGATCTGCTTCGCGGATGTCCGACGAGATAGCCAGATAGAAGCGTGAATTTTCGAAGTACTTGTCCTTATCGATCGCGGTGGCGTAGATGGAATCGCGGAGCGGCTTGAGTGGCAACGCGACGAAGTTGCTCGGCACGACTGTCTCCAGCAATTCGGCGATCATTGCGTCGAGCGCAATGAAGCATGGCCCGAGTTCTTCGTGCTCGTACTTGGGCAGGTCGCGTGGCTCCAGCTTCGGCGAGAAGGTGGTGAGAGCGCCGGCGAGGGTCAACATTTGCAGAAACAACGTTTCCGGGTGAACGCGATCGCTCTGCAGCATGTGGCACAGCACCGGCAGATTCGTATTGATCGTGTAAAGAAGCCAGAAGTTGGCGACGTCCGAAGCGCTGAAGTCGGCAAGAGACTGATTGCGTTGGCGTCGTGTGCCGGCGAGCTGGCTGCTTCTACCCACCAGCGTCTCAATCAGTCCGCGTAGGATGCCGGTGAGAAGCTCGTTGCCTTTGACATTCAGCATCGGAGGCACGTATTTGGTGTCGAGGCGATAGCTGCCCGCTTCCGTTCGCTCGATCTGCGCCAGTGGCAAGAGGACCGAGCCCTCGAGGTTCTCGCCTTCAGCCAGGATTTGCAGGTTCTTCCGGGCCAGGGACACCGGCTTCTCGATGCCTGTGCTGTTTTCGTCGCGCAGCATCTGGAGTTCTGAATAGAACCGTGTGCTGATACCGCCGCGCTGCAGGCCTATATTGATGCCTCCCGGCCTGTCCTGTGGTATCGCGAGGAAAAAAGAGCACCGGTTTTGCCCCTCGTGAAAACACTCTTCCAGCGTGCGCGAGCGGGGCGGCGCGTCAGAGCCGGGCATGTCAAGCATCAGCCCGTCGGGAAATACTCCCGAAGCTTGGCTGACACTCAGTTGGCCTTCGCTCAGGCCGGTGCTGTCGATCTGCAGCGACGAGAATCCCCAGTTGCGGAATGCGAGGGAGTCGGAAAGAAAGCGGAGGTTCTCCTCGAAGAAACGGTCCTGCGCCTGCAAATGCTGCGGGGATAGAAAAACGCCCTTCGACCAGACAACCGGCTGCAATTGTCGCATGTGGTGGATTTCCTGTACGGGGTCTGAGTATACAGCGGCAAGTCTTTCCTAACGCCCGCTTGCGCAGAAACCAAAGTGTAGTTCGAATCGGTTGTTACGCCCTCCGATGTAATGCGTCGGGCTTGACACGCACTATAGGGCAGTTAATAATTGCCCCGCTCTCACTGCCTGTTATTGAAGCGTTCCCAAAGCCTGCGCGACTAACAAAGTACTGATAATAAGAGCGATAGAACAGAGAAGTTTAAATGCACTCCTTGCAGATTGTGTGGTTGATTCGAACAAAGGGCCAGCGGTTTCCTTCCGCGCGCGCCCTTCGAGGGAAAATCTATGGCTAGAGAAAGCACGCAGCACAAACTGGATCGCGTTCGTTCTCCGCGCGTACACATCACCTATGACGTTGAAATCGGCGATGCGATCGAACTGAAAGAACTGCCATTTGTCATGGGTGTGCTCGGAGATTTGACCGGACAACCCGAGACGCCTCTCGCTGCGCTCAAGGATCGTAAATTTGTTGAGATCAATCCTGACAATTTTGACAGCGTGCTCAAGGGGATGCAGCCGCATCTGGCCTTCTCTGTTCCCAACAAATTGAGCGACGATCCCAACGCAGGCCAGATCGGTGTGAATCTGCGCTTTGAAAGCCTCGACGACTTTTCGCCGGAGAATGTGGCCAAGCAGGTAGCTCCTCTCAAAGAGCTCTTCGATCTGCGCACGCGCCTCTCCGATTTGCGCGGCAGCTTGCAGGGTAATGACAAACTGGACGAGGCATTATTCGAAGCAGTTTCAAATACGGAGATGCGCGAAAAGCTGCGCTCTGAACTCGGCACTCCGGGAGGTGGGGAATGAGCACCACGAAGGCGGCGGCTTCTGTCGCAAATCAAGCGGTTGAGCAGCAGGCAGAACAGAACCTTCTCGATCAGATCGTTGCCCAGGGGCGTTTCAATCGCGACGCCGCAACTCTCGAGCGCGGCCGCGACATGGTCAAGGAGTTTGTGAACCAGGTTCTCCAGGGGCAGATGACGCTGACCCGGGATGCGGAGGCGACGATCCAGGCGCGTATTGCGCAGATCGACCGGCTCATTTCACTGCAGCTGAATGAAATCCTGCACTATCCGGCTCTCCAGAAGCTGGAGGGAACCTGGCGCGGCATTAAGTACCTCATTGACCAGTCGGAAACCAGCGACATGCTGAAGATCAAGGTGCTCAACGTCTCCAAACGCGAGTTGTTGAAGGATCTGCAGCGCGCGCCTGAATTCGACCAGAGTGCCCTGTTCAAGAAGGTCTATGAAGAGGAGTTCGGAGTCTTCGGCGGCGCCCCGTTTGCAGCCCTCGTCGGCGACTACGAATTCGGCCGCGGCCCTGAAGATGTAGAGCTACTGGAGCGAATCTCTCAGGTCGCATCCGCGGCTCACGCGCCCTTCATGAGCGCTGCTTCTTCCGAGTTGCTCAACCTGACCAGCTATACCCAGCTTGGCGCGCCGCGCGATATCGGCAAGATCTTCGACTCCACCGAATACGCCAAGTGGAAGTCCTTCCGGCAATCGGAAGACTCCCGCTACGTGGCCCTTACTCTGCCGCACATTCTCATGCGCCTGCCATATGGGAAAGACACCAAGCAGGTGGATGCCTTCGACTACGAAGAAGCGGTAGACGGCAGCGATCACTCGAAATACCTGTGGAGCAATGCGGCTTACGGTCTGGCTGCACGGCTGACCAATTCGTTTGCAAGGTACGGCTGGTGCGCATCGATCCGCGGTGTGGAAGGCGGAGGCCTTGTCGACGGCCTGCCGGCTCACACCTTCCGGACCGACGAGGGAGACGTAGCTCTCAAATGCCCGACGGAAGTTGCCATCACGGATCGCCGCGAGAAGGAACTTGCCGATCAGGGCCTGGTGCCCCTGGTCCACTGCAAGGGAACTGACTACGCGGCTTTCTTTAGCGTGCAGACGGCGAACAAGCCGAAGCTGTACGACAAGGAAGCGGCAAATGCCAACGCTCGTCTTTCCGCGCAGCTGCCTTACATTCTCGCCATGTCGCGCTTTGCGCACTACCTGAAGGCGATGATGCGCGATAAGATCGGCAGCTTCATGACCCGCCAGGACTGCGAGAAGTTTCTTAACCAGTGGATCAGCAATTATGTTTGCGCGGACGACAATGCCTCTCAGGCTGCCAAGGCGAAACTGCCTTTGCGGGAGGCTGCAATTCAGGTGTCCGAAGTGCCGGGCAAACCTGGAGCCTATCGCGCGGTCGCGTTCTTGAAGCCGCATTTCCAGCTCGACGAGCTCTCTGTTTCGCTTCGTCTGGTGGCCGACTTGCCGGCATCGGCGCGAAAGTAGCATAGCCACATCATCGCCCGACGTCCCAGACTATGGCACGAGATACCAGCAGTGCGTTAGCTAACCAGTAAGAGAGGAGCCAATCCATGGCGGTAGATTATTTCCTGAAGCTCGATGGAATCGACGGCGAATCCGCCGACTCGAACCATAAGAACGAGATACAGATCATGAGCTGGAGCTGGGGTGCATCCCAGGTCTCCTCAGTCGCTGGAACCGGCGGATCAGGCGCGGGAAAGGCTGATCTGAGCGATTTCAGCATCATGACCTATTTCGACAAAGCAACGCCTAAATTCTTCAAGTCAATCGGTGCCGGTACTCACATTAAGTCCGGCACGATGAGCGCGATCAAATCCGGTGCCGAGGGCAAGCCCTATCTGAAGGTGGATTTCAAGGAACTGTTTGTGAGCAGCCTGCAGATTTCCGGATCGAGCGAGGTTCCCACAGTGAGCCTCTCGTTCTCTTACAACGAAATTAAGATTGACTACTCGGTTCAGGACGAGAACGGCAATCTTAAAAGCACTGGCCCGGTTACTTACAACACGAAGGAAAACAAGCTCACGTAAGGCGACCCTCTCATGGATGCGCTTTCGCTTTATCGTGCCGGCCAATTGAAGCCTGCTATCGACGCGCTTGGTGACGAGTTGAAAAAACAGCCACTCGACACCAGGCGCCGAACTTTTTTATTCGAGCTGCTTTGCTTTGCGGGCGATTACGATCGCGCCACCAAACACCTCGATGTTTTGTCGGATTCGAGTCCCGAAGCCGCCTCGGGTGCCATGCTTTATCGCGCGGCGCTACATGCGGAGAGAACCCGGCAGGAGATGTTCGCCAAAGAGGAGCTTCCGCTGGGTACGACGCATCGATCTCCCTCTGGACAGTGGAATGGAGCCGACTTTGCCGAATTCTCGGACGCCGATCCGCGGATCGGAGCGCATCTCGAGGCCTTCATTGCTGGCAGTTACACCTGGATCCCATTTGCCTATGTGGAGTCGATCGAAGTGCAGCCACCAAAAAAGCTGCGTGACCTGCTCTGGATGCCGGCCATTCTGCACACGACCTCGGACTTCCGTCTGCAGGATCTTGGGGAGGTTCTGTTGCCGGTGATTTCGCCGCTTTCTTGGAAGCATCCCGACGATGCGGTTCGCCTGGGTCGCGCGACGGCCTGGGAAGAGGACTCGAAGTACGGCGAGGTGCCTCTCGGTCAAAAGTTGTTGTTATGCGGAGATGAAGAGGAGCCGTACCTCCAACTGCGGAACCTGACCTTCCATCACGCCGGGGAGACGGCCGAAAGTGCCACTACGTGATGATCTACTGAATCCGGTACCCGGCGAAAACCCCTCGGGCACAAGCCTGAGGTACGAACGCATCTACGATCAGATCAAGGAAGCGCGTACTGAAGAGGACGAGAGCATCCCCAGCGGAGACTGGCAGCGTACCGTCAAGCGCGCCGACTACGCTCTCGTCATCAAGCTCGCTGGCGAAGCTCTCGCCACCAGGAGCAAAGACCTGCAGCTCGCGGCCTGGCTCACGGAAGCCCACGTCAAGCGCGAGGGCATTGGCCTCATTCAGCCGTGCTTCAAGCTGATGCAGGACCTGCAGGAACAGTTCTGGGATACGCTCTACCCCGAAATTGAAGACGGTGACATCGGCATGCGCCCGGTTCCTATCGAGTGGGCTGCCAATCGTGTCTCCGCCATTCTTCGCGAAGCTCCAATCACGCGTGACGGCCTCAACTTCTACCAGTACAAGGATTCGCGTGCCATCGGCTACGAGGCCGACACGGAATATAACGATGCCAAGCGCGAGGCTCGCGAGCGGGCGATCGCCGACGGCAAGGTGACAGGCGAGGATTGGGATAAGGCCTTCGCCTCCACCTCGAAGTCGTTCTATGTGAACCTCGATGAATCGATCCGCTCCGCAAACGAGACGATCGACACCTTGCAGGTCTTCTGCGAAGAAAAGTACGGCGACGATGGTCCAGGATTCAACAAGCTTCGCACCGCCCTCGAAGAAGTCGGTCAGGTCATCAATAGTCTTCTGAACGAGAAGCGCAAGCTTGAGCCCGATGCGCCCGAACCCGCTGCAGCCGAAGAAGCCGTTGAGGTAGAGGAAGTCGAGCCCGAGACCGAAGCGGAGGTCGAGGCAGTTGCCGAGGCCGCTCCGGCAGTGAAGGCGAAAAAAGGAAAGTCCGTTTCGGCAGAGCCCACTGACTGGGACGACGCGATCAGCCGCATTCAGGTTTGCGCCCAATTTCTGCAGAAAGATCGTCCGTCCAGCCCCGTAGCGTACCTCTTACAGGCATCGCTACGACTGGGAGAAATGCGTGAGCAGGGAAGTTATGCGTCTTATGACTTCTTGGTATCGCCGTCCACCGCGACGCGGCAGAATCTGAAGAGACTGGCCTCGGAATCGAATTGGGAAGAGCTGTTGAACGCTGCGGTGGCGGCAGCAGGCGAACCCTGCGGACGTGCGTGGCTCGATGTACACCGCTACGTGTGGAGAGCAAGCTACGAAGCCGGGCACAGCGCAATCTCGTTCAGCGTCATCGCTACCCTGCAGGCACTCCTGAAGGATATTCCCGAGCTCCCTACCTGGACCCTGAACGACGACACGCCGACCGCGAATCCCGAAACACAGCGGTGGCTCGAGGAGATGGTGATTCCGAAGCCACCTGAACCAGTCGTCGTCGTGCAGGAGGCACCCGCTCCCGAACCTGAGCCCGTCTACGCAGCAGTCCATGACTCCTCGGAAGAGCCAGGTGAAGAAGCCCCACCCGACGTGCTGGATATTGCCAAGGATTTGATCCGCCGCGGACAGCTCCCGCAGGCCATTCAGCTTCTCGTGCGCGATGCGGCCCAGCAGCCCAGCGGTCGCGCTCGCTTTCAGCGTCGATTGCAAGTGGCTCAGCTATGCGTCAGCGCAGGGCAGAGCAAGGTCGCTCATCCGGTCCTCGAAGAGCTGGTGAAGGAGATCGATCAGCGCCGCCTGGAAGAATGGGAATCCAGCGACATGATTGCGCCTCCCATGGCGTTGCTGCTCAAATGTCTCGATCCCTCAACAAGTAACGGTGTGAGAGAGGCGCTTTTTGCCAAGCTGTGCCGCATTGATCCAACCGCAGCAATGGATGTTTAGCAATTACATGAAAGGAGCCCGGAGGTTTGGCGCGTTCAACTACAGAAACGCTGGTGACACAATCCGTTCTGGACAGGCTGATGACTGTCGAGGATTGGCCTACGACCCGTTCGCAGTCGCTGCGCTATTTCAAGGAAGCGTTGAAGCGCGATCTGGAGTGGCTCCTCAATACCCGCCAGCCGCCGATTCCAGAGCTCGTTGATTATCCTCTGGCCAAGGCGTCCGTGATCAACTTCGGACTGCCGGACATCAGCTCATTGGGCCTGTCCTCCGCGTCTGACCATGGCCGCCTGCGCAAGGCCATCGAAACCTGCCTGCGTAACTTCGAACCACGGCTGATGGATGTGCGCGTTACCCTTGAAGGCTCCGATACCGCTGACCGGCGGCTCCGCTTTCATATCGAGGGAAACATGAAGCTCGATCCCGCGCCGGAGGAGATCTCATTCGACACGGTTCTCGAGCTTTCCAGCGGCGAGTACAAGGTGAAATAGCGGATGCGCGAAGAACTGCTGAAGTATTACGAACGCGAACTCGCGCATCTGAGGCAGCTCGGGGGGCAATTCGCGGAGAAATATCCTCGCGTCGCCAGCCGACTCCTGCTGGAGCCCGATCGCTGTGACGATCCTCACGTTGAGCGGCTCCTCGAAGCCTTCGCTTTCATGGCGGCTCGGGTACACCTGCGGGTCGACGACGACTTCCCCGAAGTGACATCAGCTCTGCTCGGCATTGTCCAGCCGCATTACCTGCGCCCCATCCCTTCGATGACCGTCGTCGAGTGCCAGCTTGATCCGGAACAGGGGAAGCAGACCGCGGGCCTGCGCATTCCCGCGAAAACACAGCTGGCCACAAAGCGCACCGTGGATGGACTGGCGTGCCGCTTCCAGACCGCATATCCCGTTGAGCTGTGGCCATTCTCGGTGAGTGAATGCGAGTGGCGTCAGCCCGAGCGTCTCACTGATCCGGTCCGAATACCAGGAACAGCGGGCGTCGTCCGCATGCGCCTGCAGTGCTCGCGAGACGTCTCCTTCAATCAGTTCTCTATCGGAAAGCTGGCCTTTCACCTTACCGGCGAAACCAATGTCGTACACACCCTCTATGAGCTTTTTTGCCGGAACTGTATCTCCATCCTGGTGCGCAATCCCCAGCAGCGCGGCAGCAAAATGGTGAGCGTCTCACCGTCGCAACTGCGTGCCATGGGCTTCGAGGAAGAGGAGGCGTTGCTCCCGTTTCCCAAGCGGTCCTTTGATGGCTATCGATTACTGCAGGAGTACTTCACCTTCTCCGAGAAATTCCTCTTCTTCGAACTGGGCAGCCTCGAAGCGATCCGTGAAGCCGGCTGTGACGATCAGGCGGAAATCCTCTTCTGCTTCTCGCGCTTCGATCGCCCGGAGCGACAGCAGGATCTTGAGATCGGCATCTCACCGCGGACGCTGCGGCTAGGTTGCACTCCGGTCATCAATCTCTTTTCGCACGTCGCCGAGCCCATTCTTGTAACTCACACCAGGCACGAATACCAGGTAATTCCCGATGTGCGTCATCAGGATACGACCGAGATTTTCTCGATAGACGAAGTGATGGCGTCGAATACCACGCGGCGCGAAAGTATTCAGATCGATCCGCTTTATTCGTATCGCTTTCAAGCGCGGAAGGAATCCGGCCGTGCTTACTGGCACGCCGTCCGCCGCATGAATGTTCTCGGTGAACGGGAGCGTTCCACGATGCACCTTTCGCTGGTCGACGTCGACGGCATTATGACTGAGCCCGATGCGGAGGTGCTCACGGTTCGCTGCTCGTGCTCGAATTTCGATCTGCCGTCACGGCTTCCGTTCGGTATCGAAGAAGGAGACTTCATGGCGGAGGAATTTCCCGTTGTCAAGCAGATCACCGCGCTGCGCAGGCCATCGCCGACGTACGATCCGCCGACGGCAAAAGGACAACTATGGCGGCTGGTTTCCCAGCTATCGCTCAACTACTTGTCTTTAGTTGAAGAGGGCCTCACCTCGCTGCAGGAAATCCTCCGCCTGCACAACTTCACTGATTCGTCCTATCTCGAAAACCAGATTGGAGGGATTACCGGACTGACCTCCAGACCTCACTTTGCAATCATGCAGTCGATATATGGTAATGTACCGGCTCGCGGCATGCGTGTTGAGCTTGAATTCGATGAGCGTCAATTCGTAGGTGGCGGCGTATATCTTTTTGCCAACGTGCTGGACGGCTTTCTCGGCTCGTACACCTCCATCAACAGCTTTTGTCAGTTAGCAGCGCGCACAAGTCAGCGAAAGGAGATGCTGGGCGAATGGCCACCGAAAGCCGGCAGCAAACCGCTGATTTGAATGCGGGCAAAATCGATCCGCGGTTCGAGTCAATCCGCGCGATGCTCGAGCGCGAGCCGTACTCCGTCAAGTTCTTCCAGGCGGTGCGACTGCTGGAGCGCTTGTACCCCGGGCGGAATCCGGTGGGCCTGTTCGTCTCTCCGTCGTCTGAGGTCATGCAGTTTTCATCGGTACCGACGCTCACCTTTCCGGCCAGCGAGATCCAGGATCTGCAGATTGGCAAGAATGGCCAGCCGAAGCTCTTCGTTAACTTCATGGGACTATCTGCGGCAACCGGCGTTCTTCCGCATGCCTACACAGAATTTCTCCTCGAACGCGTCCGCGCAAAGGACCGCGCACCGGGCGAATTCTTCGACATCTTTAATCACCGCATCATCGCGCTCTTTTATCGCGGATGGCAGAAATATCGCTTCTACATCGCTTATGAACGAACCGGAGCGAGCGATGACGTCATCAGTGCAAGACTGCTGGATCTGATCGGTCTCGGGACGAAAGACCTTACGCACCGCATGGATATTGATGATGAAGCCTGCCTCTACTATGCGGGTCTTCTATCTCAGCGTCGTCCAACCGCGCAGGGTCTCAAGCAGCTGCTTGAAGATTATTTCGAAGTCCCCGTCTCTGTTGGGCAGTTTACGGGCACCTGGAATCGACTGCCGCCGGCAAATCTCACCTTTCTCCGCGATACAGGAGCATTCTGCGAGCGTCTTGGTATGGGAACCATCGTCGGCGATGAGGTGTGGGATCAGCACGGTACCGTCACCATACGTCTCGGACCCATGAACTTTGCGCGCTATCAGGAGTTTTTGCCGGGCGCGAATGCTTGCCGGGAACTCCATGCCTGGCTTCGTCTCTACGCGAACCGGGAGTTTGATTTCATCATCCAGCTCGTGCTCGAGCGCCAGGAAACACCCGGCGCCGCACTCGGCGAAGAGAGCGCACGCGCTCCCCGCCTCGGATTGGTGAGCTGGATCAAGAACCGTCCAATGCAGCGTGATCCGGACGAGGCTACCTACAGGTTGTCTTAAGTTAGAGCAGTTCCACCCACGGGAGTAAGTAAGATGAGCCTCAACCTGAAATCGCTGATCGGCAAACTGGATGATGCAACACGAAGCGCTCTTGAAGCCGCGGCCGGCCTGTGTGTCTCGCGCACTCATTACGATATCGAGATCGAGCACTATCTTCTGAAGGTGATCGACAGCTCAGACAACGATATTGCCTTCATCCTCAAGCAATACGGAGTCGACCGGTCGCGCCTCACTTCGGAGTTGCAGCGCAGCCTCGATCGACTGAAGACCGGGAACGCGCGCAGCCCCGCCTTCAGCCCGCTGCTGGTCAAGATGCTCACCGAAGCGTGGACCGTCGCCACCATCGAATACGATGCCCGGCAGATTCGCACCGGATTCACCCTGCTGGCGCTTTTCTCGAGTGATGAACTTTCGCGCCTCATCCGCGACGTCAGCAAAGAGCTGCAGCTGATCCCACCCGAAGCGCTGCGGAAAGATTTCTTCACGATCACCGCAAAGTCGAAGGAAGAGTCGGAGTCATTCTCGCCGGCAACTGCTGCTCCGGGTGCAGGGGAAGCTCCGCGTCCTGCTGGTTCGGGTAAGACTCCGCATCTCGATCAGTACACCGTTAACCTGACGGCCAACGCGAAGGCGGGGAAAATTGACACCGTGCTCGGCCGCGATCAGGAGATCCGCCAGGTCGTCGATATCCTCATGCGCCGCCGCCAGAACAACCCCATCCTCACTGGTGAGGCGGGAGTCGGCAAGACTGCCGTCGTCGAAGGTTTTGCATTGCGCCTCAGCATGGGAGACGTCCCTCCATCGCTGCGCAATGTCCAGCTTCACAGCCTTGATCTCGCACTGTTGCAGGCTGGCGCCGGAGTCAAAGGCGAGTTCGAAAACCGGCTGAAGGGGCTGATCAACGAAGTCAAGTCCTCACCGCATCCGATAGTTCTCTTTATTGACGAAGCGCACACCATGATCGGAGCGGGCGGCCAGGCCGGACAGAACGACGCTGCGAATCTCCTCAAGCCCGCTCTCGCCCGCGGCGAACTGCGAACTATCGCCGCCACAACGTGGTCTGAATACAAAAAATTCTTCGAGAAAGACGCTGCGCTTGCCCGGCGCTTCCAGGTCGTCAAGGTAGAAGAGCCAAACGAAGACCAGTGCGCGACCATGCTACGCGGAATCCTCTCCGCTCTTGAGAAGCACCACGACCTGCGCATTCTGGACGAAGCAGTGACCTCAACGGTGAAGCTATCGCACCGCTATCTCGCCGGTCGCCAGTTGCCCGACAAGGCCGTCAGCGTTCTCGACACCGCATGCGCCCGGCTCTCTCTCGGCCAGAATACAATCCCTCCGGCGGTTGAAGATGCTACCCGGACGATTGACGACCTGAAAGTACAAAAGCAGATACTCGAACGCGAGACGACGGTCGGCGAAGATCACGCGGAACGGCTCGCCGCGATCGAAGAGAAACTCACCGCGACTGAAGCTCAGCTCGCCAGGCTCAATAAGCAGTGGGAGCGGGAAGTCGACCTGGTCAAGCGTATCCGCGTCATACGCACGGCTCTCGAATCAGGAGCGGAGACCGTCAAGGCTGAAGGTGATGCACCTGAAGTCAAGCCATCCGTCGAAGCTCTGGAGGCACTCGAAGACGAACTCGCCACTGTCCAGGGCGAGACCCCGCTGATGCACGTCTGTGTTGACGAGCGCATTGTTGGCGAAGTCATCTCCGCGTGGACCGGCATTCCGCTCGGCAAGATGGTGAAGGACGAAATCGCCGCCGTGCTTGAGCTTGATGGTCACCTGCGCAAGCGTGTCATCGGGCAGGATCACGCCCTCGCCGCAATTGCCCAGCGCATCATCACGTCACGCGCCCGCCTCGACGATCCGGGCAAACCGGTTGGCGTCTTCATGCTGGTCGGGCCGAGCGGCGTCGGCAAAACGGAAACAGCGCTGGCGTTGTCGGATCTGCTCTACGGCGGCGAGCGAAACCTGATCACCATCAACATGTCGGAGTTTCAAGAAGCGCACACCGTCTCCACTTTGAAGGGTTCGCCTCCGGGATACGTGGGATACGGCGAAGGGGGCGTTCTCACTGAAGCAGTGCGTCGGCGCCCCTATTCGGTAGTCCTCCTCGACGAAGTCGAAAAGGCCCATCCGGATGTTCTCGAACTCTTCTATCAGGTTTTCGATAAAGGCAACCTCGAGGACGGCGAAGGTCGATCGATCGACTTCAAGAACACCATCATCATCCTCACCAGCAACGCGGGCACGGATACGCTGATGAAACTCACGGCCGACAAGGAGACGATGCCCGACAGCGAGGGCCTCGCGCTTGCCATCAAGCCGGAGTTGAACAAGATCTTCAAGCCTGCCTTTCTCGGACGGATGATCATCGTGCCGTATTTCCCGGTACGAGACGAGGCCCTCAAGCAGATCATTCGCTTGAAGATCGCCAAGATTCAGCGACGCTTGCACGAAACGCATAAGATCGCGCTGACCTATGATGACTCCGTTCTGGACGAAGTAGCGAAGCGGTGTACTGAAGTTGAAAGCGGCGCGCGCAACGTGGACAACATTCTTTCGAACACGATGCTCCCGGAGATTTCCCGGCAGGTGCTGGCGCGTATGGCCGAGGAGACGCCCAGCGAGCGGATCCGGATTGGTGTGTCTTCTGAGGGGCGGTTCACCTATGATTGGTAGGCTTACGCCATCGGCGAATTACCGCTCCACTATGCGCGGCCCCGAAGCTATTGCGTCCGCGCTTTCATAATAAGAGACTCCGGCAGGCCATATGGGTGCATTCAAACAAGACGAGAGGATCCTCAACTTCACCAGTCCGCTGGGCAAGGATGTACTCCTGCCCGAGCATCTGGCTGGTATGGAAGGCATCTCGGAGCTCTTCTTCTATCAACTGGATCTCCTCGCCACCACCGACACTAAGATCAATCCAAAGAAAATCGTTGGTCAAAAGGTCACAGTTGCCATTCAGGCAACGGATAGCGGTACACAGCGTTACATCAACGGTTTTGTCTCAGGATTCGAGATCAATGGCGGGGATGAAGAGTTCAACAACTACCGTGCCTACATCGTTCCCAGTCTGTGGCCGTTGACGCTGAACAAAAACACGCGCGTTTTTCAGGACATGACCGTAGTCGACGTGATCAAGTCCGTGCTGTCCAACTACAAAATCAGTCCGGCCGACGAAACCTCCAACACCTACACCAAAATGGAATACTGCACGCAGTACCGCGAGACTGACTTCGCCTTCATCTCGCGCCTCATGGAGCAACACGGCATCCTGTACTACTTTAAGCACACCCAGGACGATCACACCTTCACACTCCAGGATGTCTCTAGCAAGCTGAGCGCGTGTCCCATCCAGAACACGTTTCGTTACGCGCCGCAGGGCGACCGGACTGAGGGTTTCTACGATTTCGTTGTCACCGATTTTCACTCCAGAACGAGCATGGTGACGGGCACGTACACCGTGTGGGACTACGGATTTGTTCCTTATAGCGTCTCCACAGATAAGCAGACGACGCGAGCACCGCTCGGACAAAACAACAATGAGAACTACGATTACGTCAACAGCGCCGCAGCTTATCTCAAGAAGAATGGCTCGCAGTCGAAGATCCCCGACCTGGTGCAGTTTCTGAACACGATGCGCTATCAGTCCGGCGACGCTTCTTCTGTCACCATCGAGGGAAATTCAAACGCAATCTGCCTGCAGACCGGCTATAACTTCGAGCTTTCGAAACACCCGCAGGCCAGCCTGAACGAAAAGTACCTAATCACGCGTGTCGAGCACAATGTGCGCCAGATGCCCTCCTACCGCACGAAAAATCAGGGTCCCGGCGAACCCTACGGCAACACCTTTACCGCGATCCCGTTCTCGATTCCTTACCGGCCGCCCTTCAAAACGCCCAAGCCGGTTGTCAACGGAATGCACACCGGCAAGGTAGTAGTGAATTCCGGTGAAGACTCTTTTATGGACAAGTACGGCCGCGTCTGCGTGCAGTTCTGGTGGGACCGGCAACGTAAGCCCAACACGCCCGACAACACTCTGCTCCGTGTCGCTCAATCATGGGCGGGGAAGGGATGGGGCACCTACTTCTGGCCACGTGTCGAGGACGAGGTCCTCATCGATTTCATCGAGGGCGATCCCGACCAGCCCATCGTCGTTGGCTCCGTCTACAACGGCGTCAATATGCCCAAGTACGATCCGGCGGGCCAATACACATTATCCGGAATACTTACCCGCAGCTCCAAGGACGGCGGAGCAGACAACGCCAACGAGCTTCGCTTCGAGGACCTGAAGGGCAAAGAGCAGATCTACATGAATGCCGAGCGTGATTACGATCTGCACGTCGAGCACGACTGGCACACTCTCGTCGGCGATGAACAGCACACAAAAATCACCTCCAACCAGTTTGAAGAGGTTGACGGAGACTCTCACCTCCTCGTGAAAGGCAAGCAACTCCATGAGATAGATGGCGAGGCGGATCTGAACGTCAAGGGCGACTACAAGGAGAGCGTAGGTCAGGATTCGAACATCAACGTCGGACAGAACCTGAACGAGAAGGTCGGCACGAACTACTCGCTCCAGGTCGGCGAGAATCAATTCAACAAGTCCGGCATGCTCTATGTCGTCGATTCCGGCCAGGAAGTCCACATCAAGGGTGGCATGAATGTCGTCATTGAAGCCGGCATGAACGTGTGTCTCTCCGGGCCGGGCGGTTTCGTTTCCGTGGGTCCCACGGGCGTTATTATTCAAGGCACGCTGGTGATGATCAACAGCGGAGGCGCTGCCATTCCCGGGTCGCCAGGCATGCCGCAAAGCCCGGAGCCCCCCACCGCGCCCACGGCTCCCACCTTCCCTGGGGACGATCCATATTCCAAGCCCGCCGGGAGTTGAGGCAACAAAGGAGAAGAGCGAAGCATGGGAATGCCAGCCTGCACCATAACCAGTCAGACAGCTCATGGCGGCATCGTCATCCTCGGTTTCCCGACCGTACTGATCGGCATGATGCCCGCTTCGCGCATTGGAGACATGCACGTCTGTCCCATGGTGACGGGTATCGTTCCCCACGTAGGAGGGCCGTTCATTCTCGGCTCTCCCACTGTCCTCGTGGGAAACATGCCGCAGTCGCGGGTCACCGATCAGCTCACCTGTGTCGGTCCGCCAGATGTCGCAGTCATGGGCTGCGAAACCGTGTTGGTCGGGATGGCTGGAGCGGGTGGTGCCGCAGGAGCTGCGGGCGGAGTCGCTGCCATGGGAGTTTCCGTTCCTATGCAGGCCCCGGCTTCAGCTTCTGCCGGTCTGCAGTCGGAGCTGCAGCGGGATGGCACGATCAGGACCTCAGCGCCGCCCGGCGGCAGGCTGCCTCCGATCACGCTCCAGCAGGCGGGCTGGCCCGATCTCCCGGGCAATGACGCTCGCAACTTCCAATCCGTTCAGCCCGTCACTCTCCCTCCCGGTACCCCGATGTATCGGGTGATCGAGAAGGATTCCAGCGCCGGCGGCGCTTATTGGGCGCCATGGCTTCCGGACACCGAAGAAGTCTGGCGGAGCGGCTGCGCCGTCGAGCAGGACTTTAACAAGGATGGAAAGGTAGCATCTTTCGTCGTGCCTCCTGGGCCCGGGCTCAAGGTCTGGATGGGGCGCGCCTCCCGTCAGGCAACTTACGGTGGCGGAGGAGTCCAGATGTATGTTCCTCGGGGCACGATCACACCTCACGGCATCTCTCCTTCGCCGTGGGCTGGGAAAGCAGGCCGGTGATGTCTCCCGAGATCGCCGGTATTCCCGAGATCTATGTCGAGCGATTTGTCGAGGCCTACGAGGCGTTCGTGGATCAGTTGAGGCTGATGGTCCAGAAGGCTCTCAAGTCGCCGCCGGACACCTCAAAGGAACTGGTATCCGAATGGCAGTCACGACTGCTCCCCCTGCTCGAGAAGCGGCTTGATTCTATTAAGAGCGCAGTTTCTCGTTTCCATGCTGGCGACGCAACGCCCTTAGTCAGATCCGCAGATGATGCCACTGGTCTGTCGAAGAATCTTGATCTCTTTTCGTTCGACTTCGCCGGGCCTGAGGGCAAGGAGGCGCTGGAATCGCTGCTGACCCGGGTCATCACCACTGCCTATCAGGTCTGTAATGCCGCAGGGCTTCCGTAACGCCGCGTTCCTTCTATGAGCACCGCACCCCGACAAGCCGCCAGTCAGGGCACCGCAGCCCGCATCGGGCGATGGATCATCCCGGCTATCCCTTTCGGGTGGACATGGATTCCCGATTTCGGCATCCAGCGCGGCGGAGAAAATATCGCCCCAAGCAACGTGTATCTCAAGGAAGATGAGTTGCTTGCAGGCAGTCAGCTCACCCTTTACATTCAGGCCCAAATCACAGTAATGCAGCGCACGTTCAAAGATCCGGCGATCGCTGGCCCCGTTCCCGCGCAGTTTCCTGGTGCAGAAGATTGCGCCATGCTGATGCTCAGGCATCAACCGTTGAATCAGATTTCGGTCTTTCAGGTTCAGCACTACATGCGCTCCAATCGCTGGATCGGAATTGTCACTCTCACCACGCTGGAATCAGAACTCCTCAAGGTGAGACCGGAGTTTGAGCAATTCCTCAAAATGCTGCGCATCGCCCCCGAAGAAACCGCACCGACCGCCAGCATCTCATCGTAGTCTTCCAGCTTCCTCGATCCGCAGAGCGCAGGCCCCGCACGATAAAATCATTAAGGTTGTGTCCAATCAGGAAGGACCGTAGGGAATGGCGATTGCGCAGACCGTGAACGCTCAGGATTTAAAGCAGAAAATCGAATCGCGTAGCGCGCGGATCGGCGTCATAGGCATGGGCTACGTCGGCCTGCCGCTAGCCCTGCTCTTCAACGAGCAACGTTTCAGCGTCACCGGCTTTGACATCGATCCGGCTAAAGTCTCCACCCTCAACAACGGAGCATCCTACATTTTCCGGATTCCTGCGACTGAGATTCAGTCTGCCCGCGAACGCGGCTTCTGCGCGACCTCCAACTACACCGATATCGCCGAGATGGACGTCGTCGCCATCTGCGTACCCACACCGCTGAGCGAATTCCATGAGCCCGATCTGAGTTATATCCAGCAGACCGCTAGAGCCATTGCGCCGCATCTACGCGAAGGCCAACTCATCATCCTTGAGAGCACTACCTACCCTGGAACCACCGAGGAAGTGCTCATACCGATTCTTGAAACCAACCCCTCCGGCCTGAAGGTCGCCCGCGATGCAGAGTCAAAAGGTTTCTATGCCGCCTTCTCGCCCGAGCGTGAAGACCCCGGGAACGACACTGTCGCCCGCCGTGACATTCCCAAGGTAGTCGGTGGGGTAGGGCCGGTCGCTCTGGATCTCGCATCTACGGTCTATTCCACCATTTTCAATCGCACCGTCCCGGTATCCTCGCCGGCGGCGGCGGAAATGACCAAGCTGCTCGAAAACATTTATCGTTGCGTAAACATCGCGCTGGTCAACGAACTCAAACAGCTCTGCCAGCGCATGGGCATCGACATTTTTGAGGTGATCGATGCGGCGAAGACCAAGCCATTCGGCTTCCAGCCCTTCTATCCCGGACCCGGACTCGGCGGTCACTGCATCCCCATCGACCCCTTCTATCTTTCCTGGAAGGCCAGGCAGTTCGACTTCCGCACACGTTTCATTGAACTCGCCGGTGAAGTCAACGTCGCAATGCCCTATTACGTTATCGAGCAGACCGCTGCCGCGCTCAACGAACACTGCAAGCCGCTCAAGAATTCGCGCATTCTCGTTCTTGGTATGTCCTACAAGAGAGACGTCGATGACCTCCGCGAGTCGCCGTCGCTGACCATCATCGAGCTGCTCCGCCAGCGTGGATCCATCGTCTCCTACAACGATCCCTATTTTCCTTACGTCGGACACGGCCGCCACTATAACCTCGACATGCACTGCACGCCCCTCGACGATCTGGCACAGTATGATTGCGTACTCATCGTGACCGACCACTCTGACTACGATTACCCCCGCATCGTCCGCGAAGCGCAGCTTGTCGTCGACACGCGCAACGCGACCAAGGGAATCCACTCCGACAAGATTGTCCGCTGCTGACGCGCGCTGTGCCCAGGGAATACACTGCTTGGCATGTGGGCCGGCCGGCAGGACACTCCGCTGCGATTGGCGGTGCTTGCGATGGGAGGAGCGCTTTACACTTTCACGCTCCTGGCTGCTGCTCTCCTGTTACACGGGCGTCTTGTTCATGCGCAGAGCTTTTGGCTCCTTCGAACCTGCATAGCACCTGTGATATTTGTTCCCGGATTCGCAATTCAGATGCGTGCTTTGCATCTGCTCCGTCGCGGCGTTCGAAAGGACCTTTGGCGTGAAGAAGACCTGGATGCTCTCAGAACTCAGATTAATCGACCGGTGTGGACGTTCGTAAGCTGGCTGCTGCTTGCGTCGATGATGCTGGTAATAGTCGTATCACCGGTGCGCTCGACCCTCTCAATTCCATGGTTGCTTCTTTGGTTACCCGCGTACCTGCTCATGGATTTGCGGCTTGCTTTACGGAAGCCGATTTCATCGGTGCGAAAGACAATTGACTGGTCAACGGCGAAACCATTGCGATCTGACCACTGGGGTCATCAAGCCTGACCAAACTCTACTGTGCAGCCTTTCTCGTCCTGAACCCAGCACGCACACCAGGCCATGGATTCAAACTGTTCGTAGCAAATGAAAATGTCCGGTTTTGTTAGCAGGTGAAATGTCCGGTTTATATTTCATCCAGCCGCCGCCGTCGTAGCTGTTGGAAAGTGGGAATCCCGCGCCGTTTGCGGGATTTCCAAGCGAGGTGGAAAAGTCGGCTTTTGGACTTTCCCACGGAGCGGCTTTTCAACAGCTTGCTTAATTGCCGTCTGCGTGATCGGTGTGCCCTGGCTGGAGTAGCGTCCGAGGCGGCGTGGCCCGTGGGTCATGCTGAGAGTGCCGTCCAGATGCTGGTGCACGATGACGTTGCAGTCGGCGAGGGTGCCGCGCCAGCTTACCTTGTCGATCTGCAAGGCCAGGTTCTGGAAGCTGACGGTGTTGTCGCGACTGACCGTACGCTCGAACTGGAGCGAGAAGATCAAGTCGAGGTCGCGGCGCGGGCAGGCGGTGAAGGCGGTGCCGCGCTGCGCCGCAGGCACCTGGAAGCGGCGGTTGAACTCGTCCACGTAGTGCTCGCGCAGAAAGCGGTTGGCTTCCGCAAGGGTGCTGATCCCGTGCAACCGGAGCTCCTGCGGCAGCCGTCCCTGCCAGGTCCCGAAGTTGCGTTCCGAGCGGCCCCGCGCCTGAGGCGAGTAAGCCGGAATCATCTGCACGCCCAGATCGCGCAGCGCACGGCCCACCTGGGTCAAACGATGCGGGTCCACCTTGCCGCCAGCCTTCGGTGTCAGCCAGAAATGACTGCCTCGATCCGAGTACAAGGCGCAGAACAGCCCCTTGCGCTCGATGACTTCTCGCAGCGCGGCCATCACCGTAATCGTCGATTCTTCTTCCACCAACTGGGCGTAATAGATTTCACTGGTAGCGTCGTCCAGAATCACGATCAGGTCATACCAGCGCTCATCCTGAAACCACTGGTGGCGGCTGCCGTCGATGTGCAGCAACATGCCCGGCAGCGGGCGCCGTTCGCGCCGCTTGCGGTGTATGCCGCGCTTGCGGGCCTTGGCCACCAATCCCGCTCCCTGCAAGGCCAACTTTACCCAGGTATAGCTCAGATGGATCCCGTGCTCGGCGCCGAGCTTCTCGTGAAAATGGCGCACGTTCAGGTCAAAGTACTTCTCCCGGTAAAGCCCCAGCACCTGCTCGGCCTGCGCCAGTGGCACACGCTTTTGGCTTGGCCGGCCGCGCCGCCGGTCGATCAGTCCGTCGTAGCCGTGTTCTTCATAGCGCTCTCGCCAACGCCGCATCTGTCGCTCGCTGATGCCGATGATCTCCGCCGCCTGCCACCAGTTGATCTTCTTCCCCATCGCTCGCAAGATTACTTCCTGCACCTTCATCGCCCGCTCCACTGCGGCCCTCGGATACGTACCCACGCTCTCTCGCATGGACATATCCTCGCCGCCCGCTAAGCGGACATTTCACCTGCTAACTTCACTGGACATATCATGTGCTAACGACAGGCCATGGATTCAAACTGACCTCAGGCTGGCCTTTCTGGTAAAAAGGCAGTCATGCTTCGTACTCGGGGATTTCTTCGCGCCGCCCTCTGCCTGGCGCCCGCTATTCTATGCTTGTTCGCGATCTTCGATGCCCACGCCAGCGAAACCCCGCTGCGCGACGGTTGGACCCTCCAGTCGGCGTGCAAGCTCCAGGCGGACGGAGTCACCATTTCAAGCAGCACCTTCCATCCGCAGGGATGGACTCCGGTCTCCGTGCCCTCGACCGTCCTTGCCGCTCAGGTTGCGGCCGGTGAATACAAGCAGCCCTACTACGGATTGAACCTGCGCAAAATCCCCGGCGCGACCTACCCCATCGGCAAGAACTTCTCCAACCTGCCCATGCCCGACGACAGCCCATACCGCTGCGGCTGGTGGTACCGCAAAACCTTCACCGTTCCCGCCGTGGAGCACGGCAAAACCCTGTGGCTGCGCTTCGGAGGAATCAACTACCGCGCCAATCTATGGATCAACGGCCACCAGGTCGCCGACGACAATCAGATTGCCGGTGCCTATCGCACCTACGAGTTCGACGTCACCAAAGACCTGATCCCCGGTAAAGAGAACGTCATCGCTGTCGAAACCTTCGCTCCCTCGGAAACCGACCTCGGCATCAACTGGGTTGACTGGAACCCCTGCCCGCCCGACAAGGACATGGGCCTGTGGGGCCCGGTCGATCTCGTTAGCAGCGGCCCGGTCTCACTTCGCTCGCTACTCGCTGCTACGCACTTCACCGACTCATCGCTCAGCGAAGCCGATGTTTCCGTCTACGCCGAACTTCATAATTCAACCGACCAACCCGTTCACGGAATCGTAACCGGCACAGTAGCAGGAATCCGCATCGAAGAGCCCGTCGACCTCGCGCCGAACGAAAACAAAACCGTAGCCTTCTCGCCTGAGCAATTCCCACAGCTACGCCTGCGCAACCCGCGAGTGTGGTGGCCCTACCAGATGGGCGAGCCGCACCTCGAGACGCTGACCCTCGCCTTCAAGGAGAGCGCGCGCCTCTCCGACGAGCAATCCGTCCGCTTCGGCATCCGCGAGATCACCTCAGAGCTCACTGACAAAGGATTTCGCCTCTTCCGCGTTAACGGCAAGCCGATCCTGATCCGCGGGGCCGGCTGGTCCCAGGACATGCTCCTCCGCCAGGACCCGGAGAGATTGCGCGACGAGTTGCGCATGGTTCGCGACATGCACCTAAACACCATTCGCCTCGAAGGCAAGCTCGAGACCGACGAATTCTTCCGCCTCGCCGACGAGCAGGGAATTCTCGTCATGCTCGGCTGGTGCTGCTGCGATCACTGGGAACACTGGGACAAATGGCAGCCTGGCACTCTCGATATTGCGACCGCGTCTTTGCGTTCCCAGATGCTTCGGATCCGAAGTCATCCGAGTCTTCTCGTCTGGCTCAATGGCAGCGACAATCCGCCTCCCGCCAACGTCGAGAGCGCGTACCTTGCAGTTGAGTCTGAAACCCATTGGCCCAATCCGCTTCTGTCGTCGGCCTCGGCAACGCCGACCACCGTTACCGGCAAGAGCGGCGTTAAAATGACCGGCCCTTACGACTACGTCGCTCCCTCCTACTGGCTCATCGACACCAACCGCCACGGAGGCGCCTATGGATTCAACACCGAAACCAGCGCCGGCCCAGCGATTCCCAGCATCAGCAGCATCAAAAAATTCATTCCGGCCGATGAGTTGTGGCCGCCTGACGCCACCTGGAGCTTCCATTTTGGCGGTGGCGAATTCAAAGATCTGAATGTTTTCGACGACGCCATGAAGTCTGTCTATGGCCCGCCGAAAGATCTCGCCGACTACGTTCGCACCGCCCAGACAATGAGCTACGATACCGAGCGCGCCATGTTTGAAGCCTATGGCCGCAACAAATACACCTCCACGGGAGTGATCCAGTGGATGCTGAACAACGCATGGCCGTCGATGATCTGGCACCTCTACGACTACTACCTCGACACCGGTGGCGGCTATTTCGGCGCCAAAAAGGCCTGCGAACCTCTCCACGTGCAGTATTCCTATGACGACCATAGCGTGTACATCGTCAACAGTACCTATCAGCCTTCACCGCATATGACTGTTTCCGCTCGCGCGTACGACAACAACTTGAAAGAGCTGTTCTCTAAGGAGAGCCAGCTTGAGGTCACCGCCGACAGTTCGACGAACGCGCTCACGATTCCGTTTTCGGTCTTCACCGCCGGCTCGCCAATCACGTTTGTTGAGCTGACGCTGAAAGATTCAAAAGGTCAGATTGTCAGCCGCAATTTCTACTGGGTCCCGGCAAAGCTGACCACGTGGAACTGGCCCAAGACCGACTACACCCACACCCCCGCGCTCGAACATGAAGACCTGACGACGCTCCGCAACCTGCCGCAGACCCGTATCGAGGCCTCTGCAAAGACCGACGCGCAGGGAGTCGTAGTGCACCTGCACAATCCTTCCAAAGCGCTCGCCTTCCAGATCTCCGTAGCCGCCACCGGGCCTGATGGCGAAACCATCGTTCCCACGCTGTGGTCGGATAATTACATTGATCTCATGCCCGGCGAATCAGTAACGCTTTCTGCAACGTTGCCCCAGCACGCTCCCGAGAAGTACGACGTCATTGTCTCCTCCTGGAACGCCCCAACGATCACCTTGCATCCCGGCGGCGAAACACGTACAGTCGCCGCTGTCTCGCCTCAAAATCGATTCACTTCGGTCTCTCATTGAGCGGACCAACATCGCGAAGAGTCAGGTGGAAAATGACCAGATCCATGCATGCAACGTGTGCAGCCCTCACTGCAACCGCTATCATTTCGGCAGGGACTCTCGCTGCGCAGGTGAACATCACGCGGCAGACGGACGGCGTAACGGTAAAAACCCCTGTCGACACTCTGCGCGTAACCGTCTGCGGGCCAACATCGATCCACGTCGTTGCCAGTCCCGATGGCACCGCTCAGGCCGCAACTCCTAAACAGCCGTGGCTCATCCAAGGCTGCACTCCTGGCAAATTCACCTTCACCATGCCGAGAACAGTGCGTGTCCAGCCGGCGGCATCGGAAGCCGAGACGCTGTGGCAACCCTCCGTCGCGACCGTCGACACCGGCACAATCAAAGTTCTCATCTCACTCGCGTTCGGGAACCTGGAGTTTCAGGATGAGCAGGGACACCGCCTGCTGCAGGAGTTCCAGGATGCCCCCCGCCGCTACGTGAAGACCACCGTCAACGGCGAGAACCTCTACTCCGTCAAAGAGCAGTTTTATCCCGCAGTGCAGGAAGCCATCTACGGCCTCGGCCAGCACCAGAACGGCATGTTCAACTATCGCGGCTCGTCGATCGAGCTCGCGCAGGCCAACACCGACATCACCATCCCCCTCATGGTTTCCACCAATGGCTACGGCCTTTTCTGGAACACCGCAGCGGAATCCTGGTTCGACAACCGCTTCCCGTCCGAGATCCGCTTCTCCTCGAACGCCTCGCACGCCATCGACTACTACTTCATCTACGGCCCCGAGTTCGACCAAATCATCCATCAGTACCGCGAGATGACCGGCCATGTCCCGATGTACGGCGAATGGGCCTACGGATTCTGGCAGTCGAAAGACCGCTACAAGAGCGACGACGACCTGCTCCGCATCGCCAAGGAATACCGCGATGCCAAAGTTCCCATCGACGACATCGTGCAGGACTGGTTCTGGTGGGTGCACCAGGGCGACCCTGAGTTCCGCCCTGACGCTTATCCCGATGTCTCCGGAACCCTGAAAAAGCTCCACGACCAGAACTTCCACACCATGATCTCCGTATGGGCCGTGTTCGATCCCAAATCGAAAAACTTTCAGCAGATGAAGTCACTTGGCCTCACCATTCCCGACACGACCGACTACGACGCCACCAACCCCGCCGCCGGCGACTTCTACTGGAAGAACTTGCTCGGCAAACTTTACGTACAGGGATGGGATGGCTTCTGGCTCGACAGCTCTGAGCCGGAAAAGGCCTACGCCCACGGTGGCGAGAGCGATGCACAGCTTTATGACAAGAAGCTCTTCATCGGCAACGGAGCCCTCTACACAAATGTTTTCCCGCTGATGCACACCGGCAACATCTACACACACTGGCGCGAAGAAACCGACAAGAAGCGCATCTTCATCCTCACTCGCTCCGGATTCGCCGGCGACCAGCGCTACGCCGCCACCAGCTGGTCGGGCGACGTCTTCAGTACCTTCCAGGCCTTCCAGCGCCAGGTGCCGGCGGGCCTCAACTTCGCGCTCTCCGGAATGCCGTATTGGACCACCGATATCGCCGGCTACGGCCCGCCCTACGCTCGCGATACACACGACCCCGCCTTTCAGGAGCTCTACACGCGCTGGTATCAGTTCGGAGTCTTCTGTCCGATCTTCCGCACACATGGCCATCGCGCCAACGAAGAGAACGAGCTCTTCAGCTACGGCCCAGCCCTGCCAACCCTTGTTGGTTACGACAAGCTTCGCTATCGGATGTTGCCCTACATTTATTCGCTAGCCTGGAAAGTCACCAGCGACGACGCAACCATCATGCGCCCGCTCGTGATGGACTGGCGCACCAACGAAAAAGTCTGGGACATCGGTGACGAGTTCATGTTCGGCCCCTCGATCCTCGTCAACCCGGTCACACAGGAGGGAGCGACGGACCGTGACGTCTACCTGCCGCCGGCGCCGCGCTGGTACGACTTCTGGACCGGCAAGTCCATGCAGGGCGATCGACGCTTCGCTGCTTCCGCTCCCCTGAACATCATCCCGCTCTATGTAAAGGCCGGATCCATTCTGCCCCTCGGTCCCGAAGTCGAATACGCCGGCCAGATGCCAGATGCACCGATTGAGCTGCGCATTTATCGCGGTGCCGACGGCCACTTCGATCTCTACGACGACCAGGGAGACACCTACAACTACGAAAAGGGCGAGCACTCTCTCATCCCCATCGACTGGAACGAGTCCTCGCAAACCCTCACCATCGGCGCGCGCACCGGCAGCTATCCCGGCATGGTGCAATCACGTACGTTCAACGTCATTTTTGTCGGAGAGAATCACGGAGCGGGCAGAGAAGTGGCAGCTACCGCCGACCGCACCGTCGACTACAACGGAGCAGCCGTTACCGTTCAGGCACCATAGCTCGTAACTCTCAATGCGCGATGCTCGCCTCTTTCAGGAAATCGAAATTTCCCGACGGCGACGTGTGCACATTGAGCAGTCGCTTGTTGTGAACCACGACCGTATCCAGATACCACAGGTTGATAGACGGCAGATCGCGCGCCAGAATCTGCTGCACCTTCACGTAGTCTCCGCGTTGCCGCGGCTGGTCGCTGGTTGCGGCCGCATCGTCCAGCAACGCATCAAGCTCGGCATTGACATAGAAGCCCCGGTTGCTCCCATGCGGCGGAAGGCTGGCCTTTGAGTACGCATAGTGAAAAATATCCGGCTGCTCATTCCCGCCGATCCAGCGCGACGGGGCCATCTGAAACGTTCCCTTGACCAGGTCCGCGTAGAACGTCGCAAACTCGTAGCTGCGCAGGTCGAGCGCGATCCCGATTTGTGCCAGTTGCTGTTGCATAATCACCGACAGGAGCCGCACGGTCTCGTCGGTCGAGGTTTTCATGCCCAGATGGAAGCGCACCCCGCCCGCGCCTCTGGGATACCCAGCCGCATCGAGAAGAGTATCCGCTCTCGCCGGATCGTAAGGATGATGCTCTGTATCGGCGGTCCACGCCCAGTGTTGCGGCGGTAAAAGACTCTCGGCGAGGCGGGCCTGCCCGCGGAGCAGGGCGCGGATGATCAGAGGCCGATTGATCGCCAGCGCAATCGCCTGCCGCACCCGAGCATTTCTCAGAATCGGATCTCGCACGTTGAAGACGATGTAGTTCAACCGCGTGCCCGCGCCGTCTTCCACCACCAGATGCGGATTCGACTTGAGCGCGTATATCAAATCGGGAGTCAATGCATTCATTGCCACATCGGCGGACCCCTTCTGTAGCTCCAGCGCCTGCGTCGTCGCATCCGGAACGACCGCGAATCGAACGCGCTCAATGTGTGGCATCGCACCCCAATAGCTGGCCGCCCGCTCCAGAATCACATCCTTGTCAGTCTGCTGGCTCACAAAACGGTATGGTCCGCTGCCGATCGGGTGCCGCCAGAAATCGCGCCCGCTGCCGTAGGGAACCACGCCGAATGCGCCGTCACACAGATTCCACAACAGCGCGGGGTCAGCCTGCTTCATATGAATCACAACGGTCTTGTCATCGGGCGCCTCGACGCTCGCGATGTTTCGATATGCCCCGGATTTGATGGTGACCACTGTCCCTTTCAGGATCGAATCAAGCGTCCACTTCACGTCTTTCGACGTCAGTGGTCGCCCATCCTGAAACTGCACGCCGGTACGCAGGTGAAAGATGATCGTCGTTGGATTCGGCGCCTCCCACCTTTCCGCCAGCCACGGATCCAGCCCGAAGTGCTCGTTGCGTTTTACCAGCGAATCAAAGATCAGCGGATCAATATGCTCGGACTGTGCGTCAGTACCGATGCGCGGATCGAGATTCGTTGGGCTGCTTTCGATCAACACCGTGACCGTGTTCGAATCGGGTTTGCGGCGACTGCAGCCTGCAGTGAGCACCAGGCAAAATGCAACAACCACCATTGCAAACTGGGGTCGCAAGCCCCACGCACCCTGAGCCCTGAGCCCTGAGCCCTGTGCGCTGCGCTCACCCATAACAAATCTCACCCAGTACCACGGGCCGTTTTGCGCCCGTCGCAGAAGGAACATTTCCCGGCAGACCATGCCACGTCTGCCAGGCGAGTAGCGCAAACGCGACAGCCTCCTTGGCTTGTGAGGGAAGCCCCATCTGATCGCTCGCCATAACTCTGCATCCCGTCGGCTGCAACCGCTGCTGAAGCATGTTCATCAACGTGGCATTGCGCGCTCCGCCTCCTGAAACGATGTAATCGACCGTGATTCCGGCACCATTCAGCGGCCTCACAAACCGATCGTATGCAAGCACAATGCTTTCCACGGTGAGGCCGGTTGCCGTCGCCACAGCGTCTTCAGGTGTCCCGCCCGCTCGTCTGCATCGATCGAGAAACTTCGCTGCGAAGGCGGCGCCAAACTCCTCGCGACCAGCTGATTTCGGAGGCTTCATCGCAAAATACTTCTCGCTGAGTGTTGCTGTCACCACCTTGTCCAGCACTTGGCCGCGCCCGGCAACGCGTCCGTCGCGGTCGTATTTTCTCTGGAAAAGCCGCTCCATCAGCGCGTCAATCACCATGTTGCCCGGTCCGGTATCGAAGGCAATTGCCTTGTCAGCATCGCTGTTCGCCGGAATTGCTGTGAGATTTCCGATACCGCCGATATTCTGCAGAACGCGCATACGCTCTTTGTGCGCAAACAGCACATAGTCAAGCAGCGGTACCAGGGGAGCGCCCTGTCCCCCAACCGCCATATCCGCCGGCCGAAAATTCGACACAACTGGAACGCGCATCTCCGCCGCAATCAGGGCAGGCTCGCCCAGTTGCCAGGTGCAGGCTACCTGCCGTCCTGTGTACGCCGCGGCCTTCGCCTGGTGATACACCGTCTGCCCATGGCAACCGACCAGATCAACCTTCACCCGATGCTTCTCAACCGCGGCCCGCACCGCTTCGGCGTATGCCATCCCCAACCGCCAGTTCAGCTGCGCCATTTTCGCCGTCGATATCTGCTTTGCATCCATCGCTGCCAGCACTGCTCGCCGAAGCGCAGGCGGATAACGCATCGCAGAATGCGCCAGCAATTTGATCCGCGTCTTCTCGCCCGTCAGACCAATCCTGACCAGCGCAACATCAATCCCATCCGCTGACGTCCCGCTCATCACGCCGGCTACAACCATCGATCTCTTCGCTGCAGACTTCATCCGCCAACCTCATCAGCGAATTTCTTCACGCGTTGCCTTAGCTTCTCGATCTTTCCCGCAGACGCCGCCCTCAGCATCGCCGCATCCAGATACCGCTCCTTGTGCTCGATCACTTTGCCCGCCGCTATCTCTACCAGCCGCCGGAAGGCGGTCGAGCGCTCCGCCTCGGCGAGCAGCGCTTCATAAGCGCGCAACACCAGCGACGGATCCTTGCATATCTCGATCAGATCAGTCCCGGCCGCAACTGCCTTCACCGCCGCCTCTTCCATCGATACCTGGGTCAGAATGCCGCCCATCTCCATATCGTCGGAAATCACAAGACCAGCGAAGCCGAGCCGCTTCCTCAGAACTGTCGAGATCCAAAAGCGCGAAATCGAGGCCGGCTCCTTATCCCTCGTCAGTGGATACGCCGCGTGCGAAACCATCATCATGGGCAGCTTCGGAGCAACCGCCCGAAACACCTCAATGTCCTCGTCCCAAAGCTGCTTCCATGTCCGCTCGATTCGTGGCGTGGCTACATGGGAATCCAGCTTTCCGCCGCCCAATCCCGGAAAATGCTTGCCGCACCCCACAACACGCTCGGCATTCAGACCCTCAAGAAATGCCAGCGCGTACTCCACCACGTCGCCCGGGTTCGACGAAACGGCGCGCGTCCGCATCACGGCCGCCGACGTCGGTAACGCAAGGTCAAGCACCGGGGCCAGCGCCACGTTGAAGCCAAGCGCCCGGCACTCCTGCCCGATCAGCCTTCCATGCTTTACGAAGTCTGTGCGCCTGCCGGTTGCAAATACTGCCGCCGGTGAAGGCATCGGCGCAGTCAGATCCCGCAACCGGTCCACCAGGCCGCCTTCAAAATCGACGCACCGGAACAGAGGCGCGCCCGCAATCTCCGTCACTTCGCGTAACAGCGCCGTCACCTGCGCAGCCTGCTCGATATTACGACGAAAGAGAATTACCCCACCGGGTCGTACCAGCTTCAGCCATGCCCGCTCCAGCGCACTCAGCTCAGGCCCCGCGACGCCGGCGATGATCAGTTGTCCAACTTGCTGCCGCAGATTCACCCTTGGCGACTCCCAGCCTTAATCTCCGTCTTCAATTCTTCCAGAAGATTCAAAGCCTGCAGCGGCGTTAGCGAATTGATATCTGTCTTCTCCAGCCGATCGACGATCTTCTGCGATAGCGGTGTAAACATCGTCATCTGCAACGGAGCCTCCGTCTCGATCGCAACGTTATGCCGTTCCGACCGCTCATGCTGCTTCAATACCTGCCGCGCCCGCTGAATTACCTTCGGAGGCAGGCCCGCCAGCCGCGCAACATCAATGCCGTAGCTCTTGTTCGCCGGCCCATCCTCAATCGCATGCAGAAACACAATCCCCTGCGGAGACTCCTTCACCGCGACCCGCAGATTCTTGAGCTTCTGCAGCCGCTCTGCCAGAATCGTCAGTTCGTGATAATGCGTCGCAAACAGCGTCCGCGCTCCCACATGCGCATGCAGATACTCAACGGTCGCCCACGCCAGCGCCAGTCCATCAAACGTCGATGTCCCACGTCCCATCTCATCCAGCAGGATCAGCGATTGCGGCGTTGCTGTATTCAATATCGTCGCCGTCTCCGTCATTTCCACCATGAACGTGGAGCGCCCGCGCGCCACGTTGTCACTCGCTCCAATGCGCGTGTACACGCGATCCACGACGCCGAAGCGCATCCGCTCCGCCGGAACGAAGCTCCCCATCTGCGCCATGATTGCCAGTAGCGCCGCCTGCCGCAGATAAGTTGACTTGCCGCCCATATTCGGTCCCGTCAGCAACAGCAGATTCGGCCCGTCGCCGCTGAGATACAGATCGTTAGGCACGAAGCGCCCTTCGCCAGCCTCTTCCATCAGCCGCTCAATCACGGGATGCCGCCCCGACACCACCTCCAGCACCGGCGAGTCTTCGAGCAGCGGTCTGGTGTAATTCCTCAGCGACGCGAGGTGCGCGAAGCTGGCAATCAGGTCGATCTCTGCGATCACGGCACTTGTTTTGCGAATGCGTCCGGCATTCTCCATTAATTGCCGGCGAAGTTCAGCGAAGATTCGCTTCTCAATCTCCACTGAGCGCTCATGCGCAGTCAGCACCTTTGTCTCGTAGTCCTTCAGCTCCGGCGTTGTGAACCGCTCGGCGTTCACAAGAGTCTGCTTGCGCTCATAGTTCGCCGGAACATTCTTACCGAGGTTAGACTTTGTAATCTCGATGTAATACCCGAAGACTGAATTGAAGCGCACCTTGAGCGACTGAATTCCTGTTCGCTGGCGCTCCCGCTCTTCAATCGCCGCAATCGAAGACCGTCCGTCACGGCTGATCGCGCGCAATTCATCGAGTTCGCCATCCACGCCGGACGCAATGACGCCGCCCTCAGCCAGCGTCACTGGAGGTTCGGCCACAAGAGTCTTGGTAATCGTCGCGCACAAATCCTCGAGCACGTCCAGGCGCTCGTGAGCGCACTTCCAGAATCTCTCCTGCATCGGCGCAACGGTTTTCTTCAGCTCCGGCAAATATTGCAGAGAAGCCGCGAGGGCCAACACGTCTCTCGGCCCCGCGCTGTCGAGTGAGATTCGCGCAAGCAGGCGTTCCAGATCGAGAACACCGCTCAGGTTGCGCCGGACCTGTTCGCGGGCCATCAGATTTTGTTTCGCTTCCGCGACAGCCTCATAGCGCTCTTCGATCGCCGCGATCTCCAGCAGCGGACGGAGAAGGGAAGCCCGCAAGAGCCGTTTGCCCATCGGAGTCATCTGACAATCGAGGGTCCGGAACAAAGTAGCGTCCGCGCCCGCCTCCTGAAAAACAGGCTCCAGCAGCTCCAGGTTGCGTACCGTCACCTGGTCCAGGTGCATGTGGCGGCTGCGCCCGTAATAGCGAATGGTATCCACATGTCCGGCATCGTTTTGCTGCGTCTGCCGCACGTAATGGACAATCACTCCCGCCGCAACCGCAGCCGCCCCGTGATGCGCAAAGCCGAACCCATCGAGGGACGCAGTTCCCATCTGCCGCTCTAGCAGAGGCACGGCATAGTCCCGCGCAAACACCCAGTCCTCAACCGGTGTCCGCGTCTTCACCCGGTCGAAGGCCGCCGCCAACTCGCGAGCCCCGTTCATCAACGGATTCGTCGCTGCCCACAACACCTCGCTTGGCGCCAGCTTGGCCAGCTCATCGGCGCACTGGCCGAGAGCAGTTGCGCCCGAGAATTCCGTTGCCCGAAAGTCCCCTGTAGAAAGATCGAGATATGCCAGTCCAACGCCGAGTTCCGTGACATGAAGAGCCGCGAGATAGTTATTTTCGCTCGATCCAAGCGCCGGATCCATTGCCGTCCCCGGGGTCAGCACGCGCGTCACTTCGCGGCGCACGATCTTCTTGGTCAGCTTCGGGTCTTCCATCTGATCGCACATCGCGATCCGGTATCCCTTGCGAAGCAGCCGCGCGACGTATCCCTCAGCGGCGTGGTAAGGCACCCCGCACATGGGGATCGCCCGCTCCTTGTCGCGCGCTGTCAATTGAATCTGTAGTTCGCGAGAAGCGACCTTGGCATCCTCGAAAAACAGCTCGTAGAAATCGCCCATCCGGAAGAAGAGAAGGGCATCGGGATGTTGCCGCTTTGCCGCCCAGAACTGACGCATGAGCGGGGTCTGTTCCAGATCGGCCTGGAGTGTAGAAGTATCAGACACGGGGATACGCCAGCATATCGCGAAGCGCATGCTGGCGTGTAGTCCCTCTTCGGTTTCCGATTCGGTTTAGCTGGCCGCCGTGTAGATAACGTCCGATACGGGATGGCGCGTCTGGTCGCTGCCGTGCTGTTTCACCATCTTGTTGTAGGTACCGATAATGAGGAAGGGAGCGGCCCACTGTCCCACAAAGAGGGCAAGATGTTCCTTTCCTGCCGCTTTGAAAGCTAACGATGCAGCCATCGACGCCAGTGCCGCCCCAAGATAGAAGCTGGAAGGCAATCTTGCCGATTGGCTCTCAAGGTACGAGCTCACCTGATCTTCCTCAAGCTCACCCGGTTTTACGCGATAGTCCATGTTCTCTCCAGTGTTCGGGGTCTACCCGCTTTCGATTGGGATGCCGCGCTCTCAACCCCAGCCGCACGGCCCCTCATCCCGATTGCCGCTGGATCAAATTTGCGCCGGCGTCTTGTTCGTCCAGTCATCGGACGCCCGGCTGCGCTGCAGTTCCAGGGACCGCAGGTCCGAGAGCTTATACTGAATGATCAGCTACTGATACGCGTATGTACCTGTTATGGCTAAGAATAGCGGCGATCCTCTACGGATTCGCCTCGCTTTCGGCGTTCGGCGCCGTGCTTGGCCACCGTGCGTTCTGGCGCCGCATTTGCTTCCCGATTTCCCTATCAGCTTGGCTGGTGCACGTCGTCTCCGCGGTTGAAATGCTGGTGCTCGCTCATCGCTGGATGCCGGTAGGCATGCACGAAGTCCAGTCGATCCTGGCGCTGCTCATCGTAACCGTTTTCCTGGTCATTTCACTTCGGTATCGAACGCTCTCTTTCGGCATTTTTGCCCTCCCGCTGGCCTTCCTGCTCGTGGTCGTGCCCACGCTTGGCCCTGACCGCCACACCTTCAGTTCGCCCGTCATTCGCAGCGGATGGCTTCTGTTGCACATCACCGCCCTGCTGGCGGCCTACGCCGCATTGATTTTCAGTCTTTTAGCCAGTCTGTTTTATCTATTTCAGGAGCGGCGCCTGAAGAGCAAGCGTTCGCCCGGCTTTCTCAACTGGCTGCCGCCGCTCGACACCATGGACCAGATCGCACAGAAGACGCTGGTGCTCGGATTCCACTGCATGACCATCGGCCTCTTCGCCGGCTCCATCATTGCCCAGGAAAGCGTCGGCCCGGCCTACTTTGCCGACCCAAAAATCTGGCTCTCTTTTGTGATGTGGGGACTCTATGTAGTTATGCTGTTCGTTCGCCGCAGCACCGGGCTTCGAGGACGCCGCGCCGTCTATCTCTCCTCGGCGGTCTTCGTGGTCATGCTTTGTGTCTGGGCTGCGAACCTCCTTAGCTCCGTGCACAGGTTCAGCGCCCCATGAAGATCCTGCTCACAGGCCTCAATCACAAGACCGCTCCGGTTGAACTCCGCGAGCGGCTTGCCATCCCGCCGGAGGATCTCGCGGGCGAAACGCGCGCCCTGATTTCTCATCCCGGGATTCGCGAGGGGTTGATTCTTTCTACGTGCAACCGCGTGGAACTGCTCGTGTGCTATGACGACAGGGAGCCGGAGCTTGCCAGCTATCTCAACGAGCGCTTTGCCGTGGACAGCCAGTCTCTCCAGCCACATCTCTATCAGCACCGTGAGTCGGAAGCAATCCGGCATCTCTTCCGCGTTGCTGCCAGTCTGGACTCCATGGTGGTTGGTGAGCCCCAGATTCTCGGCCAGGTAAAGCAATCCTATGCGGCCGCGCGTTCGGTCGGAGCCGTGGGGGGGAATCTGGAACGGCTGCTGCAGGGTGCCTTTTCCGCTGCCAAGAAAGTCCGTGCCGAAACACAGATCGGGGCATCGTCTGTGTCGATCGCATCGGTCGCCGTCGACCTCGCCCGGAAAATATTCGGCTCGCTCGAAGGCAAACGCGTGCTCCTCGTTGGAGCCGGTAAGATGAGCGAACTTGCCGCGCGTCACCTGATGAAGCAGGGAGCCGGGTCGCTGCTCATCTCAAATCGCACGCACGAGCGCGCTCTGAGCCTGGCGCAAAATTTTAAGGGCCACGTTGTACGCTTCGACGACCTCCACGCGCGCGCTGACGAAGCCGACATTCTGATCACCTCGACCGGCTCTCCGGAGTTCATTTTCCGCACTCAACATGCGCAGCAGTTCCTGCATCGCCGCCGCAACCGCCCGATGTTCATCATCGATATTGCCGTCCCGCGGGATGTCGATCCGGAGATTAACCGCCTCGACGGTATTTTTCTCTATGACATCGACGACCTGCAGTCCGTCGCGGCTTCCAATCTCTCCGACCGTGGCCGGGAAGCGCAACGCGCGGAAGAAATCCTCGAGCATGAGCTTGCGCGATATCAGCGCCGAATTGACACGCTGGATGTCGTGCCCGCCCTTGTCGATATGCAGGCTGCTGTCGAGGAGATCCGCCAGGCAGAACTGAGTCGCGCTCATTCGCGCCTGCAATCACTCACGCCTGCGCAGCAGAGCGCCGTTGACGCGATGACTCGTGGCCTGATGAACAAATTTCTCCACCAGCCGCTGCAGGCCCTGAAAACAGCAGCCCGTGAAGGTGATCTGGCCACAGTCGAAGCCATTCGCACCGCGTTCGGCCTGAACGGAACCAGCGAAGCCGCCGCGCATGCGGACCAGCCTGCTGAACCTCTCCGCATTTCCGACGAACCCGCCCTAATCATTAAAGAACGCAATGACTGAACCCTCTGCCCTGAGCCCTGAGCCCTGTTCACTGAAAATCGGCTCCCGCGGCTCGCAACTCGCTCTCTGGCAGGCCAATCACATCGCCTCCCAGCTTCGTCTCGAAGGTTATGAAGTCGCCATTGAGATTATCCGCACCACCGGCGACGCGATGCAGCATCTTACCTTCGCCCAGGTCGGCGCGACTGTGCCCAAGGGCATGTTCACCAAGGAGATTGAGGAAGCGCTGTACGACGGCCGCATCGACCTTGCCGTCCATAGTCTGAAAGACCTGCCGACTTCACTCGACGAGCCCTTTACCATCGCCGCAATCCCCCCGCGAGCCGATGCCCGCGACGCCTTCGTCTCCATCAACTTTGAAAGCTTTGCTGCTCTCCCATCCGGCGCACGCATCGGAACAAGCAGCTTGAGGCGCCAGGCACAACTCAGGTCGGTGCGTACCGACCTGCACTTTCTTGAGTTTCGCGGCAACGTCGACACCCGCCTCCGCAAGCTGTCGAAGGGCGAAGCGGAGGCTATCATTCTGGCCTCCGCCGGCCTTGAGCGCCTCGAACGCACCGAGTATCTCCGCGAACGATTTCCTGCCCTCATTCTTTGTCCCGCTGCAGGCCAGGGAGCCTTGGCGATCGAGACACGCGCAGATGACGGGGCGACCATCGAGGCACTCGCCGTCCTCGACGACGCCAGTACCCGTTTCGCCGTAACCGCGGAGCGCGCTGCTCTTGCTGCTCTCGGCGGAGGCTGCCAGGTCCCGATCGGCATCCACTGTCTGGAGTCAGCCGGGAGATTCAGCATTACCGGGGCAGTCGCGGCTCCCAATGGCGAGGGTATCGTGCGCGCCGAGCTCGAACACCAGGAGGGAACATCCCCGACAGCCCTCGGCCAGAAGCTCGCTGAGCGCCTCCTCGAGCAAGGCGCGCGAAGCCTTCTGGAGCATGCCATCCCGTGACTTCACCGCTCCCGCTCGCGGGCCGCCGCATTCTCGTCACGCGTGCGCGTCATCAGGCTGGGAAGCTGTCAGCCGAACTGGCCGCACTCGGCGCTGAAGTCATCGAAATCCCCTCCATCGAGATTGTGCCACCGGTGTCATGGGAGCCGCTGGATGTGGCCCTTCAGAGTTTGTCAGCCTATCAGTGGCTGATCGTCACCAGTGCGAACGCCGTCCGCTCCATCCGCGAACGCATCTCTGTGCTCCATCTAGAGACCGCTGGTTTTTCGCATCTCAGGATCGCGGCGGTTGGCCCCTCTGCCGCCGAGGCACTCATCGACGCTGGCCTCTTCGTCACCCTCACGCCGCAAGAATACGTCGCTGAATCGCTCATAGCTGCCATCGGAGATCAGGTCCGCAACAGCCGCGTCCTGATTGTCCGCGCCGCCGTCGCCCGCGATGTTATTCCGAATGCGCTCGCGCAAATGGGTGCTCAGGTCGATGTCATTGATGCCTACCGCACGGTCATCCCTGAAGCCTCAATACGCAATATTGCTGAAATCTTCGCATCCGGCCACCCAGAACCCGACGCAGCGACATTCACCAGCTCATCTACAGTGACGAATTTCTTTCACTTGTTGAGAGCGGCCGGGTTCGACCGCCCGCACAAAATGCTAGCCATCTCCATCGGCCCAATCACCAGCCAGACCCTTCGCGACCACGGATGGGAACCCGCCGCGGAGGCCGATCCCCACGACGTCCCCGGTCTTATCGCCGCGACCATCCGTGCGCTAATCCCTAATCCCTAATCCCTAATCCCTATCTTCACTGCTCCACGTCTTGTCAGCAGAATGGCACAGCGTCTCCAGTGTGCAGTCTACGCAGCGCGGCTTGCGGGCTATGCAGATCTGCCGCCCATGATGAATCAGCTCATGCGAAAACTGGATCCAGTGATCCCGCGGAATGATCTGCATCAAGTCCTGCTCCACCTTCTTCGGCTCGGTATGCTGTGTCAGCCCAAGGCGATGCGACAGCCGCAGAACGTGCGTGTCCACCACGACTCCTTCAGCAACGTGATAGGCCACTGCCAGCACAACATTCGCAGTCTTCCTCGCCGCGCCAGGCACTGTCAGCAGTTCCGCCATCGTTCTCGGAACCTTCCCGCCGAACTCACTGACAATCTTCTTCGCCGCGCCGGAGATCGACTTCGCCTTGTTGTGATAAAAGCCCGTCGACCGAATTTCCTCTTCGATAGCGGGCAGCGAAGCCTCGGCCATTGCCTGCGGAGTCGGGAACTTCCGAAACAGCTCCGGCGTCACCATGTTCACGCGCGCATCCGTGCACTGCGCCGACAGGATCGTCGCCACCAGCAACTCCCAGGCATTGCGATGATGCAACGCACACTCGGCATTGGGATACGCCGCCTCCAGCCGTCTCAGAATGTCCGCAATCCTTTCCGGAGCGAGATCGTTTCCGTTCGCAGCAGCCTTCGCCTTTTTGGCAGGTTTCAGTCCAGTCTTCGCCTGTTTCGCAGCAACTTTCTTCGCAGTCATCCCCGCATTCTACCCACAAATCAAAGGCGCGACTCTCGTCGCGCCCGCTAATGGCTAATCCCTAATGGCTAATGGCTGCTTCACCCCAGCCGGTCCAGCATTTCCTCCGCGCTCATCCGGATACAGGTGAAGATCGGTGTGTCCTTCAGCGTGTAGACGCTGATCTCCGTTTCGCGCAGTTGCTGCACCAGGTCCAGAAAATCTTCTGGAAAATTGCTCTCGAACGCGACCACGAACTCCTGATCGTCAATTCCGAAAGAATATGTCGTATTCAGTTTTACCCGCGGATACATGTGTCCCACGCGGATGTGTTCACTCATCAGCCGCTGACGCTCTTCCATTGGGAGCAGATACCACGCACGCGTCTTCCAGAAGGGATAAATGAAGATGTACTTCTGTCCGCCAGGCCGGATGCTCCCGCGCGAATCATGCTGTCCCTCATGCTCGTGCCCGATCAGGTACTGCGACCGCTTGGTCATCGCCAGAAAATTATGCGGCGTCTGCAGATACCCTCCCAGCGGACTTGCCAGCAGTTCCGCCGTCATCTGGTTCAGGTCATCCACGGAGTAGCAGATGCGCCACAGCACCATGTCTACATCGCCGCGCAGACCGACTGTGGAATAGGTTAGGCCAAGCAGCCTTCCCGGCTGGTTCCAGCGCTTGAGAATCTCGGCGAACTGCCGCTTGTGCTCCGCGCGCTCCGCTTGAGGGAGCCGCCGCCACTCCGGCATCACCTTGAAAAAGGTAAACGACACCATCTGACGCTGAATTTTCTTCTCGTCATGCTTTGCCGGAGCCGTGCCGGCCTGTGTCGTCTCGCCTGCTGTCGCTACGGGTTCAGTCAACGTTTCTGCCATTGTGTGCTCCTGACTACTTCAATCCTAACAAGCTGCTACCATCCTCGTCTTCCCGTGGTAACGGCGGATAGAATCTCTTAAAAATTCCAACCTGGCAGACCAACTGTATCGATCACGAACCTTGCTCGATCCTCAATCGAGGCCAGAGGCAACGGAACCAGTTCATAATTCAATTCCGAGTATGTCTTCACCAAAGTGTGATACGTGGCTTGCGCCTCTTCGAACGACTGCTTCCGTTCTGCATCCTGCCCGAAGATTTCCTTCCATGGCGGCGCGATGAAGACGCGACCGTGGTATCGAAATATCCGGGCGGCTTTCTCCATGTGGGACGGAACCGGGAGCCCACTTAGGCGAAGATACGCGACAACGTCGGGCAAACCGCGATCGAAAACCACCGGTCCGGATTGTCCCAGTGCTTCTCGATAAGATCGCAACTCCCAGTTCAGCATCAGCTCGGCAAATGCGCTCCGATCGTCCCAAGGCAAAGCGGAGCCGCCAATGGCTACCTGATCCTGAATAATGCCCCTTCCGGCCTCAGGCATTGTGCGGATGCCTCGTGCTGCAAATAACTCGACGAGGGTTGTCTTACCCGACCCAGGACCGCCAGTGATCACGAAGAAGCGTTCATGTTGTGGCACATTCATTTTGTTTCCTGCGATTCAGTCCCTGTCAGCGCGAAGCCACCAGCCGTTCAGAAATTCCGCCAAAGTGTAAACGGGTATGCGTACAGTGGCAGGTATACTGACCTCGAATGACCGAGAAAATCCTAGCCTTCCTCGCCCATTTCATCATTGCCACCATCTCCGCCTCGGGATACATCGGTGTCACCCTCCTGATGGGCATCGAATCGGCATGCATTCCTCTGCCGTCTGAGATCATCATGCCGTTCGCCGGCTATCTCGTACACACCGGCCAGCTCACTCTTTTCGGTGTAGCGACCGCGGGCGCCATCGGCTGCAATCTTGGCTCGGCCATCGCTTACTGGATTGGAGCCTATGGCGGTCGGCCTTTCATCGCCAGGTACGGCCGCTTCATCCTGCTCGATCAGCGCGACCTCGATCGGGCCGAGCACTTCTTCGCCCGCTATGGATCGATCACCGTCTTCATCGGACGGCTGCTTCCAGTCATCCGCACCTTCATCGCGCTGCCCGCCGGAATTGCGCGCATGAACCAGCTCCGCTTTCACATCTACACCTTCCTTGGCTCGTGGCCGTGGTGTTTCGTTCTGGCTTACGCCGGCATGAAGCTCGGCCAGGCCTGGGAAACCAATCCCGCCTTCAAATCCGCCTTCCATCGATTCCACACCGTCGTCGTTGTGCTGCTGCTCGCCGCCATCGTCTGGTTTGTCTGGACGCACTGGAAGGACCGTGTGCGGCCTGAGGTAGCCTGATCGCGCCTGGCGCAGCCAGCCCGCATTTGGCCCGCTGATTCTCCCAATTAAGCCCCGCCCGTTTGCCAAAGCCCCTTCATGGAGGCGACACTAGAGTGTTTGCGCACGCGCATCATTTCGCTTGAGAGGAAGACCCGTAAGAATGGCTACACCGAAGGCTGCGAATATTCAGCCCGCAAAAGGAAAACTTGGAATCATGGTGGTCGGCATGGGAGCCGTTGCCACCACGCTCATCGCTGGTGTCGAGGCGGTCCGCAAAGGTCTCGCCAAGCCCATCGGCTCACTTACCCAGATGGGCACCATCCGCCTCGGCAAGCGCACCGACAATCGCACGCCGCTCATCAAGGATTTCGCGCCGCTCGCCTCGCTCGACGACATCGTCTTTACCGGCTGGGAAATCTTCCCCGACAACATGTACGAGGCCGCCGCGCACGCCCAGGTGCTCGACAACGACCACCTCAAGAGCATCCGGCCCTTTCTCGAAGAGATCCGGCCCATGCCCGCGGTCTTTGACCAGCACTATGTCAAGCGCCTTAACGGCACCCACATCAAAAAGGGCAAACACAAGTGCGATCTTGCCCAGCAGCTCATCGCCGACATTCAGAACTTCAAGTCGAAGGTCGATCGCGTCGTGATGATCTGGACCGGCTCAACCGAGATATTCCTCGAGCCTTCCGCTGTTCACCAGTCGCTGGCCGCCTTCGAAAAGGGCCTGGTCGACAACGACCCAAACATCGCCCCGTCGCAGATCTACGCCTACGCCGCTCTCAAGGAAGGCATTCCCTTCGCCAACGGTGCGCCGAACCTCACCGTCGATCTCCCCTGCATGATCGAGCTTTCAAAGCAGACCGGAGCGCCCATCTGCGGCAAGGACTTCAAGACCGGACAGACGTTCATGAAGACCGTGCTCGCGCCCGCGTTCAAGTCGCGCATGCTCGGAGTCGCCGGCTGGTACTCGACCAACATCCTTGGCAACCGCGACGGCGAAGTCCTCGACGACCCAGAGTCCTTCAAGACCAAGGAAGAATCCAAGCTCGGCGTCCTTGATTACATTCTCCAGCCCGAGCTTTACCCCGATCTCTACAAGGATATTTACCACAAGGTTCGCATTAACTATTACCCGCCGCGCGGTGATAACAAAGAGGGTTGGGACAACATCGACATCTTCGGGTGGCTCGGCTACCCCATGCAAATCAAGGTCGATTTCCTCTGCCGCGACTCAATCCTTGCTGCGCCTCTCGCCCTCGATCTGGTTCTCTTCCTCGACCTCGCCCAGCGAACGCCAGAGCTAAAACACCTGGGCATCCAGGAATGGCTCAGCTTCTACTTCAAATCGCCACAAACCGCGCCCGGCCTCTACCCCGAACACGATCTCTTCATCCAGTCGATGAAGCTCAAGAACACCCTCCGCCACATTCAGGGCGAAGAGCTGATCACCCATCTAGGCCTCGAATACTACGACTGAGAACCAGCCACCAATCCGGGTGCCCCACGTTCCGCGTCTGGGACGTGGGTACTCACTCTACCCCAGATACGACGGATTATGCGCCGTCCCGTCGAAATGGCTGGTCGTCTTATACAGCTCAAACTCCCCGTGAGCCGCTGCCTGCGTAGTCCGCGCCAGCAGCGCAGCGACCTGCTGCTGTGACATCGGACGAAACGTCTTCGTCGCCTCAAACGCCTGATCCAGAATCTGCGTGCTGTCGATGCCCGTGATTTGCACCGAAACCGGCAGATTCAGGCAGTAGTGCAAACACTCGATCGGCTGAACCGTATTGCTGTTCAGGATGAAGTGGTCTCCGAAGCCCTTCATTCCCAGGATGCCGATCTTCTCCCGCACCAGCACCGGCACCACCTGCTCTCTGAAGCTGCGGAAATGTGAATCCATCACGTTCAGCGGCATCTGTACCGCGTCAAAGTGAAAGTTGTGCGCCTTAGCAGTTTCCAGCATGCGCAGATGCACATACGGATCCTTGTGCCCGGTAAACCCGATATAGCGCACCTTGCCCGCCTGCTTCGCTGCCAGCATGGCCTCCATCGCGCCGCCGGCGGCAAAGATGCGGTCTGGATCTTCCAGCCGGATCACCTCGTGGAACTGCATCAGGTCCACATGATCGGTCTGCAGCCGGCTCAGTGACTCGTCAATCTGCTGTGCCGCCGACTCTTTCGTCCTGCCGTCAATCTTCGTCATCAGGAATGCCTTCTGCCGATAACCGTCGCGCAGGGCCTTGCCCATTCGGATCTCGCTGACGCCGCCGTTATAGTCCCAGCAGTTATCCAGAAAGTTCATGCCGCGATCCAGCGCCGCGCGGATGAGCCGGATGCTCTCATCTTCCGAAAGATCGGATTTCCCGATGTGATAGCCGCCCAGTCCCAGCGCCGAAACTCGCTCTCCCGTCTGTCCGAGCGTGCGGTAGATCATTCCGGAAGAGGTATCAGGAGCTTCGGCGTTTACCAAAGCTGGGAACACGTTCATGGAAACTGCCATCCCCGCCGCACTCGTGACCGTCTTGATGAAATCCCGTCTCTGCAAGCTTCACCTCCCGAGGCTTGAATCTTCGCTCGGTTCTTGGATGCCCTGCCCAGGGCGTTAGCTCCAGATTGATTCAGCGTTCGCTGACAGACGAACAGGCTCTCTCAGATCTGCGTGTAGTAGAGCGAGCACACGCATCTCCGACAGATCTCGTTCCTCTCGATATCGAGACCAGCGCGAAACCGTAGCGCCGCCTCGCCATTCACGACATCAGCCAAAGACCGTTCGTGGATGTTGCCAATCACAGGATGAAAGAAGCACGGCCGAACCGCACCGTCGCTTTCCACTACTGCTGAGACCCACGGTGCATTGCATCGTGGTGCAATTGCTTCCGCCTCGCCGAGTGCACTCCGAAAATGCCTGACAATCCGCCGCATCTTCTCCGGAGATTCCTGGATAAATCCCCTCCGAAACTCCTCCGCATACTCCACGCTCATGCGATCCAGCAGGCTCGACAGCTCGCCAACTTCATCTGCCGTAAGCAGCACCCGCGTCTGGTCGCGTTCCTTCCAGCCCTCTTCGTGATTAAACGCCGTCGAGGTCGCATCCACCGCGAGAAACGAAATCGAATCCAGCCCCAGTTCCCGCGCTGCGTCCACCGTCCTCGGCAGTTCCCGAAAATTATTCTTCTGAACCGTGCTCCGGCCGGAGACAGGCATGTCTCTCCGCAATTCCCTGAGCGCAGTAATGCCTTCCGCCATCCGCTCGTACGCATTCCGCACCCGGCGGATCGCATTGTGCGTTTCCCGAGGCCCATCCAAGGACACAATCACGTCATCAACAAGCTCCGACACTAGCTCCGCCTTCTCTTTCAGAAGCAGTCCCGTCGAAAGCAGTGTGATCCGCAATCCTTCACCACGCAGCAGCTCAAGGAAGCTGCGCAAATCGTCGTGAAGCAGTGCCTCTCCACCCGACAGAGCAATCCACCGCGTGCCCAGCGACCGGAATGACTCAAGATGCGGCAGCAGGTCCGCCGTCTCGATCTGCCGCGTCTGCCGAATCCTCCAGATGTCGCACATCACGCACCGGCAATTGCATCGATTATGCGGAAACAGCACCACGACCGGCAAATGTGTGATCACGTGCTGCGCCAGCGAGGCCGCCGACGCGGCCGAAGGCTGAGCCGCCGATATCTGTACGAGGGTCGAAGCCATATACCTGACTTGCTTCAGGCTACTTGCCGCCACCGCAAGAAATGTCACCAGGATGTCATTCCTGTCACCGCCGCCATCCCTCCGCATCTACCGGTAAAATAGTGGTTTGGACATCGCAGCCGCATGAAAGTCTTTCTTACAGGAGCCACGGGATTCGTGGGCACACACGTCGCTAGGGAACTCGCCCAGCAGGGTGCGCAGTTACGCCTGCTGGTACGCCCCACGAGCAATCTCCGCAACCTCGAGGGCGTGCCTGCCGAAACCGTTGTCGGCGACCTCCTCCAGCCCGAATCCCTCCGCACCTCGATCCGCGGCTGCGACGCACTGATGCATGTTGCCGCCGACTATCGGCTCTGGGTACGCGACCCCAAAAGCATGTACGCTGCCAACGTCGACGGAACCCGCGCCCTCCTCCGCATCGCCCGCGAGGAGTCCGTCCCACGCACCGTCTACACGTCCAGTGTCGCCACCATGGGCTTCAAATCCGATGGGACCATCGTCGACGAAACCACACCCGTTTCCCTCGCCGCCATGGTCGGACACTACAAGCGGTCCAAATTCTTGGCCGAACAGGTTGCCATCGAAGCCGCCCGCGCCGGACAGCAGGTGATCATTCTCAACCCCACCACCCCCATCGGCCCGATGGACGTAAAGCCGACTCCCACCGGCCGCATCATCGTCGATTTCCTGAACAAGAAATTCCCCGCCTACGTCGATACCGGCCTCAATCTCGTCGACGTAACGGAAGTCGCCCGCACTCACGTCGCCGCCCTCGAAGTGGTCCGCCCCGGAGAGCGCTACATCCTCGGCGGCGAAAACCTTACCCTCAAACAGATTCTCGACAAGATGTCCGCGATTACCGGTCTGCCCTCACCCAGCATGCGGGTTCCGTACAGCGTCGCCATGATCTTCGCCTTTTTGGACGAAACCATCACTGGCCGAATCCGCGGACTTGAGCCTCGTGCGACGGTCGAAGCCGTCCGCATGGGTAAAAAGAAGATGTTCGCCTCGTCCGCCAAGGCCCAGCGCGAGCTCGGCTTCCGCATCGTGCCCGTCTACAACGCGTTACGCGCCGCCATCGAGTGGTTCTGCGCCAACGGCTACGCCCCAGCCGCAATCCCGGCCCCGGAGCAGGTCAAAGCGTCATGAGCCACATCGCCATCATCGCCGCGCTGCCCGGCGAACTCAGGCCGCTGATCGGCAAAAACGGGGATTGGCGCCACCACCAGCCTAACGTCTGGACCGGTACCGTTTCCGGTCACGAAGCTATCGCCATAGCTGGAGGCATAGGCGCCGCCGCTGCCCAGCGCGCAGTCGCAATGGCGCTGACTCACGGCCGTCCCGACGCGCTCATCTCCTACGGGTGGACCGGAGCGATCACCTGCGCTCTCAAGCCGCCAGCCGCCTACGCCATCACCGAAGTGATCGACCACGCCACCGGCGAGCGTTTTCGTACTGCCTCCGCGGAAGGAGTGCGCCTCGTCACCCTCGACCACGTGGCGGGCGTCAACGAAAAGCGTCCGCTCGCCGAAAAACATCAGGCGGTCCTCGTCGACATGGAAGCTGCCACCGTCGCCCGCCTCGCCGCCAGCAACAATCTTGCCTTCTACTGTTTCAAAGGCATCTCGGACGCCTACACCGACCAGCTTCCCGATTTCTCACGATTCATCTCTGCCGCGGGCGAACTTCGCATGCCCGCTTTCCTCGCGCACGCCGCTTTTCACCCCCGCCACTGGTCGTCCCTGGTACGCGTCGGGAAAAACAGTAAGCTCGCGGCGGCGAATCTTGCTCGCTTGCTCTCGAAATCTATCCCTCCGTCGCTGTAAACTATTGAAAGAAGATGGCCACCACATACAGCCCAAATTCTGAAGTCACCCAAAGACCGATTCCGCCGACCATGCGCGCCGCTGTGTATCGCGGGATCAACGATGTTCGCGTGGAAACCGTTCCGGTTCCATCGATCGGTCCAGGTGAGGTCCTCATTCGCGTTGCCGCTTGCGGCATCTGCGGCACCGACCTCAAGAAGATCCATACAGGTTCTCACTCTGCCCCGCGCATCTTCGGCCATGAAACCGCCGGCACGATCGCAGCAGTGGGAGACGGCATCGAGGATTTCACCATCGGCGACCGTGTCATGGTCTTTCACCACGTGCCCTGCGGTGATTGCTACTACTGCCGCAAAAAAACCTTTGCCCAGTGCCCGGATTACAAGCATGTCGGCTGCACTGCCGGCTTTGAGCCGGCCGGCGGCGGTTTCGCCGAATACGTCCATGTGCGTGATTGGATCGTTCGTCGCGGCCTCATCAAGATTCCGGACGGCATTCCCTTCGAGCAGGCCGCATTCGTCGAGCCGGTGAATACGTGCCTCAAGGGAGTAAAGAGCCTCGCGCTCGCGCCCGACGAAACGGTTCTAGTCATCGGCCAGGGGCCGATCGGTATTCTGCTCGCTACCCTTTCCGCGCGGTCGGGAGCCAGAGTTCTCACATCGGACTTATACGCGGAGCGCCACGCTATCGCTTCTAACTACGGATTGAACCACCCCATCCACGCAGGAAGAGAAGATGTTGTCGCTGCCGTATGCGCCGCTACTGAAGGTCGCGGTGCCGATGCCGTCATCCTTGCTGTCGGCGGCAATGCACTGATACAGACAGCAATCGATGCAGCGCGCCCCGGTGGCCGGGTCCTGTTTTTCGCGCAGACCCAGCACGGGAGTGTCAGCATCGATCCCGCGGTCATTTGCATGGATGAGAAAACACTCATGGGGTCTTACAGTTCTTCCGTCGCGATTCAAGATGAGGTAGCCGATCTCGTCTTCAACGGGTACTTGAACGGATTCGATCTCACCCGTCTCATTTCGCACCGCTTTCCTCTGGAAGACGCGGTGAAGGGTATTGAGATCGCTTCCAACCCTAGCGCAAGTTCCATGAAGGTCTTCATCGAACCGGGCGCGCAGCAGGGCTGAAGACAGCCAGGAGCCTGCAAATTCGCAGGTCAAAGAACATGGAAGCAACAACACTGGTTCAGGAAATGACGGCAGCCGTACTATACGGTCGCGAAGATGTGCGCCTGGAGCGCCTTCCTATACCGATTGCCGGTCCGGGAGAAATCATCGTTCGCGTCCAGGCTGCTCTTACCTGTGGCACCGACCTGAAAATTTATCGTCGCGGGTATCACGCCCGCATGCTCACCCTGCCGGTGCCATTTGGCCACGAACTCTCCGGCATCGTTCACGAAGTCGGCCGTGGCGTAAGGAACTTCCGAATCGACGACCGCGTCGTTGCTCTTAACTCCGCTCCATGCGACGAGTGCTATTTCTGCCGCCGCGGTCAGCAGAATCTCTGCGACGACCTGCTCTTCAACAACGGAGCCTACGCCGAATTCATCTCCATTCCTGCCCGCATCGTCGAGAAGAACACTTTGCTGGTGCCCGGCAACGTTCCCTTCGAACACGCCGCTCTTACCGAGCCGCTGGCCTGCGTAGTCCGCGGTCTCGAGGAATCGAACGCTCAGCCCGGCGACTCGATCGTCGTTATCGGAGGCGGTCCCATCGGCCTCATGTTCATGCACGTCGCGCAATTGGCCGGCTTGCATGTCATCGCCGTCGTCAAACGCAATCGCCAGATCGCCGCCGCTCGCACCTTCGGCGCCGAGCATGTGATTCAAATTACTTCCGCGGCCGACCCTATCGCCGCCGTTCGCGCTCTCACGCCCAGGCATCGTGGCGTGGATGTCGCTATCGAAGCAGTAGCCACCCCCACCGCCTGGCAGTGGGCAGTGGATATGGTCCGAAAGGGAGGCACCGTGAATTTCTTCGGCGGATGTGCCGCCGGAACTCGGGTCGACCTCGACACCAACCGGCTCCACTATAACGACATCACCCTCAAGGCCAGTTTCCATCACACGCCGGCCACCGCGCGCCGTGCTTTTGATCTCATTCGCAGCGGACAGTTCAAGTGCCGCGAATACATTACCGGCCACGCGCCTCTCTCGGAACTCGACAGCGTCCTGCGGCGTCTCATGAATCGCTCCAGTGATATTAAGACGGCTATCATTCCGTAGAAGGCATGGAATTGTGGTGCGGCAGGAACCGGGTGCCCCATGTCCCGATTTTGGGACATGGGAAACACGCCACTGCAACTGACAAATGACATCAGACCAGGCACAATTGATCGAACGCGGATGGGCGGCTCTGCCCCCGGAATACCGCATGCCGGAGCATTCTCCCACGCTCGCCGAAGCCCAGGCCTGGTGTCAGCGCCTCGCTGAAACGCACTACGAAAATTTCCACGTCGCGTCCTGGTTTCTACCCAGGCGCCTGCGCCGCCACTTTCAGTCCATCTACGCCTATTGCCGCGTATCCGATGACTTGGGCGATGAAACCGGCAACCGCGAGCAATCTCTCGCCCTCCTCGATCTCTGGGGAGACGAACTCGATGCCTGCTTTCGCGGCGAGGCCCGTCATCCCGTCTTTGTCGCGCTCGCCGAGACCATCCGTGCCTGCGACATCCCCAAGACACCCTTCGCCGACCTGCTCGTCGCGTTCAAGCAGGACCAGACGGTTACCCGCTTCGAGACTATGGCTGACGTGCTCGACTACTGCCGCTACTCGGCCAATCCCGTCGGTCATCTCGTGCTGTATGTCTGCGGGTATCGCGATCCCGAACGCTTCGCTCTCTCCGATCACACCTGCTCCGCGCTCCAGCTCGGGAATTTCTGGCAGGACGTTCGTACCGACTACCGCGATCGCGACCGCATCTACTTTCCCGCAGAAGACATGCGCCGTTTCGCCGTCGACGAATCCACAATAGCCAACGGCAAATTCACGCCGGCCTTCCGCGAGCTCATGCGCTACCAAGTCGACTTCGCACGCCGCATGTTCGAGCAGGGCCTGCCGCTGATCGGCATGGTTGACCGCGAGCTTGCCGTCGATCTCGACCTATTCTCTCGCGGAGGTCTCGAAATCCTGCGCGCCATTGAGCAGCAGGACTACGATGTGCTCCGGAGCCGGCCGTCGATCTCGAAATCCCGCAAAGCCGCGCTACTGGTTCGCGCCCTCACCGGAAAATTCTTCGGCAGAGCTCTCGCGCCGAGCGCCCATGGGAAAGCTGCGTGACGTCGTTCCCGCCCCCGTCCCCATCCCCAACCCCACCATCCGTTGACGAATCCTACCGGGTCTGCCGCGATATCGCTCGGAAGCAGGCCAAGAATTTCTATTACGCCTTCGTTGCGCTACCTGCTCACAAGCGCAACGCCATCTGCGCCGTCTATGCCTTTATGCGCCACGCCGACGACCTCTCCGACGACGAGTCGCTATCCATTGAACAGCGCCGAACGAATCTCAGCACCTGGCTCGACGCGTGGCATCGCGCATCATCCGGTGAGGCGACCGCCGACCCCGTCTTCATTGCTCTTGCCGATGCACAAGCCCGCTTTCAGATCCCCCAAAGCCTTCTCGACCAGCTCGTCGAAGGCACTGCCATGGACCTTCATCGCGCCGCCCAATCTCCGAAGCAGGGGGCCGGACAGTACGACACCTACGCCACCTTCGACGATCTCTATCGCTACTGCTATCTCGTCGCGTCCGTGGTGGGACTGGTGTGCATCCGCATCTTCGGCTACACCGACCTGCGCGCCGAAAAGCTGGCAGAGGAAACCGGCATCGCCTTTCAGCTCACCAACATTCTGCGCGACGTTCGCGAAGATCTCGAGCGCGGCCGTGTTTATCTTCCTTTAGAAGACCTCCAGCATCACTCCGTCTCCATCTCCGATCTGGGGGCGCTGGCATCGACTTCACGATCCCTGGCCCCCAAGGAGTTCACTCTGCTCGACTCTGAAGCAAAACGTGCCGAACACTATTACAAATCTGGAAGAGCACTCCTGCCGCTGATCGCAGCCGACTCCCGTCCCGCCCTCTGGGTTCTGATCGCGATTTATCACTCCCTGCTCCAGCGGATCGAGCGGCACAACTACAACGTCTTCGCGACGAGAATTTCTATCCCCACCTCCCAGAAGCTCTTCATCCTCACCCGGGGCCTCCTGCAGGTTTTCTTTAATCGCATCGTTCCGCGAAGGTCAGGAGCAAAGAAGTGATCGACCAGCCTGCCCGCACCGTCACCATCGTCGGTGGCGGACTTGCCGGCCTCGCCGCCGCCTGCGCCCTTGCTGACAGAGGCCACCATGTTCGCCTTCTCGAGCGTCGCCCCTACGTTGGAGGTCGCGCCTCCTCCTACGAACATCCCGGCACCGGCGAGGTGATCGACAACTGCCAGCACGTCCTCATCGGGCGATGCACGAATCTCATCGACCTCTATCGCCGCCTCGACGCCCTCGACGCTATCCGCTGGTACGACCACTTCACCTTTATCGAGCCCGGAGGGCGCCGCACGCTTCTCCAACCGTCATCGCTGCCCTCGCCCTTGCATACATCTCTGTCGTTTCTGCGCGCACCGGCATTCTCTGTCGCGGACAAGCTGGTCATCGCCCGCGGCATGTCCGCATTTATGACTGGCATCCCCGACGACACAGACGAGAACTTCGCTCAGTGGCTTGCGCGCCATGGCCAGACGCGGCGCGCTATCCAGCGCTTCTGGCATCCCGTCCTGGTCAGCGCCCTCAACGAAGATCTCGACCGCATCTCGGTCAAGTATGCCGGCAAGGTCTTTCGCGAATCATTTCTTCTCTCGCCAGAGGCCGGGCGCATGGGCATTCCCGCCATCCCGCTCAGCGATTTGTACGGACGCGCCATCGACTACCTTCGCGCCCGCGGCGGAGAAGTGCACCTGCGCACCAGCGTGGATGCCATCGAGCCCATCGACCCAAGCGAGCCCGAGGCAGGCTGGACCATCCGCAGCGGCGACCGCACCTTCACCTCCGACGCTGTCATCCTGGCGCTCTCCTTCGAAGCGCTCGCGAGTCTGTTGCCCGCATTGCCGCACAATGCGCAGAGCGAAGACCTGGCCGCCGATCTCGCCCAGTTCGAACATTCGCCCATCACCGGGATTCATCTCTGGTTCGATCGCGAGATCACCGAACTTGAGCACGCCGTCCTGCTCGACTCAACCATCCAGTGGCTCTTCAATAAGTCCAGGCTGCAGCCGACGCATCGCACCCAGCAGGGAAGCTACATCGAACTGGTCGTCAGCTCATCGAAATCGCTTGTTCCAATGCAGCGGCAGGAGATCATCGATCTCGCCCTGCGCGAACTCGTGCAATTTTTCCCGGCAGTGAATTCCGCAAAGCTGGAAAAAGCTGCCGTCGTGAAGGAGGTCCGCGCCACCTACTCCGTGCGCCCGCTCCTCGACCGCATTCGTCCCGGAGCACAAAGCCCCTGGCCCGGGATTTATCTCGCCGGCGATTGGACCGCAACTGGTTGGCCCTCCACCATGGAAGGAGCAGTCCGGAGCGGATACCTCGCTGCCGAGGCTCTCACCCACGCATCCGGCGAACCGGGCCGATTCCTCGTCCCCGATCTGCCGCACTCCGGCATGATGCGCATCTTCCGCTAACGCGATTCGATACTGAAAAAGCGGGAAGAGGGCCGCCACTAAAGGCCCGAAGTGTTGCCCTAAAGTGACATCAGCGCCACACCGGCGCACACAAACAGCGCGGCAATCCAGCGCCGGCGGTCGACATTCTCTTTGAGAAAGATCTTCGCCGCGACTGCGTTTGTGACAAAGGTCAGGGAAGTCGCAGCGGGAGCGATCAGGCTCAGGTCCGCGTGGCTCAGCGCAAACAGCAGCGAGAAGAAGCTCAGGGCCATAAAGAATACGCCGGAAACAAACCGCGCATTCCCCAGCACCGCCGCAATCGCTCCGCCCATCCCGCTTCGAGCGCGAATCTCATCCAGGTCGCCAATCCCGCGCATAGCCGCGGCCAGCAGCACATCGCCGATCGTCGCCGATATCACGATCGCCGCGATCATCGCTGCGTCGGACAGGCCCCGCCCGCTAAACATCGCGCTCACAGCTGCTGTGCCTCCGCGCTGTGTAATGGGCACTCGCTGGCGGTCTCCTTGCAGGTCTCCGTATATGAAGGCCCTTGCGTGACGAAACCCACCCCGGCGGTTATGAGAAAAATCCCGATCCAGCGTCCAGGCGAAATCTGCTCATGCAGCCAGAACCGTGCCAGCAGTGCGACAATCACATTTCCGATGGACGTTGCCGGCAGCACAAAGGTCAGGTCCGCCCACGACAGCGAAGCCAGATATGACGCGAAGAAGCAGATCAGCAGCGCGATTCCCAGCAGGATCTGCGTGGTCGCAATCGCATAGATCAAGCTGGACAGATGATCGAGTGAAACTGGACCTACCCGCTTCATTCCCAAACTAAGCAGCGTGTCGCCCAGAGGAGCAGTGAAGGCCACGACGGCCAGCACCAGGTATCGCCGGAATGTCATCGTCGATTTCGTCATGCAATGGATCGATAACGGAGGATGAGAGACGAAAACGGCCAGCGCTCGATGCTGGCCGTTCTTGTCACGCTAAGCAGTAATTAAACTCCGACGTTTGCAGGCGTCGTCGCCTCTGTCGTCCCCTGCGATTTCGCCTGCTTCACAACTTTGTTGCGCTGCGCGCGAAGCTTCAGAAACGACTTGGACTCCGCATACAGGCGCTTCAGGTCGCGATTTACGATCGCCTTGCTCACTACGCGCCACGCTGCCTTCGGACGGAAGTAGTACTCATCGTAGAAACGATGCACCATCTCCAGCACATATTCCTTAGGCAGTCCGGGATACTCGATGTGCGCAAGCTGATGGCCTTCTTCGTCGACCATCTGGCCGTTGTTGATGATGAACCCGTTCTCTTTCGCGTAATCGTAAAACTCCGTGCCCGGATAAGCGTGCGCAATCGACACCTGGATGGTCTCGACATCGAGGCTTTTCGCGAAATTAATCGTGTTGCGAATCGACTCCCTGGTCTCGCCCGGCAGTCCCAGGATGAAGTCGCCGTGGATGGTGAGTCCAAGATCGTGGCAGTCGCGCGTGAAGTCGCGCGCCCGCTCGATGGTCGCGCCCTTCTTAATGTTCTTCAGGATTTGCGGATCGCCCGATTCAAAGCCCACGATCAGCAGCCGGCAGCCTGCCTCGCGCATCGCCTTTAGCGTTTCGCGGTCGGTGGTTACGCGCGACGTGCAGGACCAGGTCAGTCCCAGCGGCTTTAGCTTCGAGCACAGCTCGACCGTGCGTGCCTTCTGAATGTTGAAAGTATCGTCGTCGAAAAAGAATTCCTTCACATGCGGAAAGAGTTTCTTAGCGTGCGCCATCTCGGCCGCTACGTCATCGGTCGACCGCTTGCGCCATGCGTGCCCGCTCAGCGTCTGCGGCCAGAGACAGAAAGTGCACTGTGCCGGGCATCCGCGGGTCGAATAGAGCGAGACGTAAGGATGCAGCAGGAACGGCACGTTGTACTTCGTCACGTCCATGTCGCGTGCGTAAATGTCTGTTACCCACGGCATCGCATCCAGATCCTCGACCTGCGGCCGGTCGGGATTGTGTGCGATCTTTCCGTCTTTGCGGTAGCTGATTCCCAGAATTTCGTCGAGCGGCCTGCCGCTGGCATACTCAACCACGGAGAAGTCGAACTCACGCCGGCAGACAAAATCGATGACCGGGCACTCATTCAGCGCGCGGTCCGGAGACGTCGTGACCGGGGGCCCGACAAACGCAATGCGTATCGAGGGATTCGCTCTCTTGATGGCCTCGGCCAGCTTCTGGTCGCCCGTCCAGCCTGGGGTGCTCGTAAACAGCACCAGGAACTCGTACCCCTTTGCAATCTCGATCGTCTCTTCCGCCGACACGTGATGCGGGGGAGCATCCAGCAGTTTGGAGCCTTCCAGCATGCCCGCCGGATAAGCCAGCCACACCGGATACCAGTAGGACTCGATCTCACGCGTGGCAGGCCAGCGCGAGCTCGCGCCGCCATCAAAATTCTCAAACGAAGGGGGGTTTAGAAACAATGTTTTCAGTGGCATATATCTCCTACCAGTCTACCATCCGAGGGCCCTAAAGCAGGGAAATGGCACGTGTCCGATTCGGTACATCCAAGCCCAGCCGAATCAGGGATGTGCAGGCGAGTGGACCCAGTCCTGAATGCTTCCCATCGACCGCATTAACGTCAACTCTGCCTTGATCATCGAAAACGTCGCATCCAGGGCGTCAACATATCGCTCGCGCTCCTGAATACGGGCCTGCTGCTCGTCCTTCGGAGTCACCGCAGGGGCGTTGCCCGTGCCGCTGCCATTCTGCAATTGCGTCTGAATTGCTTCCAGCTGCTCCTGCGCCAATTCGCTTCTCAATTCGGCAACGCGCTGTGCCACGGTCAGTTCCCTTAAGCTGTGGCGCAGCGAATATACCTGCTCGCTGGTCTGAAACTTTGCCTGGTCGGCCTCGGCGCCGGCGCGCTGCGCGTCGGCGGCGGATTCGCGCGCTTTGGCCCGGCGGCTGGCATCGAAGATGGGAAACGTGATCTGAACGCCGATGTCGAAGTTATTGTGCTGAAAGCGCAGATAGTATTGCTGGTAATTGTTGAATTCAGCGTAGCGGTTGTACTCCGCCCCGAAGGCGAACTGGGGTCGATAATTCTGCTTTTCGTCCCCAAACGAGATCAGCCGCTTGGACTTTGCATTCGCGTACGCCGCCTGAATGCCCGCATTCCTCTCGCCCACCGAGTTCTCGATGGAATCGTCCGGGGAAAACTCTGGAGGGTTGGGAATGCTCTTCGAATCGGTGACAAAACTTGAGCCCGGAAGGCCGGTAAGATGCGCCAGCTTCTGCCGTAGCTGGTTTGCATCATCCTCCAGTCGCAGGTGCTTCTCATCCACCTGCGCGGCTGTCAACTCCGCCTTCGTCAGTTCTATCCTGCCATCGACACCTGCCAGCAGGCGCTCCCGTTCGATCGTGGCCAGTCTCTCTGCAAAGCCCTTTTCCTCGTCGAGTGCCGCAAGCTGTCGTGTATCGCTGTCGAGTTGAATATAGGCAAGAGCGGTGTCGAGTGCTACCTGCTCTTCGTTGTCCTTCAGTTTCAGTTCCGCTGAGGCCAGCGAAGCTCGCGCCGCCCGGATGTAGTCGGGCTGTGAAAAGGAATAGAGCAGCGAGTTGGAGCTGATGTTGTAAACCGACGGCTGACCCACCGGGAAACCATAGGTGTATCCCACGCTTGATCCAAGAACAAAGCTGGGAAGATAGGCATCCTTCGATTCCTGGAGTCCTGCAGTCGCGCGCTGCACCTCCGCGACCGCTACTCTCACCGGAGCGCTGTTTCGTTCTGCGAGATCGACCACGGTGGACAGCGACACTTGCGCTCTCGCCTGGCCGCAGCCAAGCAGCACAAGAGCCCCAGCCCATCCGTAGATTTGTCTCCGCAAATTCACAGTCCTCGCCGTCCCGCCTCGCGGCGGACAATCCCCCGATTCTATCGCCCGAGCGCCCCTTCAGCGCCTTTGTCCCTGGTGCGCAAATGCGCCGCTTTCTCTGCGGCCGGCAATCCTGCGTAATCCTTCGCCAGCGCCCGTGCCGTCGCAAACTCCTTCTGCGCGCCGCTAGAGTCACCCTGCTGGTTCAACAATGTGCCCAGGCGTACGTGCACCGCGAATGCAGGGGCTTCCTCGCTGAGCGCATCAGACGCCAGGTACGCCCGCATCCACGCAATCGCAAGCTTCGGCTCCCGTCTCGCTTTCACAAGCGTCGCCGCCCCGTCAGCCAGCGGCGGTCCATGATCGTGATCCGCCCCCGCCCCGGTTTCGACCGACCCCAGCATGTCGTCCCAAAGCTCGCGCCTTAGATAGAAACTGCCCAGGTCCATCCACGACTGCGCCGATGAATGGGATGCCGAAATCTTCGCCCTCAATAACTTCTCCGCCGTCACGTAATCCTTGTTCGACTCCGCAATCTGCGCCCGCAGCTCCAACGCCCGCACCGGCGCAAATCCATCAAGCCGTTTTGCGACAGCCTCCGCCTTGTCAGAGCCTCCGCCCACCAGCCCCGGAGCCTCCGCATAAAACTCGCCCAGGTCCGACAATGCCTCCCCGTTCTTCGGATCCAGATTTGCCGCAGCCTCAAACTCCACTCGAATCAGCTTCGCCAGCTTGTATGCCGTTATCAGCGCCACATGCTGCGCCTTTCCTCCGTATGCACGCCCCAGCCACAGGTGATAGTTGCTGTTCTTGCTGTCGATCTGCACCGCCCGGCTGCAGGCTCCGATCGCGTCATCCCATCGCTCCTCGGTGTAGAACACCCGGCACCGCAGATTGAGCGCCGCTGCGTCGTTCGGGTCTTGCTTGAGAGCCTCGTCCAGCAGCTGCAGTGTTTCGTCTGCTCGCCCGCGGTTCAGTGCCGATGCCGCCGCGTCTGCACGCTCGCGCGACATTGCCGCAAGGGTGGTTGCCGGTGCGACCGCCAGGGCGCAAAGCAGAGCCGTTCCCGTCAAGAAGGCCAACCTCACTCTTTTTTCACTTCCTCCAGATCTACTGCACTTCAGTGACCGGCATACCGTCGACAAGAGGCTGCGCGTTGGTGGTTCCCAGCGCGACCTGATCGCCTTCCTTGAGCCCGGTGAGGATCTCTACCTGGGTCAGATTCAGGTTGCCTACCGTAACCTGCGTACGACGGAGTGTGCCGTTTACGACGCGATATACATAGGATCTGCCGCGATCCGTATGCAATGCCTCGCGCGGAATGTTCAATGCCTTTCCCTCATTGGCGGTCACAACCGTCACCCGCACGTTCGTGTTGGGAAGCAGGTTCTCGTCAGCATCGTCGATCGAGATCAGGACCTCGCCGACATTGCGCGTACCGTAGGTGATGATGGTCGTTGGAACCCGTTCCACGTGTCCGTGCCATAACTGGCCTGGCCTGGCGTCCCATTCGATGGTGATTGGCTGGCCGACGCGAAGCTTTCCGATCTGGGGTTCGTCGAAGTATCCGCGCACCTGCATCTTGGTCAGGTCAGCCATCTGCAGCAGTCGATCGCCCTGCTGCACGTATTCCGACTTGGAGACCGGAATCGAATACACCGTGCCCGAAAAAGGTGCCCGCACGTTCGCCTCGTTCAGCAGCGTTTGCGCCGCGGCATAGGCTGCTTGTGCTTCCTCGAATGCCGCCTTCGCGCGCGCTATATCCTCCGAGTCGTATCGTTCCGTTTTCCGCTGCTGAAGCAATTGCAGCGATGCATTGGCGGAATTCAGACGCTGCTGGGCCGATGCAACCTCATTGGCCGATGCCGCTCCCGTCAGTTGCAGCTTCTTAAGGGCATTCACGTCACGCTGCGCCTGGTCTCGATCTGCCTGCGTTCGCTGGATGTCCCCGCCGAGGTTGATTCGTTCTTCCTGGGTACCCCCCTTGAGCGTCGCTCCGTACGTTGCTTGCGCGCTCCGGAGGGCAGCCACCGCTGTAGCCAGCCGGGTCTGTGCGTCCGTATCATCCATCGAAAGGAGCAGCGTTCCCTGGGTTACATGTTCCCCTTCATGGACGTAGAGCTTTTTGATGAGACCGGCGTACGGCGCATGCGCCTCGAAATTCATCAGCGGCTGCGGTTCGACTTTACCGTTGGTGGCAATCGTGGTCTTCAGCTCGCTGCGCGCAGCCACGGCCGCACGAATCGGAACTCGGGTCCGCGTCGCCATGCGGACCCCATAGTAGACCAGCGCCAGCGCGATGGCGGTTGCGATCCATATCCATGTTGTATTGCGCCTGGTTCTTCTCGCGTTCGCCATTCGGGATCGTTGAACAGTATATAAGACTCACCACGATCCCTTTGCGGATCAGAAAGTTGCTGCCCACATGAACAAATATCCACGGCTCCGCAAGGTTCCCGGCAACCTGTACCGGCAGGCTGCAGTTTTTACAGCCGGTCTCGGACGCCTGATGTAAAACTTGTTCGTGCCCGCAGACCCGCCCAGAAACCTCCCGATTGCCGAGTTCATCGAGAAAGCCCTTGCCGCCGGAGTGCCTCACGACTCGCTGGTGGGGCTTCTCACCGCCCGCGGCTGGCCCGAGAAGGAAATCTATGAGGCCCTCGCCAGCCACTATCAACGTGTGGTCGGACTCGACATCCCCCGCCGTCCCGGCGCCGGAGCTTCGGCAAGAGAAGCCTTCTTCTATCTCCTCATCTTTGCGACGCTGGCAACATGGACCATCGGCTTCGGCTACCTCGCCTTCTCGCTGATCGACTGGTGGTTCGCCGACGCGCTCTTCTCCCGCTATCAGCCGACCCTCGAGACCTACACCGTCACCTGGTCCCTGGCCGCAGTCATCATCGCTTTCCCGCTCTATCTCCTCATCTCCCGCATCGTGATCCGCGAGTCGGCCGCCCACCCGGAGAAGCTCGACTCCGGAATCCGCAAATGGCTCACCTACATGGCCCTGGTCGTCGCCGCGGGCGTCTTCATGGGTGACCTCATCACTGTGCTCGCCTCATTGCTTCGCGGAGAAATCACTTCGCGCTTTATTGCCAAGGCGTTCGTGGTGCTCCTGCTGTCCGGCGGTGTTTTCTCCTACTACTTTGGCGGACTCCGCAAAACCGACGCTGCCGCTCCGCGCATCAATCGCGACCGTCTCATGGCCCTGCTGGCGTCGGTTGCCGTAGTACTCCTCGTCATTCTCGGCTTCACGCATGTGGGTCCGCCCCGGGCCCAGCGTGAAATTCGCGCTGATACCCAGCGCATCGCCAACCTTTACCAGATCGCCACACAGGTCAAGCTTTACTGGTCCTCGCACGCCTCGCAGCTTCCACCCGACATCACCCCGCTCGTCGGCGCCTATGCGGACCCCGTCACCCACGCCCCCTACGAATACCACCCCAGGCAGCGAAGCCAGTACGAGCTATGCGCGACCTTCGCGCAGCGCAGTGAACGTCGTGAGACTGACGTCGCTCCCGACCAATGGGCGCACCCCGCCGGACACTACTGCTTCGCCCTCGACGCCACTCGGGAGCTGCAATACCCGCCGCAATTCTTTCCCGACTGAAGGCGTCCCAGCGGCATCACCACGCTGTCCTACAATAGACACATGGCAACTGCAACCCACGCCGCTCCGCGATACACCGATGAACACGCCAAGGCTGGCCTCGACTTCAAATTTCCTGAGATCGAAACCTGGCAGAACCAGTTCCCGGCCTACGAGATCCTCATCGACGATCCCGAATTCACCTCCGTATGTCCCAAGACCGGCCTGCCTGACTTCGGCGTCATCCAGCTCCGCTACATGCCCCGGGAGCGCTGCCTCGAACTGAAGTCCTGGAAGGAATATCTTTTCTCCTATCGCAACCTGGGCATCTTTCAGGAAAACATCGTCAATCAGATTCTCGAAGACGTCGTGAAGGCCTGCGACCCTGTCTGGGCCCACGTTCACGGCGATTTCCGCCCGCGCGGCGGCATCTCAACCACCGTCGACGCCCGCTGGCCCCGCCCTGCTGCCAATTCAAAGTAAGACTCTGGGTGCCCCATCCTTCGCGAAGCGAAGGGTGGGAAGCGATACATCTGACCGATGTCCTGAGCGGAGGTCGCCGCAGCGACCGCAGTCGAAGGACCTGCTTTTCGCATCCGAGGCAACAACTTCTCCGGTGTCATCCTGAGCCGTGCGCGCAGCACCGCGAATCGGGCAACACAGTGCGAATCAGCACGTCCTGAGCCCTGTTCCCTGATCCCTGATCCCTGATCTTCAGCTATCCTCAAACCACGCATGGCAGCGCCATCCCAGACCATTCAGCGGCTAGTCCCTCAGCGCACCGCAGGCATGGCGCTATTTCTTCTCACGTCCCTTAATCTCTTCAACTTCATCGACCGCTACATCCTTCCCGGCGTCCAGCCCCTTGTTCAGAAGGAGTTCGCCGTCAACGACGCGCAAATCGGCCTGCTCACAACCGTCTTTTTCTTCGTCTACATGATCGTTGCGCCGCTCACCGGCTGGCTCGGCGACCACTTCCCGCGCAAGCCGCTCATCATCGCCGGAGCCCTCCTCTGGAGCGTCGCCACCCTCTACACCGCCCGCGTCCACAGCTACGAGACGCTGCTCATCCGCCACGCCATCGTCGGCATCGGGGAGGCCACCTTCAGCATCTTCGCGCCCGCCCTTCTCGCCGACTTCTACCCCGAGGCCGACCGCAACCGCATCCTCAGCATCTTCTACATCACCATCCCCGTCGGCGGAGCTCTCGGCTATCTCACCGGAGGCATCCTCGGCCAGCACTATGGCTGGCGCGTCCCGTTCTTCATCGCCTCCCTTCCCGGAGTCCTCATCGCCATCGCCTTCTTCTTCGTGCGTGAGCCGCAACGGGGAAGCGCCGACCAGCTTGCTCCCAGTTCCAAACGCGCTACGCTGTCCGGACTCACCCGCAACCCCGCGTTCTGGTGCGCCACCCTCGGCCTGGCCATGTGGACCTTCGCCGTCGGCGGAATCTCCACGTGGCTGCCGACCTATCTCGTTCGCTTCGCCTCCATGTCCGTCGCCAAGGCCGGAACCGTCGCCGGCGCGCTCACCGTCATCTGCGGCCTGCTCGGAACCATCGCCGGAGGATGGCTCGGCCAGCGCTGGCAGCGCCGCGACCACCGAGGCCTCTACCTGCTCTCCGCCTGGGGATCCATCCTGGCCATCCCGTTCGCCGCCGCCGTCTTCTTCGGACCACCCTCCTTCTTCATCCCCGGAGCCTTCCTCGCCGAATTCTTCCTCTTCCTGGGAACCGGCCCGCTCAACGCCGCCATCGTCAATTCCATCGCCGCCCCCATTCGCGCCACGGCCATCTCCGTCAACCTCTTCGTCATACACGCGCTGGGAGACGCCTTCTCGCCGCACCTCATCGGCCGCGTATCCGACGCCACCAACCTGCGTTACGGCCTGAGCATTACCCTCATCACGCTCGCCGCCTCAGGAGCCATTCTCTTCGCCGGCTCGCGCTTTGCTCCGCAGCTGTCGACCGCTGCCGAGCTTCACGGCGGGAATTGACGGGAGCCTCCGTGTACCCTGATGTCGCCGCGGCGCCTTTTCTAATGGCTATTGGCTAATGGCTAATGGCTTGCTCATCCTCGAATGGCTCATAGTCCTCACATGGACCGCGCTGATCCTCTCCACTCTCCGCAATATCCCTCGCGTCCCCAATCTCCTTGACCCCAGCTTCGCTCGCCCCCGCGATCCCGCTCCACTCCCGTTGATCTCGGTCATCGTTCCCGCCCGCAACGAAGAAGCCAGCATCGAGGCCACCGTCCGCGCTTTGCTTGCAACCGTCTCCGTTCCCATTCATGTGATTGCGGTCAACGATCGCTCTACCGACGCTACGGGCGCAATACTCGAGCGCGTAGCATCCGAATCGTCCAGACTCACCGTCATTCATGTCATCGATCTTCCGCCCGGCTGGCTGGGGAAGCTCCATGCCATGGCGCTCGCTGCCCGTCAGGCCACCACGCCCTGGCTGCTCTTCACCGACGCCGATGTGCTCTTCGCGCCCGACGCGCTCCTCCGCGCCATCAACCTCGCTGAAGCCGAGAACGCCGATCATCTCGTACTGTTTCCCACCATGATCCTCAAAGGCTTCGGCGAGCGCATGATGCTCTCGGTTTTCCACCTCCTCGGAACCGTCTTCTCTCCTCCGTGGCGCGTGCCCGATCCAAAAAGCCGCGCATCGCTCGGAATCGGCGCCTTCAATCTCGTCCGCGCCGATGTCTACCGCGCCATCGGCGGATTCGAGTCCCTCCGCATGCAGGTCACTGAAGACATCCGCCTGGGCGTCGAGATCAAGCGCGCCGGATACCGCCAGCGCGTCGCCTTCGGTCCCGATCTCATCCGCCTCCGCTGGGCCGAAGGAGCCGCCCATTTCATCCGCAACGTCACCAAGAATTTCTTCGCGCTCTTCCGATTCCGCGCCTGGCCCGCGCTCATCGCCTCCGCCGCGCTCACCATCTTCTGCGTCGCGCCTTTCGCGGGATTTGCCGGCCCGCTCTCATTCCGCGTCCCGGCTGCCCTGCTATGGTTCATGCTCTTCCTGCTTTACCGCTGTCTCGGCCGCTTCAGTCACATTTCCGCGGCATTCTTCCTGACGTTCCCCGTTGCCGCCACCCTCCTGATCTACGCTCTGTTCCGCTCCGTCATCGTTACACTTGTCCGCGGAGGCATTCGCTGGCGCGGCACCTTCTACCCGCTCTCCGAACTCCGCAAAACCGCCGGGCCTACCCACTGAAATTGGACGCCCCAGAGCCTTCCTGAGCGAACTCGAAGCCCCGGATTCTCCCTCGATTCGTGCCCTGTATCAGGGCACGGCTTCAGCCGTGCCGAAAGCTGCTCAGGATGAATGCGGCTTTAGCCGCTGTGCGATGGAGAGGAAGCGATCAACAGAACTGCGCTGTTGCGCTGCGGCCGCGCTCTCGCTCTTTGCGCTGAAGAACTCTCGCTTCGATTTCTCCGTGGACTGTGTTGTGAAACAAACCGTTAGAATCGACCAAATGAAGAAGTTGCAGGATAAAGTCGCGCTCGTCACCGGAGGCGCGAAACGCATCGGGAAGGGAATTGCCTTTGCCCTGGCCAACGAGGGAGCGCACGTCGCCATCACCTACCGCGACTCAGCCGACGAAGCCCGCGAGACCGTCCGCGAGCTCGAAGACTACGGAATCCGCGCCGCCGCCGTTCACGCCAATCTGCGCCAGCCAAAGAGCATTCAGGAAGCCGTCGCCAAAGTCGTCGCCGACTTCGGACGACTCGACATCCTCGTCAGCAACGCCGGTCTCTTCGAAACCGCCGCTCTCGATAAAATCTCCGTCGAGCAGTGGGACGCCATGTTCGACACCAACACTCGCGCGCCCTTCCTTGTCGCGCAGGCCGCGCACGCCCACCTCAAGGCCGCCCACGGACGCATCGTCAACATCGGCTCGCTCGGCGGCTCGCACCCCTGGCCCACCCACGGACACTACTGCACCTCGAAGGCGGCTCTCCACATGCTCACCGAAGTCATGTCCAAGGCCTTCGCGCCCGAGATCAGCGTCAACTGCGTCGCCCCCGGCATGATCGCCATCGGCGATCCCTCCGCAGAATACGAGCACTTCGCCCGTAAGACTCCGATGAAGCGCAACGGAACCGTCGAAGAAGTCGCCGCCGCCGTCCTCTTCTTCGCCACCGGCCCGCACTTCATTACCGGCCAGATCCTCGGCGTCGACGGCGGCCTCGGCCTCTAACTAATCGATGTCATCATTCGCAGTCGATGGTGCTTTGTATCAGGGCACGGCTTCAGCCGTGCCGCAACATGTCAGGAAGAAATGCGGCTTTCGCCGCTGAGGAACGCTGAGAGCGCGCCGGGTGCCCCATCCTTCGCGTAGCGAACGGTGGGAACCAACACACTCAACCGATGTCATCCTAAGCGATCGAAAGGGAGCGCAGTCGAAGGACCTGCTTTCCGATTTACCAGCCCGACACTGGGTGCCCCATCCTTCGCGCAGCGAAGGGTGGGAAGCAAACACTTAACCGATGTCATCCTGAGCGAGCGATCGAAAGGGAGTGCAGTCGAAGGACTCGCTTTTGGAAATCGCCGAAGGCGACACCCGCCGTAACCGTAGTACTACGAGAACAACCGCCCAAGCAACCCCTTCCGCTTTCTCCCCTGAGGCGCCTTGCTTTCCTCGTCTATGTCCCTGGGTTGAGGCTGATCCGGCATCTCCTCGCCGTAAAACGCGGCCTTCGGATTCTCCACGCACAGTCGCTCTGCCGTCGCCGGGCCGAAACGCTTCGACACAACGTCGTAGGCTTCGCGGAGATTGGGTGGACGCGACTGCAGATTGTGCGCATCCGTTGCCAGGAAATGCACCCAATCCTTCTCCATGAACTCCATTGCCAGGGATTGCGCTGTGCGCCCGAAGCGGCCGGTCAGCGAAGACGCTGTCACCTGCACCAGGCACCCCTCCCGCAGCCACTCCTTCATTCGCTCCGGATGCCGTTGAATCGTGAGATTGCGCTCCGGATGAGTGATGATGGGATACATTCCGGCCACGATCATCTCGTAGAAGGCGTCATTCATGCTGATCGGAATCATGAGATCCGCGAACTCCACCAGCAGATACTGCTTTCCATTGATTGTGTACTTGGAGCGATTCTTCAGCGCGTCTTCGATGTTGTCGTAAGAGAGGTGAAAATCGCACCCCAGCCCCAGCGTGACCTTGCCATTCACGCGCGCCTCAATCTCGGCCAACTTCTGCCGGTTAATCTCGGGGTCAAAAGTCCAGCGGGTGTTCGCGTGCGGGGTGCAGACGATGTGGGTAATTCCGTTGTCCGCTGCGGCTTCGACCATCGCCACGGATGTTTCGATATCCGGCGCTCCGTCATCGAGGCCAAAGAGAAGGTGGTGATGAATATCAATCATGTCTAAACGACGAAATCCCTTGATCCTGGCCTCTGAACATTGAAGCTGTGTCCTGTGCCCTATTGGCTAATGGCTAATGGCTAGTCTTCCAACCATCGACTCAAACATCTTAAAACCATCCGCCGATCCCAGCATCCGTTCGCTCGACCGGTCCGGGTGCGGCATCATTCCCAGCACGTTTCGCCCCTCGTTTAAGATGCCGGCGATATTATCCAGCGATCCGTTGGGATTCGCTTCCTTCGTTACATCGCCATCAGCTGTTGCGTAGCGAAAGACAACGCGATCGTCACGCCGAAGTGTGTCGAGCGTCGCCGCATCACAGAAGTAGTTTCCCTCCATGTGTCCGATCGGAATCTTCAGGACCTCGTTCTTCTTCAGTGTTTCCGTGAATGGAGAATCGACCGTTTCCGTGCGAAGATACACCTGCTTGCAGATATATTTCAGCCCTGCATTGCGCATCAGCGCGCCCGGCAATAGTCCTGCCTCGCAAAGAATCTGGAAGCCGTTACAGATGCCCAGCACCGGGCCGCCGTCCGCGGCGAACTTCTTCACCGATTGCATCACGGGAGAGAAGCGGGCAATTGCGCCCGTGCGCAGATAATCGCCGTACGCAAATCCGCCCGGAACCAGAATGGCGTCGCAGTTCTCAAGACTGGGCGAATCGTGCCAGAGGAGGGTTACAGGTTGGTGCGCCAGCTCTGCAATCACGTGATACGTATCGTGGTCGCAATTCGAACCGGGAAAAACCAGCACGCCGAATTTCATATTTCTAGGCTAGCAGAATTCGCGCAGGCCCCACTCCTCTGATGGTTAACCGAAAAGGTAAGCAGCGGCTCTGCGTAGATGCCGCCTTGGCGGACGATAAATCCTCCGCATGCCCTCTCGCCCGGGCATAGAATCGCGTCCAACCGGATTATGGCCGCCTTCGATCTCCGCACTCATACTCGCACCGCTCGCGACCATGCGCGTACAGCAGGAACCGCCCTGGTCAACTGGTGGCGCGCCGTCTCCATCGAGGCTCTCTGTGTCGCTGTTCTATGGTGGATCGGCCTCGCGCTCCTCGGCATACCGCTCGCGCCGCTCTGGGCGCTGATTGGCGGCCTTATGACCTTCGTCCCCAACTTTGGGGGCGTCATTACCGTGATCTTTCCCGTTATGATGGTGCTCTTCAGCGGGCGCGACCTTTATCGGCTGGGTTTTGTCCTCGGCCTCTATGCGATCATCGTCGTCATCGACCAGCTCGCCCTGCAGCCCTGGCTGTTGAAGCGCGTCACGCGGGTTCCCATATGGGCCTCCATCTTTGTGCCCATCCTGCTGGGTATCGTCATACCTTTCTGGGGAGTCCTACTCGGCCCGCCTCTGCTCGCCATCGTCTACGCCTTCCGCAAGCCGAGGCCTCAGTTCGCTCCGGTCGCACCGCCCCCGCCCGTCCGGCAGCCACCCCCAGCCTCGGCTACCAGCGCTGCAAGCCCCCAATTACCCACGGTCTCAGCGAACGAACTTCCCGCAACCGAACCGCCGCCGCCTGCCCCGCCCCCGAACCCCAACTGATCGCCGGACCCGATTTACTGTTCCGCCATATTCGCCTGCGCCCGTTTGAACGCCGTATTCGCGACATGCACCGATCCCTGGTAGGGCCGGTCGATATCCGCGATCGCCACCAGGGCCAGAGCAAGGAGTCCCGAAAAGGCAAACACCTGCAGCCCATGCAGCCATGAGCTCTCCGATCCGAACATGCAGCTCGACATGATCGTCAGCGCGCCCCCACAGACCAGCACAAACCACAGCACTCCCGGTAGCCGCGAGATGCTCTGCAGTTGCCGGAGGCGGCGATGCTCCGCCACCGAGCTCAGCTCATACAACGCGTGATCTTCGGCAGTGCTTTCCGTCGGCGACGCCGCTTTCACCGACATGAGAATCTGCCACATTTCGCGATCATAATTGTGGCTCGCCAGCGGTCCTTCGTCTCCTCGCGCCATCTGTGGCCAGTCCTGGCTGAGCACCACATCGGCATATTCTCGAGCCGCTTGTTTGAGTTCATCGCGCTGGCTTCCAGGAAGACCTTCCGCCAGCCGGTACACATTCACGAGCGCGTTAGCCTCCGAGTCGGCATTGACCTCCGCGAGTCCGAAATTGGTCCAGACCGTATACAACATGAACCCGACAATCACCGCGTAGGTCGTGCCCAGAATGCTCAATTGCCAGCCGATCAGGTCATTGTGGGTCTTCCTGTGTTCTCTGGTCCAAAGGCGGTCAATCCCAACCTTGAACAGAAGCGAGCAAAGCACAATCAGGACAGCAATTACGACATCCTCCCATGTAGTCAGCATCTGCCCGGCCCCTTGCCTCTCCTTAAATCGATATTCATTACCGCCATCACTCTGCCAGAACCCCAATCCATTTACTAGGTCCATTTGCTACAGGTATCTGCTCTGCGACCGGCGGACGCTGTCGTTGCCACGCAAATCCGCTCCGCTGGAGTCGAAATTGTTCTTCCCGGACCCAACATCCCGCCGCAACTAAATTTTCAAATTGCCGTCTAAATGGACGCAAGGCCGCCCTGCCCTCTATGCGCTTCGCCACGTTTCAACGTAATTTCATCGCGAAGATCCCCCCGCTAACGCCGCTCCGCTACCCTGCGTTCCGTCGCGCGCAAGCGTCATTGGCCGCTCTCTTGACACGGTTCGTTCGATCGCTTACAACCATCGCATTCACTGGTTGCCGCTTTTTTGATTCACTGTTGTTCTTAGCTCTCGATCCGTGGTTTTCTCCAATTCGCCTCTGGCCCGCTTCCCACGCAATCTGCGAGCCGACTTCGAAGGAACGCATCCACAGAATGCGGTTTATGCCAGATCACACTTCGAGCACCGCAATCTTTTCCACCCAAATAGGACGGCCATGCTTCCAAAGATTCTCCGCTCCCTGAGCCCGATCGCCCTTGTCGCGGCAGCTTTCAACTTCGTAGCGCCCGCCCCGCTCGTTGCGCAGGCCAATCCCTCGCTCGTCACTACCCGCCTTACCCAGCCCATCGATGAGAATGCCCGGGTCACTCTGAAGGGAACCGTGAGCCCGCTCGCCCGCGCTGCCAACGACCGCGGAGCCGCGCCCGACAGCATGCCCCTTGATCGCCTTCATCTCGTGCTGAAGCGCAGCGACGCGCAGGAGTCCGCCCTCAGGCAGCTCATCAGCGACCTGCACACGCCCGGCTCCGCCAGCTATCACAAGTGGCTCACTCCCGACGCGTTCGGTAAGCAGTTCGGCCCGTCCGATCAGGATCTCGCGACCATCCAGTCATGGCTCGCCTCTCACGGATTCAGCGTCACTAAAGTCAACGCCGGACGCCAGTCTCTTGAATTCTCCGGCAATGTCTCCCAGTTCCGCGCCGCCTTTCACACTCAGATCCACAAGTACATGGTCAACGGCGAGACCCACTACGCAAACTCCACCGACCCACAGATCCCCGCCGCCCTGGCGCCCGTGGTCACCGGATTCGCCAGCCTCAATAACTTCCGTCCCAGGAGTCCGATGAAGCTTCTGGGCCATGCTCTCTGGAACCCCCAGACGCACCAGGCCACGCCCGAGTGGACCTACCCCGTTGGCACCGGAGAAAACTTCGCCATCGCTCCCGGCGATTTCGCCATGCAGTATGACGTGCCCAACTCCAGCCTGAATCCCAGCTACACCGGAACCACCTACGACGGAACCGGCCAGACCATCGCCATTGTCAATGAGTCGAATATCAACATCGCCGCCGTCAATGCCTTCCGCAGCACCTTTGGCCTTCCCCCCAACCCTCCTCAGGTGATCATCGACGGAAATGATCCCGGTATCGATGGCATCAACAATCCCGATGGCGCGAACGATGCATCGGGTGAGGCTTACCTCGACGTCGAGTGGTCCGGAGCCGTCGCTCCCGGAGCCCAGATCGATCTCGTCATCGCCGCCGACACGGAACTCGAAAGCGGCTTGTTTCTCGCCATGGAGCACGCCGTTTACGCCAACGTCGCCCCCATCATCAGCCTCAGTTTCCTCGGTTGCGAAGCGGTACAGGGGACGTCAGGAAACGCATTCATTAACAATCTTTGGGAACAGGCTGCGGCTCAGGGCATAACCGTCATGGTTTCGTCGGGAGACGGCGGTTCTGCCGGATGCGACAACTTTGACAGCCAGCAATATGCCGTCGGCGGCCTGGCCGTCAACGGCTTGAGCTCGACTCCCTACAATGTCTCCGTCGGCGGCACTGACTTTTACTACAGCAATTATCAGAATTCGAGTGCCCTGAATACGCAGCTGAATACTTACTGGAACAGAAACGCCACCAACACTCCCGTAACGTCGCTGCTGACCCGCATTCCCGAGCAGCCCTGGAATGACAGCCAGTACGGATTGGACGTCATCAATCTCTATGCGCAGACCGGCGGTACCTCCATCGCCGGCGGCAGCGGCGGCGCCAGCGCCGTCTACACCAAGCCCTCCTGGCAGACCGGCACCGGCGTCCCCAGCGCTAATACTCGCTACATACCGGACGTTTCCCTCTTTGCTGCTGACGGATTGAATTACAGCTACTACGCTTTCTGCGGCGGCGCCGACGGCGATTGCCAGGGCTCGTCGAATGGCAATCCGGTTCAGATCAGCGGTGCCGGCGGCACCTCTATATCTTCGCCCGCTTTCGCCGGCATCATGGCTTTGGTCAATCAGAAGTACGGCCGCCAGGGTCAGGCTGACTTCGTTCTCTACCCCCTGGCCGCGCAATACCCCTTGGCCTTCCACGACGTGACCGTCGGAACCAACTCCGTCCCCTGTAACGTCGCAACAACCAGCGTGGGACAACCGCCGCTCGATTGCATCGCCGTCACCAACCCAATCACCGTCACCGACTCCACTTACGGCACAGCGGTCGAGGGCCAGATTGGTACCGGCACGACAGCCGATTACAACGCTGTGGCCGGATACGACCTTGCCAGCGGCCTCGGCAGCGTGGACGCCAGTGTTCTCCTCACCAACTGGGGCAATGTCAAATTCGCCTCGACAACCACCACGCTCACGCCTTCTTCCACGTCGTTCACGCACGGCACGTCGATCACCGTCAGCGGCTCCGTCACCCCTGGCACAGCGACGGGCAATGTGGCTCTGATGACCGACAGCACCGAGCCGGTACAGCAGGGTCAGGGCTTCCCTCAGGTCTTTAACAACACGTCCGGGACCTTCGCGCTGACCGCCAGTGGCACCTTCACCGGCCCGGTCAACTATCTGCCCGGCGGAACCTACAACGTCTGGGGCCAGTACAGCGGAGACGGAACCAACGCCGCCAGCACCTCGCAGAAGACCTCAATCACCGTCAACCCCGAAAACAGCGGCATCTACTTCAATCTCTTCTCACCGGCAGGCACTTCCAGTTCGGGCTCGATTACCTCAGGTGCGAACATCGATTACGGCACCCAATTACTCCTGAGCGCACAAGTGGCCCCAAGCTCCCAGCTCACTGCACTGGAGACCTGTTTTACCTCCAGCACTGCCACATGCCCTGTCTTCGGTATTCCCACCGGTACGGTGGCCTTCGCCGATGCTGGCTCAACAATCAATACCGCCGTTCTCAATTCCGAGGGTGACGCCGAATACAACGCTCCCTTCGCGATAGGGTCTCACTCTGTTACTGCCAAATACGCGGGAGACAACAGCTACAACTCTTCGACCGCCGCGGCAGTTACCTTCAATGTCGTGCAGGACACCCCGGTAATCGCATTCGGTGCATCGAACCAGGTTTCTTCTACGCAATTCGCCAACGGCCAGCCGACCGTCTTCAATATCCAGGTGCTCAACGGGGCCGCGTATAACTATGCCACCTCATCCGCCGTCTATCCAGTTCCTATTCAGCCGCCCACCGGAACCGTCACCGTCACCGGCCTGCCCGGCGGCACACAAACGGTTAATCTATCCGCGGCAACAGATCCTTCCTATCTGGGCCGCGAAGGCGTAGCGACGATTACGGTCGCATCAACGAGTAACTCTGGAAGCTACACTGCGAATGTCAGCTACTCCGGAGACGCAAATTACAAGGCCGTCTCGAACGTCCAATTCCCGGTTCAGTTCGGTTCGATCGGCGGTCTTTCCACCACCACCACCGCAACCATGAGCGGAAGCATCTCGCCAACTAGCAACATCACCATCACCGGTACAGTCACCGGTCAGAGCGGACACCCGGCGCCTACCGGCGGCATTATCATCTACTCCTCGGGATACACAATCGGTAACGGGGTTAGCATTACCCCTGGTTCCGGAGATTCCTCGACGTTCTCCATAGTTTTGAACAGCCAGACACTCTTCCAGGGCGCGAACTTCATTACCCTGCAGTACACCGGCGACCAGAACTACAACATCTCGGCCACCACGCTGAATAATGGCGGGGCGATCTCCAACCCGCTCTCCGACTTCGCCATGGTTCCGTCAACCACCATCGTTCCCGTGACCGCCGGCGCTTCGGCGACGGACGCGATCAACCTTTCCTCGGTGAACGGCTTCAGCGGAACCGTGAACTATACCTGCACTGCGGCCAGCGGCCTCACCTGTTCCTTGAGTCCAGGCTCTACCGCCTTCACCAGCGGAAGCAGTTCTTCCGCCACTCTGACCATCGGTGCCAATTCGTCGACCACGAATGGCAACTATAACGTGCTGATTACTGGAACCGGCCCGAATGGGCTCTTCGTTCACACGCTCAGCATCACCGCGGTCGTCAGCGGCAATACAACGACTTCAGGCCTCACGCTGAGCAATAGCGGCGCGATCAGCATTCCTGCCGGCTTGAGCGGCACGTCGAACATCACAGTAGCCTCCACCGGAGGCTTTACCGGCGTTGTTAATCTCTCCTGCGCCGTCACCACCAGTCCCGCTGGCGCAACCAACGCGCCAACCTGCGCCTTCGGACATGGAACGGTCGACCTAACCACCGGCGCACCTTCCTTGACCTCGACCTTGACCGTCAGCACCGTCGCCGCCACGACGCTCGGAAGCTACGTCGTCACCGTCACCGGAACCGACGCGGCAACCGGGAAGATCATGGGAACCACACCCGTCAATGTGACGGTAACTGTGGCTCCGAACATTTCTCTTAGCGCCAATCCGGCGTCCCTTATGCTCACTCAGGGGGCTACAACTGGAAACACCTCCGTCATCACCGTCACGCCTTCGAATAGTTTTACCGGCAGCGTCGCTTTGACCGCGTCGGTAAGCGGACCTTCGGGTGCAACGAGTCCGCCCACCATCACCTTTAACCCCAGCTCTGTCAGCATCACCGGAGCTACAGCCGGTACCTCGACTGCGACCGTGGCTACCACTGCCAGCACCACAGTCGGTACCTACACCGTTACCATTACCGGTACCGCCGGAAGCGACATGCCGACGACCACCCTCACGGTTATTGTCACCTCGGCGGCAACACCCACCTTCGCCATCACCGCCAACCCCAGCAGCGGCTCCATAACAGCGGGTAGCTCAGCCACGGCCACCGTCTCCGTAACTCCGGGCAACGGATTTACCGGAAGCGTCCCCCTGACCTGCGCCGTAGCCCCGACTTCGGGTGGAGTAGCCTGCAGTCTTTCGCCCACTTCAGTCAGCATCACCGGGACGACCGCTGGCACCTCCACACTCACCATCACCACCAGTTCCAACAGCGCAGCCTTGAGCCATCCGTTGAATAAATTCTTCGCAGTCAGCGGAGGAATTGCGGTCGCCTGTCTGCTCTTCTTCGGGATTCCGGCACGCCGCCGTAGCTGGCGCGCCATCCTGGGCATGCTGCTCTTCGGTGCAATTGTTGGAATCGGTATCGGCTGCGGAGGAAACGGCAATGGAGGCGGCGGAGGCGGCAGCAGCGCGAATTACACTGTCACCGTCACCGGTACCAGCGGCTCCCTCACCTCGAGCGCCTCCGTCGCCGTAACCGTCACCAGCCAATAGCCCCGACTCCAACCGGCCGGCCGCACTCCTTTGGGGTGCGGCCGTCGTTTTGCACGATGCACCGATCTCTGTTGGCTGGTGTCAATTGGCTATTGGCTAATGGCTGCATTATCCTGGCCGACCATTTCCAGCCACCGGCTATAATAGAAATAGAGACAATAAGAGAAGAGCCCGGCCTGCCGACGCAGCCGGGCTTTTCATATTGAGCGGGCTGCCGGCAATAGGCGCCTGCAAGTCATTTGTTTTCTATTAAGTGCGTGTAAGTAATTTGTTATGAATTACCTAGAGGAAACCTATCCCTTAAACCCAATAAAATGAATCAGTAACAGATTCTGTGGGGGAGGGGGGGCAGCGCAGTACTAGATTGAGCTGACCTAGGCGTGCTGAGAAAGCGAAAGCACGTTCCCGTCAGGGTCGTGGAACCACGCCACCTTCGCCCCACCCGGAGCCGTCCAGATCCCCGACTCGCTCTGCTGGAGCCAGTTATACCGGTGGAAGGATATGCCCCGGCCGATCAAAGTCTGGACTTCGTCTTCGATGTTTTCGACCTTCCATCCGAGGATCGTGAAAGGGAAGGGCGTGTAGTCCTTCACCTGCACGATGCGGATCATCGTCCCCTTAGACTCCATGACGACCGCGAACATGTCGTTGCTGAGAAGTCGCAGGCCGAGCGTCTTCTCGTAGAAATCGCGCGCCTGTGCAGCGTCCTTTGTCGGGATAAAGCCTATCACATCGCAATCCGCCAGCATCGATCCTCCCTCGCTTCTGCCTCGCTTGTGGTTCCGCACCATCGAGCTTAGCCGAAATGTGTCCTTCGAACCACCGCGCGGGAAAGATGTAGAAAGCAACGCCCGGGACAGTTGTCCCGGGCGCCGGTGCAGACAGGGGGTACGGGGGTTAGAAGTGGAAACCGATCTGGGCCGTCAGCGCTCGCGGAGTCACGTAGTGCGTGCCGCTGAACGTGGAGAGGAAGTTGTAGAGGGCGTACTTATTTGTGAAGTTTACCGCGGTAAGCCGAAGACTCCACGTGTGCTTGTCCCCGCCGAAGAGGTTGTCGTCGCCAATTGAAGCGTCGAAAAGACTCCGTGGCTGGATCCGCTGTGGATTGTGGTCGTTGTCTCCGGTGCCCGGAGCCGGAATCTTCACCAGGCTTGAGCTGTATTCCGATGCCGGGCAGGGAGTCGGCAGCGGCGTTGTCGGCGTCGCCCTCACCCCATTGCAGATCAACCCTGCCTGGAATTCCTGGTCGGCCGTCAGACTGCTCAGATCCACTGCCGGTGTCCCATCCGGAAGCGTTGTCGAGAACCCGTCGCACGGTGTATTCGGATTGGCCGACGCCAATCCGTAACAGGGCGCTGCACCGGCAACCAGCCCGCTGTCATACCGCCAGTTGAAGCCGCCCCACATGGCATGGGTGAACCTGCCGCCGGGGAGGGTGTACTGAAGGTGAGTCGTCTGGTTGAATCGCTCGTCGTGGTCGATGCGGAACGGGTATTCGCCTTGAACGGGGGGAGTTGCACCAGCTCCCGCAGTCTGGGGCGGAAAGAAACGCGCGGCGACCGAAGACATGACAACGTACGCGGAGATGTTGTGGAAGTTGGGAATGCTGGCATTGAGCGCGAAGCCGGGAATCTTCGAATTGTGCCAGTCGATCGGAAAGGTAATGGGAGTGTTTCCCAGCACGCTGAAGTCGAAGGCATTGTGCGTGTATTTCCAGATGTACTCTCCGCCGACCACTGCGTATTTGCCAAAGGCCTGCTGGAATCCAGCGTGGAATTCGTTGCGAAATCCCGGCTGCAGCGTTCCGCTCACGCCCGGCGTACAAAGCAGGAGCGGAGAGAGAACGGCGTTGTCGCACCCTTGGCTCGAGAGAACCAGGTTTTCGTTAAAAGGTGTTTCGAGAGTTCGCGCATAGGAGATGCGCAGCACAGTATTTGTCTTTGTGACGTTGTAGGCAACACCCACGCGAGGCTCCGCCTGGCGTTGAACCGTCAGACCGTTGTACAGGTCACCGCGTATACCCAGGTTGAAAAGCCAGTTTTTCGCCTTGATCTGGTCTTCGATATAGAGGGCGAGTTCTTTTACGTCGGTATGGCCGAAGAAGTTGTAATTCCCTCCACCGCGCGTCAGATCATATGGAGCCAGCACCGGGTTGTAGGCCGGATTGGCGCTATTTCCATAGGCAGCGCACTGTGACGGGTCGCTGAAGCCGGGCAGGGAATTGCCGTTGGCATCCACGCAGGGCGAGTTGAAGGTGGGAGCGACCACGGACAGATTGTCGTTTTCGCGCAGGAAGGTCTGCTCGTAGACGGCGCCGGCCTTGATGTTGTTGATGCCCTTCACATAGGAGTAGTCCGAGCGGACGCCGGTGTTGAACAGGCTGCGGTACTGGCCAACAGTCTGGTTCTGCAGGTTGGACGGTCCTTTGTCAGCCAGCGGATCACCGCTCGGGAAGTAGTTGTAGAAGTCTTTGCGGGCGTAGGCCCCTAAGTTGAAGACCGCATTTGCGCCGATAACGCGGGTGTAGGTCGGCGCAATGTTAAAGGTTTCAATCTTGGATTTCTGGTCGGTATTGCCGACATTGCCGAAGACCGGGTTGGGGCTGCTGCCTCCGCTGACGACGTTCTGGATGTTCAGGTTGTCGTAGGTGTTCGGCGTTTGGAACCAGGAGCGGCTGTAGTTCAGGTCCAGATGCACCGAATCGACCGGCGTAAATGTGTAGTCCACGCGATCGAAGATATTCTGCTCGTTGCCCTTGTCATGGAAGACGGAAAACTCCGGGGGATCAAGGAAACGGCCGCTGTTGAGCCCGTCGACCTCGAGGAAGTTGCCCCAGTTCTTCTTGCCGTAGGAGAGGTCGAAGCCGCCGGTCGCCGACCCGAAGGTTCCATAGGACGCATAAACGCTGCCGGTCGGCGTGGTAATACCTTGTCCCGAACGGGTTGTGGCTACGATGACCAGGCTGGTCTTGCCGCCGTATTCGGCCGGGGGCGCGCCGGAGATGACTTCAAGCGACTGGACGGCATTCGACGGAAGCTGATTGGAAAAGACCTTGCTCTGCTGATCGGTGATGGGCTGGCCATCGACGGAGAAGGAGTTCGACGCGTGGTCGCCGAGACCGTGAAACAGGCCGTTCGAGTCGGCGGCGACTCCGGGCGAGGCCAGAGTGACGATCGAGCTTAGCGACGACGACTGGCTTTCCAGCGGAATCTTGTTGATAAGGTTCCGGTCGATGTCAGTGTGGAATGTCGGATCGTTCTCAACCAGGTCCTCGCCGCCTTCGACCGTGACTGTGGTCGATTCGGTGCCGACCGCGAGCTTGATGTTCAGGTTCTCAGCCACCGTCGATCGCACATCGACATCGCGGGCGGAGGATGCAAATCCCGCGTGGTTGACACTCAGATGGTAGGGATTGAATGGAATGTTGGGAAAGCTAAAGCGACCGGCGTCGTCGGTGGTCGCGGTTCGCGAGTATTGGCTGACCGGGTTATTTATGGAGACAGTGGCCCCGGGAATGACTGCGCCGGAGGGATCGGTAACAGTCCCCGCGACGGTTCCGGAGTTAGCGGCGGACTGGGAAAAGGCGCTGGTGGCCAGGACCTGCAGAAAGAGTGCAGGCAGAAAGACGATGAAGCATCGCACGAATGTGCGCATGGAACGACCTCCTGAAAATCTGCTGAATTGTGAATAGGGCTCTGCTTAGGCGAAAGCAGGCGCAGCAGGTGGAGGACGGCACGAAAGCTTGAAGAAGAAGGCCCGGTTGGGGAGTTCACGCGTAGGCTCAGGAGCTACGGCGGTGACCGGCTGGATCGAAAGATCGAGCGTTACCAGCTCGACCACATGAATGACGTTGTGCGCAGTGGTGCAGAGGGAGCAGTCGTGATCAGGCTGTCCCAGCGGATGGCTGTGGGCAACCTGAACCATGCCCGCCATCAGGACCAGCGCAATGCAGACAATTCCCAGCAGAGAGGCCAGGGAGAGTTGCCGGCGCGATCCTGATGCGCGACGAAGCATTGTTCAAACTATAGCCCAGATTGAATCGGCGGGACAATTTTGCCGATTGTCCGTGTGCGCATCAGCAACAGCCGCAGGCGTGTCCCTGCCAGGCCGAACGACCCTCCTTCAGCAGGAAAGGCACGGCGACGAGCGCAGCAAAAGAATCGACCCACGGAGCATGGAACATGGCATTGATCGCCAGCCCGACTAGGGTGGTGAGGGCAAGATAAGCACAGGTGGCCGACTGCACAGCGTCGGCGGCAAGTGCGGCGTTCCGGTGAAGCCGCGCCTCCCGGCGCTTCAGCACGGCTAGAATTGGCATGGCGATCAGAGCGGCGAGGGTGATCGCCATTCCGATGCGGCTCGTCTCCGGGCGCAAGTGAAGGAGCAGGGACAGAATCGCCGTTGTTGCGACGATCGCGGCAAGAGCAAACAGCAGGACCGCCGACGTGCGATGCGCCTTGCGATCTGAGATGGAAATCGCAGGTGTCCACTGCATGAGCACGATCGTCGCGGACAGCAACTCTACAAAGCTGTCTGAGCCGAAGGCAAGCAGGGCAGGACTGCGCGCTGTCTTAGCGGCATAAATTGAGACACCGCACTCGATCAGCATCCATGCCAGCGTAACAACCTGAAGCCAGATGATTGTCCGGGATCGCGCGGGCGGAGCACAGACGGCGGGTCGCACCGAAGAGCTGGTTTGAGCGCCGATCTGGACGAACTCCGCCACTCCCCTCATCATAGCCGCTTCGCTTGATTGCCGCCTCGAGACAACAGAACAGGAATCGGGCGCTGTGTTTTCGTCACCTTGCCTCGACTGCAGCTTCCCGCGCCGTGCGATAGTAATCGGGCTCCGGCTGCTCGGGAGGGCGCTTGCGATAACCCTCGGCCGCGAGATGTTCGCCCATCTGTGAGTACATGCTTTCGTCGTGCGGCTGCCAGGTGCCCAGTCCGTCGACGTAGCGGTTGTACATCGAGAACGCCGCAGCGATGAGCACGGTGTCGTGGATTTCGAGGTCGGTGGCGCCGTGCGATCGGGCGTGGTCGATGTCGCTGCTGGTGACGTTCTTCCCGCTCTGCTGAACCCTGCCGGCGATAGCGAGCAGAGCCTTGAGCTTGGGCGAGACGGGCGCGGTCTCGAAGTCGGTCTTCACCTGCTTGACGAGATCGCTGCTTCCGAGGTGGCATGCCGCAGCCGCTCCGTGGCTGGTCTGGCAGAAGTAGCAGTCGTTCCGCGACGAGACGTAGGTGGCGATGAGTTCGCGCTCGCCTGGTGCGAGGGAGTTGGGCTCGTGCAGCAGGATGTGGGCAAGTTCGCGCATCGGCTTCGCGGTTTCGGGACGAAAGGCAAATCCGGCGGTGATCCCGGGCAGTCCTTCGGGAAGAGAAATATGTGGCATGATCGTTGCTCCTTATTTGGCTGCTGTTTCCAAGACTGCGTTCGCGGGTAGATATTCCTTGCTGACGCTGACGTATCCTTCGCGGGCGACGCGTTTGCCACGTTCGCGGTACATGGCTTCGTCGTGGGGCTGGGTGGTGCCGAGTCCGTCGACGTAGCGGTTGAACATGCAGAAGGCCGCAGCGATCAGAACAGCATCGTGAATCTCCACATCGGTGGCCCCGAGGCTGCGGGCGTGAGCGACGTCTTCTGCGGTGACCTGCTTACCGCCCTTCTGGACCTTGCTGGCGATGACCAGTAGCGCTTTGAGCTTGTCGGAGATGGCGGCATGTTGGAAGTCCGCCTTGACGCGCTTGACCAGGTCTTCGTCGCCGTTGAGGCTGGCGGCGGCGATGGCTCCGTGGATGGACTGGCAGTAGTGGCAATCGTTGAGATACGACACGTAGGTCGCGATAAGCTCTCGCTCGCCGGCAGTGAGGCTGTTCGGGCTGTGGAGCAGCGTCTCGACCAGATCGTTGAGGGGCCGGGCAGTTTCCGGGCGGAAGGCCATTGCACCGCGGATACCGGGCAGCCCATCGGGCAGCGTGATGTGAGGCATGAATACTCCTTTCAGGGAATCGGGGACTCGGCCGCAGTCGCAGCCGCGACGGAAAGTGGTTTACCCGGCGAAAAGCGCCGGTGCAGCAAGCCTCCGGCGAGCACCACGGCTACGCCGATCAGGGCCGGCAAGGGGCTGTGCATGAGGATGAGCAGCGCCACGATGGCACTCCCGGTGAGATAGACAATCGGCGCGGCCGGATACCACCAGCGGCGCACCGGCTCCTTCATCCGGAAGAGCGTGGTGACGGAAAGAGCGAGGAAACACACGGCGGAAAAAATGATGTAGGCGAGGATCTTGTCGAAGGCTCCGAAGAGAAGAATAAAAAGCGCCCCGCAGGTTTGCAGGAGGATGGCGTTGGCTGGTGTCCCAAAGCGCGGATGCAGCCGGCCGAAGATGGAGAAGAACGCACCGTCTCTGGCCATTGCGTAATACACGCGGGGCGCGGCCATCGTGAGGGCCATGAGGCCTCCAGCGACAGAGAGCAGCACGCAGGCGGAGAGAATGCGGCCTCCGGCAGACCCGAAGAGAGCCTGTCCGAACTGGGCGACGAAGGCGGTGTTGGAGACGATCTTGTCGAGCGGGACCACGGCGAGGAACGCGAAGCTGACGAGAAGATAGACAGCGCTCACGAGGAGGACCCCGCAGGTGAAGGCGAGCGGGAGGGTCTTTGCGGGATTGCGTATTTCGCCGGCGAGCTTTCCTGCTTCCCACCAGCCTCCGAAGCTGAAGAAGGCGTTGACGACGGAGCCGGCGATGGCAGCGAAAAGCATGTCGGAGCCCGGGCGGCGCTCGGCGAGCGGAAGAAGATTCGCAGTCGTCGCATGCCCGGCCACGAATGCCCAGGCGACGAGGCCGAACAGAACGGCGAGCTTGAGCAGATTCGCTGTAGCCATGACGCGGCCGCTGAGACGGGTTCCGGCGTAGTTGATCACGCCGAGCACAGCGAGAATCGCGAAAGGCAGAGCGACGGCCATGCGCGGCGAGATCGCGATGACAGCCTGAACATAGGGGATGGCTCCGAAGGCGAGGGCGGCGGCGATGCCCGGGTCGATGACTGCGGCCGACATCCAGCCATAAAGGAAAGCCACGCGCGGCCCATAGCCTTCGCGGAGATAGACATATTCGCCTCCCACGACCGGATAGCGGACAGCGAGCTCGGAGTAGCAGAGCGCTCCGGAAAGAGCCATGAGCGCCATGCCGCACCAGACGGCGGCAAGAAGCGCGGGCGACCCCAGCGACTTGGCCATCGCAGCGGGCGTAAGAAAGATTCCCAGGGCGATGGATTGACCAGTGACGACGGCGATTGCCATCGCCAGACCCATCTGTCTTTTCGGTTCCATGTGAGAGCTGTCGATGTTTCCGGATCATGCTACCCGGGAAGGAAGCAGACCGGCATCCACCTTAGGGTGGAGATTCGACTATCAGCGGCTACAATGTCGCGAGAAAGTGATCTCCACATTGAACCTGCGCGGCGTGACGAAGCCTAATTCTGACGCTCTGCTGCTGGCCTTCGATTTTGCCGGCACGCTGGTCTTCGCAATTGAAGGCGCGATGGCTGCTGAAAACGGCGACCTCGACCTGTTGGGGACGATGGTGTTGGCATTTGCGACGGCCTTGGGTGGCGGCATCATCCGCGACCTGCTGATCGGCGCATCGCCACCGAACTCCATTCGCGACTGGCGTTATGGAGCGATCGCCTTTGCCGGTGCTTTCGCCATGTTTTTGTTTCCCAATCCGGTGCACGGGATTCCGCCTTCGGTTCTTATGGTTCTCGATGCCGCCGGGCTGGGTCTTTTTGCCGTTGCAGGAGCCGAAAAAGCGCTGGCCTACCGTATCAACCCGTTCATTGCCATTCTGATGGGCGGGATCACCGGCGTGGGCGGCGGGACGATTCGCGATGTGCTTCTGGCGCAGGTTCCGACGGTGTTGCGGGCAGATGTGTACGCAACGGCCGCGCTGGCCGGAGCGGCGGTAGTCGTCGTCGGCCTGAGATTGAAATTGCCGCGCGTGCCGGTGGCTCTTGCTGGCGGCGTGATCTGCTTCCTGCTGCGTGTCGTCAGCGTCTGGCGGCACTGGAACCTGCCTCACGTCCCGGCACATTGAAATTACTTTGGTGTAAAAGGGCTCGAAAACTTATCCCGCAATTCCGTTCAAGGCATTGCAGGCATTGATACTTTTGTTTTCAAAGAAGCTGTGCCTACAATGAAAGGGAGCGATGACTAACACTCAGTTCTATTTCGCGATTGGAGTTCCGTTCTTCACCGTTCTTCACTGTTCTACTGGTGTGGATCGGAAGCACGATTGCGAACCGAAGTGCAATCGGCGATCTGCGCTCGGAAATGAGGGGCGGCTTCGATGGCGTCAATCGACGTCTCGATGGCCTTGAATCCAGGTTTGACCGACTGGAGGCCCGATTTGGCCGTATGGACACTGAGATCCGCAAGGATCATGAGCATCGGATCACCATGCTCGAAGAGCGCGTCTTTACCCGGCTTAGCTAAGCCGAATCGGATAGTCACCGCACGTCCCGGCACACTAAGCGCCTTCATGCGCGCAGCAGCAGCTGGCTGTGAGTGGAGAAGATGCGCCTTGTCACGAGATGGCTGGCGACGAAACAGGCCAGTGCGGACGAGGAAAAGATAGTCGTGAGAACGACGAACTGATAGAGCGCAGCATACAGCGGGGACGCTCCTGAGAGCACCATGCCGGCCATGATGCCGGGGATCCATACGATGCCCAGCGAGCGGATGTTGTCGACTGCGGGGATCAGACTGGCACGGAAGGCGGCGCGCAGGTACATCTCGACGGCAACGTCCGGAGTGGCTCCCAGAGCGAGAGCGGACTCGATCTCCCCGACATGAGAGACGACCTCACCGCGAAAGCGGTCAAGAAAGATCGACTGCGTGTTCATCGTATTCGCAATCACCATGCTGCCTACCGGAAGCAGCGTGAGAATCTTCAGCGGGATCACTCCCGTCGCCGTCATCACTGTCAGAATCGCCCCCGCGCCGATGCCAATGGCAATCAGCGCCAGCACGAATGCACGGGGAATCTTTTTCGCCCGTTTGCGGACAATGCTGGCCGCGGCCAGGATCATCCCGGCCAGGACGAAGATCGAGGTCCACGCCGGCCCCCGCAACAGGGCCGCCAGTATCGCTCCAACCGCGAAGATCTGCAGCAGGCCGCGCAGTTCGGCGAAGCTGATTTCCTTGAGCAGTCCGGGAGCGCGGCGGCGTGCGAGGAGCATGACGGCCAGCACCGCCAGTGCAGCGATCAGGCACTGGACAACTCCGCGCACGAGCTGATTGGGGAAAAAGTGTTCAAGCATGGGGAAGTACCTCTGCGGGGGTTCCGATCGTCTTGACGCGGCCTGCTTCGAGCACGAGTACCCGGTCAGCCATGGCCCGCGCCTGCTCCAGGCTGTGCGTGACCCAGATGCAGGTCAGGTTCCGCTCGCGAATCAGTCCTTCCAACAGCCTTTGAACGCTGTCGCGGGCTGCCTCGTCCAGCGCCGAGGTCGGCTCGTCCAGCAGAAGCACCTCCGGATCGTTGGCCAGAGCCCGGGTAATGGCAACGCGTTGAGCTTCTCCGCCCGACAGCGTGAGCGCGTCGCGGCCGGAGTAGCCCGCCAGGCCGACCTCGGACAGCAGACTGTCGATTTCGGCGCCGCTCATAGTCCTGCCCTGTTGGAGCGGGCCGAAGGCCAGGTTTTCGGCGACCGTGCCCGGGAAAAGGTATGCCCTCTGCATCACCATCCCAATCGACCGGCGAAGGATCGCCGTATCGATGCTGCGGTAGTCCTGCCCGTTGAAGAGCACCGTGCCGTGAGTTGGCTCGTCGAGCCGGTTGATGAGGCGGAGCAAGGTGCTCTTGCCCGCGCCGCTGGGCCCGATAACTCCCAATACTTCTGCGGATTCAACGGAAAAGTTAATGTTTTGAACGAGGAAACGGGACGGAGTAGAAGGCAACTCGCGGCCAAGGTCCCGGCATTCCACTATGTGACCAGTCGATTTCACGGTTGAGGCACAGTTTACAGCCCGCGCAAGCTCTGAAAGTGAACGAGGGCGTTCCGTGATCTGACCTCGCAAAGGAGGAAGTCCCCCAATGATTTCTCAGCGCCCAATGATTTCTCAGAGAATGTGCAGAAAGATCGTAACGCTCACCGGCGCGGTGCTGTTCACGGGTGTGACGGCGCTGGCCCAGATGAGCCCCGGCGGCGGCGCGCCGCAGGCCCAGCAGCCAACGAATCCGTCGGCGAACTCGACCATGAACAGCCCTGAAGCGATGCAGCAACAGCAGGCGTCGGCAGCTTCGGTCATGCAGGACAAGGAATTTGTCCGGTCAGCTCTGCAAGGCGGCATCGCCGAAGTCCAACTCGGACAACTGGCCGCGGAAAAAGGCTCGAGCGGCGATGTGAAGCAGTTCGGCCAGAAGATGGTGACCGACCATACGAAGCTGGGCGATCAGATGAAGCAGGTGGCACAGCAGATCGGAGTAAAGCCGCCCGACGGCCCGTCCAGGAAGGACAAGGAGCTCTATGCGAAGCTCCAGGGCCTCTCAGGAAAACAATTCGACGACGCATACATCGTAGCCATGATTAAGGACCACAAGAAAGACGCCGACGACTTCAAGTCCGAGGCGCAGCAGAGCCAGAATCCCGCGGTACAGCAGGCGGCGCAACAGGGTGGCCAGGTGATCGACCAGCACCTCCAGTTGATCGATCAGATCGCCGAGAGCCACAACCTGATGAACAGCAAAGGCAAGCTGACGGCGTCATTGAAGTAGCCCGCGAGCAATGCCCGACAGCGGTGAAAGGCGTCTCTTAACGGGACGCCTTTTGCGTTTCCGGTAGAATTGCGGCGATGCCTCGCAAGATTTCAGCAAGCTGCCGGGTAGCTCTGGCACTGTTCGTTCTGTGCGTAACGGCGCTCTGCCAGCCGGTCAAGAGCCTGCCCAAACCTACAGACTACGTCAGCGATTTCGCGCATGTGATGTCTCCGGCGGTAATCCAACAGCTTGACCGCGTGTGCGGCCAGGTAGACCACGAGGCAAACGCCCAGATCGCCGTCGTAACCGTCACGACGCTGGACGACGAGCCCATCGAGCAATACGCCGTGGATCTCTATCAGGCTTGGGGCCTCGGCAAGAAGGGCATTAAGGAGGGCAGCGACCGCGGCGTGTTGATCCTGATCGCCACAAAGGACCGCAAGCGATTCATCTCCACCGGCTACGGCCTGGAAAGCATCCTGCCCGACGCGACCGTCAGCGTGATCGGCCGCCAGATGGTGCCCATGCTCCGCAACAACGACTTCGACGGCGCCATGACTCTGGCCGTGGGTCAAATCTCACAGATCATCGCCAGGGATGCCGGCGTCACTCTGACGCCGCTCAACCGCCAGCAGAGGCGTCCGCAGCAGGCTCACCTGAGCTTCGGACAGCTGATCCTCTTCGGTCTGTTTCTGCTGTTCGTGCTGTTCATTCTCGGAAGATTCGGCGGCTCCGGACTCATCGGTTTCCTCCTCGGCATGTTCATGGGCGGAGGCTTTGGCCGGGGCGGCGGTGGAGGAGACGACGGCGGCGGCAGCGGTTTCGGCGGCTTTGGCGGCGGAAGCACCGGCGGCGGTGGCGCCGGAGGCGATTGGTAAGATAACGAAGGCTCCCGAGGTTATGGAGCAGAGGAGACAGGCACGATGATGCGTCGCGGTTTGTGGATTGCAATCGGCGTTGTTGTAGTGATTTTTCTAGTTGTATTGATGGTCTTCGGCAGCTACGTCAGCGCGAAGAACCAGATGGTCGCCAAGCAGGAGGCGGTCAAGGCGCAATGGTCGCAGGTGGACGTGGTGCTGCAGCGTCGCGCTGACCTGATTCCCAACCTGGTGAGCACGGTCAAGGGATATGCAACGCACGAGGAGAAGGTTTTCGACGACATCGCCAACGCGCGTGCCGCTCTGCTGAATGCCAAGGACCCTTCCGGCAAGATCCAGGCCAACGGACAACTCGATGGAGCCCTCGGGCGGTTGCTGGCCATCTCTGAGAATTACCCCAACCTGAAGGCCGATCAGAACTTCCTTTCGCTCCAGGCTCAGTTGGAAGGCTCGGAAAATCGCATTGCTGTCGAGCGGCGACGCTACAACGAAACGCTGCGCGACTACAACACATTCATCCGGCAGTTTCCCAACAGCATCTGGGCGGGGATCGCGGGCTTCCAGCCGGACAATGCGTACTTCGAGGCGAGCGCTTCGTCGAGGACGGCCCCGGTAGTTAAGTTCTAGCGGGGGGATATTGCTGCAAGACAAAGAGGCTGCCTGCGGGCAGCCTCTTTGCATTGGGACGGGGAGGGATGCTGATTTATGCGCGGTTGAAAGAAGCGATGGCGGTGGCTTCGTCGTCCTTCACGTCGAAGACGGTATAGAGCTTGGTGATCTGCAGCAGATCGTGAACCTTCTTGGTAAGGTTCAGAAGCTTCAGTTCGCCGCCCTGATTGCGAACGGTGGTGTACGCGCTGACCAGTTCGCCGATTCCCGAGCTGTCGATGTAGTTCACATCGGCGAGATTCAGCAGGATAAGCTTTGAGCCCTTGGACAGAAGGTCCCGTATCGCGTCACGCAGCTGCACACTGCCCTCGCCCAGAGTGATGCGACCGCTTAGATCGAGAATGGTCACGCCGTCTACCTGACGGGTGGTTACTTTCATGCTCACGAAAAGTCCTCCTTAGCTGCCTGTTTGAGCCGTCCCCAGATGTTTGATAAGTGTCAACTCAGTTCCGGGATGCAATTGCTTGAAGTGTACCTCATCCATGAATGAACGAATGAGGAAGATGCCGCGGCCGGATCCGCGCAGCAGATTCTCCGGCGCCAGCGGGTCGGGGAGCGTTTCCGGGTCCAGTCCTTTGCCCTGGTCGGAGATGCGAATGACCAGCGATTCGCCGGTATTCTCAAAAGACGCGGTGATGCGCTTTTCGGGATCGTAAGAGTTGCCGTGGAGCACAGCGTTTACGGCTGCCTCCCGGACCGCCATGGCTACGCGAAAAACCTCGTCTTCCTCGATGCCGGCCTTCTTGGCCATCTGTTCGGCGGTTTCCTCAACTTTATTGACACTGTCCAGCGAGGACTCGAGCGTGTAAGTAATGCGGCTTGCCTGTTGTCCGGTCAAATGCTCTTCCCCGCCTTTTTCCATGTCTCTCGTCTGCAAACCTCTAGCGATCTCGTTAGCAGGCAGTTTGCTTGCTGGCGCTGTCAATGTCAAGCAATCTCATTGTCATCCGGCGAGATGCTGTCGACCAACTCGAATTAGGAACACCATTGCAGAGCGGCGGGTCGCCCCATCTGCCTGCCCGCCTGTTAGACTGCATCGGAGATGTCAAGCAAAGCGCGCAACGGTGAGGTCAATCCGTCCCTCGCAACCATGCTCGGAACGCCGGTTACTGACGCCGGTGGCCAGGTGCGCGGGCGTGTGCGCGACCTGGCGGTAGGCACCGGAGCGGATGCCGGCAAGGTCGCCGGCCTGGTGCTGAAAACCCGCAAGGGACTGGAATTGGTGGCGGCCACCAGCCTCCAGCAGACGCCGAGCGGCGTATTAGAGTTGCGTCCGGAAGCTGAGCTGCGGCCGCTGCGGCAGGACGACAACTTCATCATGTTGCGGCAGGATCTGCTGGACCGGCAGATCATCGACGTTCATGGCCGCAAGGTGGTTCGCGTCAACGATGTCGACCTGCAATGGTTTTCGAACAACGGAGACCCGCAAGACCTGCGCGTGCGCGAGGTGGAGGTGGGCCTGCGGGGAGCGGTTCGCAGGCTTCTGAAAGGAGTAATGCCGGCGCAGGCTGTGGATTCGGTGGCGAGGCGATTTCCGGCACGAGTGATTCCCTGGGAATTTGTGGATGTGATCGAGGTGGATCCGGCGCGCCGGGTGAAGCTCAACATTGAGCATGAACGGCTCGCGCAGCTTCATCCTTCAGATATCGCCGACATTCTGGAAGAACTGCCTCCTGCCGAACGGGAGGCGATTCTGACCACTCTCGACGAAGAAGTGGCCGCTGAGGCGCTCGAGGAAGTGGAGCCGCGGCTGCAGAAGTCGATGATGGAGGGGCTCACCTCCGAGGTTGCCGCGGGAATTGTGGAGGAGATGGATCCCTCCGCGGCTGCGGACCTGCTGGCCGAGCTGCCCGAGTCACGCAGCGAGGCCATCCTCGAAGAGATGGATCCGGAAGAGCGGCAGGAAGTGGAAGAGCTGCTCGAATTCCGGGAGGATTCTGCGGCCGGCCGCATGACCACGGCGTATGTCGCGGTTCCGCAGATGGCGACCGTGGGCGATGCAATCCAGGCGCTCCGCGATTTCGAAGGCGATATCGAAGCCGTCACTGAGATTTACCTGGTCGACGCCGTCGAGGTTCTGAAAGGTGTGGTCCCGCTGGCGCGGATTGTCCTGGCCAAGCCGGAGACGCGGCTGGACGTGCTCGCCGAGCCGCGCTTCATCTCATGCGAAGCGGATGCCAACCAGCAGGAAGTCGCCGAGCTTTTCGATAAATACAATCTGCGGGCCCTCCCCGTTCTCAACGCGGAGGCTAAGCTGGTTGGCGTCGTCGAAGCCGATCACGTGATCGCCTTCTTAAGGCAGAGATGAAAATGGGACCTTGAGCCGACAACCCATTGGTAACTGGCGAGAAGGAATCGGGGTGCTAGGACTTACGAGGGTGTGCCATTAGACTGGCGTGATGACCGAGTCCTATCGCGAACTTAAAGTATAGCAGCGCGCGATTGAAATGACTGTTGCGCTTTACAAACTGACAGAAAAGTTTCCAAAAGCCGAAATTTATGGTCTGACAAAGCCAACTTCGCCGCGCAGGAGTTTCAACCGCCAGTAATATCGCCGAGGGATTTGGACGCGGTTCGACTGGCGAATACAAGCAGTTTCTTCGCTTCGCTCGCGGATCGAATTGCGAAGTGCAGACTCAACTCGTAATTGCCAGCAGGCTGGGCTTTGGCGACAGGGAAGATCTTCAGTGTGCTGAAGGCCTCTCGCACGAAGTAGGTAAGATGCTGGTGACAATGATGAACCGGTTCTAAACTGGCAGAACGCTCGATCGACATTGTTGTCGGCTCGTGGCTCCTGGCTATTGACTGTTGGCTATTGGCTATTGGCTGTTCCCTAATCCCTAATCCCTGCCTTTCCCATGCTCAAACGCTGGAGAACCCGGATACTGTTGTTCCTCGCCGTGCTCGGCCCGGGGTTCATCACCGCCAATGTAGACAACGACCCGAACGGCATCTTCACGTATTCGCAGGCGGGTGCCCAGTATGGCTACGCGCTGCTCTGGACGATGATTCCTATCACCCTCGCGCTCATCGTCGTGCAGGAGATGTGCGCCCGCATGGGAGTAGTGACCGGCAAGGGGCTAAGCGATCTCATCCGCGAAGAGTTCGGCCTGCGGCTTACGGTGATTGTGCTGTTCCTGCTGGTGCTGGTCAATTTTGGAAATGTGATCGGGGAGTTCTCCGGTATCGCTGCCAGTCTCGACCTGTTTCACCTGAGCAAATACATTTCGGTTCCGGTGTGCTCGCTGCTGGTGTGGTTGCTGGCGGTGCGCGGAGACTACAAGAGTGTCGAGAAGATTTTCCTCACAGCATCTGTCTTCTATATTGCGTACATTGTTGCCGGGGTGTTGTCACAGCCCAGCTGGCACACCGCGCTGGTAGCTACCGTCAAGGTGCCTCCGCGCTCGGCATGGACCCATGGCTATCTCTTCCTGGTGATCAGCGTGATCGGAACGACGATCGCGCCGTGGATGCAGTTCTATCTCCAGTCGACGATCGTGGAGAAGGGCGTGAGCGTGAAGAAGTACGCAGCATCACGCCTGGATGTGATTGTTGGCTCGATTTTCACCGACGTCGTAGCCTGGTTCATTATCGTGGCCTGCGCGGCGACCCTTTACACGCACGGGCAGGGGGCGATTCGCGATGCCTCTGACGCGGCCCAGGCGATGAAGCCGCTTGCCGGACAGTACGCCTTCCTGCTCTTCGCCTTCGGGCTTTTCAATGCGTCGTTCTTCGCAGCATCGGTCCTTCCGCTGTCGACGGCCTACGTCGTGTGCGAGGGCCTGGGTCTCGAATCCGGCGTGGACAAAAAGTTCAGCGAGGCGCCAGCCTTCTATTGGCTCTACACCATTCTGATCGCCGGCGGCGGAGCCGTGGTGATGATTCCGAACTTCCCGCTGGTGAAGTGGTCGATCGAATCGCAGGCGCTCAACGGAGTTCTGCTTCCCATCGTGATTGTGCTGATGCTGCTGCTGATCAACCGCAAGGACCTGATGGGCGAATACGTGAATCCGCACTGGTTCAACATCGCCGCCTGGCTGACAGCGGCAATCGTCAGCGTGCTCTCCGTGATGCTGATGGTGCAGCAGTTCATGCACTGAAACGGGGGCAGGCCGGAGATAAAAATGGCGGATGATTTTTACCGCGCCGCTATAATGGAAATAGAGAGATGGAGCCCGGCCGTTTCTGCCGGGCTTTTCTATTTTTTGCGGCCTGACTGCTGTCGAATCAATGACCCTCGGCTAACTCCCGTATTTTCAACGACGAGCCGTAAGTCGCCTGTTTTCTATGAAGTACGTGTAACTCCAGCCTTTTCTATGAGTTGCCGCAAGGATATCCGCTTAACCCGTTTAGAATCAATGAGCATCGAATCTAGGGGGGAGGGGGGTACCCCGGCAAATGGCGGCTACAGCAGCTTGCCGGCGGAAAGATCGCGGATCAGGTCCCGATCGGCAGCGAGGAAGTCGTAGCTGGTGAGGTCGCGCAGCGGGATCCAGCGCACGTCGTGAAAGATGCGATTGGTGACCTCGCCGCGAAACTCGTGGACGGCAAAGAACTGCAGGTCTACCGCGCCGCCGCTGCGGTAGGTGTGGCGGGTGTGGGTGACGAGCGGTCCGATGTCTGCATCGATGCCGAGCTCTTCGTCGAGCTCCCGGGCGAGCGCCTGTTCCGGGGTCTCTCCCGGTTCGATCTTCCCCCCGGGGAACTCCCATTTGAGCGCCATGGGCTGGTCGGGACGCCGCTGACAGATCAAGACCTCTTCGCCGCGCAAAATGAGGCCGGCGGCGACAAAGCGCACCGTCTTCGCTCCGTTCTGGTCGACCCTTTCTTCCACGCTCACATCAGTTTAGACGCATTCAATGAGATTAGATCGATTTTGCGGCCTGAGCCACCCTGCAGTGAACCAAAGATATCAGGGTGAATGGCTTGCGCGAGGGCGTGAAGGCCGCCGATGAGAGTCGGAGCAGGCGTATTCAGCAGCTCATCGGCAATGCAGTAGACTCGCCCGCCACGTACCGCCCGCAGATCCTGCCAGTGCCTCTGTTCGACGATGCGCTCCAGGGGCACGCGGTCGCCGGCTCCGCACCATGCGGCCACGATCACGTCAGGATCGGCAGCAGCTACTGCTTCGGCCTCGGTCGTCGCGCCGGATGTGCCGATGAATTCGCCGCCCGCAGCCTCGACGAGCTCCATGACCCAGAGCTGGGAGCGGATCAGGGGCTTGCCCCACTCCTCGCAGTAGACCCGCGGCCTGACGCCAACCGCTGTGCCGCGCCGCCGGACGTCCTCGACCTGAGACTGCATCTCCTCTATCAGCGCCTCGCCGGCCTCGGATACCTGAACGACCGAGGCAATCAGGCGGATGTCCTGGTAGATATCGGCGAGGTTCCGTGGAGAAAGCGTCAGCACCGACCGCCCCGACCTGAGGATGGCAGTCAGCGACTCCTGCCGGTAGGGAACCGACGCGATGACGAGATCAGCCGGGACGGGCAGCAGTTCCTCGGCTTTGGTGGACCAGGAATCATGAACGACGGGGAGCGATCTATCGCGGAGGGCGGGCACCGCTTCGAGGCAGTATTTCGTGCAGGCAGCGAGCGAACCGAGGCAGCCCAGCCGGTCCAGGATGATGCTGACGCTGGGCTGCAGGGAGATGATCTTCATCCTGCCGCTAGATCTTGGTATCGGCAAGCACGGCGCCGGGATAGAAGACCGTCCAGCCACGGTCGGCGGCGATCTCGAGGAGCGCTGGTGTTGGATTTACCGGAAACGCGCGTTTGGCGAGGCTGAGCATGGCTGCGTCGTGAATGGAGTTCCCGAAGACCGCATCCGGCTTTGGGATGCCGGCGCGTCGAAGGGCGGCCGCCTTGCCGTCGCCGCTGGGGACATCGATGAGGTCGCTTGTGATGCGGCCGTCGACGACTTTGACCTGGGCGGCGAGGACGCGGGAAGCTGGAATGTTGAAGCGGCGGACGCCCTCCTCGATAACCCAGTTGTTGGTGGAGCTGACGGCCCAGATGTCGGCACCGCCTGCACCGACCTTTTCGACGAGGGTGCGCATTTCCGGAAAGATGTGGGTTTCGACGTGAGAGCGGAAGTATTCCTCGGCGGCGTGGCGGAGTTCCGACTCCTGCAGTCCGGAGTAAAGCTGGACCATTTCACCGCACATTTCGGACTCCGTGACTTCGCCACTCAGGTAGAGACGGTAACGTGAATCGATCCAGTCGCTCGCATTGCGCGAGACTAGGCCGGCCTCGATGGACCAGACCATGAAGCCATATCCGGCGTCGCCGCTCCATAGAGTGCCATCGCAATCAAAGATGGCGGTGGCGGGATGAAGCGCAAGAACGGCTTCCTCAAATTCGGTTGGGGTGTAACGTGCGGGGGCGGCGTGTGTAACGGTCAACGGTTGTTGCTCCTGTCTATCTAGTTATTTTGCGTGATGCGCGGAGAAATTGCACAAAGCAATTGTTAATATGCGGTCACTGAGCGCGGAGGCTTGCTGATGAAGTTGATTCCCTCAGATTTGGGCCGTGCTCCTGCGGGCGCTTTCTTCGATAATCCACTCAGTGCCGGATAGTCGCAATTCCGAACTGCTGCGGGAATATCTTGCCTATCTGCGCGTTGAGAAAGGATTGCGGCCGCTGAGCTGCGAGGCCTACGAGCGTGACCTGTTGCAGTTTGCGGAATTTCTCGAAGGAGTGAACGCACAGCTCGGATCAGCGACGCATTCGCACATCGCAGGGTTCCTCGAACACCTGGGCACACATGGAGTGGAATCGCGCTCGGCGGCGCGCAAGCTCTCGTGCCTGCGGGGTTTCTATCGCTGGCTGCTTCTGGACAAGCGCATCGGGTGCGATCCGACGGTGAACCTCGACTCGCCGTCGTCGTGGAAGGTGCTGCCGAAATCGCTGGCGCAATCTGAAGTGACGGAGATGCTGGAGCGCTCCGGGCTGGCTGCAGAACATCCCGAGGCTGATGCGATCGCGCTGCGTGACCGTGCAATTCTTGAGTTGCTGTATGCGGGAGGGTTGCGGGTTTCTGAACTGACAGGACTGAACGTGGCCGATCTCTCGCTCGATGCGGGGCGGGTCCTGGTTCGCGGCAAAGGAGACAAGGAGCGAATCGTGCCGCTTGGCCGGGCGGCGGTTGACGCGCTGGAGAGTTACCTGAAGCGGAGCCGCCCAGAGCTGCAGAAGAACGGCCGCGCGGCAGGGCGGCTGTTTCTTTCAACCCGCGGCGACGCGCTGACACGGCAGTGGATCTGGCGGCTGGTGAAGTCGACTGATGCCCACGCCAGTCCGCACATGCTGCGCCACAGTTGCGCCACGCACATGGTAGAGGGCGGCGCCGACCTGCGCACTGTGCAGACGCTCCTTGGCCATGCCGATATCGCGACGACACAGGTATATACGCATCTCGCGCTGGGACGGTTGAAGACGGTACACCGGCAGCATCATCCGCGCGCGAAGAGGCCCGCGGAATGATGGCGGATACGCAGATCGCTGCGCGCGTAGAGGAATATCTCACCGCACTTGCGCATGAGCGGGCGGCCTCGCCACACACCCTGCGAGCGTATCGGCGCGAACTGCATGACTTTGCGACGTATCTGGTTGCGGAGCGTGGACCCGACGTTCAGGTTGGAAAGCTCGAACATCAGCAGATCAGGGCGTATCTGAGCGAGCTTTACGGGCGAGGGCTGTCAAAGGCCTCGGTAGCTCGCGCGCTGGCGGCCATCCGGGCGTGGTTCAAGTGGCTGGCGCGACGCGGGCTCGTCGAACAGAATCCTGCGGTTCTGGTTGCGACTCCCAAGTTACCGAAACACCTGCCGCGGGTTCCGACGATTGAGCAGATGAATCGCGTGGTCGATGCTGCGGCGTCGGAAGATGTAGCCGCATGGCCGGAGCGCGACCGCGTCATCTTTGAGCTGCTCTACGGGTGCGGGATTCGCAACGCCGAGTTGGTGGGGTTGAACCTGCGCGACATTCACTGGGCCAATGATGCGATTCTCGTGCGGGGCAAGGGCCGCAAGGAACGGTATGTTCCGCTTGGGGACGCGGCGGCGCACGCGCTGCGGGCCTACCTGCCTCTGCGTGAAGCGAAGCTCGTGGCGGCAGGAAAGTCATCGGAGGCGCTGCTGCTGAATGCGCGGCTGCGCGGCACCGCAAGCGGCATGGGCAGGCTGACGACGCGAAGCGTGGGACGCATCGTGAAGCACATTGCGCTGGCGCACGGGTTGCCGGCAGACGTGCATCCGCATACTCTGCGGCATGCCTTTGGGACGCACATGCTGGAAGAGGGTGCGGATCTGCGGGCGATCCAGGAGTTGCTGGGGCACCAGAGGCTTTCGACAACCCAGCGTTATACCCAGCTCACGATCGGCCAAGTCGCGGAAGTATACGACCGGACGCACCCGAGAGCGAAAGTGGGAGCGAAGTAGCGGGGCGGCGCGATCAGGCCCGTTGCGTGCCTCGCGCCAATTTTGAAGGCGTCCGAACAGAATTCACGGCTGATATGGCAGACAGATCACCGTAGAATCTGCGGCTTCCACCTAAATCGAGCATTCAACCCCAAGCCGCCTCGCAGCATTTACACTATAGCTTGAGGGAATTTGCGCTTTGATCGGGAAGGCTCTAACTAAGGTATTTGGGACCAATAACGAGCGCGTGGTGAAGCGCCTGCTGCCGCGCGTTCAGACTATCAACGCGTTCGAGCCGGAGGTGCAGCAGCTCTCCGACGACGCGCTTCGGGCGAAGACTCAGGAGTTCAAGGCGCGGATCGCCGCTGTCGTCGAAGGAATCAGCGATGCTGAGGAGCGCGCTGCTGCAGAGAAGCAGGTGCTCGATGAAATTCTCCCGCAGGCGTTCGCCGTCGTGCGTGAAGGCGGACGGCGGATGCTGAACATGCGGCATTTCGACGTGCAGCTCATCGGCGGCATGGTTCTGCACCAGGGCAAGATCTCCGAAATGAAGACCGGCGAAGGCAAAACGCTGGTCGCCACGCTGGCCTGCTATCTCAATGCACTGGCCGGGCATGGGGTTCACGTAGTGACTGTGAACGATTATCTGGCCAAGCGCGATGCCGAGTGGATGGGCAAGATTTATGAATTCCTCGGGCTGAGCGTCGGCGTAATTGTGCACGATCTTGACGACAACCAGCGGCGCCAGGCGTACGCAGCAGACATCACTTACGGCACAAACAACGAGTTCGGCTTCGACTACCTGCGCGACAACATGAAATTTGAGCTGGCCGAGTGCGTGCAGCGCGGCCACTATTTTGCGATTGTCGACGAGGTGGACTCGATCCTGATCGATGAGGCACGTACGCCGCTGATCATCTCCGGTCCTACGGACCAGACTACGGACAAATACGTCCGAGTGAACCGCATCATACCCGGGCTGGAACAGGGCGAGGAGATCGAACAGGGCGAAACGAAAATTCTCACCGGCGATTATGTTGTCGACGAAAAGCACAAGACGATCTCCGTAACCGATGAGGGCTGGGAGAAGATTGAAGGGTTGCTCGGAATCGGGAATATCGCCGACGTAGAAAACTGGGACCTGAAGCACCACGTTGAAGTCGCGATCAAGGCGCACACTCTCTACAGGCGCGACGTGCAATACGTAGTGAAAGACGGCGAAGTCATCATCGTCGACGAGTTCACCGGACGCCTGATGCCAGGTAGACGCTGGTCGGATGGGCTGCATCAGGCCGTTGAAGCGAAGGAAGGCGTGAACATCCGCCGCGAAGACCAGACGCTGGCGACGATCACGTTCCAGAATTATTTCCGCCTGTATAAGAAGCTCTCCGGCATGACTGGTACGGCGGAGACAGAGGCGGCCGAGTTCGACAAGATTTACAAGCTCGATATTGTTGTCATTCCGACAAACAAGCCGATGCAGCGGCTCGAAAATGCCGACGTTGTCTTCCGAACGGCGAAGGAAAAGTACTTTGCCGTTGCCGACGAGATCTCCGGCCTGCACGAAAAGGGTCAGCCCGTGCTGGTGGGCACGACTTCAATTGAGAAGTCGGAGCTGCTCTCGCAGATACTTCAGCGCAAGGGCGTTCGGCATGTGGTGCTGAATGCGAAGTTCCACGAGCGCGAAGCAGAGATCGTCGCCCAGGCCGGACGACACAGCATGGTAACGATTGCCACGAACATGGCTGGGCGCGGAACGGACATTCTGCTGGGAGGCAATGCGGAATTCGTTGCCAAACAGGACCTGGTGAAGAAAGGAACTGCGCGGTCGATCAGCGTCGCGGAGGGCGCGATCAATCCGATGGCAGCACCGGGAATGCTGCGCTTCTACTACCAGGGGCAGGAGTTCGAGACAACGCAAGCGGAGTGGGATCGGACGTTCGCCACGTACTCCGCGAATGCCGCAACGGAACACGAAGCCGTGATTGAAGCCGGCGGCCTCCATATCCTCGGCACTGAGCGGCATGAATCGCGGCGTATCGACAACCAGCTTCGCGGCCGCGCAGGACGCCAAGGTGATCCCGGCGCTTCGCGCTTCTATCTCTCGCTCGAAGACGACCTTATGCGCATCTTCGCAAAGGAGTGGGTTTCGACTCTGCTGCAGCGGATGGGCATGGAGGAGGGCGTGCCGATTGAGTCGCGCATGATTTCGAATCGCATCGAGGCTGCACAGAAGGCCGTCGAATCGCAGAACTTCGAAGCCCGCAAGCACCTGCTTGAATACGACGACGTGATGAACAAGCAGCGCGAGGCCGTCTATGGGTTGCGCCGCCAGCTTCTCGAAGGCCTCGATCAGAAGGAACTGATCGTGGAGGATTACGTCGCGAATCTGCTCAGCACCATTCTCGAAGAATACCTGCCGGAGAAGGTTCACCCCGATCAATGGAATATCGATGGATTCAAGCCGAAGCTCGCTGAGCAATTCGGCATCGATCTGACCGCCGAAGGCATGGATGTTCACGAGCTCACACGGCATGAAATCGGCGAAACGCTGTTTGAAAAGCTGAAGGAACGTTATGCGGCCAAGGAGCAGATTATCGGCGAGAAGCAGATGCGCTTCCATGAGCGGATGATCATGCTTAGCGTGCTGGACGGCCTCTGGAAAGATCATCTGCTGAACATGGACCACCTGAAGGAGGGCATTGGCCTGCGCGGGTATGCGCAGCAAGACCCGCTGGTGGCCTACAAAAAGGAATCCTTCGACATGTTCGAAGGCATGATGGGCCGCTTCCAGGAAGACACCGTCCGGTACCTCTTCCTGATGCAGATCGTCGGTCCGGATGGCCAGCCTGTGGCAATTCCGTCGAGGCCTCGCCCCGAAATTCCAGCAGCGCCGCCCGTCGCTTCAGCCGATGGCCATGGGCAGGCAGCGCCGAACGGTCATCGTACGCCGCCTCCGGCGCTGCCAGTACGTGATTCTGCCGCCGCGCCCAGTACGACAATCGATGCAATCGAGCGCGAGTTCCAGCGCAAGAAGCAGCGCGAGCTGCAGCACGCGCGAATGGCAGGCGGTGGCGAAGAGTCGCGCCAGGTCGCGCAGCGTCGCAGTGGAGACAAAGTGGGGCGCAATGATCCCTGTCCATGTGGATCGGGCAAAAAATATAAGAAGTGCCACGGGGCGGACGAAGTTTAGCCTCGCCTTCTTTCCTTTTGGGCAAGTGCGCGCGTGAGATCAGATCTCATGCGCGTTTTGTTTTTTGGACCGAACAAGCATGTGAAGTGCAAAGCTCTGACACTCAGATAGCAGCCATGGCAAGGAGAAGCCCATGCAGCGCTCGTCCGCGATGGCTTAGCTGGTGTTTCATCGTGAGATCGATTTCAGCCATGGTCTTGCCGAGTTCAGGGAGGTAGAAAAGGGGATCGTAGCCGAAGCCTCCCTCCCCGCGCGGCGCGGTAAGGATTTCGCCGGAGACTACACCTTCGGCGGCGAGCACGCATTCTCCATCACGTGCCGCGGCAATGACGCACCGGTAGCGGGCGTTGCGCTCGCCAGAAGGCACGTGCTGCAGGCGGGTCAGGAGGTAACGGTTGTTGCGCTGGTCAGTGTTCGTATCTGCATGAGTTACAAACCCGGCGTCTGCGGCGTAACGCGCGGAGCGGACTCCGGGTTCGCCGTCGAGTGCGTCGACTTCAAGCCCGGAATCGTCGGCAATTACCATCGCGCGGGGCAGGAAGCGGCTGTAGTAGATGGCTTTTGTCCGGGCGTTACCTTCAAAGGTGGGCTCTTCTTCGGGGGGAGGGGCGATGCTGTCCAGCCCGGGCAGCGTGTAGATGAGGACGTCTTGCTCTTCTGCGGCTGCCACAGCGAAGTCGCGCAGCTTGCCGGGATTCGAAGTGGCAGCATAGAGAACGGTCATGCGGGTTGCTTCCGTGGGGTTTTCACCGTCGAGGCCCTGACGGAGGATTCGGGCAAATCGAAGGAGAGCGGGCAGCTTTCGCATTTTGCCCTACGACCGCAGTGACGCTTACCTACCTGCACGATGACGGCATGGAATTCGTTGTAATGCTTGCTGAGGGTGAGGGGAGAGTCGGTCCCGAAGGCTGACTGGGCGAGCTGCTGGATCTCAGCGTATTTCGAGAAGAGGGGCACCAGGCCATGCCGAGTAACGACACGGCGGAGATATTCGTCGACTACCATCGCAGGCTGTTCGAGGCCGTAGAGGAGGATAGCGTCGGCGGTTTCAGGACCGACTCCGGGCAGCCCGAGCAGACGGGGGCGAGCGATCGCCGGAGATTCGGCGGCAAGATTCTCAAGTGAACCTTCGTAGTAGTCGTCGAGAAAGGTGATGAAGGCCTTGATGGCGGCGGCTTTGCGGATCATGTACCCGGAGGGGCGGATGTGAGTGCGCAGCTCTTCTTCGGGAACACAGCGGAGGCCATCAATGCAGAGCAGATGATGAGCTTCGAGGTTGCGGAGAGATCGCTCCACCGAGGTCCAGGCGGTGTTCTGGGTAAGGTAAGCGCCAACGATAACTTCAAGCGGTGTCTTTGCAGGCCACCACTGTTGGGGACCGTAGGTCTCAAGCAACCGTTCGTACATCATACGCAAGCGCCCGGCGGAATTGGGGAAAGCCTGCATCATTCGCGTCCTTCTGCGTCCTTGTGCTGGCGTAACTCGTGCTTCCACCCGAGCAGCTTCGCGCGGGTGGCAGCAGCTTCGGCTTCGGCGATCTTTCCCTGGTGCTGGTGGAGGATTGAGAGGCTGGTGTGAGCGAGAATGTCGTCCGGATTGGTGGCGATGAGCTGCTGCGCGACGGCGACGGCTTCATCGAACTGGCCATTGGCCTTCAATGCATGAAGCAGGCCGTGAGCAGCGTCGGCGTAGGCAGGATCGGCTTCGAGGCTCGCGCGGAAGCCTGCGATAGCGGCTGCGATATCGTTGCGCGCGAGGCAATCGACCGCCTCATAGTAGTGAGTCTCGGCGACCGCGCGCGACTCGACAGCGGATGATGAAGAACTATAAGCCACTGCTTTCATGATACTGGGAGAGATCCTCTCCCGGTGTCCGTTTAGCGAGGGGCAGGTAGCGCGTTGGCGGAGCGAGGGGTGCCTTTTCCTGCCGCTTGTGAGGAGTTGGCGTGAGTGGAATTTGGCGATGAACCAGCATCGGAGGATGGCACCAAGGTTGTCTGCGGTACTCCGTCGATTGAAGGCAGCACGATGATGTCGACGCGCCGGTTCTGACCGCGGCCCTCGGCGCTCTCGTTGGAGGAAACGGGATGATATTCGGCGTATCCGGCGGCGGCGAGGCGGCGCGGTTCAAACTGAAAGTGCTCGATGAACAGGCGCGCCATGTGGGTGGCGCGAGCGGTCGAGAGCTCCCAGTTGGAAGCGAACTCTCCGGTGTGGATGGGCACGTTGTCGGTGTGGCCTTCGATACGGATGTCATATGGCGTGGGCCGGAGCACAGAGACGATCGAGTCGATGCTGCCGATCGATCCGGGGTGGGGGGTGGTCGAGCCGCTATCGTAGAAGCCAGCCTCACGCAGGGAGATGACCAGGCCCTCGCGGCCAATACGCAGAGCGACGACATGCTGGGCAATCTGATTTGAGAGCCGCGCCTGCAACTCGCGGTGCATGCGCTCAAAATCCGCTTTAACAGCGGCGGATGGCTGAGCAGAGAGCTCGTCTCCCAGGACGATATTGACAGGGGTGACGGCTTTGTCCGTTGAGACAGCATTCGACTTTGCGTTGCTGGCGGGCTGAAAGAGTCCGAGCGCCTTAAATGCCTGATTGATCGCCTGCGCCACCTGAGCCTGTTTGCGGGCATCGGTCTGTGAGCTGGCGTAGAGAACGACGAAGAAGGCGAACATCAGCGTGATGAAGTCAGCATAAGAGACCAGCCAGCGCTCGTGATTCCCGTGAGCCTTGCGGTTGCGCCGTTTCATGCCGCTCCCTTACGCACTTCTACCGGACCCTTCTCCTTGGGCTTGGACGCGGGCAGAAAACCTTCAAGCTTGACTTCGATCATGCGGGGATTCATGCCCTCGAGGATGGAAATGACGCCCTCAAGCGTCATCTCCTTCAGCACCCGCTCCTCGCGGATGCGATGACGAAGCTTGCCGGCGACGGGCAAGAAAAAGATGTTGGCGGCGGCGACTCCGTAGATGGTGGCGACGAACGCTACGGCGATGCCGCGACCGACTTCATCCATGTGGTCGAGGTGCTGCATCACCTGGATAAGGCCCATGACGGCGCCGATGATGCCGATAGTGGGCGAGAATCCTCCGGCGGATTCGAAGACTGCGGGCAGCTTTTCTTCCAACTCGAAGTGATTGTCGATCTGCAGCTCCATGATCTTGCGGAGGTCAGCGGGTTCGGTCCCATCGACGGCGAGCATGATGGCCTGCTTGAGAAAAGGATCGTCGATCGACTGCAGATCTTGGTCGAGCGAGACAATTCCGCTGCGCCGCGCCTTGTTGGCGAAATGGATCAGCTGTTGGACGGTGGCTTCTCCACCGGTTCCGCGGTCGAAGAAGACGCGCAGCAGGCGCACAGCAGCCGCGGCTACGACTCCGAGCGGATACTGGAGCATGACCGCGCCGATGGTTCCGCCGAAGACGATCATGGCAGCGGTGGGCTGTAATACCTGGCCGATATGGCGTCCTTCAAGCAGCAGGCCGGCGACGATGCCGGCGAAGGCCAGTAGTAATCCGAGAAGACTGCTTGTATCCATGGCGTTCCTTTTTGCGATTTGACCGCGGTGTCGGTCCCTGCACTGCTAGCTCTCTGTGCGCCGCCTCCGCGCAGCGGCGCGTCTACCGGGTTCAGCATCGTCGGAGGATCTGAGGTCGGTCGGACTGGAGAGAGCGCGCAGCGTGCTTCCGGAAGCGAGCGCCATGCCTTCCGGGCAATGTCTTGCCACCTCTGCCATCAGACGGGCGCGAAAGGCAATGGCCAGATCGATGACCTCGGCGGCGCTTTCGCGCACAACTACTTTCTCTCCGTTGACCAGTGTGAGCGTGGTATCGGGAGCGGATTCGACGTATTGAATGAGGTCGCTGTTAACCACCAGAGAACTGCTGTTCAGGCGCGTAAGTTCGATCATTGTGGATTGGCCCTTGCTCTTTTCTATCGGCGGCGAGCGGCAAATATTGATGAAGGTCAAAGACGGGGAAGAGCCGAGATGAGGGCGCGCACGCCGCATGCCAAACGGCAGCGTCCGCATAAAGAGGCTTGTGGCAACGCCGATGAAGAGGTTGTGTTAAGCCATTTCTCAGGTTGTTAGCGCGATCGGAGAAAGGCGGTTAGACGGTTCCTTCCGCGAGGCGACCCGGGCCAAGGCATTGCGCTTTCGATACCGGCAACGCGCCTGAAGCAGGAACTCCTCGATCAAACCATCGATCAACTTGCAAAAGGGAGCATATCAATATGTCTTTGGGTGTCCTGAATAACATCGCTGCAGTTTACGCGGAAAACAACCTGAACTCGACGCAGGCCAGCTTGCAGAACACGCTCGAACAGCTGTCTTCCGGTTCGCGCATCAACTCCGGCGCGGATGACGCCGCCGGCCTTTCGATTGCTGATGGGCTCGGCGCGGCTTCCGCTGCTCTGACTCAGTCGGCTGACAATGCCACCCAGGGTGTTGGTCTTCTGCAGGTTGCAGACGGCGCACTCTCGCAGGTAACGAACCTTCTGAACCGCGCCGTCACTCTGGCGACGGAGGCTTCCAACGGGACGTTGAGCACCTCACAGGATGCTGCGGCGAACCAAGAATTTCAGTCAATTCTGGCTGAGATCAACAACATCGGTACAACGACAACGTTCAATGGCAACAGCGTCTTCTCCGGCAATGCTGTTACGGTTTACTCCGGAGACGCGACAACCACCGGCGGAGCAACCGATGCGCTGACCATCGCTGCTCTTACTTCGGCGAGCGTGGGCGATGTGGGCGGCACGGTTACTTCGACGGGCACCGCCATCAGCTACACGGTGGGAACGGGAGAGGACCTCAGCACCGACGTGCTGACCAGCGCAACGGCTGCACAGACCGCACTGACCGATGTCAATACCGCAATCACTGACGTCGCGGCACAGCGCGGTTATGTCGGCTCGCAGATCAACACGTTAAACGCGATCTCCAACGTTGACTCGACGGAGCAGGAAAACGTTCTGTCGGCTCAGAACTCCATCCAGGCGACCGATTACGGCCAGGCGACTTCGAACCTCTCGAAGTACGAGATCCTCAGCCAGACCGGCATCAGCGCGCTTGCCCAGGCCAACAGCGTAGAGCAGGAAGTCACCAAACTGCTGCAGTAACGAGCAGCAGCAATTCCTCAAACGGGGAGCTTTGGCTCCCATAGATCACCTGAGGCCCGCTATCCATGCGGGTCTCAGTGTCTTAGTACAGCTGTAGTACACTCCGATGTATGAAGAACCCGGACTCCATCCTCGAACTGACCAAACAATACGCAGCCAAGGGAGACCCCTTCGCCAGTAAGCTCCTGAAGGATTTTGAACGCAGGGATGTGGGTGCGCCTGTCCTGTTTTGGTACTGCCGTACGCCAGAAGGATGGCGCTACCTTCCTGCTGGCCGCAAAGGTGTCAGCCTGTACCCAGGTCGCTATGTCATCCGCGAGATGATCGATGGGAAGCGCAGGTACGCAAACGTCGACGGTGACCCTCGTGCAGCGCTCCAGGCTGCCCGTACACGCGCCGGTCAACGCAAGAGGTCTCACAGTGTCACCCCGAAGCCCCTCACGCTCACAGGGCAGATAAAAGACTTCATCACCCGGTATGAGAACAAGAGCAAACATGAGGCAGCGAAGAAAGCTAGTGAGGCCCTGAACGATTTCCAATTGGCGTGCCCAGATGTGCGGGTCGCGAAGGGAATCACCCAGGATCACGTCTTGCAGTTTCACAGGTGGCTGAAGGCCAAGGGAAACGTCCCGCGAACAGTGTTCAACAAACACAAGCTGCTGCATGTGTTTCTGACGTGGGCAAAGGTTGATCTCGACGCGGTGATACCCGTGGACAGCAAACCCAAGTTCCAGCACCCACCGATCACCGTGTACGAGCCTGAAGACATTCAGAAGCTGTTGGCGCACGCCAGCCCATACATGTCGCTGGTTATCGGCATGGCGCACGGTCTGGGTCTGCGTGAAAGGGAACTGATGCACGTGGAATTTGCGGACATTCTGCCGAAGCGTGTCCTCGTTGTCCAGGCGAAGCCACGTTTCAAGTTCACCACGAAGACGCATGAACATCGTGAAGTCACAATCCATACCAAACTCTATGACCGTCTCATGGCGTTTCACCGTCAGTATCCTGAGCGTCGTCTGATTCTGGGAGTGGGTAAGGGGTACGACACGCCTAGCACGGGATTGCTCGGACGCCTCAAGAGACTAGCGAAGCGTGCCGGTGTCGCAGACGCCAATTTGCACAAGTTCCGCCGCACGTTCATTACCACGTTGATACGGTCGGGGAAGATGAGTCTCCGCGACGTTCAGTCACAAGCTGGTCACTCGTCATTGGCCGCGACGGACAGGTACGCTCAAGCGCTGCAGGCTGAGAAACTGGTCGACCCCTTTGACAGCATCTTCGGATAATGGAATGGAGACCCACCGGCATACCGATGTGGCAGCCGATGGGAATCCAGATTGTCTACTGACGCTTGGTCGCGGGACTGCGACGACGCGAGTCGTTGTCAGCCTTTATCGACTGACGATGGACGATTCCGTGTACCTGCAGCCGCTGCAACACTCACCTGATAGCACCGCTCTATTCTCATTGCGGCTGCAGAAACTCAAGAAATGCCCTGAGGGTGTTCGGAAGGCGTCATGGGACCCCAAGGGTCACCCGATGACTATGGACGCGCCAGAGGTCAACGTAGCGTTAATGCGTAGGCTTTTAGGCACAAGCGTGACCACTCAAGCGTGACAGCTTTGGAGTATGCTTTGGGTGAATGGCAGGTAGACGACAACCAGCAATCACCTTCGGCGCACGATTGCGGACCCTACGCGAGGCCCGAGAGCTGACACTCCGTGAATTGGAGGCTGCCAGCGGAATCGAGCGCGGCACAATCAACCGTATCGAGCGCGGTGTTACCGTCCCACGGCTGAATTCCGTCCAGGCCCTGGCCGCTGCCCTGAAAGTCACACTGAGCGAACTCTTCAAGGGGATGTGACCCGGTGAACGTGAAATTACGCATAAAACGGCACGAAAACACCCGAAAAGCTGCGAAATATGATCTCTTGAAGAGCACCCAAAATATCTGCCTTAACTGTTGCAATGAATGGCTTTATGACTAGATCCGCCTGCTGGCAGCATCATTGAAGAGCGTTCGGGTAAATGTGGCTCTATGTGTCTGACTCGAAAGGACATGCATAGTTTCGATGGTTGCAGAAATGTCGAAATGTGGAATATGCAGCCTTGAAATTCTTCCGATGGCTCGGTCCTGATTTTATTGATTCTAAATGGCTTTTGCGCCACCCCTGCCACCTCGGAGTATCGACGTCGTGGTCGAATGCGCGGACTGTATCGCTGCCGGTATCGCGTGCCAGGACGTCGTTGTGGCGTTGTAGTCGGCAGCGTGACCACTCCGCTCCCATCGGGTGCAGGCGTTCCATGTACCGCATTAAATGCGCGTGACGGTCGGCAGCATGATCGGTGACCAGCATGGTGGCCAAGTTGGGGGTATCACTTGTGCGCCACCGCGCTACCGGATCGCGATCCGAATGGCTGCTAAGGATTGACACCAGAAGCGGAGATTTCAAACGCCCGGTTTGCCGGTCACTGGGACGTGACCGGGATCGCTTCCGAGAAGCCGACGTACCGCTGGACGGCAAATTGCTAATCATTTCGTGGGGGGCACGTGAGATCAACGGAGGCTGGTCGCCTCTCCGTGCATCAGGTCCCGACTGCGCTGATATACTCCATCCGTATTGAGGGCACACACGGTGGTCGTACTACTGGTCCCTTGCGGATAACTCCTTTTAATACGGAGAACTGAGATGGCGGAGATACTCGTAGCAGTAAAGGACCGCAGGGAAACTGGCGATTTAGCTGCGATGCCTTCAAAACTAGAGCCTTTGGCACGTCGGATCGACGATATCACAGAAGCTTTGAAGGAGATTTCTTTAAGAGTTGGTGACAAATTGGGTGATCTTGCCCAAACAGCAGCGCGGGAATTCTGCATAGACGAAATCGAACTTAGTCTCAGCCTTGACCTCGAGAGCGGAGCAAACGTGATTGTCGCTAGTGGAAAGGCCACTGCAGGTTTCGAAGCCACTCTCCGGTGGAAAAGGAATCATGTCTAATGGCAGACCTTGCAATTGCGAAGGTCCTCGGAAATGGCGGTCTGCACCGTGGAACTGCCTTCGCGGTATCTAGGATGCTCGCAATTACAGCTTTCCACTGTATCGGCGACCGAACCACGAATACTGTTGTTCATCGAACACCTATGCTTTTGTGGCGCGATGGATCTCAATCAAGTCAGGCAGAAGTCGTGACTGGAGATGGCCAGCTTGACTACGCGCTGCTGGAGATTAGGCCTAGCATTCCAGAGGATTACCACCTAAAGCCATTGAACGTTCCAGTGACGACGGACCAACTTTTGGAATTTAAGTCCATGGGCTACCCCTCTGTTCTCAATGGCAAAGTCGAATTCCCCACAATCGAAGGCAAGGTACGAAGCTATGACACCAGAATATTTGACGGGATTCCTGCCATTCAGCTTTATTGCCAGGATGCTGCATCTGGATTCTCGCTCCGCGGTTTTAGCGGGGCTCCTGTAGTCGTAGGGTGGGACCATGCCCTCGGCGTGATTCGTTGGAATCCAGAGTCGCCTGGGGACGAGAATCTGGCACTGGGGGGAATGGTGTTTGCGACCTCCGTCCCGAAGATACTTGAGGCAAGACCGCTATTCTTTCGCGACGTTCAACGCTTTCGCCATGAGCCGAAAGGTGGCAACTACCTTGGGGATTGGAACTGGTTTCCTGCCTAATAATCTCCGTCACAATTTGCCCGAGAAGGGAAGCTGGCGCTAATCCGGCTCACAAATTGAAGGTCTAGAGGGAACCGAGGGGCCACGGGACGCATCGAGAAAATCGAAATCGGTACTGGTAACGCGCTTGTGTTGATTAAATCGCGTCTCAACTCCTTAGTTGTCGGCCAACCGGACGTTTGGTGTTGTAACGACCTCAGCGGGGCCAATACTGCGAGCAACCGACTGTGACCACACCTGAGTCGCCTCGAGATATTCCCCGCAGCTGCCATTCTTGCTGCACACGGTGGACATGGGCGTGTGATTGATTTAGCAAGGGACGTTGACCGGTCCCGGTAAGCGATTAACGGAACCGCATAGTGTGCGGTCAGAGCAAGCCGGAATCGAATCGGCCCCATATCCCTCGGTCCTGTCCAGAACTGACGTCGCACCTCGAACTCCGGCCAGTCTGTCGGCCCTCCGCGTAGCTTCCGGTTTGCCGGTAAGAACGAAGCCGCAGGCGCCGCGGTCGCTGCTGTAGTGGCCTCCAAGTAGTTTGGTGGCGGGGATAGGGTGTGAGTCACAGGAGGTATCCCACTGTGACTCGTCTTCGCAAAATGATGCTCGAAGAACTGGAGCGTCGCAACTATTCCGAAGGCACGACGCGGCGCTACCTGCGTTTCGTCGAGCGGTTCGCACAACACTTCGGCAAGTCACCGGACAAGCTTGGTCCGGATCATCTACGCAGTTACCAGGCCTATCTGCTCAAGGAGCTTAAACTCTGCCCGGGAACAGTTGAGAACCACGTGGCCGCGCTTCGATTCTTCTTTGTGCGCACGCTTCATCGTCATGAGTTCCGCGAGTACTTACCCTATCCCAAGGCTCCGCGGAAGTTGCCCAACATTCTTAGCCAGGAGGAAGTCACACGTCTGATCAACGCCAGCAGCAGCCTGTTCGAGCGTACGTTGCTGATGGTTCTCTATGGCACCGGCATGCGCCGCGCCGAGATCGCCCGGCTGAAGATCGCCCACATCGACAGCCAGCGCATGATCCTCCACGTGGTCGACGGCAAGGGCCACAAGGACCGCGACCTGCCCCTGAGTCCAGCGCTGCTGGAGACCCTGCGCGCCCACTGGCGATGGCTCAAGCCCCGCACCTACCTGTTCCCGTCGCGGCTGCATCGCGACCGCGAACAGCCCATCACGGACAAGATCGTGTGGCGGGCGTGCGCGAAGGCGGCCAAGAAGGCCGGCATTCGCAAGGTGGTTTCGCCGCATCTGGTTCGACACGCCTGGGCGACCCACTTACTGGAAGCGGGTACGGACCTGCGCACCATCCAGCTTTTGCTCGGGCATGAGGACCTGGAGGTGACAGCCCGGTATCTGCACCTGTCCGAGCAGCACCTGCATCAGGTCGCCAACCCCATCGAGGAACTGAAGCTCGCCAGCGTCGACCAGAGCAGCCGTCTCTATCATCGTCCGCTGCGTCCATGACCCGGCCGGCCATCGAAGTGGCCGACATCGTCCATCGCAAGGGCAGGCAGTTTCTGGAACGCTACCAGTCCAGCTTCAGCTACCAGCAGCTGAAGGCATTTCGTGCGGTGTCGCGCTGCCGCACCGCAGCTCTCGGCGGACACAAGGACAAGTGTGTCAACTGCCAGTTCGAAGCACCCATCTCCTACAACTCCTGCCGCTCACGGTGCTGTCCCAAGTGCCAGGCGCGAGCCCGCCGGCGATGGCTCGAAGCCCAGCAACGCGACCTGCTCAACACCAACTACTTTCACGTTGTCTTCACCCTGCCCCACGAGCTGAACCCACTGGCGCTCACTACGCCCAAACCATTCTTCGATCTGCTGTTCGAGGCCAGCTCCCAGACCCTGCTCGAAGTGGCTGCCGATCCCAAACGCCTCGGCGCCGAGATCGGATTCCTCTCCATCCTGCATACCTGGAGTCAGAACCTGCTTGGTCATTATCATGTCCACTCGGTCGTTCCCGCCGGCGGACTGTCACCAGATCATGAGCGCTGGATCCCGACCAGCCACCCACTGTTCCTCGTGCCCATTCCGACACTGCGCACCGTCTTCCGCGAGAAGTTCCTTGCCGGACTCCGGCAGCTCTACCGCAAGGACATGCTCGACCTGACAGGTCCTGCCGCCGCATTCCGTAACCACGCCTCGTTCGAGCAACTGATGGAGAAGCTGGGCAAGAAGAACTGGTTCGTCTATGCCAAGCCTCCCTTCGGCGGAGCGGAACATGTGCTGCGCTACCTCGGCCGCTACACCCACCGCATGGCCATCAGCAACCACCGCCTGACAGCCTTCGACGGCGAGCACGTCAGCTTCCGCTGGCGGGATTATGCGCACGGCAGCAAGCAGCGCGTCATGCCCCTCGACGCCGTCGAGTTCCTGCGCCGCTTTTTCCTGCACGTTTTGCCCAAGGGCTTCGTGCGCATCCGCCACTATGGCCTGCTGTCGAACCGCTTCCGCAAACAACTGCTGCCCCTGGCGCGCACACTACTCGCCGCCCAGGGCCACGAGCCACTCCCTTTGCCGCCCTTGCCCAACTGCAAACTCTGGCACTGCCCCCGTTGCGGCGCACCCATGCGCGTCACCCAGCGCTTCACCGCCGCTCAACTCTATCTGGCAGGCTTCGATTCGTCATGACGACAGGTACCAACCCGGCCTCTGGACTTGCTCCAGGCATGCCATCCCACTCGTGTGTCCAACGGCCGTGTCAGCGCTCTCTCTGTGCCGTCAGTCGCGCACAGGGAAGCTTCGATCTAAGGCAACTTATCAGGGAAGCGACCAACTTCCATCATCATCGTTACCGATCAAGGCTTTCTGACGCACCTGCCCGGTCCCCAAACCGTATTCAAAATCCATAATCCCCGCCAGGATCACCGCGCCCGCGGCAAACGCCTGCGGCTTCCTTCTTACCTCCAAATCGAAAGCGCCTCGCATCTGCATCTCAACACCAGCTATCCTGCCCGAGGCGCTTCCGATCTTGGCTAGCGGTAACCCGACCGGAACCACGGATTGATTGACAGAAGGGAGTTTTGCCCACTGCTGCCCATGTCTGGTGCACTTGATGACCTGCGTCGATGTCATTTCTTGCTCGACGTCTTGTCTATTCCGACAGATCACCGTCCGTTTCCGCCAGTCTCTCACGGCACCACTGTGAGGCTCACGGTCGCCGTGTTATTGGCCAGGTTGGGATCAGCCGTACTCGCCAGGGTGGCCGCGCTTTCGGTAATCACCGTACCTGCGGGCGCCGTTACCTTCACCGTCAATCGCACTGTCCATGTAGTGTTCGGAGCCATGGCGCTGTTTTCGTTGCAGACGATCGGGATCGGCCCGGCTCCCAGGTAGGGCGTATACGAGCACGTGCCCAGCCCCGGCGTACCGGAGATGCGGATGTAATCAAAGACTGTCCCCGCCGGCACCTGCGTGTTCAGCACTTCGAGATTGGCGTTGTCCGGGCCGAGGTTCCATACCGGGAAGGCGTAGGTGAGCAGGTCACCCTGATGGACCGTCGTCGTAGTGGGTATTATCCGCAGGTACAGATCGGCACTGCTCAGGGTAAAAGGCACCGTCGTAATTGTTGCCGAGAGGCCAGTGTTTTGGGTCCCGCCGCCGGGGCCCACAGAAAACACCAGCGTATCCCCAGCTTTCAAGCTAACTTCGGTATTGAATGGCACAAGTTGATCAACGGAAGTGACTTTGGAGCTGAAAAGAACTTCGCCATTTGCCACGACACCGACGACAGTGCCAATAGTATATTGGGCACCCCGAAATTCACTCACTATGGAATACGTGGCAGCGGCCGGGGCGGTGAAGACGAGATCGGAATATTGCCCGCCAACACCGGACAAGAGCAGGAACTCGTTTGCCAAGAAATCAATGTTGCCGTCATTGTAGGCTGGTCCGTCATTGTACTCCGCCGCAGGTGTTGTAAGGACGTCCACCGCGGGTGATAACCAGTACTGTGCGTTTGGCCCATTAATTCCTTGTGCGTTTGGCCCAGTTAACTCCTTATCCTGCAAGGTTTGATCGTACAGCGTGATAGGACTGGTAAGGTCCGAGGAATAACCGTAAGACCATACGCCGTTGGGGTTAGTTTTGGCGGTCCAGCCTTTTTCAAAGTCGGCAGCCGCACTCCAACTCTGAGCCACCGCGGCTCGGGGGACGAGCAGAAGTCCGAAAAGCAGAATGGCCAGGGGTAGTGTTGATACTCGCATGATGTTCCTCCTTGACTCGTTTGTCTGTCTGAGCTTGGGACGTGTTGGCCGCGGCCAGCATCAGCTACAGCGGCGCGATCGCGAGCATCAAGCCCACAATGCTGAAAGAAGCAATCTGCTTCCTGTTAGTGACACAGATATTGCTGACACGGATCGGGCATTTCATTAGCACACCTCCACACAGCTCTCAGATCATAAGGAGCGGAGGCGTCACGCAGATGGAGGCGGTTGGGTGCTGGCCTCGGAGGAACGGGCCTTGCGTACGTCGGCGTTCCGGGTTCGGTATGCCCAACGGGAAGGATTCTACTCTTCGCGAGTAAACCCTCGCAGCGTTTTGTCCTGCCACTCCGTTCGATCCGGGATTCGGTAGCCGCCTTGCGTCGAGTAGTTTCCGGATTGTTTGAATGCTAAGTCGAAGAGGAGCACGAGGTGTTACAAGAAGCTGAACTCAGCGCCAGAGCTGATTCAGAGAACAACTTCGGAGGCTCCTCAGAGACTATGTACTTCATCGGACTCGATGTACACAAGAAGACGATCAGCTATTGCGTGAAGGATGCGGCCGGTCGTGTGCACCAGGAAGGCAAGATCGGATCGACGCGCCGGGAACTGGACTGCTGGATCCGGACGATGCCGCAGCCCCGCGTGATTTGCCATGGAAGCGACGATCTTCACTGGGTGGATTTATGACCACCTGCTCCCGCATGCCGAGAAGGTGAAGGTTGCGCACCCTCTGATGTTGAGGGCGATCGCCGCGGCCAAGAAGAAGAACGACAAGATCGATGCCAGCAAGATCGCCGACTGCCTGCGCTGCGACTTCCTGCCGGAGTGCCATATGGCCTCGACGGAGATTCGGAATCGGCGCCGGACCCTACGCTATCGGAACCTGCTGATCAAGCAGATGGTGCAGATGAAGAACCGTGTCTCCGGCCTGCTGATGGAGACCGGGGTCAGCTACAACAAGCAGCGGCTGCACAAGGTCGGCTACTTCGCTGAACTGATGTCGACCAACGAAGAGGTGAACGAGAGCATACGGCCGCTGCTGAAGCTGAGCCGGGAGATGATCTGCCGCTCGCAGAAGCTCGATTATGCCCTGGTCAGTTCGCTGGAGCGAGATCCGCTTCTGAAGGAGCGGCTACGGCGGCTTCGGACCGTGCCGGGGGTGGGGCCGATCACCGCTTTGACTTGGGCTCTGGAGGTTGGAGACGTCACACGTTTCACTTCGATCAAGCAGGCCATCAGCTACTGCGGGCTTTGCGGGGATGAGAAGAGTTCGGCCGATAAGATAATGCGGATGCCGATCTCCAAGCAGCGGAACAAGCACATCCAGCGAGTGCTGATTGAAGCAGCGAAGCTTGCGCCGCGCGAGTCCCATGAGCTCGCCGTGATCCATGCCAGAGAACTGGAGAGAGGAAATCCCAACCGGGCCACGCTGGCGGTTGCCAGGAAGATGGTCTGCTACATGCTCGCTGTGGAGCGCAGGAATCAGGACTTCGTACCTGCCGAGAAGTTCAGCCGCACGGCAGCAGCTTAAAAGCCTTTTCTAATAAAGAAAGGGCAAAAACATCAGGATTCATCGACGCGCAGACTGCCAGGTCCTGCGGTTGCCGACTGGGCGAAGGATCAAAACTCCGGAGGCTCACTACGAATTGTTTCGGGACTGGCAGAGAACACAAACTCAATCATCTGTGACGGCTCCTCGGAGCCCGAGACAGCAAATGGATGTCCGGTTCTGCATAGGCAGGAGCCACCCGCCGAGAGGCACGATTGCGCCATGAAGCATCCTGATCAGATCGAATGCGCGCTCTCCTGAGCGCGCCCAGAGACCTCCGTGCTTTTCCCTTGACTTTGACTGGTCGAAAATCGCGTTCGTCAGGCCAGACCTCCTATAGGTTCGACTCTGTAGCCAAGCATTCTGAGTTTCCGGATCATTCTTGCCGTATGTCGTTGTTGGGACTGTTTCGACACTGCAGGGCCGCGTTCTTCATAGCGAACGCCGTTATGCAAAATTATCCAGATCAAGTGACAGAGGCGATGCGCAATGACACCGATTGTTTTGTTATGTCCCAGTCGCGGCACTAGACGACGGTACACGATCTCGAAGATGCTCCCCTTGCGTTTGACAGCAGCATTCGCAGCTTGATTGAGAACGCGGCGCATCTGGCGGTTGCCCTTCGGCGAGTGTCGGCTGCGGTTCACGCCCGCACTCTCTTCCTTTCCCGGGCATGCCCCTACCCACGAGGAGAGCTTTTCGGCTGAGGGGAAGGTCGCTGCCTTGGCACCCACTTCGGCGACTATCTGTTGCGCCGAATCCACTCCGAGCCCGGGGACTACCGCCAGCCTCTCGACCGCATCCTGGTGCCGCTGGAGTAGACTCGCGATCTCCTGGTCCAATTGACTGATCTGCTGCTCGACGAATTGCAAGCCCTCGATCGTCATCTTTACCAGCCGGCGATAGACCGGGTTGAGCTCCGTGCAGGCACCCAGCGCGTCACGTAGCTGTGCCGGCGTGGCACGCAAGCGCTGATCGGCCAAGGCGGCCAGAGCCGCGGAATCGGTTTCTCCGTCCGCTAGCGCCTTGAGCATACGACGTGCACTGGCGCCCAACAGATCTGAAACCAAACTGGACAACTTAATATGGGCTTCTTCCAGCAGTGCCTCCAGCTGGTTCTGCAGACGAACCTTGTCACGCGTCCGTTGATATCTTGTGCGGGTCAGTGTTCGCCACAGGCGTTGTTCGGCATCGGGCACGAAGCTCAAGACTAGCTCCTGTGATACGAGCCGCTTTACCAAACGTTCGGCGTCTCGAAAATCTGTCTTGCGTCCGCGCCGCCCGCGATTGGACAAGGCTTGCGCCAGATGTAGTGTCCCCGACATCCGGCCTGCACCTTCCCGACTCTGACACATCGCCTTCCAAAATCGCTCCAGCGCTCCCCAAACAGGCTTCCAGTATTGCGCCGTCGATTCCATCACCACTTCCTCGACCTGCTGCTCGATGAGCCATTCCGACAGCACGCGCAACTGCTCAGGATTGCTGCCGTACCAGCGTCGCTCAAATTGATATTCGTCTTCGACTTCGACGTCAGCCACAACCACGGCCAGCTTCTTCTTATGGACATCGATTCCCGCCATCCTATAAGGCATAGGCTTCCTCCTGGCGGGAATGGAGAACGTGCCGGGCTTACATTAACCTGGGTCTCGGGCTATCGCCGCTCCCACAGGAGAGACGACGACGCACCATTTATTCGCTCGATCACGCACGCTCCGGATCAAACTTACATTCGGCTTTAGCATCTCCACTGTCATTTCGATCTCGCCACTCCCAGCCGTTCTGGATTATTACTCGGACCTAAGCGATTTTCATGGAATTTCGCGGGCCCAAGGCCCTGCTCAACTTACATGGAGGTCGGCAATACGGACATTTCGACCCGGCTCCTCCATACATTGCGGTTTGCCGGTAATCCGCCCGCGACCCATCCGAAGCGTCACTTGCTGCTCGGTGTTAAACCTCAAGCCCAATCTCCCGGCGGGATATTCAGCTATGCTTGAATTCGCTGGGGTGTCGAGTGGTGGAGCGACACTCACCGGCTTCTGGAATATGGGTATGCGTGCTGAGTTCGGGACTGATAGAGCAGGCAGTCATTCAGACACTCGCGAGGTATTCGCAACGGCGTAGTCATCCAGATGTGGCGAGATACGTCAGCGCGAACGTTTCAAAGCTTCGTAATGCCAAGTTTGAGGATGTCCTCATCATCCTCGGACACTTCAGTCCAGAGTGGAGGGAGCATTTCGAGGGAACGACTTCCGCTGAAGTAAAGGACGCCATCGATAGCATCGTTAACAACAGAAATCAGATTGCCCACGGCGGCCAGACGGGTATCAGTCTGGTGACATTCACCGAGTACTATAAGCGGGTGAAGTCGTTCATTGCTGATCTGGACGTTTTTGTATCCAGCCAATGATGCGGTTTAATTGGTTAGCGTTTCTTCTGTTGCTTACCCATTCCCTGTGGTCTCGGGGAAGTTGTGACTACAAATCAACGATTGCGGCCTACCGCCAGGAGAACAGATTCGTTCTCTGGAACGTGATCGGATATTGGTGGCGTCGGATTCGTGGCAGGAAGTGGCAACGGTTCCCTTGACACTGCCAAGGTAGTAGGAGTATAGTTTATCGCCCACTGAGATAGACTGTCCTGAGCCGGAAAGGGCCCTTCCTGCGATCCCTCGCGTTTCCCGATACCGAGAACATACTTAAATCGTCCAGAGGCTCACAGAGCGATTCTGCGAGAAGTCGACTGCACAATATGCGCCGCATCACTGTTCCCGGTGTCCAACCATCTGCCCCGGTGAGTCTACGGCTCGATGTCATGCTCGGGACCGAAGGACTGCTGCCTCTGCACTGGGTTCTTATGCTTGTCCAACCACGCATGGTAATCGAAGTGAACCTGAACGAGTTCCCAGGTCTTGGTGTTCTGAGTCGTGTACATCAGGTCTGCCAAGCTAAAGTCATCGAACCCATCTGCGTCGAGAATCTGAGCGATCACTTCGCGAGTCTGCGCTGGCGTCAGGTTGTACGCCTTCTTGTAGCGAGATGCGTCCATGTGCCATTTGTACGCCCGCACGAAGTGAGCCAAGTCACCGTTGCCAGCGCGAGCCCGGCGCGGACTCTTGTAGTAGTGCCTGCAATGCTCGTACATACACATCCATTTGCCGGTGTTTGTGAACATCATCAACGGAGCACGTCTTCTCTTCTTGTCGTCACCATGGCCGCTGAACTGCCATTCGTCCCCTTCGTTGTGGAATGGGCAAAAGTAGCGGTACGAGTCATCGCCACCCTTTGGCACGAAGTCTTGCCCGTCTGCTGGGCCGCCCTGTCGACGCTCGCTGAGAAAGAACTCGATCACGATAAGGGACTCTTCAGCAGGGTACTGGCGTACCGGATAGCGCCCGGAAAGTGCCGCCCTGATCTTCTTGCGCTGCTCACTCCGGTCAAGTTGCCCACCGTTGGTCGGGTGCAGGAGTTCGTATCGGAACGGTTTGTCCGTACTCTCGCGCATCACCGCGATGAGACGGTGGGTCTCCAGTTCTGCCCTGCACTTTCGCAATGTCGGTGCCGACAACCCTGCATCTTTCCCCTCGGGTACTGAAAACGTTATGACGGGAGACTCCTCGGTCATAGCCTTGTCAATCAGCGCGGTGTACAGCAGCCAACCTTTCCGTGAGAGTACCGGCTGGTAACGATCCTTAAGTTCCCCGTACTTCAACGGAAAGGTGAACCCCGTGATGTACGTGCCCAGCTTCTTTTCGATATTCAATTCAATCCTCCTTTCGTTTGCCCGGTTCCGAACCCAGGCCGGTGTCCGGTAAGGACCGCTCGCCCTTCCGGCTCGCTACTACGCGATCCATACAGGCACTCGGGTGTGTATGCTTCTTTCCGTGAGACCGTACCCTGTTTCGTCTACCGTGGGACGTATCGTGAGAACCCAGGGAAAGGTCGGTAATGGAACGGGCGTGGAAACGGTTAAAGGATCGGGTAGGGTTGGGGTAGTGTTTCACCTGTGTGGTTATACTATGGGACTCACGTCTTTAAAATGCTTTTTCCAAGAACCACTTAAACTAAGGCGGCGTATAGAGTTAAGTGGAAAAATAGGGGTGATAAAATGACCACCCTACTTTTCACCCATTAACTATGAGGTAAACTTTGACACGCATGTTTACCAAAAAGGTAAATGACCCCAGGTTCGGGAGCCTTCGTGGTGCCGGTTTTGGTGGGCTGGCCATCTCCAAAAAGGCTCACAACGTCCTCCGCCCGGTCCTACCTTCCTTTGACAAGTTTCACAATATTTAGCGCAGCAGTAGTAAGCCCAGACAAGAGACCCAAAACGCTTACCAGGGAGACTATCAGCTGGTCGTGGCGGACGTACCAAGGCGAAAGTTTGGCCATCAATTTCTCCAGTAAGGTCACGGCATTCATTAGAGCCTTTTGCCGGTCATCAGAGATTTTGGCCTTACCAAACTCTTCGACCATGACCGCCATGGTCATGGCAAGAATCTTCTCGTCTATCTGCCGACACTTACTAATGAGTTCGTCTATCTGCGTGGTGAGATCTTCCGACAGTTGCTGCCGATTCTTGGCGCTCGCCAATAAATGTCGAGCTTCGTAGGAAGCCTTCCGACCGCGCCTCGAAAGATACTTTCGTAATACATGGCCGAACGTTATTCCGCCAATGGCAAGGCACAACCCAAGAAGAACGCCCACAATCGCGGCAGGGGTGGAGTGCTTATAGCGGACAAGTAAAAATGTTAATGCAAAGAGCCCCACTAAAACGACTGCAGTTATCAATGCATACTCCGTCAGCCATGGGTCTGTTCGACGACCATCGGCTGCGGCCCTCTTGAGGAGATTCTTGATTTCCTTCGCGGCCTCGTTACCTGAAATAGGCCGGTGTGTCGAATCCGGATCGAGGCACCTGTTCACGAAGGCGGCAACAGATCGAGGAATGTTATTCCCCTTAGGAACAAGCACTCGCCCGGAAATGATCGCTGCTAGCATTTCAGGGATGCTGTCACCCCTAAACGGCAGGTTGCCGGTGAGCATCTCATATATCACTATTCCCAAACCCCATACGTCAGCACTTGGGGCTAGTGATTGCCCGCGAATCTGTTCGGGAGCCATATAGAGGGGTGTGCCGCTCATGGTTCCGGACAGTGTTCTGTCTCCATCTTCGCTGAGTTCTCTGGCGACATGGAAATCCAGGAGCTTCACCGTTACGGCGGAAGGCGACTCGATGTTTTCCACGAAGATGTTAGCTGGTTTCACATCTGCATGTAGAACACCGTGAGCATGCGCCGCACCCAAGCCGCTCGCCACTTGTTCGGCAATGTTAAGAGCAACCGGCACTGGCAAAGGCTCATGTGAACGCAGAATGTCATCTAGCCGACGCCCATTGACCCACTCCATAACGAAATAAGGCGTTCCATCAGGCAATTTGCCAATATCGTAAACCGATACGATCGACCGATGCCTTAGAGAGAGTAATATTTTGTGTTCCTGCGCGAAGCGCGAGATGTCGTATGGATCGAGCCCAGGCTCTGCCACTTTAATTGCGACACGACGACCGAGGTGTCTGTCAGTTGCGGAGTAAACTACCGAACTGTGGCCTTGTGCTACGAGGCGCTCAATCTTGTATGGGCCTATCGAGTCCATCGCTGATTCTCACCGCTAATATATACCGCGATCTCAGCCTCGCACTGTCTATTGCTTCAGGCCTTCTTACGTAGTGCCCATCTCTTCTTCTGGGCAGCACTGATTCGTGCTCTCCCCTCGGCACTCATAACATGCTTGCCTCCGCGTGTCCCTGTGCCGCCAGCCAGGAGTTTACGGGCTTGTTGTAGTCGGGATATCTCGGCGTCAATGGCTGCGATCAATTCGGGTGTGTTCATAGGTCGTCAACCTCCACTTCCGTGTTGAAATCGACTTGTCACCAATTTCGAAATGGCACCTTTGAATTAACCACTCGATCCGGTGGATAGTCAGGCCAGTGGCACCTGAGAAAATCTTCAACAGACTGCTTCGACAATGCGGGATGAGGAGTAGGCCCAATTAGCACCTTAGTTAGTGCGCTGGATGACAGTGTCAGCGGCAAGTTAATGTACGGCAGGAGCATCGAGTTCCCATCTCTATACTCAAGTGGAAACGTCGCATCATCCGGCTTTGAACGAATTATTACAATCCGCCATTCATCTTCACTTTCGAATGCTTCATCCTTAAAAGATGGTGCTATCAATGCAATTCCACCGAAGACCGCATCTATCCGATCCGCCATGGTATTAGCCTCTCCGTCATTGTGATATTCCAAAAGAAACTTAATGAGCTTATCAATTAGGGCGTGTTCACACTAATGTGATCTATCTCGTGTAAGTAGGAGATAGATGGAAATCACTCCGGAGCAGTACGAAAAGATCAAGGATAGCCTGCCATTACAGCGCGGGAATGTGCGTCTGACGAACCTGCAAATCCTGAACGCGATCCTGTATGTGGCCGAGCAGGGATGCAAATGGCGCGGGCTTCCCAGGCGGTTTGGCAATTGGCATACGATCTACGTACGGATGAATCGCTGGGCGAAGAACGGCGTGCTTGACCGGGTGTTTGAGAGGTTGCAATCGGAGCAGATTGTGCGTATCCAGATTGAAGCCTTCGCCTTGGACTCGACTTCGGTGAAGGTGCATCCGGATGGCACCGGGGCGTTAAAAAAAACGGACCGCAAGCCATCGGAAAGTCTCGCGGCGGATGGACCACCAAGATTCATCTGGTTGCCGCGAATGCTCGAACGGCCATCACCTTCGCTCTCTCGCCGGGCAATGCTCACGACGCTCCGCAGGGACGGGCCTTGCTAAAGGAACTTGGGCCGATGCCGGATGGACTTCCCCTGCTGATGGACAAAGCCTACGAGGATAACTTGACCAGGCAACTGGTTCTCGATCTCGGCATGGTTCCAGTTGTCCCTCCCAAGTCCAACCGCATCGAGCCGTGGGAATATGATCGTGCCCTCTACAAGAAACGCAATGAAATAGAACGGCTCTTCCGTAGACTCAAAGGCTTTCGTCGCATCTTCTCCCGCTTCGAAAAGCTCGACCTCGTCTTCCTCGCCTTCCTGCAGTTTGCCCTCATCGTTGAAGCTCTCCGATTAGTGTGAACACGCCCTAGCTCGTTCTTTTCGTTGCTATGATAAATACACTTTACGAGTGATGCGTATATTGATCGAGAAGACTCTGGCGTTTCCCGACCTATATTTAGGGCTGTTTGCAACAAAAAAGCAGGATCAAAGCCGAGGCTGACGCCCGCGCCGCCGCCGCAATAAGCCCGCCATTGACTCAAACTATCATCGCACTTTGAGAAAGACACCACGTAAGGTCCGGTAGTGGGTGGACGCCAATTGAATAGAGGAAGGCGTTCGGCAAGAAACTCAAGCACTCGATCCTCTTTCGAACGCTCTTTCATCCGCTCCGCAATTGCATCGACAGCACACGTGTACTCTCGGGAATCGTTCAGATATGAAATATCCGTTGCCCAGATTTTTTGGTCTTTGATGATGCCTTTGAAGCCCTTCAGAGAAGAGTAGTGAAAGAGATTCTGCTGCGGTGGATCGGAAGATGGTAGCAATCTTAATAACAATTGGCCCTGCAATAACTCGTTCATCCCAAGCGATTCCTTTAACGCGGATGCTGGTCAGATTATCTATTCTGCCCTTGAACTAAATCCCACGGCTTTCGACTTCCAACCACCCGTTTCAAAATCATCCTTGCCAATGACACGCTATCAGAGACCGTGCTCAAAAGCCGTGGACTCGGCGTTGAGATGTCCTCGCGTCCCAACCTGACAGCGGCATTGATTGAGTAACGTTCCACTGATTACCAAGTTGCCGCCATCAGAACGGATGGGGGATAGGCAAGTCAATCCCAGCCGCATAAGCTTCATCCATTGAGTAGCACTTGGGGGAGGGCTACTTGATTGTGCGACGCCGGTGGACGTAACTGTTCACTGGCGTTTTACATTTTGGCTGACTGCAGTCTCACCCCATCCGCTCCGGCACCTTCCTGAACACCCGATTGAATATCTCGTGCGCCAATTCCACGGACTCATCAATGGCGTGACTGGTAGGGATCACCCTGGTGTTCACCTGCTTCTCCCGTGCCAGCCTGATACCCGCGATCATGCACGCACCCATGTAGATCAGGGTGCGATTCGGACGGGGGCACGTGTGCGTTGGGATCGAACATGGCTTACCTTGTTCCCCCCGGTGCGCTCCGCACGGGCTTCCTGACAAGCGCGTAGGACACTCTGCCCTGAAAGACTTCAGCGGGCAGGTAGCGCCGGTGCTCGCTGCACAACGGGCACTTGACCGCGATCCATGATGCAGGCAAGGTCTCGACCATAGCGGGGGTGTTCTCACCGCATCCCTTGCAGCGGATCACGAAGTCGCGCCAACTTTGCGGTCCCTGAAACATGGGACCAGTGTAGGCGAACACAAGGCGAAAGTCCAGAGCCTTGCCTACACCGGTTTTGAGTACGATTCCACCACACTCCATGTCTTACCGTCTTCAGTCAGGCACAGCGTGCGACCAGAAGCTGTCCACTCAAGCAAACCACGGTTAACCAGAGCGTGCACGGTTCGCGCACTCACGATCTTGTGAACATTGTCATTGGACAGGATGAACCGATATCCGTGGGTCGTGTACTCACCGACGCGATACAAAATCGAACCGCGTTGCAGACTGAACACCACGTCCTTCTGGCTCAACGTCAGTTTGCTTTTGAGCGTCTGCACGCCTCCACCTTAAATCCGGTGCTGTGAACAGGCCGGAGCGCATCGTTGGACGCGCTCGGAAATTGAATGATGCAGAGAAGGTTCGCCTTACCTGGAGACCGCTGGCGGGGTGGGGAATCGATCTTACCGTCAGGTTAGGCGTTTGCATATTGGTAAACAAGATTACTGGAGGACAGTGGCCTGTCGCGATCTCGGTAACCAGTTTCGCGCATCTGACCCCGTATACGGCGGCAATTCTGGTCGGCGAGGGAATGTCGATGAAGCTCAAAGTCCTTGTTACCGACGACGAACGTGTGATTGCCGACACTCTGGCTCTCATCCTCAACAAAAGCGGATTTGAAGCCACCGCCGTTTATAGCGGTGAAGACGCCATCAAAATCGCGAGGACTTTTCAGCCCGACGTGCTCTTCAGTGACGTTGTCATGCCCGGACTGAACGGGGTCGACGCTGCAATAGAAATTCGTAAAATCTTGCCTACCTGCAAAATCCTGCTTTTGTCGGGAGAGAATTCAACCGCCGATCTTCTCGAAGAGGCAAGTAGACAAGGCCACGATTTCGAAATTGTCGCTAAACCGATCCCGCCGAGTGTCCTTCTCGCAAGATTGGAGGAACTGATAAGTAACTCCGATGAAACCGGGCTGGCGAGCTAATTCGGACTTCGCGCCACACTCTTGGCGCAAAATGTCGCTACCCCTTGGGCAACCAATAGCGGACACTATGCACCACTCTCAACAAAAAGGGGGCCAGCATGACACCTTCCCCCCGCCCTGGATTCGCGATTCGACCAAACCCTGATGGCAGCTTGGACGCGATCTGCCTTCAGTGCTTCTTGACCGTTGGAACCACGACGAGCGAATCAGAACTGCCAGCAATCGAGCGGAACCATCAATGTGACCCGATACTGCTCATGATCCGTGCCAGCTGGGCAGCGCAGTCTACAACTGCTTAGCTTGCTGATTCGATCTTCGAATTTTTCGACTCATCGGTCGTTCGTGCTCGCCTGTAGTAGGTGATTTGGCAATCGCTGCAACGCCACGGATAGAAACCGAAGAGATTGAGAACGTACTTTTGAAGGAATCCGTAACGGTGCCGACGTTCTAACGGTTGCTGGCATCTTGGGCACGTCAGCATCAATACATCTCATCCCGTTGTTGTCATTAACCTGACAGCGTTCAGTGCGACGAACCGCAAATGCACTCGATCAAGGAGTTCGTTTTCGAGTTCTTGTCTTGTACTTGCGGACATCGATGTTGACCGCAAGCGTTGGTGTATTAACGCAATCGCCAGCGATTGTGCCGCAATCTGCAATTGAAGCTGTTCCCGATTCATCACCGCGCGGACCCCTCTTGATGCCGCTGCGGGACTCTACCAAGTTCCGAGGATGCCTTCGGGCGGCTATTTTTACGGTGTACTTTCTCACCCGTGCTTACAGAAGATGCACGGTTCACAGAAGGAGGTTGTTCAGGTTAGGCGGCTCTCGATTTTTCAATTTCCAGTTCGGCAATGAGATGCACGATGCGGTGCTTGAGTTCCGCAAGGGCCGGATCATGAGGACTGAGTTCCGCCCTCTTCTCCACTTGCTTCAATGTTGAACAAAGCAATTCAACGAGAGTGGGGGCTCTCTTCACCCCCAGTTAGATGCCTTTGGCCGGGGAGCCAAGTCTCAAAAAGAGTCGCGACATCCTTCGGGGGATTCTCGGTTGTGGCCTTTGCTGCCATTCTCTTTTCAGCGCTCTCTCGCGCCTAAGGGTCACAGGTTGGGTTCAGCCGGTGGCCCCATCCAACAACCGAGCAACTAAGGAGATACAAATTGAAATCCGCAACCGCATACAACACCCTTGACGAGCTACAGGCAGACCTTCAATCAGTCATGGTCGACGCTAACGGCAAACCGAATGGCACCGAGGAAGAAGCCACCCAGCTATTTGTAGCTGTCAAAGAACAAATCGGGCATCGTGATCCGTTGGTCGTCGCATATGCCGCGCTCACGTTGGCAAAGTGGGCAACTGACCGAATACCACGCTGAATAACCACTTGACAGCGTAGTACACCTTAGTACCAGCATTTTCCGTGGTTTATTCTGTATACAACATGTTTGTAATCAATAGAGTATACCTAGCCTGTTAACGGAGCTTCGGCTCCCCGTTTCTTTATTGCAGTCTTCTCATCGAGGTCCTGTGCTCGTGGGCATCGGCGTTGCAGGGGAGTCAGCGCAGGGAGTCGTTGAAGTTTGGGTGGCGGGATGACGATAAGCAGGGTATGGGCACGGTAGGTATCGCATTCGGCTCGCCTACGAGCGGGCAGGGCTTCGATGTGACCAGCACAGTCAACCAGCTGGTTACCAATCTGCAGGCGGTAGAGACGCCGTGGAAGACGCAGCTGACATCGCTGCAGGCAGAAGACACGGCGCTGACCTCGATCGGCACGGATCTTAGCTCTCTTTCGACGGCGCTCCAGTCGCTGACCGACTTCGAGGGAGTGCTCTCGGAAAAGCAAGGCTCGAGCTCGGATACTTCGGTTCTGCAGCTGACCGGTGCCGCGTCGAACGCGGTGGCGGGCAGCCATACGATCACGGTCACGAGCCTGGCGCAGACCTCGTCGCAATACAGCGACCCGGTTTCCGCAAGCGATACGTTGAGCGGCACGCATACGCTCGCTGTCGGCAGCGGCGCAGCGCAGACGATTACGATTGGTTCTTCGGACAATACGCTTTCCTCTCTGGCCGATGCGATTAATTCCGGCAGCTACGGCGTCACGGCCAATGTAATCACGACTTCCGGCGGCGAGCGGTTGTCGCTGGTGAGTAATACAAGCGGGGCGGCCGGGGATATTACGGTGGGCGGCAGCCTGCAGGATGCGACGACATCGGCCACTGTCGGCTTCACCCAGGGGCAGGCGGGACAGGACGCGGCGCTGACGGTGGACGGAGTGTCGCTGACCAGCCCGTCGAACACGGTGACGAACGCGATCCAGGGGGTTACCATCCAGCTGCTGAGCGCGTCGCCGTCGACGGATGTGCAGGTGGAGATCACCAACAACGACAGCGATGTCGAGTCGGCGCTGAACACCTTCGTGACGGCGTATAACAAGGTCGTCGGCGACCTGAATACCCAGGAGGGCAAGGACAGCTCGGGGAATCCTGAGCCGCTCTTCGGGAATCCGGCGGTGGCGACGATCCAGGAGCAGCTGCAATCGGCACTGGCGTTCGTTCAGACGGGAAGCGGAATCTCCTCCATTACCCAACTGGGTATCTCGACCAACAGCGATGGCACACTAAGCCTGGACTCGGACACGCTGCAGAACGCCTTGAACAGCGACTACCAGGATGTGGTGAACTTCTTCCAGCCGAGCGCCTCGTTCACGTCGTTCGGCGGGAACCTGAGCACGGTGATGAATAACCTGGGCAACAATGCGCCTGACGGAGCTGTTTACCTTACTCTCCAGCAGGACGCTGCGGAAGAGTCCTCGCTGAACACCAGCATCACCAACGAGAACACCTACATCAGCGCCCAGCAGACGCAGTTGACAACCGAGCTGAACGAGGCCAATTACACCCTTGAGCAGATTCCGTCGCAGCTTGATCAGATCAATGAGATCTACAGCGCGATCACCGGCTATAACGAAAATCCCAACGGATAAAGGGCCCGTATGAACTATCAGCAGCAGGCGGTCGCCGGCATGAATCCGGTGGAGCTGATCGTCGCCCTCTATGACGGCATGGTGCGCTTTCTTTACCGCGCGATCCGGGCGATCGAGGCAAACGACGTCCACGAGCGCCGGTTGGCCATCAAGAGGACGCTCGATATCCTGATGCACCTGCAATCCCGGCTCAGGATGGACATCGGGGGGACGTCGGCCAGGGCGCTTTCCGAGTTCTATGCGGCCATCTTTGCGCTATGCATCGAGGGCTCGCGGCTGTCCTCTCCCGAACGGCTGAAGGAGGCGATTGCGTGCATTCAGGATGTCCGCGAAGCGTGGCGCATCGTGGCGCAGGATCCGGAGGTCCTGCGTTTCCTGGCGAAGGAGCAGGCGAAGCAGCCGATTCGCATGATCAGTCCGCCTCCGGCGGCGGCGTCCGGGGAGCCCACGGCGTCGAGCTGGAGGGCCTGACCCCCCTCCCCCCTATTTTGGCAGTTCATAGATTCTAAAGGGGTTAGACGGTAACGTTACGTGCTACTTCATTGATAATAAAAGATTTGCGGGCACCTCATAGAAAACACTGGCTTTAGCTCGCGTCATTGAAAATAAACGAGTTAGTTGGGAGTCATTCATTCCAGGTGAGTTAGCTTCGGACGAGAAAAAGCCCGGCTGCCGTCTGGCGTCAGGCCTTTTTTGTCTCTATTTCCATTATAGCGAGCGACCGGAAATAGTCGGCCAG
>CAVRNK010000084.1:0-17018 GCA_963721995.1 uncultured Acidobacteriaceae bacterium | reverse complement strand
CTAGCGGCTACCTTCATCGATGACTCAACCGCAATGATTCCCAGCTTCCGTCCGCTGCCCAGCCGCCGTCGACCGACAGCGTATGTCCATTCACGAAGGGGCTCTCCCGTTCATCGGCGAGAAACGCAATTGCGTGGGCAACATCGTCAGGAGAGGCAAAGCGCCCCATGGGAACGCGCCCGGTGATGTCCGCGTCAACGTAGGTGCCGCGCGCCTGGTCGGCCGCATCCATCCCCGTCTTGACCCAGCCGGGACACACGGCGTTCACGCGCACGCCGCGTCCACCCCACTCTGCGGCCAGCGTTCGTGTCAATCCGATCAATCCATGTTTTGAGGCATTGTAGGCAGCGCGATCGGCGATACCAAATAAACCTGCCACCGACGCTACATTCACAATCGAGCCGCGGCCCGCCTCGAGCATTTTTGCGCCGAATGCCTTCGCCAGCAGAAATGGTGCCACCAGATTCACTTCAAGTACACGTCGATAATCCTGCGCCGAGGTCTTCTCCGCGGGTGAGATCAGGCTGATACCGGCATTGTTCACGAGCACATCGGCGCGTCCGACGCGGGCGAAGACCGCTTCAGCAAACTTCTCAACTATGTCCTCGTCAGTGATGTTCCCGGCGAAGCCCATGGCCTCGCCGCCGCGCTCTTCAATAGCACGGACCGTCTCGTCCGGCATGCGCAGATCAATCAGCGCCAGGCTGTATCCGCGCTCCGCCAGCAGTTCCGCCGTCCTGCGGCCAATACCCTGCGCGCCGCCAGTGATTACTGCTACACGTTTTCCCTCACTCATGTTCCCATCGTCGCACGGAGCCGCAATTATTCGATTCACCGGTAGTCAATTGCGGGGCGGTTGCGTTCTCGCCCCGCGGTCTTGACCAACGTCAGCGTGCGAAGCTCGCATAGCCAAGCTGGAAGGGATTGCCGCCCAGCGCACCGATCAGGTACCAGCCCGTCGCACCGATGTGTTTTGACGGACCGTATGTGTAGCCGAATCCCGTATCCATCAGGCTGGTCGATGCTACCAGTCCCTCGCCCAGCGGAATCGTCACTCCGTTGACCGTCTGGCCGGAGCCCAACTCGCTCTGCGCTGTCTGAATCTGGTTCAGGAAGCCGATGGCTGTGGTCAGGTCCTTGAACAGCGTGGGCAGGTTGTCGCGCCCCGCAACAGCCCGCGCCACCAGCGCGGCGACCGTATGCGAAGTGCCCTCGAGCCACACCGCGTTCGGATCGCAACCCGGAAGAATGGGCGCGAAGCTCGCGGTATCGAAGTTGAGGCCGGTGATCTTCTGATCGCCGGTAAGGCTGCTGTTGGGAGCCGAAGCCGTATCCGTCGTCTGCAGATTTGCCAGCGCCCAGTCAATCGTCTGCTTGTACTGGTTGTCGAGCAGCGCCAGGTACGACCAGGTCTGGCAATCCTCGGGAATGGGATAAGTATTGATCGTGATCTGATCACCCAGCGTTCCTGTATAGAAGTAGCCGCCCGCCGTGTTGTACATCGCGATCACAAACGCCAGCGCGTGCTCCGCCAGGCTCGCCCACGACGCGCCATTGTCCGACTTTCCCCCGTGCGTCAGCGCCGCCAGCATAGTGAAAAAGGCATACGTGTCGATATTGTGCTCGGTCGACTTGCCATTCGTAGATGGCACAGACTCGTTGTACTGGTTAATGCTGGTGCCGAACGAATATCCGCCCGGCCCCTGCGTGTTATAGGTATTCGTCACGATCCAGTTCGCTACGCTCAGCGCCGCCGTCAGATACTTGCTCTGTCCGGTGCGGCGATAAAGCTGCGCCAGCGCCATGCCGGCCCAGGCCTGGTCTCCCACAGCACTCGTGTAGAAGTAGAAGGGAAATGCTGCGGGAGTAATATAGGCTCCGTCCGATGTCGGCGTATTTACAAAGTAGGCCTGTCCGAATCGTCCATCAGCAATAGGAAAATTGTTCGCCTGCGCATAGATCAGCCCACTGCCCAGGACCTCCGCGCGCTTCAAGCCATCCGCAGTCCCGCGCAGCAGGTAGGCGTGGATTGAAACTGCATTGTCGTACGTGAAGGCCGTTGATTCCAGACCGCTGCCGTCGGAATAGCTCTGCGTCAACCGGATCGTATTGCCGGTCGCATACGCGTCCATCATCATTTCCTGAAACGCGAAGGCCTTGTTAATGGAATTCAAATAGCCTTCCGCCTCTGCGATCGGAGACCCGCCGGCCGCTCCGCTCGCGTAAGCCGCCTGTGTCAATGCCAGCGGAGCCAGCCCCGCCGTTGCCATTGCTCCAACACCCATGCCGAAAAGATCTCGCCGCGAAATTGCTCCTTTGCTCATCCTCATCAGCCTCCCTCGAATTTTGGGCTCATCGGCCCGGCAGGGAGTCTACTCGCGCTATGATGAGTCCGGCAATCTCCAACCGGATTTCATGGGAATTACTCTCCAGTTGCTGGAGGATTCAACATGGCTGCAGCAGGTATCCACGGAATCGCCTTCTCTCCCTATGTGGGCCCATGGGTTGGTGGCGCTCCAGTCCTTTTCAACACATACACGTTGGAGCAGGTGACCCAGCTTCTCAATCCCGTCGCGAAGAACTTTTCTCTGGTTGCCAGCTACGGACAGGGCACGTTTGTGTGGCAGGGCGTTCCCAACATTCAGGATTCCAACCGCTACATCATCCAGGCGGCAAAAAATGTCGGACTGAAAGTTTCTGCGGGCTGTTACCAGCAGGGAGCAAATGCCGGTGGTGACTCCATCAATGTCGAGTGGACCAAAACCGAGATCGATTACGCACTCAACCAGGCAAAAATTTATGGCAACGTAGTGGAACTCGTCATCGGCAATGAATGTCTGTGGGGGCCGAACTCGACTCAGGCCATCACTAATCTCATCAACTACGCAAAATCAAAGCGCTCGCCGAATTTCAATGCATCCACTCTGCCTATTACAACGCGCCAACGATGGGATGTGCTGGCAGGCGTCAGTAACACGACACCAGGGTACGCCGCGATGCGACAAGCGCTGCTCAAACTGCTCTCCGCATGTGAAGGGTTCGTTTATGCCAATATGTATGCCTATTTCGATCCCAACAATCAGATCGGGAGGAATCCAACTCAAGTCTCATTCACCCAGGCGGTGACCGCCAGCATGAACAATACGCTGGCGGCGCTCAAGAGCGCCTTCTCGAGCCAAAGCGTGTCAATTGAGATTCGGATCGGGGAAACCGGCTGGCCGACCCAGGGCTCTCAACCAGAACAGCCGAACGCTTTCCTGGCGAGCGCGCAGCAGGCCCAGTGGTACTACCAGGCGATGAAAAACTGGTCGGTTACGAATGCGATCAAAACGATCATCTTTGAGGCCTATGACGAGCCTTGGAAGGCGCAGGGTGGGTCGAACAGCGAAACCTTTTTCGGAATCTGGCAGGCAGATGGGACCTCAACAGCACCTAACCAGTACGTGCTGAAAGATGTGAAGCAGAAATACACCCCCTGAAAGAGCCGGGAAGGCGTACCCATCAACCGTCTCTCGGGAACCAATCAATCGAGCCTTGCGTAAACCTCTGATGCGCGAGGAATGCCATTGACGAGGTGACAGATGCACGATCCCTTATGGTTGCGAATCTTTCTGGGTGTCCACATCACCGCCGGCAGCGGAGCATTCCTGCTTGCTCCCCTGGCCCTGGTCACCGCGAAGGGCGGCAAGGCGCATCGCCTTTGGGGCAAGATCTATTTCTGGTGCATGGCCGTCGTGGCGTCGACTGCGCTGGTCATGGCCATCTATCGGCCCATCCTCTTTCTCGCGCTGGTAGCCATCTTCAGCTTCTATTCCGCCTTCGTTGCGTACCGCGTGCTTGGACAAAAGGCCGCGTGGAAGGGCCAGCCTGTCGTCCACGGACTTGACTGGGCGGCCGCCGTCTTCTGCTTCGTCGCCAGCGCTGCCCTGGCTCTTTTGGGAGCATTTCGCCCCGAACTGGTCTCGCACCTGCGCATTCCGGCGATTGTCTTCGGAGCCATCGGCATGCGCATTTCAGCCGGCGCCATGTGGGACTTCACCCATCCGCCCAAGGAGAAGATGTTCTGGTGGTACGCCCACCTGCAGGGCATGATTGGCAGCTACATCGCCGCGTGGACTGCCTTCTGCGTCGTCACCATCGGCCCTCTCGTCCACGGAGCGTGGTGGATCTGGGTTCTTCCGGTCACAATCGGCGTGCCCGCGATCATTGCCACCACGGCCTACTACAAGCGGAAGTTTGCTCCCAAACCAAAGGCAGTCCTAGCGTAAGGAGCCGCAAACAAAAACGGCACCCTCTTTCGAGAATGCCGTTCTTGCTCAACTTCCGCTTCGTTACTGAATGTGGAAACCACCTGTCAGCGGTGTCTCCGCCGATGACGGCCCGACGGACACCTTGTAGTCTCCCGGCAGAAGCTGCCATCCATCCTTCTGCTCGTTGAAGACCGAGACATATTTCGGATCGATCTTCAGCGTCACCGTCTTCGATTCGCCCGGAGCGAGCTCCACTCGATCGAAGGCTACGAGCCGCTTGTACGACTCGCCAGCCGCCGCCGGGAGCGCCGCGTATACTTCGGCGATCTCCGTCCCCGCGCGGCTGCCCGTGTTCTTCACATCGAAGCTGACCTCCTGGCCGCTTTCGTCGACCTTCAGCCCCGAGTACTCATAGCTGGTGTATGACAATCCGAATCCGAATGGAAACAGCGGTTGAAGGTTCTTCGACTCGAACCACTTGTAGCCCACGCGCGCGCCCTGTACGTTGTAATCCACGTCGAAGGGTGGCAGCCGCTTCTCATTGTGCATAATGCGCTGCCCACGCATGACAGTCGGCACCTGGACCTCCACTGGCTTCAGATCGATCCCCGGCACCTCCGGAAATGCCAGCTGCGAATCGCTCTTGGCGAACGTCACCGGCAGCTTCGCCGAAGGATTCACCTCGCCGAAGAGCAGATTCGCAATCGCCTGCCCGCCGCCAATCCCCGGATACCACGCCGCCAGGATTCCCTCCACCTGGTCCACCCACGGCATCGTTACCGTACCGCCCGTCTCCAGCACCACGATGGTGTGAGGATTCGCCGCAGCCACCGCGCTTACCAGGGCATCCTGATTGTCAGGAAGCGAGAGCGTGCGCGCGTCATGGCTCTCGTACATTGGCTGATTCACGAAGACAATCGCCACGTCCGAAGCTTTCGCCAGTGCCGCCGCTGAAGCATTGTCCGTGCCCGGATTGAACTCCACCTTCGCATTTGGCGCTTGTTTTTGGATGTACTTCATCGGCGACGAAGGAAAATACACCGTCTCGCCCCAGTTCGCCCCACCCGGATGCGGATTGATCGCGTTGCCGCCCGGAGGATCGACCTGCGCTGAACCTCCGCCCGAGAGCACGCCCACGTCGGCATGCGACCCGATGATCGCAATCGACGACGGAGACTTGAGCGGCAGCACATTGCCCGAGTTCTTCAGCAGCACGATGCTCTCCTCGGCGATATGCTGCGCGTCATCCCGCCCCTTGAAGGGATCGACCACCGACCGTGGCACTGGCGGATTGTCGACCACCCCCGCGGCAAACATGCTGCGCAGAATCCGGTGATCCATGTCCTCGATCCGCGACAGCGGCACTTGCTCCTTCTGCACCGCCTCTTTCAGCGCCGGCCCAAAGTAAATGTCCTCCGGCATCTCCTGATCGAGCCCGGCCAGTGCGGCCTTCACCGTGCTGTGCGTGCCGCCCCAGTCGGAGAGCACCCATCCCTTGAAGTCGAAGTCCTTCTTCAGAACCTGGTTCAGCAGCCAGTCGTTCTCGCAGGAGTAGTCGCCGTTCACGCGGTTGTACGCGCACATCACACCCGAGGGCTCGGCAATCCCGATGGCAATCTCAAACGCCAGCAGATCGCTCTCCCGCGCCGCCTTGTGATCGATCTTCGCGTTCACAATGTCGCGTCCCGTCTCCTGATCGTTGAAGGCGTAATGCTTGATGTCTCCCATCACCTGCTGCGCCTGCAGGCCTTTCATGAGGTTGCCGGTCATCGTTCCGGCCAGTAGCGGATCCTCACCTGCATACTCGAAGTTGCGTCCGTTGCGCGGCTCGCGCGTAATGTCCACGCCGCCGCCAATCGACATGTTGTAGCCCTGCGCCCGTAGTTCCCGGCCAATCACCGAACCGAACAGTTGCGCGCCCTTGGGATCCCAGCTCGAGGCCGCGCCCAGCGTCGAGGGCAGCAGCGTTGCGTAGCGGCTTTCTCTCGCCGCCAGCCGCACGCCCACCGCCGAATCAGCCATGTTGATGTCGGGAATGCCCAGCCGGTCGATCCCCAGCACATAGCTCGCGCCAAGATTGGAACGCGGCGGGATCGGATCGCCTTCACGCAGCGCGCCCCAGCCGGTGCCATGCACCAGCTGAAGCTTCTCGTCGAGCGTCATTTCCTTGATAACCATGTCCGCACGCTGGTCCGGAGACAGCGACTTGTCATCCCACGGATGGTGCACCTTCGGCGCATGCGGTTCTTGTGCTATGAGAGCGGGAATCGACGCGGACGAAACCGCGGCTAACGCTATGACGCAGAGCAATTCTCTACGCAACTTCATGAACCTCCTTGATGAACGACAAGAAAATTTCAACGGCAGGACTATGTACACGACGAATCCAACCAGCGCGTCGCCATCGTAACTGCCGTAAAACAGGGCCGTCAAGATCAAACGATTTAGTAGAGGCTGGCAAATACCAGCCGATGCGGACCAGATATGATGGGCGGCATCATGCGCGGCTCGTCCTTCTGCTGGCTGTTCGTTGCTGGAGCGCTGATCTGCGTCCCGGCTCTCGCCCAGCGTCTTCGTTCCCCCTGGGACGCGACTACAATCGCACCCACCGACGCCCCTTACAAGTGCCCCGGGCCGCCCGTATTTGCTCGAACCATCAACGTCGCGGGCTACTACACCGATAAGCAATACTCCGTCATCGATCCCGCCAAACTCGCCGCCTTCAAGGCCGCCTCCGAAGGCCCCACTCATCTCGGCCAGTACGCGACAAACGCCGCCGACGCGTGGCTGAGCAAGGGCAGCCGGGCAGCAGCCGTCTGCGTCTATTCGCTGCTCGACGCCGCAGCCAAGGCCGACGCCTGGGACGGCAAGATGCCTCAGCTTAACGGCGTCTACCTGCAAAACTGGATGCTCAGCGGAACGGCCATTGCATATCTCAAGGTCCGCAACAGCCACACGGGAACGCCGGATCAGGACGCCGATATCCAGAAGTGGTTTCGACTGCTCGCCGCACGCGTGCGCGAATACTTCGACATCCAACGCACCAAGCCCGGCAGCGATGCCTATAACAACCACATGTACTGGGCCGGTCTGGCCGTTGCCGCGCAGGGCATCGCCGGCAACGACGTCAACGCGTTTCTGTGGGGCATCGAAACCTACCGCATGGGTGTCGACGCCATTCAGTCCGACGGCTCGCTCACCGCTGAGATGAACCGCGCCGCGATGGCGGAGCACTACCAGCTTTACGCCCTCGGCCCGCTCGTCATGCTGGCCGAGATGGCTGCGGCGAACGGGCTCGATCTGTACGCGGTGGACAACGGCGCCATTCACCGGCTTGTGAGGTTTTCCGTGGCCGGCCGGCTCGATCCTTCGATCATCGAAAAGCGCACCGGGGTGCCGCAGAACCTGCCCGCTCTGATTGGTGGATTTGAGATCGGCTGGGCGGTTCCCTATGCCCAGCGATTTCCCGACGCGCAACTCTCCGCCCTCATCGCCAAAGCAGCGTGGGTGAACTTCTGGCAATGGGGCGGCGCGCCTCCGAATGCAGTCATTCCCATCCCACCCCGCTCTGGCGTTCTGCCGAGTTCTCAGGGCAGGTCTTTCGCCGGCACCTGGGCCAGGCAGATTTCCTGGACCCAGCCATCATCACCGACGGCGATGCCTTTCTCACGCTGAAAGCATCAGAGATCTATGCCTCAATTGGGATGTATCGGGATCCGAACACGATCTTCGCTCCGGGATGGCAATACGTCACGGGAACACTCAGCTCTGATAGCAAGCGGATCGACTGGTCAAACGGCACCTATTGGACGCGCTGCAACATCCCCAAAGCCCGCGCGCATCCACGGCTGAAGCTGGCAGGAACCTGGTATGCGGACGGTCTCCGGTCGGAGGTCTGCTCCATCCGCCAGCACGGCAGCGCCCTCCAGCTCGACAATGGACACGGCGCCAGCGCCAGCGGCAGCGTTGACGCACAGGGGCATCTGACAACCGACTGGAAGGGCAACCGCATCGTGGGGGTGGTCAGCCCGGACGGCAACCGCATCGACTGGGATAACGGAACCTGGTGGGTTCGTTAAAGCCAGCGCTCGACCTGCGACGTTCTTTTGGTTTTGGGGGGAACGGATTCTAGCGATCTCTGCGAGCGCGGACGCGGCCAATGGGGGTGACCGTTGCGTGCAGGGGGTGTTCAGCCTGCGGCACAAGATGAGGCTCGACAGCGGCTGCCGGAACACTTGCCATGCGCTCCAGAACAGTTGCGGGCGCGATTTCGTGTTCTACGATGACTCGCCGTAACTTCCGATAATCCGTCTTATCAACGCGGGTAACTTCGTGCATAGGTACTTCCTCTCCTCGAGGATGTTACTATGCGCAGACCCCGCCCGCAATAATTTGTTGGGTCGATTCCCGGAGTGTTGCCCAGCTCTATTTCTTCAGCGCCGCCTTCACGCTCTCCGGACGAAACATCTTCTCCGCCGCGCCGGTCACCGTTCGCCGCGGCACAAAGCGCTGCATGAAGACCGATGCGGCGTTCACGAAGCTCGGCAGCACCCAGTGTTTGCCGCTCACCAGCCCTTCCAGCCCGCGCCGCGCCACTTCGTCCGCCTTCTGAAATCCCCGTCCGCGATCTGCGGCGGCCGGAGCGCCCGCCACCTTGCCGAACTCCGACTCGGTCGGCCCCGGACACAACGCGCTTACCCTGATCCCGAAGCGCGCCGTCTCTTCCGCCAGCGCTTCAGCGAGCATGCGATCGAAGGCCTTGGTCGCGGCGTAGGTCGCCATGTACGCCACCGGCTGGTAGGCCGCCGTCGAGGCCACGATCATGATGTCGCCCCTTCGGCGGGCGATCATTCGCGGCAGAAAAAGCCGCGTAAGATCGACGACCCGTGTGCAGTTCACGTCGACCATGGAGCGCTGCCACTCCGGATCGCCGTTCACGAATTCGCCATAGTAGCCGAAGCCGGCATTGTTGATGAGCACATCGACAACCGTTCCGCGGCCTTCGGTCGTATCGAAGAGCTGCTGCGGTGCGCCAGGATCGGCCAGGTCCGCAGGAATCACCTGCGTCTGGATCTGGTGCTCGCTTCCTAGACGCCGCGCCAGCGTCTCCAGCCGGTCAGCCCGCCTCGCGGTCAGGATCAGATTCGCTCCCGCCGCTGCCAGCTCGATCGCCAGCGCTTCTCCGATGCCGGCACTCGCGCCGGTCACCAGCGCCCATCTGCCCTGATACGCTTCCTTGAGAATTGTGGAACCCGGCATCGTGCTTCTCCTCCCGCGGTGATTCGCGCTTCTTCTCCAATATTACGAGTTGCCTCGCTTGAGGCTCGCGATGCGCAGTTTCGGATGGCCAAGAAAAAAGAGAGTGCCCAACGGGCACTCTCAAGTTTTTGCGGCGAAGCCGCGGACCGCTGGATGCACAGTCCCGGCGAAGCCGCGTATCGCTCGGCGCGCAGCCGCTACCAGACGCGACAGCTGTTGACCGGCATCATCGGCTGACCGGCTTTGCAGCCGAAGGCCTCTCCCATCTCCGGCATATTCTGCACCACTCCGTTCACCCGGAACTCACGCGGCGAGTGCGGATCGGTCTGCACCTGCAGCCGCACCTGCTGGGGACGGATGCTGCCGCACCAGTTCTGCCCGTAGGCGATAAAGAATTCCTGCACCGGTGTGTAGCCGTTCGCGTCCTTGGCTTCCAGGTCGATGTTCTTGCGCTTCGCGTCCGCCAGGAAGGCCATGTAAGCGAGGCGCAGGCCGCCGTTGTCAGCGGTATTCTCGCCGAGGGTGAGCTTGCCATTCACCTTCACATCGTCGACTGCGGTGAAGTTGCCGTATTCCTTCACTTCACAGCCGGCCTTCTCGTCGAACTTCTTGCCGTCTTCAGCCGTCCACCAGTCAGCCAGATTTCCGTTGCCGTCGAACTGGCGTCCCTGGTCATCGAATCCGTGCGTCAGCTCATGCCCGACGATCGCCCCAACATGCCCGTAGTTCTCGGCGTCGGTGGCTTTGGGATCAAACAGCGGCGCCTGCAGGATGCCGGCCGGGAAGTTGATGTCGTTCATGCTGGGGTCGTAATAGGCATTGACGGTCGGCGGCGTCATTCCCCACTCGCCGCGGTCCACCGGCTTGCCGATCTTGGCCAGTTGCCGCTTGCTCTCAAACTCGGTCGCGCGCACCGCATTGCCGTAAGCATCTCCCCGCACAATCTTGAGCGCAGAATAATCGCGGAAGTGGTCCGGGTAGCCGATCTTGTCAGCCACGAGGTGCAGCTTCTCCTTGGCCTTCACCTTGGTCTCCGGACTCATCCACGCGAGCGTGTCGATGTCCTTGTCCATGGCAGCCTCGATGTCGTGGACCATCTGCACCGTGGCTGCCTTGCTTTCGGGCGGGAAGTTCGCCTTCACGTAGACTTCGCCCAGCGCCTCACCCAGAGCGCCGTCGGTGGCCTGCACGCAGCGCTTCCAGCGCGCGCGCTGCTCGGGCTGGCCGCGCAGTTCGCGTCCGTAGAAATTGAACTGCTCCTTGTCCATTGCCTCGGGCAGCGTGTAGCTGGGTGTGCCGTTGACCAGTTGCCAGCGCAGATAGGTCTTGATGGTGTCGAGATCGGTTGAAGCGAGCAGGGTGTTCAGGCCCTTGAAGAAGTCGGGGTTGGCGACGTTGAGACTGGAGATGGAGGGTACGCCGGTGTGGTCGAAGAAGGCGGTCCAGTCGATCTCCGGTGTCAGGCCGGCGAGTTCCGGTACGGGCATGGGGTGGTAGATATTCTTGGGGTCCCGCTGCGAGGTGATGTCCATGGAGACCTTTGCCAGCGCGGTTTCGAGATCCATAATCTTTTTCGCGTCGCTGGCCGCCTTGGCATCGGGCTCGCCGATCAGCTTCAGTATGTTCGCCACATGCTCGACATACTGCTGCCGCGTCTTCTCGGCAGCGGCTCCGGTGCGGAGATAGTAGTCGCGCTCCGGCAGCCCGAGACCGCCCTGGTCGACAACGGCGATCTGCAGGCGGGCGTCTTTGAAGTCCTGTTGTTCGCCGAAGCTCATAAAGGCGTTCACGCCGATGAGCTGGTAGTGGGCCAGCAGGTCCGTCAACTGCTTCTTGTCAGTCAATGCCGCGATGCGATCCAGCTCTGGTTGCAGCGGCTTCAGGCCAAGGGCGTAAATGGCCGGAGTATCCATGCACGACGCGTAGTAGTCGCCGATCTTCTGCTCACTCGGCGTCCGCGAGGGATTATCGGCAGCGACCTTTTCGAGCAGGGAGTGAAGCGTGTACTCGGTGTAGTTGAAGACCATCGTGCCGGTTCCGTAGCCCGACTGATCGGCGGGGATGGGATAGAGCTTGGAGAAGTTCCCGCAGGCGTACTGGAAGAAGTTCGCGCAGGGATCGGCGCCGGTGTCGATCAGCTGCTTGTCCAGCCCCGGGAGCAGCGTCGGTTTTGAATCGGAGTCGGCGAAGTGGCTGGTACGGGTTTGCGCGAGGGCGGTGAGCGAGGCGGCGATCGCAATCAGAAATGCCAGAGTGGATATTTGTTTTTTCATGTTTCTCCGGATTGCCAGCCAGACTCTGCGAGCGGATGTGGCCGGTTACAAATGCACAGGAAAGCATAACTTACTCGTGTTTCCAAGGGGCTTGTGACGAACGGTGCAGCGAATGGGCTGGACCTCGTGCCCCGCCGCTTAAGGCAACGGCCTCCGCATGAAAACCACACCTTCGAACCCGCTGTCGTTGTAAGGATCGCATGGGGTAAACCCGAGCCGCAGATACATCTCGTAAGCTGACTTCATGGTGGCGGGGAATGTATCGAGGTATATTGCGTTGAATCCTGCCGTGGCGGCCCCTTCGATGGACGCGATGACCAGCCGTTCACCGAGGCCCGTTCCGCGAAATGCCGGGCGCACCCAAAGTCGCTTCATCTCACACCCACGGGAGATGTTGGCAATGCCACGGTACGTCACGCATCCGGCCGCCTCGCCGTCACTGTATGCCACCAGCATGTCGCCGTCCTGCTTGCGGTAGGTGTCAGGTAGGCCGTCGACTTCGTCCTGCAGTTTTCCAAAGCAGAAGTGTGCGGCCCCTTCGGCTTCGGTCACAAAACGGCCGTACTCCAGTAGCAAGGCGCGAGCGTTTTCGATGTCTTGCGGACTTGCCCCCGGACCGAGCGCCGCGATGGTGAACGCCAAAGCTATGCCTCGACGGGCTCGACGTAGAACATCTCGTTGGTCTGGCGGAATCCGTTGCTTTCATACAGCCGGCGGCCCTCTTCGGTCGAATGCAGGGCCACGACGCGGATCTTGCGGCGGCGCGCTTCGGCCAGCGCCATGTCGATCAGATGGCTGGCGAGCTTTTTGCGGCGGTACTCTGGTTCAACGTAAACGTTAAGCAGATAGCCGCGCTGCGTCGATCGCGGATCGAGAGGATGCGGCGGCCAGTCGAGCAGAAGCAGTCCCGCGCCGGCAACGACGCGGTCCCCATCGCAGGTGAGCCAGCCGATGTATTTCTGTTCGTCGATCATCTTCGCCACCCAGGGCTCGAAGTGGTGCGACATCACACCGAGAACCTGGTTGTCGGCGCGTCCCGCATCGACAAACATGCGCCGGCGGTGATGGGTGATCAGGCTCGCGTCCGCAGCCGTGGCCGTCCTCGTTACCAGCATGAAAGAAGTATAGCTACGATAGGTACAGATGTCAGACGCGCCCCCAATTCATCGTCAGCTTCTGCGCCCCGGCATGCGCGTCGCCGTTGCCGTCTCCGGCGGCGCGGATTCTGTCGCGCTCTTGCGCCGCCTCATCGAGGCTGCTCCGGAGATTGGCCTCGTGCTCTCGGTCGGCCATGTGCACCACGGAATTCGCGGCGTCGAGGCGGATTTGGACGCCGATTTCGTGCGCGACCTGGCTGCAGCGCATGGGCTGGAGTTTTACCGGCGCGACGTGAATACGCCGGAGGCAGCGCAGCAAAATCGCGAGACCCTGGAGGAGGCGGCGCGGAATCTTCGTTACGCCTGGTTTCGCGAGCTGCTGGATCAGGGCCAGGCCGATGCGATCGCTACTGCGCATACCCTCGACGATCAGGCAGAGACAGTTCTGCACAAGCTGCTGCGCGGCGCGTGGACCGAAGGGCTGAGCGGGATTTCTCCTGTGATTCAGCACACGCGGGGAGTCATCCTGCGGCCGTTTCTCGGCACGCGGCGAGTGGAGATCGAGGCGTGGCTGCGGTCGATCGCCCAGCCGTGGCGCGAAGACACTTCAAACGCCGACACCGCTTTTACACGTAACCGTATCAGGCACGAATTGCTGCCCATGCTTTCGACCTACAATCCGCAGATCCACTCCCAGCTGGCCAATCTGGCGACTCTGGCCCGCGATGAAGACGCCTACTGGCAGGCCGAGGTGGCCCGCATTCTCCAGTCATTGGTCTTACCCGGCAAGCCGGTGCGCGGCGGCGGAAGAGCAACGTCCACGCATCCCGATGAGTCGAGCCTGGCGTTTGAGATTGACCGCCTGCCCCAGTCCCCGGCGGTGCGGCGGCGGCTTTTGCGTGCCGCTGCGCGTCAGTTAGGAACAGCGCTCAATTTCGATCAGACCGAGAAGCTGATGGCGATGCTCGGCGTCGGCGGCGCGCGGCGGCAGCAGCTTACGGCGGAGCTTCATACGGAGCGCAGCCCGCGCGAGCTTAGGTTGATAAAGCGGAAGCCGTGATTACTAGGCAATATCAGAAATCCAATTGCAAGGAGAAGTGATGGCGGAAGAAGTATCGAGGCGGAGATTTATCGGTGTGGGATCGGCAGCACTGGCAGCCGTCGCCGGAAGCAGGATCGCGGAAGGCCAGGAGAAAAAGGTGCCGCGCTCGCCCGATCATCGCCTTCCGAATGAATCGGAGCCGGGACCCAACAACACCGTGCTCGACAAGCAGAATCCCGACTCGGTATGGCCCCCGGAGACGGACTCGGGCGGTCAGCCTCCGTTCAAGTATTCTTTTTCGCTCGCCCATAAGCGCATCGAGGAAGGCGGCTGGACGCGCCAGGTGACTGTCCGCGATCTGCCCATCTCCAAAAAAGTGGCGGGCGTCGAGATGCGCCTTATCTCGGGCGGCATCCGCGAACTGCACTGGCACGTAGGCGCGGAGTGGGCTCTGATGCTCTACGGCAACGCACGCATCACTGCTGTCGATCAGGAAGGGCGCAGTCACGTGAGCGACGTGAGCGAGGGTGACCTGTGGATCTTTCCCGGTGGCATTCCCCATTCCATCCAGGGGCTCGGGCCGGACGGTGCCCGCTTCCTGCTGGTCTTCGACGATGGCAATTTCAACGAGTTCGAGACTTTCCTGCTGACCGACTGGATCGCGCACACTCCCCCGGAAGTGCTATCCAAGAACTTCGATGCCGCCGAAAACCCATTTGCGAATTCTCCGAAGAGTGAGCTCTTCATCTTCAAACGCGACCTGCCGCGTCCACTCGATGAAGAGCAGAAGGCCGCTGAAGCCGGCACGGGGCGCGTCCCGCACAGCTTCGACTTCCGGCCCGGGCAGATGCAGCCCAACAAAAAAGCCAAAGGCGGCGAGGTCAAAATCATTGACCAAAAGGTATGGCCGGCGACCAATATCGCCGCAGCCATCGTCACGCTCAAGCCGGGCGGTCTGCGCGAGATGCACTGGCATCCCAACGAGGACGAGTGGCAATACTACGTCTCGGGCAAAGCGCGCATGACCGTCTTCGCCGCCGGAGCACGTGCTCGCACCATGGACTTCCAGGAAGGCGACGTCGGCTACATCGACAGATCCGCGCCGCACTACATCGAGAACACCGGCGACACAGACCTGGTTTTCATCGAGGTCTTTCCCACGCCGTTCTACGAAGACATCTCCCTCGCTGAGTGGCTGGCGCACACGCCGCCGCGGCTGGTCGACGAGCATCTCGGAACCGGCGAGGCCATGCTCAACGCCATCCCGAAACAGGAGGCGGTGATCAAGCCGTAATCATTGCCAACTGCCAGGTCCGCTGCCTGCGGACCCGATGCTGTTCAGTTACCGCGCAAGGCGACCATGGGATTGATCCGCGCGGCGCGCCGGGCCGGGATGTACCCGGCAACCAGAGCCACGGCAATCATGACCGCGATCATCGCCGCGAACGTGGCCGGATCGGTCGGAGTGGTTCCGAAAAGCAGAGCGGCAATCCATCGCCCCACCACCACCGACGCGACCGTCCCCAGCACGATGCCGGTGATCGCCAGGATCATCGTCTTCTGCATCACTCCGCGAAGCACGCGCGCCTGGGTTGCGCCCAGCGCCATGCGAATGCCGATCTCCTGGGTCTGCTGCGCCACTGAATAGGAGATGACGCCGTAGATTCCGAGCATGGCCAGCAGCAGGCCGAACTCGGCGAAGATGCTCACCAGCAGCACAAAAAACCGGCGCGACGATACCGCTCGATCCACTATCGTGCGGATGGGCCGAAACTCGGCAGCGGGCTGCCTGGGATTGAGCTCGCGCAACGCATGGAGGACACTCCCGGCGAGCGACGCCGGCGGCAGACTGGTGCGGATCACCAGCTGCGCGCCAGATGGCCCTGCCTGCGTCGCCGGGTAATAGATCTGCCAGCCCGGCTGTCCCTCCACGCTATCGGCGTGAATGTCGTCGACGACTCCCACGACGCGCAGTTCCGTTTTCCCGCTGACGAGAATCCTGCCCAGGGGATCCTCACCCGGCCAATAGATGCGCGCGGCGGAGGAGTTGATAAGGACGACGGGCTCGCTCTTCGGGCCATCATTCCAGGCGAAGTCCCGCCCGTAAAGACGCATGCCCATGGCTCGCACGAATCCCGGAGTGATCACGTAGACCAGCGGCCCCGGCAGTGAGCCGGGAGCGAAGGTCTTGCCTTTCGGCGTCGGCGTTCCCCACTCGCGGTTCTGTCCCAGCGGTAGATAATCGGCCATGCCTGCCGCTTCCACGCCTGGCAGCGTGCTCACCCGCTCGAGAATCTGCTCGAAGATCACACCACGCTTCGCCGCGCTCGCCTCGCCGGTCGGGGCATCGTCGTCATATTCCACCTTGATCGACGCCGAATGATCGGGCTGGAAACCCAGATCGATATCCAGCACCTTCAGAAAGCTGCGCAGCAGCAGTCCCGCGCCAATGAGCAACACGCAGGCCAGCGCAACTTCGGAGATGACCAGCGCGCCGCGCATCCGCTCGTGCTTCCTGCCTTCCCCAGTTCCCGGGCCGCTGTCTTTGAGCGCCTCCTGCAGATTGCCGCTGGAAATTTTGAGACCCGGAGCGAGGCCGAAGAAAGCCGCGGCGGCGATCGCGATCAGAACCGTCCAGGCCAGCGCACTGGCGTCGATCCGGATGCTGCTCAACAGGGGCAAAGCGATGGAGCCCTGATGCGCCAGCCAGACAATGACTGCGAAGGCCAGCCCCAGGCCAAGAAAGGCGCCGGCGCTCGAGAGCACCAGGCTCTCGGTAAGCAGCTGGCGGACAAGCCGTCCGCGGCTGGCCCCAAGAGCCGTTCGCATGGCGAACTCCTTGGTTCGCGACGCAGCACGCGCCAGCAGCAGATTCGACAGGTTCACGCAGACAATCAGCAGGATCACTCCGACCGCGCACCACAGCACGATCAGTGAACGGCGCAGCTTGCCGCTGACGTAATCTTTCAACGTCCGCAATTGCATCGAAATACCCTTGCCGACGTACTGCCCGCACGACTCCGGATATTTCACGCTCCAGCAAAGATGAGGCTCGACCAGCCTGGCCTCGGCCTGGGCCTGCCCCAGGCTGATTCCG
>CAVRNK010000083.1:0-86887 GCA_963721995.1 uncultured Acidobacteriaceae bacterium | reverse complement strand
ATTCAACATCGGAGGCGCGGCTGTCACATTCACAGTCTGCGCGGCGGAGGCCAGCCCCAGCTTGAAGTCGAGCGTGAGGCTTTGGTTGACTTCCAGCCGCACGTTGTTCTGATTCTGCTTGCTGAAACCCGCCTTCGTTATGGTGACGTCGTAAACCCCGGGCGCCAGCTGGGGCACAATGTATTGCCCCTCCGATCCGCTCACTGTCGATCTCTTTATTCCAGTCTCCTGGTTTGCGATCACAATTTGAGCGTCGGGAACCACTGCCCCGGATGGATCTGTCACCGCGCCGGTGATGAGTCCATTCGTCGTCTGCGCCGGCGCGCAGAGCACAAACGAGCAGCTCATCAAAATCAGTAAAAGAATTCTCTTCATTTCCTGCCTCCAAACTGTGAGTTGCTATGCGCGAGCGGTATTCTCGGGGCAAATTTGCATACTGTATACAACGCCTGAAGGGATTCTTACTTTATCGGTCTGCCTCAATCCCTTAGAAACACAGGCACGCATAATCTGCCGAGATCAATACCGAACGAATACTACTCCTACTAAAGATTGGTTGTCTATATTTCGATCATTTTTTGTGATTGATAAATCACAATGGCCTGAAAGTCTTCTCTTCCGCTGTGCAGAGGGCCGCCTCTAATCGCCTGATCGTCTGATCGCGGTGTCAACAATTTGATCGCAACATCCTTTGGTATGCTCCCTTCATGGCGAACAAGACAGATAATTTGGTCGCAAGGCAGGAATTCATTCTTCGTAGTCTTCAGGAGACCGGCAGCGTCTCGATCGATGATCTCCGTGCCGCATTGGGGGCTTCGATTGCGACCATCCGGCGCGACCTTGAGGACCTCGAGAATCGGTCGCTGCTCAAGCGCGTTCGCGGAGGCGCTGTACCGATAGGTCCGCTCTTCTACGAGCCCTTTCGCCACGACGCCTCATTCCAGGACAAAATCACCAGCTTCGCCGAAGAAAAACGCCGCATCGCACGCGTCGCTGCCGGATTCGTTCAGACCGGACAAACTATTGCGATGAGCGGCGGCACAACGACCACCGAGGTGGTTCGCAGCCTCAAGGTGCTTAGCGATATTTCCATCATCACCAATACCGTCAACATCGCCATGGAGCTCAGCAACCGCAAAGATATCGAGGTCATCGTCACTGGCGGCATCCTGCGCGGGAACTGGTTCACCCTCATCGGCCCGCTTGCGAATGCTGCAACAGAGATGCTCTTTGCCGACATCATGTTTATCGGAGTGGACGGGATCGACGCACAGCAAGGTTTGACCTGCACCAACCCCGCGGAGGCCGAAGTGCTCCGCAAGCTGGCTCGTCATTCAAAGAAGAAGATCGTGGTTGCCGATCGCAGCAAGCTCGGCGCAGTCAGCAAATGGCTTTTGTGCGAAACGCGTGAAATCGATGCTCTGATCACCGACCAGGGCGCAACCGCGGAAGCAGTTGCACCCTTCGAGAAGCTCGGAATCTCGGTAACGTTGGCCTGAAGCTATCGTTGATCGCTGTTGCCCTGTCGTTGATCGCCAGGCCGCAGATAGGCTCGAATCGTTGCCGATGGCTCGTTTGACTTACCCAGTGGCCGAACGGTGTACGCCCCAACGCAGGCCGGAACAATAAATGTCTCCGCATAGTGAATCTCGACCGGGGAAAATTCACCGGTAGGACTCTCTACACTGACAGCCGCCCCCTCCACAAGATTCAGCACGTGCAGATTGCCTTCGGTATTGTGCGTCACCGCCTTTGTAAACCACGTGCGGCGCGTCTCCAGAAATTGCGACCGATGGAGACCCGTCCGTTCCTCGCGCCACCCGTCGCCGGTTGCAACTTCTTCTGTCTGGTTCAGCAGTTCCCTTTCCACCCACTCCGTATCGCGGTTCCACTGAATGTTAGCCAGGCCATGCTCAAGGTGGATCGGGCGTGGCCTGCCATCCAATCCGAGACGGCCCCAATCCCAAAGTTTGAACGTGAAGATGTAGGGCGTAGCGCTGATCTCAAGTACGAGATTGTCGCGGCCTGAACAGTGAATCGTCCCTGCCGGGATCGAGAAATGATCGTGTTTGCGGGTTGGCCAGAGATTCACATAGCGTTCAACGGGAAAAGGAGGTCCGCCTGCCTGGGCATCTTCCAGATCTTCACGCATCTGCTCGCGGTTCGATCCTGTGCGAACCCCCAGGTAGACCTGAGAATCGCCGCTTTGATCGAGAATGTAGTAGCTCTCGTCCTGGGTATACGAAATTCCGAAATGTTCTCGGATATACTCGCGCAGCGGATGCACCTGCAGCGAGAGATTGGAACCGCCAACCGTGTCCAGCAGATCGAAGCGAATGGGAAATTCCGCACCAAAGTGCTTGTAAATCTCCTCTCCCAGCAGAGCGATGGGCTGCTCATGTACCAACACGATGGCAGGAAGCTGAAATCGCCGCGATCCGAACGCGAGGGCGACGCCATTCTCCTCCGGAACGCAGTCGAAGCACCAGGCATAGTTTGGGACATCCTGCGGAAGATCGAATGTCCGCATCATCCAGCAGCCACCCCAGGGCCCAGGATCAAAAAATGGCACGACTCGAAAGGGCTGCCTGACTACCGCGGCGACAGCCTCGCGGACAACATCTCCTTGCACCATTCGAGGGACTTCTTGGTCGTCCAGGTCGAGAAAATAGTCAATCCTGTCATAGAGTGAGTGACGGATCTCATCCGCAACCCGCCACTCAAGGAAGTAGGCGTTCTTGTACAGTAGCTGCGCTGAATCCTCATAGTTCTCGAGGCCGAGGTTACAGATGCTTTTGTTGCGTTGCCGCTTTTGCAGTTCCCATCGCGTTACATTTGCATGTACCAGGAGATCCGGTTTCGCGAAAACATGCTGGGTGCCGGCCCCAATGACAAAAGTGACCGAACGAGTCTGCTCAATCGTTGTTCTCAAGACCGCCGTGCGTCGCTCGTCAAAATAGCTCGCGATAGACCGGGGCTCCATCCTCCCGAACACAGGATCCATTGTGAGCGCATTCTGAAATTGCTCCCTCAACTCCGCTGCATCAAGATATGCGTCCTCGACATTCAAAATCGTGCACTGCGGGAATGCTGCAGCGATCCTTTTCCGCAGGGCGTCCAGCATCACTCCCGGGTAGCATTCAATTGCAACTGTATATTTCCTTGGCGAAAGACATCCTTTAAGACGGTCTGTAACTTCGCTCCAGCCCTCGAGACAATCCAGATCTCCGCGATCTTCGATTCTGACCACCGGATTCAACTCATAGTTGTGAAAACCCCTCATAGCCCGCCGCCCCTCGCCTCCGAGTCCTCAGTGCCGCATCTGCCACATTGGGGATGCTCAACAAATCGCACAAACACCTCGTGCCACAACCGACAACGCGCAGAATCTGATGTAGAAACATTCATCACCTGACCCCAAATCAGACACAACATTAAGTTTCAGCATTTCCGCAATTTCTCTCATTTCATCCGACAGCTTTTCAAACCCCGTAAAACGCTCACTGATAATGAGCATATAATAACTAAAAAATCATATAATTCGATTAAAGAATCACATTCCGCGCGAACCAAACGGGAGTCGCTGCGATGCTCTGAAGAAAATACCTCAACCACTCATGCCGCTCGGGTGCTGCTGGAGCAGACAACATCTACTCGCGGGTAACGCGTGGCGTAAGAACGCCGGCACGCTTACGCAATGAAATTGCGGCGAAGCGCGAGATTCCACACTCCGCTGGATGAGTGTCGATGTCCTCGTAAGTCTCGTAGAACGCAAACGAGGCGCGAACTGTGCTCTCCAGACCGAACGGCGAAGCGATGAGCTGCGCGCCGTGATCGTCCTGAACACCGGGCAATTCGGTGCAGTTCTATATCCAGCCGCAGTGGGGAAACCAGTTCGCTCGGTCGCAGTGGAGAAATGGCTCAAGGGCGTGAAGAAGGAGAATGGAGAACCTTAATTCTCGGCCAACAAAGGCCAAAATCCCGGAACATCATGAGTGCAGTCTTTAATCACGCCATCCGGTACGAGTTCCTGCCCCAGGCACGAACCCGATCACCCTCTTGGTGCTGGCTTCCTGACTGGGCAGATCGACGAGAACACCAAGTTCGACCCGAGCGACTTCCGCAACCACGTGCCACGCTTCTCGCCGGAAGCTCGCAAAGCAAACATGGCGCTTGTTCGTGCCGTACAGGCGGAAGCACAACGCAAAGGCGCCACGCCTGCGCAGGTTGCGTTGGCATGGCTGTTGGCACAGAAGCCGTGGATCGTTCCCATTCCAGGCACCACGAAGATCTCCCGCATGGAAGAGAACCTCGGGGCCGTCGATGTTCAGTTGACGGAGAGTGACCTCAAGCAGATCGAAGATGCCACCTCGAAGCTGTCGCTCGAAGGTGCTCGCCTGCCAGAGGCCATGCTCAAGATGACTGGACGGTAGCCGTCCCGACCATATCAAGCAGGTCGTCGAAGGTTCAAGTCACGCATTATGAGAGGGCGCCCTGCTTAGAAGGAAGTTCTGAGGCTGACGCAGGGTGCAGGGGCTTTGCCCCCGCACCCCCAGGATTTATTGCTTGGTGCCTCTCCCGATGCTGGAGTTCTGTGCAGGAAGACGGATTGAAAAGAGGATGCCGAAGCATCCCCTCTAGCGATCGGTCGAGGCCACTGAGTCGGCGCTCGGGTTGCTTCCCAGTGTGGGGCCATGGGGACATGGGCAAAACGGGGAAGGAACTGACAGCATAATGAAGTGGCGGGGACCAAGGTACAAGCCGAGTTTGCAGTGGTGCTCAATTCGAGCCCGTTTCTCCAGTGTGGCTCCGGGTTCCGTGATCAAAACAGTGGTGACGCCGACAGCCGCGAGGTGAGCCGGCGATCCCGATTGGGAGAGTCCTTACGTTCACGACTCGGACCTGTGGTCTCCGCAAATCGACCCAGGAGTCAATGATGCCGCGCAAGAAATTACACAAGAAGAACCAGAGGGTGGCCCCGCCGATCATGAATCCCGATGCTGCCGGAATCGATATCGGCGCGACCGAGATTTACGTTGCCGTACCGGCGGATCGCGATCCAGAACCTATTCGCATGTTTGCGACCTTCACGCAGGATCTAAACCGTCTTGCCGACTGGTTGCAGCAATGCGGGGTCCGCACGGTCGCCATGGAGTCCACCGGAGTCTACTGGGTTCCGTTGATACAGATCCTGGAAGTGCGCGGGCTGGAGGCCTATCTGGTCAACGCGAAACACGTTAAGAACGTACCGGGACGGCGCACAGACGTTTCCGACTGCCAGTGGCTGCAATACCTGCATTCAGTCGGTCTTTTGCGCGCGTCCTTCCGCCCCGCGCCAGAGGTTTGCGCCCTCCGATCCTTGCTTCGGCACCGAGACAGCTTAGTGGAGATGGCGACCACGCATGTCCAACATGTACAGAAGGCTTTGGATCAGATGAACCTTCAGATTCACCATGTCATTAGCGACATCACTGGAACAACTGGGCTTGCGATCATCGATGCGATTCTTGCTGGGAATCGCGATCCCCAAGTGTTGGCCACACTCCGCGATCCCAGGATTCGAGCCAGTAAAGATACGATTGCTAAGAGCTTGGTGGGAGATTACCGCCCAGAGCATCTGTTCACACTGCGGCAATCTGTCGACTTGTACCGGGAATACCAGCAACGAATCGCTGCCTGCGAGGAAGAAATGCAGCGCTTCTTGAAGTCTATGGAAGCGAGTGCCACTTCATCTGCGAGTTTGCCGGCTGCCAAGGATTCCGTAAGGAAATGCAAGGTGATGGCACCGGCCAAGGCTCTGGCATTGCGTGAGGAAGCCTATCGCATCCTGGGAGTAGACCTGACTACGATCCCAGCAATCAGCGTCTTGCATGCTCAGGCTATTCTCGCCGAGTTGGGCGATGGCATCTCAAAATTCCGTAGCGCCGGCGCCTTCAGTTCATGGATGGGGTTATGCCCGGACAACGATATTAGTGGCGGAAGAGTGCTTTGGACCGGAACGAGAAAAGTCAAAAACCGCGTTGCCGTCACTTTACGAATGGCAGCTCAGTCACTCCAAAAGAGTGAATCGGCTCTAGGAGCGTTTTACCGCCGCATGCGAACTAGGCTCGGAGCTCCCAAAGCGGTTACTGCCGCTGCTCACAAATTGGCGCGAATTATCTATCACATGCTCAAAACCAGAGAGCCGTACGACGAAAGCGTCTTTGCCAGAACAGAAATCAAATATCGCCAACGGGCAGAAAACCGCCTCCGAGCAATGGCCCAGAACCTCGGCTACACAATTGCACCAGCCCAAGCCAAGTAAACCCTCCAAATGGTGTAGGAGTTCCTTGGGAGCATTGCCCTATCCTCCGCTCAGTCCGCACTCATTCTACTGCGGCGGGACAAGAGACGCGGATTCTCTGCGGGCGGTCTGAAGGCCTGACACTTGACCTTGGGGGAAGTGGTCCAGTGAAGAATCACCTTCCCCCCAAGGAGGTACTCAGCATGCTGAGTAGCAATGTGAAGTATATCGGCTTGGATGTTCACAAGGAAGCGATCGCGATTGCGGTTCTGAATGGCGCCGGCAAATTGGTGATGGAATCGATCGTCGAAACCAAAGCCAGCACTCTGCTCGATTTCCTGCATGGGCTGAGTGGAGAGTTGCATGCGACCTTGGAAGAAGGAACCTGGGCGGCTTGGCTCTACGACGTGCTCAAGCCTCATGTCGCGGAAATCGTGGTCTGCAATCCACGTCGCAACGCCTTATTGAAAGAGGGCAGCAAGAGCGACAAGATCGATGCACGAAAGCTGGCCGAGCTGCTGCGCAGTGGAATGCTGCGCGCGGTCTACCACGGAGAGAACGGACTAGGGACGTTGCGGGAGTTGGCGCGTAGCTATCTGACTATCAGCAAAGACATGAGGCGGGTGATGAGTCGGCTCAAGGCGCTGTATCGAAGCTGGGGCATTCCCTGCTCGGGTAAGCAGGTCTATACATCACGCCATCGCGAGCAGTGGCTGAACAAGATTACGCAACCCGGTGTGCGCCGCCGGGCAGAGATGTTGTATCAACAGATGGATGGCCTGTCGGTTGTGCGGCACACAGTGCGAGGAGAACTTCTAGCCGAGAGCCGGAAACATCAGGCTGTGAAGATATTGCGCCAGATTCCGTTGATTGGTCCGTTGCGAGCCACACTGTTGCTGGCCCTGATGCAAACGCCCCACCGGTTCCGCAGCCAACGGCAGTTGTGGACCTACAGTGGCCTGGCGGTGGAGACGCACGACAGCGCGCAGCATCGTTATGTGGATGGCCAACTGCAACGTTCCAAAAAGCCACAACAGGTCCGCGGTCTGAACCAGAATCACAACCACGAGATGAAGGAGATCTTCAAGAGTACGGCCTTGAGCGCCAGCCGTTGCGCCGGTCCATTGCAGAACTTTTACGAAGGCTTGCTGGCCAAGGGAATGAAGCCGGATATGGCACGGCTGACGCTTGCACGGAAGATCGCGGCCATCACGTTGACACTCTGGAAGAAAGGAGAACGTTTCGACGCTGAACATCTGAAATCGCAAGCAGCTTGAGCGTCTACCGGAATCAGGCAGGCCGGCTTTACTTCCGATGGCTAGGCAATCGGTTCCTGCGACGCTCCAGGTCGAGGGAGAGTATCAATCAATGAGTTAGGCCCTGTGTGCTGTTGTCCAGCACCGAGCCTCCAAAGTCACCCTATTGCCCCCTCGCATAACCAAATAAAGCTGTAGGCCTTGAGTCTCAGATAGGACCATGGTTGGCCCGCTAAAGCCAACGTCTCTGCTTGCGCAGCTTCCGGAACCGAAGGCGTCCAAACCACCCTCGAGTCATGAAACCGTCGAGAGAAACTATCGACGGGCTACGGTCTGTCTGGAGTACACGCGGCCAAGGACTTCTCCAACTGGAGATCGGGCTGGATGCAAGCACAACATCGGCCTCTCCTGCGGAGAGGAGGGAGGAGTTTTTTTCTTGACATCCCCTCTTATAGGACTCATTGAGCACAGCGAGTGATCGGAGATTGGTTACGAGAAGAGCGTGCTGAACTGCCCGATCACGTTTATTTGAACTTCGAGCCGAGCAGAATCGGGTCAGTATCGAGAAGCGTGAGTGACTTCACCATTTGCTGTGTCTGTTCTTTGTATTTCTTGAAATGAGGAGACTGCAGATGCGCCTGATAGGAAGCAGCATCGCGATAGATTTCGAAAAGACGAATCTGTTCGGGATGAGCTTTTAGGGAGACGGCATACAAGATCAACACGCCCGGTTCCGTTCGGATGGAAGCCTCGATTTCTTCTTTCAGCGCCGCTTTGTACGCGTTCAATTGGTCAGGATAAATTTCCAGCTCTGCCAATCTCACCATGCGGTTATCCACGGGTTCGGTGTATCCATGCCCGACTGCCAGGAAGAGACAAGAGGCTATCAGTGGTAGCCCAAGAACTAAGGCTTGTTTCGTTTTCATACTCACCTCCTGACGGCCGCTCAGGTGCCTGTACCAGCTTCAGCTAGCAGGTTTTGCTTAGGTTTACAATTTCGTCGCCAGTGCCTACCTCACCTTCGCGCAGGACGCGGAAGTAGAAACCCGGCCGTCCGTTGGATGTCAGCAATGCCGGCATCCGAGGCTCGTTCATTCGAATTCCGACGCGATAACGGGTAACGCGAGGTTGAGTGATCTCGAACAGTGCGCTGCCGATCTGATAACGGTCACCAATGCACGCGACATCGTCGGGCAATCCTTCGATCGTGAAGTTCTCGCCGAACTGTCCGTGGACGAAGTCGGTCCTGTTCAGCTTCTGCTTCCAGTAGTGATAGGATTCGACCTGGTATACGAAGACGGCTCGCTGCTCGCCCCCATGCCCAGCAAGATCACCTTGACCGTCTCCTTCCAGATTCAACCGGCCGACCCGACAGCGGCCATGCACCGGATCCTTCCATATCCCCGTATGCACAGTTCGGCCTTTCCACTCGATGTCGCGAGGAAGTCCGACGTTCACCGATAGTAGTCGAGCCATGTTGCTCCGCTTTGGTGGGAACCGGGCCACCCATCTATAAATTTCGTATTATCGGCGTTCGGATGCCTCGTCGACGGTGAGCTCGCGATCCGGGCCGTGCGGAATCACCGTCTGACCCGGCTCAAGGTGGAGCTGGGTGCCATCGAGCTGGACCGAGACGATGTCAGGTTCGAACGACACAAAGTTGGAAATGCGGCCGACTTCGGGATAGGCGTCAGGATATGACCATGCCGCAAGCTTTACATCGCCGATGTTGTAGTAGCTACAGAGTCCTTTGTACGGGCAGAAAGTTCGATGTTCTACAGCTGTCAGCACGGACTCATCGATGTCGGCACGCGGAACGTACCATCGCGGTGCAAAGCCGGACTCGCACAGGACTACCGGCCGCTTGGTGTCGGCGATGACGTGGTCGCGATGGCGGACCACGAGGCTGCGCGAGGTCCGGCGGATATCGATGCGGTGGTAGCTGTCGGCGGCATGGCCCACGATCCGTTCGTCTTCTTCATAGAAGGCGTCCATGGCCGGCCACGCGAACGCGACCCGTGCCTTCAACTCGCTCGCATAGGAGGGCAGCTCGATATGCTGCCAGGCCCCGCGCGGCGCGCTCTTCTCACCTGCCCGGACGCTATACCAGGAGGTCGGGCCGAGGTCCGGGTGCCGGGTCGTATGCTCGGTGAGCTGCAGGGCACCTGGAATGATGTCGGTCTCCGGGAAGTAGGCCACCGGATAGCGGTCAGGCTCGAAGAGCACAAGGACCTGCTCACTATCGGCAATCCAAGTTCCGCCGAAACGGACGCGCATGCGGCGACGCAGCCGTTCGACATACAGGAGCCTCTCAGGCAGCGGTTCAGGAACGAGAAACCGACCGATTGCTCCGGGCGAAAGCGGACCTTGTTGCCAAGACAGTCCCATTGCTCACCTCCTATGGCTTAACTAAACAAGCTAAATGCTACGCTTCGGGCACGAAGAGCCAACCTTAGCGCCCCATCCGCGAAATTGCGGCGCAGACAGAGTGACTGCACTCTTGCGATGTTATCCACTACGAGCCTCCAAGACTACGTTCGACGATAGCCTCGTTCCTGTAGCACCCAGCCATTGCCGTCCGGGTCGGAAAAACTGGCAAAGCTAGCGTAGTCTCCTCGCGCGGGATCAAGGCCCGGTGCGAACCCTCCATCCCAGGCTCCGGACGGTGTCTTGTGCCGGATCTCACCGACCTCGACTCCCCGTTCAAGCAGAAGTCTCCGTGCGGCGTCGATATCTGTCACGACAGATAGATTCCGCGGACTGAACCGATGGGGACATCAGCCAGGCCGTTGCCAATCAGAATGGAACAGCTAGAGCCAGGAGGTGTAAGCTGCACCACTCGAAAAGTGTTGTTCGGCGAATAATCGACGTCCAGGGCGAAGCCGACTTGATCGAGATAGAACCGCAGAGCACGGTCGACGTTGCTTACTGGCAATGCAATGACTTCGACAGATAACGTTGCTGTTTCCATGGAACTCTCCATTGCCGTTTTGGGTCCGAGACATTCTGTGCTATCTTCCAATTCGCCGATACAAAGCCTCCTCTACTGGATGAGGCTTTGTCCGATTTACTGTGAATCTAGCTCGCGAGCGTCGATTGCGCAGCTTCCAAGATGATGTTGACCACAGGCCCGGGCATAGTCAGCGACGGAATGTGATCTGCGGCGGCAGTCCTAATCGTGGCTTTCATGCGTTCTGCCATGAACCGCTGCGTTCTTTCCAGAATCATGCGATCTTCTTCTGCGATTAAGAACCAGGTCGGCTTCTTCTTCCAAGAAGGAGCAGGCGCCTTTTCCGTAATACAGGCCACGTTAATTGGGCGTTGGATCGCCTCTAGCCGCACTTTTTCATCGGCCGTAGCGTGTGGTGCAAATGCTTTCAGAATCGCCTCATGAGGCATCCAGATATAGCCGTGCTTGTCCGGTGCCATCTTAGGTGCATCTGGGTGAGGAGCTTCTCGTGTGAATACCTCGACGGTTGTTTCTCCTTCCTCAGGAGCCAAGGCCGTGATGTATACCAGCGCCTTAACCTTATCGTTTTCTACCCCTGCGACTACCGCTCCGGCATAGGCGTGCGCGACCAAAACAACCGGTCCACTGATTCGTTCAACAACCCTGCGAACCGAAGCGATATCGTCACTTAGTGTTGTAAGGGGTATTGGGGCGCATATGACCCCAAGTCCGGCGTCTGCAACGCCATTAATCACTGTGCCCCAACTGGACCCGTCGGCCCAAGCCCCAGGAACTAAAACCACAGTTGCATTTTTTTGAAATCCCACAATTAGTCCTTTCATTCGGTTGTGTTCAAGAGAGAGGCTTTCTCCTGCGTGGAAATATCAGGCAAGAAACTGATTCATCTTTTCCGCGATGAAGTCGAGCGCTCCTTCCAGGGCGAAATTTCCCGTGTCGAGTACTCGAAGCGAATCTGTCAATCGCACTGCGGATTGACAGATTCGCTGCTGTCAGTCCAAGGCCCGCATCCACTCACCGATCGCCCGTCCGATCTCGTTCGGCGAGTCTTCCTGAACGAAATGCACGCCCTTGACCTCAACCTCGGTCTGCGATGGCCATGAGCGGGCAGTGGCAAGATTCGCGCCGACGGCCAGGAGTGCGCCGGGTTCTGCCTTAATGAAAAGCTTGGGCACATTGCTTTTCGCCAACCACGCCCCGTAAGCGGACACGATTTCGGCAACGTCCGCAGGTTCACCTTCAATGGGGATCTCTCGGGGAAATGTCAGCGTGGGTCGTCTCCCCTCGCCGGGCTCGACGAAGGGCCGTCGGTATTCGGTCATCTCCTCGGCGGATAGGGTACGCAGAATGGCCCCGGGAAGAATTTTTTCAATGAAGAAGTTCTCTTGCAAAACCATCCCTTCGCCGGCGTCGGAACGAAGCGCTTGCAAGAGTGGGCGCATTTTCATGTTGTCCCAATGGTCCCAGCCTTGCGGCCCTACGATCGCCTCCATATATGCGATACCCCGCACTGCATCGCGGTGGCGATTGGCCCAATCGAAGCCCAGTCCTGAGCCCCAGTCATGGATGACGAGAGTCACCCGCTTGCGAACATCCAGAGCTTCGAGCAAAGCGTCGAGATAGCGGCGCTGTTCGACGAAACGATACGAGCCCGGGCCACTGTTAGGCAGTTTGTCAGAGTCGCCCATGCCGATCAGATCGGGAGCGATACAGCGGCCGAATGGTTCCAAGTGCGGTATTACGTTGCGCCAGAGGAACGATGATGTGGGATTGCCATGCAAGAACACGATGGGGTCACCCTGTCCCACTTCCACGTATGCCATCTCGCGGTCGAGGACTTTTCGCCTCTGCTTTGGGTACCTAGGTGTCGCAGAGATCGTGTTGACGTCTCCTGTTTTCTCAATCATGTTAATTTCTCCTGTCTTGTTAACTGCAAGATTTTGTTCGCGATTGACCTTCAAAGGGCCCGATAACGTCTTTCAGCCGTTGGGTAGTTCTCTGCCAGAAAACTGCCACAGAGCCCTGACTGCGGGGCCAAACCCGTTATTTCCGCGTACAAAAAGTAAATCGCAACACCATTAGTTGTCATCTTTTCTGGTGTTGGAATTATGTCCGACACCGGCTTCGCCACTCATAGTGCTTACCCGGTCAAGAAAAGCTATGCTTGAACTGATGTCTAAGAATTCGAGGTCAGTTGAGAAGAGGGGAGTATTCCTCGCAAGCAATCCGGCTCTGGACTTTTTGAACACGGAATGGCCCACTGCTTCCGGCGGCAAAGAAGATTTCTTCGAAACAGATGAAGACGTCTTCAGCTGGTTGCGCCAAGCGGGGCTCGCCTCCGAAGGTGTTGAAGAAGTACGCCCTACCGGAGCCCTGCTCAGGGCTGCGCGAGCACTCCGCGCAGTATTGAGAAGTCTTGTCGAATCTCGAAAGGCCGGTAAGGCCCCGGACTTTTCCGACCTAAACGCATTTCTGGTTGCTGCCCATAGCCACCCCCAACTGGTTTGGACCAAATCGAGGTCGGTCGCATTGAAGACGGTTCGTGCTGCCGACACTGCCGAAGAGGTACTTGCACCCGTGGCTTTGATAGCAGCGGAATTGTTCTCAACTGCGGACCTTCGGCGAGTTCGTCGCTGCGGTGAGCAAACCTGTGTCCACTGGTTCTTGGATACGACCCGGCCCGGCCGGAGGCGCTGGTGCAGTATGGCGACTTGCGGCAATCGCCTGAAAGTAAAGTCATACCGACAGCGTCTGAAGAAATCGCGAAACCGTTGATCCGGGACGAATTGTGGAAACTGGGTCATTGTTTTGAGGTATGGCCGAATTCAACTCGCTCCTCTTCCGTCCCTCAATGCCAAAGAAAGCAATGCTGGCAAGCGTTAGGATGTAGCGAGATTGTCGATCACATAGCAATAGTGCGACACCGGTTATTATACACAAACTGGTGACATGCCAGATTTCATTCGATCCAGAGGATTCAGTGTCTGTTGCAACAACCCCCCCGCGAAGATGAAGCGATGGCGGCAATTGCGCCGCGGCGGCTACTTTGGTTTGCGACATTGTGGCAGACCGAGTCGGACGCCCAGTCTTGCATGATCTGCTGTTCGAAGTGATCCCACTACTGTGACTGCCATGCGGGTCAGAATCATCCAACGCCAACTCCGCCGGATGGAATAACTGGTAATCAAGTGAAGTATAATCTTTTATAGACACCATTATGGAATGACTATAGAGGTGTCCATTCGGGCGCGAAGAATTGAACTCTCTGATGGGCAAATCATCGTGAAGCTTAGCCCGATGGATCGAACTCGGCTGTCGCTGGAAGGAACATCGGTGATCGTTAGCAAGAATCTTGAATCTCTCCCGTTTGAGTTGACCCCTGATCAGTACGCTGCGCTGGTGGAGCAGTTTCACACCTGTGCCGCCGACTTTCTCAAAGACCTGCCACAAGCGACTGTGACTGCGACAAGCGAACAAATCAGCTCATTTCTGAATGACCCGGACGTTCGTCGCGAGCCGCCTGAGGTTGGACGTCCCGTCGATGAACTGTTGAGCATTATCCGCCGCGCCGCGAATATAGATCTGAACGGTGCATCCGGGCGAGCGTTTGCGGCCATTCCCGGAACCGGCTTGGTCACTTCAGCGGCGGCTTTTTTCCTGACTCAGGTCATGAACAACTACACCGGCATTAGTTCTGTCGGTCCTGGCTCCGTGGCCCTTGAAACCGACGTTATCCGCTGGGCGGCTCGTTTGATGGGTTTGCCAGACGGTTCTGCGGGAACGATTACTTCAGGCGGTTCAACGTCGATCCTTTCGGCGATCGTAGTAGCGCGGACGAAGCTTCTGGGGCGGGACTTCGCGCGGGGCGTAGTCTATTGCACCCCACAGACTCATTTCGCGCTGCATAAGGCACTCCAGATTGCCGGATTTCCATCCGATGCGATTCGATACATCGAGGTCGATGGTGACTTGTGCATGTGTGAAGAGGATCTTGTAAAGGCCATTCAAAAAGACGAAGCGGCGGGTCACATGCCGTTTTGCATCGCAGCGAACGCAGGGACAACAAGTTTCGGCACAGTTGATCGGATCGATCGCCTTGCCGAAATAGCAAAAGCAAACGGATTGTGGTTGCATGTCGATGCTGCCTACGGTGGCTTCTTCCAGTTGACGGATCGCGGCAAACAGAGGTTCCAGGGAATCGAAAACGCCGACAGTATCGTACTTGATACTCACAAGTCTCTCTTCCTGCCGAATAGCAGCAGTATTTTGTTGGTCCGAGATAGTAAAGATCTTGATGATGGATTCGGTATTCCATCCGCTCCCTACTTAAAGCACACCCGACATGCCCTACCAGGAGGCGAGAGCTTACTGAGCTTTGCCAATTTGTCGATCGAGTTAACTCGTCCAGCACGAGGAATTGCTGTGTGGTTTCCGCTGCATTGCCACGGCCTGGAAGCGTTTCGAACGGCTCTTGATGAAAAGCTTGATCTCACGCAACATCTGTGGGAAGAACTGAAAAGCATAGATGGGATCGAGGTTGCTCCTGCTCCGCACCTTTCTGTTCTGGCTTTCCGGGTAAACTTCCACAACGATGTCGAAGCGGACAATCGCATGACGAAGATTTTGGTGGAACGAGTAAATTCGGACCGTAATCTTCTAATCAGCACTACATCGAATGATGAAAAGATTTACGCTCGGATCGCCATTATGAGCGCCAGGACGACAGGGCCAATTGCAAAAGAGCTTTTTTGGTAAAAATACGAAGGAGTTTGTCTAAACTCCTTGAGGACGGCGTGAATGTTCTGGTGGAAACGGAGGTATTAAAGCGTGACGATTCCCAACGACCAGTTCGATCCTGGTCATGACACGCAATCGAACGAGGTCCCGTCGACCAAAGAGATTACCGCTGACTTTCGCCGGGATCTCGCCTTCCAAACTCTCTCTGAGGAAATGGTTCAGCGGCTACTAGGCTATGGCCGGGAAGAGATCGTGCCTCAGGGCGCGATCTTGTATGCCCAGGGTGACCGGAATAGCGACATGTTCGTTGTCCTGGATGGCGGAGTCGATGTGTTCCTGCCTTCTTTGAATGGCGCTTCTAAGGTCTTCGCTCACCATCGAAAGCACGCTTTTAGCGGAGAGTTCAGTCTCCTCAACTCACAGCGAGCGGTTACCGAGGCGAGAACGACCGTTGAAAGCCGCCTTTTGCGGATTTCCCGTAGCGAACTGAGGTTACTGATGCGAGCCGAAGGAGACATTGCCAACATCATTGTGTCGGCAGCGATCTGGCGGCGGATCGGCATCAACGCGGAAGGGTCAAGCGGCGTCGTGCTCCGCGGCTGGGCGGGAAATGCGGAGCTTATACACCTACAACGGTTCTTCGTTCGCAACTATTACCCCCACAGGATCGAAGAGATTTCCAGCGGGGAGCCACGAGTTGAAAGCGACGATGCCTCGAAGCTGCCCGCTGTTGTGCTGTCGGACGGTCGCACGCTCGTTCGCCCGTCGATTACGGCTCTGGCTGATGAGTTGGGAATTACTGAACTGCCGGATCCGCACACGATCTACGACGTGGCTGTGGTGGGTGCTGGTCCGTCTGGCTTGGCAGCTGCGGTGTACGCGGCCTCCGAAGGCCTATCAACTATCGTGATTGAGGGAACTGCTCCCGGCGGTCAAGCTGGCACGAGTTCGAAGATTGAAAATTATCTCGGCTTTCCAACGGGGGTCTCGGGCCAACAGCTCGCGAGCCGCGCTCATTTGCAAGCCCTCAAATTCGGTGTACATTTCGCCATCTCCCGAGAAATCGTGACTGTCCAGCCGACCGATGGTATCCATAAGCTCACCCTCGCCGGCGGAATGACATTATGTTCGCGATCTGTCGTTGTCGCTTCGGGTGCCCAGTACCGACGACTCAGCGTCAAGAACCATAGCGATTTTGAAAATCAAGGAGTCTTCTATGCGGCGACGGCGATGGAATCTCTCCTTTGTAGGGAGAAAGAGATCATCGTTGCCGGAGGAGGAAATTCCGCTGGCCAGGCGTCTGTGTTTCTTTCCGGAGTGGCTAAACATGTACATCATATTGTTCGCGGGCCGTCGCTTGAAAGGACGATGTCGCAATATCTGATCTCAAGAATCGAAAAATCTCCACGCATCACGCTCTATACAGAGTCCGAGATTGAAAAATTGGAAGGTGGGCCAAGCCTCGAAGTTGTTAGTTGGACAAACCGTAATACGGGGGCGACGATAACCAGACCGATCGCGAGAGTCTTCGTCATGATTGGTGCCGAGCCGAATTCCGGTTGGCTTTATGGCACAGTGAAGCTAGACAAGAAAGGGTTCGTTCTGACGGGAGGGACAAACGGCTTCGAAGGTACACCTTACGCCACGAGTGTCCCTGGCGTGTACGCGGTCGGGGACGTGCGTGCCAATTCAGTCAAGAGAATTGCTTCCGCGGTTGGAGAAGGCTCAGTCGTTATTTCCGATGTGCATCGCTACCTTGCCGATCATCCTAATGATCTTGCAGCTCAACCGGGTTCCACCCCTACCGCGCTTCGGTTGGCTAATGTTGAGAGCGGTCAGTGAAATTAGCGCAGCACAGAGGCTTTGTCTAAGATCGCGGATCGGCAGACAATACGAACTGGAGATGCGACTGACGCGGGCTACTGCCAATCCAATATCGCCGCATCATTTCTGAACGATGCAGCAGAGTACCGGGACAGCCAATATCCTTAGCCCTTGAGGAACGCCAGCAGATCCGCATTGATCTTTTCCGCGTGCGTCGTGGGCATGCCGTGCGGGAAGTCCTTGTAAGTTATCAGGGTTCCGTTCTTCAACAGCTTCGCGGACAATGGCCCGGCGGCGACATAGGGAACGATCTGGTCGTCTTCGCTATGCATCACCAGCACCGGAACACTGATCTTCTTCAGGTCTTCCGTGAAATCGGTTTGGGAAAAGGCCACGATGCCATCATAATGCGCCTTAGCACCCCCCATCATGCCTTGGCGCCACCAATTTTGGATGACGGCCTCCGAGGCTTTCGCGCCCGGCAGGTTGTAGCCATAGAAAGGTCCGGCTGGCACGTCGCGATAGAACTGTGAGCGATTGGCTGCGAGTTGCGCCTGCAGATCATCAAACGCGGACTTGGGTAGGCCAAGCGGGTTGGCCGTCGTCTTCACCATCAGCGGGGGCACCGCGCTGATCAGGACAGCCTTAGCGACGCCCCTTTCGCCATGACGAGCCAGATAGCGCGTTACCTCACCCCCACCGGTTGAATGGCCAACATGGATGACATCTTTCAGATTGAGATGAGCCATAAGAGCGGCCAGGTCGTCAGCGTAATGGTCCATATCGTGGCCGTCGCCAGTCTGAGTAGAGCGTCCATGGCCACGGCGGTCATGGGCGATCACGCGATAGCCATGATGAAGGAAGAACAGCATCTGCGCATCCCAATCATCGGCCGAAAGCGGCCAGCCATGGCTGAACACAATCGGCTGACCTTTACCCCAGTCTTTGTAGTAGATCGTGACGCCATCCTTTGTCGTGATCGTGTCCATCTTCTCCTCCTGCTGTGGCATTTGCTTCGACTGCGCACCCGCTGTTCGCGGCAGAAGAGACAGGCTTCTTTCTGCGATGCGCACTTCGGTTTGCGTCTCCTGGCGGAAGTACACCGCGGCACTTGAATTGAACCTACCCGCGGGGATACTTCCCGGAAGCGCTAGCATGCTTATATCAATTGCGCGAACCCGATGCCAGAGGTCCCATATGACATTTTCAGAGGTAAAACAGACAGTCGACCCAACGAGGATCGGCGCTGAAATCGGCATACTGGTGTATCCAAACTCACAAGCCGCAGCCGTTCATGGACTAACGGACCTGTTTTGCGCCGCGAATGCCATTCACCGCGCGCGGGGCGGGTCGCCTTGCGGCGAGATTTCGGTTAGCCACTGGAAGCTTAACGAAGATTCGGGTCGCATCCGACGAATCTACACCACGCACCCCGGACGCCCCCAAAAGCTCGCGGTTGTCATTCTTCCGCCGAGCATGGGGGTTCCCAGCGGCAGCAATCCTATACGGCAGCGACTTTGCTGTTGGCTGAAAGCGAGGTACGCCGATGGTACAGCACTCTGTTCAGTGTGCGCGGGAGCCTTTCTTCTAGCGGAAACAGGTTTGTTGGATGGGCGAACAGCTACGACGCATTGGTCTCACGCAGAAGAAATGGAACGCCGATTTCCGAAGATCAAGATTGAGACACAAAAGCTGCTCATCGACCATGGTGACATTTTCACTGCCGGGGGAGTTATGGCGTGGCTCGATCTGGGCCTTCGATGGATTGAGAAGCTGATGAGCCCAACGGTGATGCTGGGGGCGGCGCGCTTCTTCGTTATAGACCCGCCGCGTAGCGAGCAGCGCCTGTATGCCATTTTCTCTCCGAACCTGCTTCACGGTGACGCCAAAATTCTGCAGCTTCAGCACTGGCTCCACACCAATTACTCCGAAGAGCTGTGCGTTGCGATGATGGCCAGGTTTGCCGCGATGGGAGAGCGCACTCTGCTTCGTAGGTTCCATCGGGCAACCGGTCTAAAACCGAGCGAATACTTCCAGAATGTTCGAGTAAGCAGGGCACAAGAGGCGCTTGAGTTTTCAACTCATACCGTAGAAGAGATCACCACCATGGTTGGATACCGGGACAACAGTGCATTTCGTCATATGTTCAAGAAAGTTGTAGGGTTGACCCCCACAGAGTATCGGAGTCGCTTCGGACTTGTAGGGACGCATCGTAGGTAGATGCGCGAGAAAATTCCAAAGCTGGTGCCGTAATGAATGCTGCTGCCGGGCGCTAACAACTGTGCTAGCGCCATCGTGAATGTTCCGCTGCCGCAACCGAGATCGCACCACGATTGGGGTCGCACCCACTCAATGATAGGAGTGCGGATGAGGATCGTCGCCTCGCTGATCTTCATTCCTCAACTGTACTTCGAATTGACGAGAAGCCGACATTCCGGTACTAATCTGTCGTCGGCGAGTGATTTGGCGATATTGCATGAATCCAGACCGTTCCTGCCTGACGCGTTTATGCACCGATATGGGACGCCGAGTTTGGGTTACGGCCTTGGAAAAGTGGCTGAGTCCTGGTACTCCACGGGCATACCTCCAACGACTCCTAAGCAGATAGAAGCTGTTATTGCTTCGAGGCACTGGATCGGCCGGATCGCTTAGAGATTGCACTCTTCGGCAATCGCGGAACAGCCTGAACGCCCGCCCAAAGCGTTGCGATCGTTTGCTCGACCACGAGAGCCTGGTCGGGCAAGTCGGGCACAACCCCTTGGATGACCATGAGTGTGGCGAGACCAAAGATTGAAAACCACCAGCTGTGAGCTACCACTATGTCATCCCTGTTTGGCAATCCTTCTTCCTTGGCAACATCGAAAAAGAGCTGCACGAAGCGTCCGAACAACGGCGCGCCAATGTCGTTGATATATTGCCCAGCGCGGACGCCGTTACGGTTCTCAGGCCCGAAGAAGACGTTACGGAACTGTTGTGGATGGGCAATGCAGAATTGAATCAAGCCGCGTGAAGCCGCAAAAAGACGCTCTTTCGGTGCAAGATGTTTAGCGGCAATCGCGTCGAAGTTCTGAACCATCAGCCCGATCGTCTCGCTGCTCAACTCGGCAAGAATGTGCCACTTGTCAGGGAAATGCTGATAGATCACGGCGTGCGTATAGCCGATCTCTTTAGCGATCTCGCGAAGCGTCACGGCTTCGTAGCCGCGATCGGCAAACATTTTGCTGGCAGCCGCAAGGATTTCGCCCCGCAACCTCTCCTTGCGCTCTACCCGTCGACTTGGTGATGGGGATGTCACTTCAATAGCTTAGTCCGTTTTGACGATTTTTGCGACCGAACGTTGATTTGTAACCATTGGTTGAAAAACCACTGATTATTCTGCAACCAACGGTTATCTCGGGTCTCTAATTGTCAGGTCGCGTATTTGGATGGCGGCCATATACGAGGCAAAAGGAGGATGCGATGAAAGTTCTAGTGATTGGAGCAGCGGGCAAGAGCGGAGAGGCGCTGGTAAATGAGGCGCTGGCGGCTGGGCATAAGGTGACGGCTTTCGTGCGCGGTGCCGCGCAGTACAAGAAGGCAAACGTCAGAGTTGTGGCGGGCGACGTGCTGGACGCGGCTGCGGTCGACGTTGCGGTCGCCGGACAGGATGCGATCATCGACGCGCTTGGCGGCAAGACGCCGTGGAAAGTGACGACGATGGAAACGAGCGCGGCACACAATATTGTGGACGCGATGCGGCGCAATGGCGTGCGGCGATTGCTGAAGATTTCAGTGGTGGGTGCGGGCGAGAGCGTCAAGAACGCTGGCTTCTTCAACGAGCACGTACTCATGCGGACGTTTCTGCGGGGTCTGCTGGTAGACAAGGCGGGCATGGAGGCCGAGATCGAAGGCAGCAACTTGGACTGGACGCTCGTGCGGCCACCGATGTTGACCGACGGCGAGAAGACCGGCGTTGCCAGGGTGTTGAGCACGGAGGGCGGCGAGAAGGCGCACAAGATTGGGCGGGCCGATCTGGCAGCCTTCATGGTGCAGCAACTGGAAAGCGGCCTATATGTGCGTCAGGCCGTGACGGTGACGACCACATAGCAAGGCCTCCGCGAGGATCAACCACCTCTCTCATCGAGGCGATCCGATCGGTTGTGTAAAGGCCTGTAACGATTCATGCGAAAGATAACTGTGGAAACCCACGGGACTAGCGGAGTGCTAGCTGCGCAACTCACAAGCTCTGGCGTTCACCCCAGAGCACCAACTTCGTTCACGAAAGGAAACTTATATGTCAAACTTCCCCACACCGCTTGAAGAAGTCATTCATCACAACGTTATTAAGAACAACAAAACAGGTGGTCCGGCGCTGGATATCGGGCCTATGCAGTTGCTGTGGAGGGCACTGGGAGAGAACACGGGCTACACCTTCTCCATTTTTGAGATGACGGTCGTGCCGGGTATGGGTATTCCACTTCATAGGCACCCATTTGCGGAGTTTTTCTATGTACTGGAAGGCACTCTGGCTATTGGGTATTGGAACAACCAGGGTGTCACTGAGTGGGACGCGTGTGAAGTCGGGGAGAGTCTGATGGTGCAGCCCAATGCGCCTCACACGTTCTTCAACAAGAGTGAGCGTCCGTGCCGCGTGCTGAGTGTGTCAACCTATCACCACGAGCGAATGATGAAGGATGCGGTGCATCCGGATGGCAGGACGGACTTCTTGCCCGCTCAACTCTCTCAGGCCGATTTTGTGAAGTTGACAAAGTCCATGGAAAAGAACCAGACATTCCTTGTCGCAGATCATGCTTAGAGACCATGCTTAGTATGGTGCATCTCTTGAGTTCACCCTTGAACTCAAGAGATGCGCCGCGCGCTGTGGGGGGCGACATCAACGATTCCGCCTCTCTCCTTGAAAAGGCAGCGGACTGTCCTCGCGGAGTCTCTGGGTTTATGGGACGCGAGCCTAATCCGCGTTTTCAAGTCCTCTTGTAGAGTGTTGGTGTGACGAGCGGGCTCATCATTCCATACGACTGATCCTGCACATCCAGACTGATGTCTTCTTCGGACGATGGATCGCTCATGACTGTGATGGGTTGGCGGAACACGGCCTCGCGGGGAATCTCCGATCTGCAGAAAAGCCTCTTGCTCATCAAGCTGACGAGGAGGACTTTTGTCTGAAGCAGCTTTGTCATAGCCAATATTTCGGGTACAAGTTCGGGTACAGACATCAGTTCGCCCTAATTTCGGCAAGTTACGCTAAATTACAGGTGGGAAGGGGTTTAGCTAGTTCGCTAATTACGCTCAATTACGCTTGTTTATCATAGACTTACGGTATTCATGGGAAACTCAAAATCTGCCGAGACAGCCCGGTCGCGTCTTCGTGGCTCAGAAGAGTTACTTGAGGTAAATACTAAAATACCAAACAATTTTTTAGCGGTGCACTTCACAGAGGGTCGACTGGTCGGCGCCAAAGGCGGACCAAAAGCGGACGCAAAGTGGCAAAGCATACAACAATGTGCAGAAAAATAGACGGTTACAGGTCAATTGCTCTAGGTCTGCAAAACCCCTATACGTGGGTTCGAATCCCACCCGCGCCCCCAAGCTATTTAACAGCAATGGTTTAGGTTCAACATCGAGGCTCAGAACTTCTGCTGTTCTTACTTCGAGGCGGACCAAAAGGCGGACCGCCAAAACCAACCATTTCAATTAGGACAGTGCTTTGTTTGAGACAGACCTCCCCGTTGCAGACCTTTTCTCAAGCACGACCTGTCACGGTCGGAGTCGGCAGGAAATTGAAAACGTCTTCTCATCTTTAGTGCCGGCGTTGCCCAAATCGGAATTGCAATCACGCAATCACAAGGGGCACCTGATCCCGCGGAGCAGCTCCGATAGAGCACTGACATTTGGCGTCATTCTCTTCAGGCGATCTGGCCGCGCGTTCCAGCCCGCTTGGGCATGCGCGATAATTTTGATAGGGGTGCAGGTGGAATGAACCCAGACACCATCACGATCTCTCCGGTACCACGCATGCGCATAGCCCTCTTGTTGGCAATCGTCGCGGATACCTTCCAGATTGTTTTCTCCCCTTTATTTTTCGAAGGCGCTGCTTCTCCCGCTGATGACATTCTCGACCTCTGTATGGCCGGAGTCCTGAGTTATCTTCTTGGCTGGAACTGGGAATTCCTGCCATCGTTCCTTGCCAAGCTCGTGCCCGGGGCGGATCTGGTTCCTCTATGGACGTTGGCTGTTGCGAATGTCTACCGGCGATCGAAGCGGCTCGCGGTCACCGTGGAAGGAAGTGTATGAAATTCAACGGAGCGACACGCGAGATCATGAGCGGGAGTCTTGACGTCTGAGCCGTTTGGTCTGGCCCAGGGGAGGATCATCCTTCGTGAGGAGGCGTACCAGGAGACGAGACAGGGCAAGGTGGCGGGCAGGTCGTCTTACAGACCTGTGGAATCTGGAACCCAGCGGCGCGATAGTTCATTCTTGTCATAGGCGGCTTCAAAGATTGGCGCAGCCAGTGTCGCGCGGACGTGCAATATTGTTTGATCGGGATTGCGAAAACCATGATTGATGCCCGCAGGGATCAGGACAGATTGGTTTGCCGTGAGTATGGCTCTTTCTTTGCCCAACTGGACCTCAGCAGTGCCTTCCATCACTTCCAATACTTCTTCAACTTCGTGAAGATGAGGCGGAGCACCGGATCCGGTTTCACAGAATTGGTCAAAGATGCACAGTTGTCGTCCACCCGCAAGGATTGACATCCGCATGCGAGTCATGACCCCTTCACGCCATTTTTCGAGCGGTTGCGTGTTATGGTCGAGAATGTCCATCTCAAATCTCCTTTAATCAGAGTACAATGCCGAATCCATCATCAGTACTAGTTCATTTTGTCGCGGACCTCTTCGTGGAAGAGGCGACCCTACAGCCGGGCAATCCGATTTGCGCTAGGCCCGGGATGCTAGGTGATGCAGGGCTTGACTGGAGTATGCCTAAGTTTGACGACCGTGATGTCGTCTTCCTGACCGAATTGCTGCGCGGCGGCAGCGATGTCGTGAGCAGAATGACGGATGATTGCTTGTGTCCGCTCAGATCCAAAGAGTTCGTATTTCGGACCTGTGGCCTCGACGACTCCATCCGATAACAAGGTAAGAGTGTCGCCGCAATTGACCTCAAAACGCGATTCTAAATAAACCAAATCACGGAACAAGCCGAGCGGAGGTCCTCCTTCGCATATGAGTTCCTCGGCATTCTTGTAGGGTGACAAATGACCCGCATTTGAAATCGTCATTTGACCGCTGGGACTGAGCTTGATGCAAAGGCAAGTGATGAATCCGCTGTCTTGTCCGCGAAGGATCTGGCGGTTCAATCGGCTCAGAAGTTGTGGCGGATCAGAGATCTCAGCCGCGATCGCATGGAGCGCCCCGATCGCAAAGGCGCCGGTCATCGCAGCTCCCAACCCCTTGCCACTGACGTCTCCGATCACCACCAGGATGGATCCGTCTGTTTGAGGAAGCACCTGGTAAAAATCACCGCCTACCTCGCGGGCTGGGAGATAGGCCGCTTCAATCGCGTAATTCGGCAGAGACGGAAGCACAGCCGGAACGAGGTGCCGCTGGATTTCGCGCGCAGCCGCCAATTCCGCTGCAGCGCGTGCCTGCTCGCGGCTCACACGGCTGAATCGAAAAAACATCACGACAGCTATGGAGAGCAAAAACAGGAGCGTCCCGATGTCGACGAGTTGAAGGGCGATCGGACCTATTTGAATTGGTTCGACGAGGAAATTGAATGACTGCCAGCCTAGGGAGATTGACGCCGTTCCAAGGTCGAAGAGAGCAGTCGAAACAGCAGGAGCGAGACTCGGGAGAATGAGCCATCCGGCCTCGCGATTGCCTTGCCGATACCACACGAACAGCAGAGCTGACAAGAGTAGTCCAACCGGCGCTGTCGCGCCCGCCTCAATCAGCACATAGGTATCACTTGGAAACAAACCTGCCCAGGTGAGAACTGAAAGGATCAGCGGTACGAGAAGAGATGCCTCATAGATTCGCCAGGTCAGGCCGACGCGCCGACCTGCGAAGCTGTATGTGAACTCGATTTGCGCGATAACCCAGACATAGATCAGCGGATCGGCAATCAGAAAATTTGCGGATAACGGCAAGAGTCCGGCGGATTGGAGCATTGAAAGGCCATTGGAAATTCCCACGAGCAATAGGTATAGGCCGAGAAAGATGTATTCCCGCTGCGTTTGTTGGATAGCGTATAGAGCCAGCGCAGTTACACCCGCAAGGCAAAGCAACAGGTTGATGCAAATCGAAGGCGCAAGGCCGAAAAGACGCTGACTCTCGAGCGCTTGCCTCTCATATTCGATGGCGGCGGGAAGGCCCATCGTCATTCTCGTAAATTGAGGCAGATGCCAGGCAGCATAGCCCGGCGGAACTCGCGTCCTCAGAGCGATCACAAGAATGCCGTCCGCGCTACTTACGGGGAAAACGGCCTCTACCGGCCGGCGGACCAGCAGGGATGAGCGGAGAGTCGGTCCCGACACCCGAATCCCGTTGACGAATAACTCGTAGGTCCCGGCGCATTCGGCAATTAACAGGCGCAGGTCACGTTGGTCTGGTCCAAAGTTGACTCGGCGCCGATACCAATGCCAGCCCTGTCGGGCAGGGCCCAGATCAGCCAGGTCCACCATGTTCCATGCGCTGTCATCGAACTGCGGGCGGGACCATTCCGGCTGGTCGCCGTCATGTTCGAGCCAGCCCTGATTCAGTTCAATCAGGCCGGAGCGCCATTGCGTCACCTCGATAGGAGTGGCGGCCAAGGCTGGCGCGCACAATCCCAGAAACACAAGCGTATACGCCAGCACTCGTTGCTTGCACCACCTCATGCAGAATAGGGCCTGAAGCAATCGACTAATGGGTGTAAGCCAAACATCTCGGAGTACCGCTGATCTTTTGAACCGTATACTCATCGATTACTCTGCATCCTTCCGACCGTGCTGATTCATCTTGGTCGTGCCCTCAGGGGCGATATGCCAAGAGTATTCGCACTATGTTGAGAAAGACCGCCAAATCGCACCGGATCACGCGGAACCGGACACCGGCATCGACTTCTCCGGCGGAGACACCCCGCGTCCCGATCCCTGGAGGTTCCGCAGAATGTCTTTGCTCATCCGTTCCACAAATAGCCGAAGGCGGTCTGTGCTCGTCCATCATTGGATGAAAGCCTGATCGTCCTCCATCGACTCTATCCTGGAAGCTTTCAACCGTTGAGCACAGGCCGATGCACGTTTCCACGTGACGCGGCTCGATTTGATACTAGGCCATTTAGCAACAACGGAGCGTCGCCGCCGTGCGCAAGTAAACCCAACAGATCAGGGGATTTCCCTGAATTCGCATAGAATGATGGTATTAGGGGAATCAGCGCCGGATTCTCTTTGCAGAATAGGCTCTCCCATGCTGACCAGACCGGTTCATGCTGTCCCGTCGCGCGACGTTATCGCCAAACCGATTCGAACCCGCACAATGGAAGCTTCGGGATTGCTCGGCTGGTCCAGTTTCCTCTTTGCGCTTCTTCAAAGTGTCTGCACGTTTTTCATCGCGGTAAGCGGTCTCCGTCTGCTGATTGGAATAACCTCCCTGACTGTGAGCGCAGGTTTCGCCGCGGTCCTGGATCGTTTCCACGTGAACTGGATTCGCATTCCCATGATCGCGATCGCGCTGCTGAATCTGGTCGTTCTTGCGCAAGTCCGATATCTTCGCAGCCGTCCAGCTTCGCAATGGCGTATAAAGCCACCCAGTCTACACACGCTGAGGATGGAACGCATACAGTTTATTCTCTCCATCGCCACTCTGATCCTTATCGGACTCGAAGAATATTTCCATCTCCTCCACGCTCACACGCTGTGACTACTAATAGCATCGCTCTGAGGAGTGGCGCACTCGATTGAGGGTGCAGGACCACAATTTAGTGGCCCCGCGCTCGACGTGAGTCACCTGGAATCTGAATCGTTTAGATTGTTATAACAATCTAAAATGGTGACTGTCCCCAGGGTCAGTCAACGAGCGATTCATCGCCATAGGAGACGCAACATGTCGAAACCATTCCTAGTGACCGGTGCCACCGGTGCAACGGGTAGCAAAACGGTCAGATTCCTGCTGCAGGGCGGAGCCCGGGTTAGGGCATTCGTTCATCGTGAAGATGAACGTTCTGCCGCCTTGGGCTCGCTGGGTGCCGAGGTGGTGACCGGAAACCTTTTGGACTTCGAAGCTGTGCGCAACGGGCTCGAAGGGGTACAAGGTGCATATTTCGTTTACCCGATCATGCCCGGTCTCTTACAGGCAACAGCCTACTTCGCCCAGGCAGCGAAAGAGGTCGAGCTCTCTGCAATCGTGAACATGTCCCAGATATCCGCGCGGCGCGAAGCCCGAAGCCATGCCGCTCAGGATCACTGGATCGCCGAACGAATATTCGACTGGTCCGGAATTCTCACCACTCACTTGCGGCCAACGCTATTCGCCGAGTGGGCTTTGTACTGGACAGATCAGATCAAAACGGGAACTCTTCGACTGCCATTTGGAACAGGCAGGCACGCTCCCATCACGGCTGAAGATCAGGCGCGAGCGATCACCAATATTCTTCTTGCGCCAGAACAGCATAAGGGCAAAATCTATCCGCTCTACGGCGAAAGGGAATACACCTTCGCAGAGATCGCCGGTGAGATCGGCAAGGTCATCGGCAAGCCATTGGCATATGAACAGATCGATGCCTGGGAACTGAAGCAGCTTGCTGGTCGGTCTGGTGCAATCCCTGAGGATTCCGGAAATAGCCATCGGCGGCGAGATTTTTATACTGACACCCTGTGGCAGCATTTTCAGGAGATAGCCAAGGACCATCAGAACGGAGTCTTCGCCGGCACAAACGACCTTGTGCAGCGGATAGGTGGCAAGTCTCCCACCAGCTTTCCGGAATTCCTTCAAACACATCGCAACGCCTTCCTCAACTAGAGCCAGGCAACTACCGCAATGGCTGCAAGTCTTCCGGGACAGCATCGGCCGCATCGTTCACTGAACAACATGAGAAATCGAGTGGGCCATCTCTCGAGGCCGCCATGGCGCGGCAGATGAATGCGAAGACGATCGTCCTCCGCTCTGGTGACCTCTCGCTTTAGCGGTCTCGACAGCGTTCTTCGCGAAGTATGAGTTTCCTGGTTTCGGCGAGAATCGTATTTGCCCAGTGGGTGCTGTCTGCTATCCGCGATAACAGCAAACCGCCAACCATTGCTGACACAGCTGCTGTTGCTCGTCTTCGAGCCTGTCCTGCGGGTACGTCCTTGATTTGCATGGCTACAAGAGCGATGAGCTTTTTCAACCCCTCAGCAGCGGCTTTCGCATTGCGTCCTTCCAGGCGTCCCAGTTCGGTTCCCATTGCCGAGTAAGGGCACGAATGGCTGCGGTGATCCCGGTGTTTGGCTGACAGGTAGCTAGAAACCACCGTTGCGAAGGCGTCCTCTGGAGGAATTCCTTTGACTGAATCCTCTAGCCGACCGAGTATTTCAGCCACACTATGCTCGATGGCTTCCACAAGCAGTGCGTCTTTCGATTCGAAATGTTTGTAGAATCCGCCCTGCGTCTCCAGTCCTGCCGCTTTCATCAGATCGTTCAGTCCGGTCTCGGCTATGCCATTCCCTCGAAACCGCTGAGAAGCTGCTTCGATGATTCGTTGACGGGTCTGCGCTGCTTCTTCTCTTGACTTTCTCATGTCAGTTCTAATGCCTGTGCATTTAGATGCTACAGGAAATCTAAAAAGGTGCCACATAGGACACGATTATGTGCCGAACCACGAATCAGAATCCGTGCGGCAACTCGGTGATCGTCAGTTGACGATTAATCGCCGGCACGTTTCAAGGGCAGCCGCCCCTGGAAACATGCTTTGCCCTGTTACCGATAACTGAGAACGGTTGTCCACTAGGCTGTGTCGCCTATCCATTCTCCGTTGGAAATCTGGCTTCTCTGGACATATCTTTCCGAAAAATGTGAACCGTTTAGATTGTGACCACATTCTAAAATGGTGACTGTCCCCCGGGCCAGTCACTAAACGAACCTAAGGAGATACAAACGTATGACGCGCATCCAAGCCCTAACCCTTCTGCTAGCAACCCTTCCTCTCGCAGCCAATGCAGCGGCGATAAACACTGCGAATGTTGAGATCGATAGGACTGTAAAAGTTGGGACCACGGATCTGCCCAAAGGGGACTACAAGATCGAATGGAGCGGAACCGACCCGAATGTGCAGGTAACGTTCATCAAATACAACTTCAGCACGACCGTTCCGGCTCGCGCTGTCGAACAGCATAACGAGGTGGAGGCTAAGCTGTGGACGACCCAGGGCAGCACTAAACTCTTGACGGGGTTGCGGCTCCACAATGTCACGCTGCAATTCGGAAATTAGAATGGCGAGCCGCATCAGCCCCAGCCGACCCAAGGGAGTTCTATAGCGCGGAGAATACCTGTGCCACATTCCACGCACCTCCATAAGGAACGGATCGCTTCAAGCACGCCGCAGTCTGAAGCCGGCGTGCTTGCAGTTCGCAGGCACTACCTGCTGGTGCGGTGCAACCACTGGCTGAACGCGCCAATCCTTCTGGGCCTCATCCTGAGTGGCGTGTCAATTATTGGGCATCTCCGGTCTATCAGCTCAAACCGAATCCGCAGACTGGAAGCTTTGATCCCCTCGCTGAGATGGTCTAAGAAACTACCCGGAGCGATATTGTTTAGAACGGTATTTGATAAGCCCCCCTGCTATCAAATAGGTTGTGACTGGGATTCGACAACCTGGTTCTGAGCAGAGCCTCTGGTTATCGCACTTGACTCTCGTGGGAGTGGCCTAGAATGTAAATACGCTAAATTTCTTACTCCTTTGTGGGCTGCAGCGAAGATAGGAAGTTCTCATGCCCTTCGTGGACATCAACGGACTTAAGGTCATCGAACGGCTACCGGGATGGAAGGGACGTTATGTTCACTCGCTCAACATGACGTTCGCACACTATGAGTTCGCAGCCGGGTCTAAAATTCACGAGCACTTCCACCCGGAAGAAGAGGTTTATGAAGTTATTGAGGGTGAACTGGAATTGACCATCGACGGAAAAACTGAAATTGCGAGGCCTGGCATCGTTGCCATTGTGCCCGCGAACATCCGACATTCTGTCAGAGCTTTGACGGATGGACGTCTTATAGTCGTGGACCACCCGGCCCGTCCAGATTTCGGGTAGCTGAGCCCCGCAAACGCAGTGTTTTTCCTATTGATACGTTATCCCTGGTTGATCAGCTACTCGGAGTTGTCAAATGGCGGAGAAGGTCGGCATGTCGGACACGTGGAGCCAAGAACAGCGTGGCACGCACTTCTACGGTTAGCCGGTTTTTCGTCCATCTCTAACAATGTCGGCGTTGTCAAGCGCTTTTTGCGCGCACGACGGCGTAGACTCCGAGGAGCTGTTCCGTTGCGCTCTGGTTGAAAACCCCTCATCGTTGACCAAGGTTCGCATGTAATCTATTGGGCGGACTCGGTCCGACCCAACCATCTCTCCGATCGCACGTTCGACCATGATTACTACTTCGAACTCCCTGGATAAGGAGCGGGATGCCCAATCAAGTGGCCGGTGATTTACTTCACACCATGGACGAATCCAGGCTCTCCCGCGTGCGAACCGAACTGCAAAGTCTGTTGATAATCGCATTCCTTACGCCACATCCAGTAGAGGCTGACGGCCAGCCTGCGGGCCATCGCCACCTTGGCGATGCGCCGATCGCGACGCATGGCCAGATGCACGTAGCGACGGCGCCAGCCGGGGTCCCAACGAACGGCAGCCTGGGCTGCCTCGGCCAAGAGGTAGCGCACCAGAGAACTGCCCTGCTTGGTGATGTGCCCCAGTCGCTGACGATCCGCGCTGGAGTCTTCACAGGGAATGAGACCTAGATAGCTCCCGATCTGCTTGCCGCAAGCGAAGCGATCGGGAGATCCGATGACCAGCACGAAGGCCAGTACGGTGATCGGTCCCACGCCGGGATGGGTCATCAGCCGCAATACCTCGGGCCGTTTGCGTGCCTCCTGCTCGATGGCTGCGCTGAGCTCAGCGATGGTCACGTTCCATCGATCCACCAGATCCAACAGTTCCTGCCGGTGCCGTGTGGCCCACGGGGCCAACAGCAGCGACTCCAGTTGCTTGCGTCCAGCCTTGCTCCACAGGGTCTTTTTTCGTCGCATGCCCTCGTTCATGGCCGTGGCCTGGATCTGGTTTATGGCCCGCGTGCGCATCTGTACCAGGCGATGCCGATGCCAGATTAGCTGGCGGAGATCACGGTTCTCCGGACTCGGGACCCAGATCCGCGGAAAGCGATTCTCTACCAGCAGCCTAAGCAATAGCTGGGCATCCTGCCGGTCAGTCTTTTGCTTCCGTACCCGTGCCGCCTTGATCCTGGCCGGATCCCCAATCCATAGCTCGAACTTCAACTCTGCCAGCAAGCGCTCAAACCAACGTGCATGTCCGGTGGCCTCCATCCCGACGCGCACGCTGAACTGTCTTCGTTGCAGATCCCGATAGAAACGCTCTGCCTCTCCATCGCTGTGGTTCAGTCGCCGTTCGCCGGTCTCGCCCGTCTCCGTATCTATCTAGAAACGCTACTTGCTGAACGCTTGGCTGATAATCCACTCCTACAATGTTCATGTTCGGCTCCTTCTTCCGAACCTTCAGTCATCGATCTTCCAGAGTCTAATCGCGCCTCGATGAAGCCGACACTGTTATGAAATCAAATGGTTCTGGCCAAGAAGGGTTGGCGGCCTTCTGGTATCTCATTGCGTATTGCCCGTCTGAGCCCATTGCGCAAAAATCTTTGGCGACACTGCCGACTGCATAGGCACGTAGTGGAGTTGTTTAGCCAGAACAAACTGCTCTAGCGCCTGATTCCGCAGCTTATCCGAGTCAGCCTCATTCTTTGGATCTGCAAGAATCACCTGGGAAAGCAATGAGGCTCCTAGATAGAAATGAGCAGCGCCAACGTGCTGCCCGCCGCCGTCCTCCAGATATCTGCCGATCACATCGTTCGCTGCGCTGAATTGGGATGCATAGAACTCGGCAACGCCCTGAACGAGGTTCTTTTCGAGCGCCTGTTTATCGTCCTTCATTTTGTTGAGCACACGAGTTCGGGCAGCGAGTGTGTCGGTCTCCCGTCCGTTCAGTCTCAACGCAGCGTCGTAAGCCTGCAATGCACCTTTTAAATCTCCGCCAGTTTCATCGCGCCGCGCAATGGCAAGCCAGTTTTTGATTCTCTCCGCATCATTGCTCTTGGGCGCAGGAACCTGCGCTTCTTGCACAGGCGCCGATGGCAAAGCTGTCTGTTCTGCTTTCTTCTGGTCCGCCTTTGCTTGAGCGTCAAGTGCCTGACGCATCCGTTCCAGTGGCTGGCCCGGACCGTCAGGCTTTATCGTTCCCGCTGAATGATATTTCTGCGCTGCACCGTTGTAATCGCCGCTTCGATCCAGTTCATCAGCCTGCTTCATCGCGTCGCGGTACGCATTGATGTTTGATTCAAGCTGGTTCGCCGCGGACTGCAATGTCTGAGAGTGCACGTGCTTCAAGAGATCCTCCGCACGATCAAAGTCACCTCGGTTAAATGCCTCGTTTGCCCCTGTCAAAGCCAGTTGGCTGAGCTGCTCCGGCGGTAGCGTGCCACTTTCAATCCGAGCCCGAAGAATCAATTCCTGTGCCTCGCCCTTTGCGGGACCAAAGGTGATCTTTCCCAAATCACGCAATGCCCCCGAATAGTCCTTCCGTTCGAGTTCGGTGCGTCCTACGTTCAAGTCTGCCTGGAACTGCAGTAGCGCCTTGGCGGCATCTTCCTTGGCTTTCTCGCATTTCTTGCCATATTTCTTGCCATCAAGACCAGCGGCCTGGCAAAGATACCCCGCTTCCGCCTGCAAATCGCCCGCTTTCCTTGCTTGTTTCGCAAGGTCGCGAAGCTGATCAGCGCTTTTCGGGGGCGGTTGATTCTGGGCCAGCAGCATCGAACTAGATAGCAAAAACAAGGCGCTCAAAGCGATCCTCATTGCCGCTCTCCAGTAAGTATCTTTTGTATGTCCGGGATTCCCATGTCGGTCGTGCACAGATGAGTCACAGTAGACAAATTGCAGTCAACGGTCTTCTGCTGACCTCGAGCGTCGGCGAAGATCACCTTATATTTGCCGGGTTTCACCCCATCCAATCGCAGCGGAGTCGACTGGTCCACGTCGGGCAGTGCGATATCTTTTCCCGCCTCATCCTGCACGCGCAAAACCTTCGCCCATGGCGACGCGTTGATCTCCATATCGGTCCGCTCTACGACGGCGGCAGACTTGACCGGCGCGGTCGACACTACGGGTGTTTCTCGATGGCTAACATGGAGCAGTACTGCCGCAGCGAGAGCCGCCGTGCCTACAGATCCCGCGATGTAAAGCAGTCCCCGTTTCCTAGATGTAATGGCACGAGCGGGCCTTCGTATCTTGCGCGAACCGGCCTTACACTCCTCAGTCAGCCGCTCGTGGTCGCTTCGCACGGCGGGACTGGCAAAGGGAACCGCTGTTTCTGCCCTGCGCAGGACTCCTGAACCTTCCCTGAGCGAACCCTGTACGACCGATTGCCGTGCCGATTCGATCGCCTCGCGCAAGATCTGGTCGGCCTTTCGCCGGCGGTTCGTTTCGCATTCCAGCCTCGGAGCCGCAACGGAGCTCTCACCGTGAGCCCTCGCTACGTCATCCAGGGCGTTCATGCATCTTTTCAGGTCGCCCGTGGCAAGTGAGCGGTCGAACGCAGCAATCGCTTCGTCAACTGCAGCACGAACGTCGGCAGCCTCGCGGACTTTGGCTTGTTCCTGTTTCTCTCTTGTCTGCTCTTGTTTTGCCATGGTGAGCAGTTGATCGAGATCCTCGTTCGTGCCATGCCTAAGGATCGCATCATCGAGGACGCGCCGTGCCTCGGCGAAATTCCGCGTCTCCATTGCGAGATGTGCCTGGAGAAGCGACTCCGCCCGAGCCGAGTTCTGTTCGATGGTTCTCAGATACTCCTTCACCCGCGCTTTTGCCTGCAAAAGGGTGCCATTCCCCTCAGCCTGTTCAAGGCCGCGTTCGATCGCTTCGAGGGCCTGTTCAGGATGTTCCGCGAATAGTTCCTGCGCCCGCAGCACTACGATTCGCACAACGTGTTGCGTATCAAACTCACGCTTTCTTAACTCAGCTTCCGCTTTCAGCCGAAGGAGCAGCCCTTCGCCGGGAAGCGTATCCAGCCCTCGCGCTATGCGGTCCTGGGCCTGGGCGAAATCATCGCGGTCCAACGAATCCTGGATCTCCGCCGCAATCTTCTCGAGCAGATGCTGCCGCTGCTGTTCCTTCTGTCGAGTCACTGCTGTAAATAACAGCTGATGCACTTCCGCATGAGCGGGATCGATCTCCGCCGCCTCCCGTAGACGCGAAATCGCTTCTGTGAAGTGGCGATTGCTAAAGCTGTCCTGAGCAATTCGCAGAAGCTCTTCCACCTGTAGCGTCTGCTGCTTGCGCCGGATTTCACGGAGGATCAAGGAATACGCGTTTCGCAAATCCGTACTATGCTCGTCGATCCGGAGAGCCTGCCCTAGAAACTCCTGTGCGCCAGTAAGGTCCCCTCGGCTCCTCGCATCCCTTGCCTGTTCCCACAGGGCCGCGATCTTCTGCTGTTGCAACCTACTCTCTTGCGCCTCCTGCAACCGTTCGTTGAGCCCGAACAGATTGTCCGTGTCTATCTTCTGCGCTTGCTGGAAGCCGATAATGGCGTCATCCCAGCGACGCTCGGCGAGGGCGGTCTGGGCCTGCTCAACGATCTGGCGCAGTTGTTCCCCGCGCTGCAGGCGATTCAGGCGATCCTGCACATCATTCATCAACGGCTTTGTATCCAGATTGCCCGGATCGATCTGCTGCGCCTGCAGCAGCACCGTGCGTGCGCCCGCAAATTGCTGTTCCTCTACAAGTCTGCGCGCGGTCTCAAGAAGAGCGCTCACTCGATCATGTCTTAACGTGTGGGAAATAACGCGCAGATCGAATGCCATCTCTTCGGCGGTCGAATAGCGATCCTCAGGCTTTTTCGCAAGCGCCTTTTCCAGGAGAACGCTCAAACCGTCGGGGAGGTCTTGCGCAAATTCTGAAAGAGAAACGAAGGGCTCGTTGATCACCCGATAAAGCGAGGAGACATCCGTTCCTTTAAATGGCAACTCGCCGGTGAGCATCTCGTAGAGCATCACACCGGTTGACCATATATCTGCCCTTCCGTCACTCGGTTCGCCCTTCAGGCGTTCCGGCGCAATGTAGTGGAAAGTCCCAAGAAGGGCTCCCGTCTTGGTTAGCTGCCTGGTTTGGTCCACAAGACGCGCAATCCCAAAATCGACGATTGTCACACGCGAGTCGGGCTGAACAAGGATATTCGCAGGCTTCACGTCACGATGTACGACGCCGCGTCCATGGGCATGGCCGAGCCCGGCGCAGAGTTGTTCAACAATCGAAATCGCATCAAGCACAGACAAACGCTTCAACCTGCGTAACGTCTTCTCGAGCGATTCACCGGCGATAAACTCCATTACAATGAACGGGCTCCCATCGTGCTCGCCCAGTTCGTAAACCGTTACTATGTTTGGATGGCTCAGGATGCCTGACTTGGCTTCCAGATAAAAACGCTCGCGCAATTCCGGCGTAACTACAGTGAGTGTTTTGATCGCCACATCGCGGCCAATCAGGGGGTCTTGGCCTCGATACACGATGCCCATTCCACCTCGGCCGAGCTCGCCGGTGATGCGATATCTCCCGATCTCCGCTACTATGGCTGATCGGTCCGTGGTCATGTGAGGCTCCATTCTGTTGCACGCTGTCTTGCCCGCCGGCCTAACTGTCGTCCCTTAGGGATCTACACTCGAAAGCTCGTTTTATTCCAATTCGGATGCATCGCTTGTCCAGATTGAACTCACTGGTGATAGAGCGAGTAGTGCCCTATTTTCGCAATGACTTAGGCCAGCTCCTAGTAAGCCATAAGTGCTGATTCCTCCGCAGTCTCAGCGTCCGCCAATCATCCGTAGATTCTCGGCACGTCCAATTACATAAGCGGCATTTGGCTCCCAATGCGCTCATCACTCCGAAAAATTCTCGCAAAGAGACAAAAAAGCCACGGAGGCTGCGCTTTCAATGTTGCAGGTGCGGGTTTAGGAGCGTTTGTAGCGAGGACTGCTATGCCTGACTAAATAGCTGGAACAGCAAGGCGGACCAACTTGGTGCAACTTCGGCTAAATCGTCCCGAAGGGTCTGCAAAAGTCTTTAAGCGTCGGTTCGATTCTGCCCCGCTTCTTTTCTTACTGAGGCGGGTATTCGGTCTCCGGGGCAGCCGGTGGCCCCCCCGGGATTTCTCTCCTGGGTGTGATCGTTTCGGCCAAAAAACATCGCTTATCTAAGTGCGAACGTCCCGGACAAAGCAGTTCCTGAACGCAACGTCGTTCGACGTACCAAATTCAATAAGGAAACGGAAGGAAAGACACGATGAAAAACGCTGCCTTCGCATCGCTGCGTACTACCTCTGGAAGCTCGAGAGGACTTATCAAACAGACAGACAGTCAGCAATATATACAGACCTTGCGTTTGCGGCTTCTCGATATGTCGAGAGTGTCGCAGCGCGCCGTAGACTACTCCATCAAAGCCTACAAACTGGACAGTCCGGAGTTTTGCGCAAACGTCCGAGACAGCACCTATGAAGTCAACATACTCCATCGTGAGATCACTGAGATCGCCCGGGACCTGCTGCTGATGGAGCTTCCGCTCGAGTCAGACGCGCGCTTCGCATTGTCGGCCGTGCTAATTTCCGATGCGCTTCATTCGGTACACGCGCAGGCCGTCAAGATCGCAGCCAACAGTGCGCGTCTTTTGGAGCATGGTGGCATGCCTGGATGGGAAGGCCTGACAAGGATGGGTGAGGAAGTCAATTGCCAGATGAGGTTGTGCATCATTGCTGTATTTGATGAAAAGATTGCTCACGCAGAGACCGTTCTTAGCAATCGTGGGGTTGAACGATTGTTCGAGTCGGTTTTCTATGACTGGTATAGCAACGTTGATCAACGGCTGAGGGCACAAGCCAGCCACGAATTGGCAATCACCAAGGGCCTCAGCCAAATAGCTAAGGAGACGTACGAGATAGCCGACGCAGTTGTCTTCTGGCTGAAAGGACCGGATAGCGGATCAACCCCGCATATCGACGGGGAGCAGCCCAGGATTCACGCAGTGCCGGCAAGAGAAGTCGAAGGAGTAACTCACAGCCCAGATGGAATGCCGGCTTTCCTCGACGAGATAGATGCCTGCTTTGCTGATCCTTCTTTTTGGAACAAGACGGCTTGATTCGTCCACTGTTATAAGAGCGTGTTCGATGTAACAAACCAACTTTCAAGAACTCAACAAAGAACCAGCATTGTGCCTGTCCTTACGGGAGCAGTTATCCGGTCGCGGGCTCAGCTTTGACCCCGCTCCTCGAGATTTCTTCCCTGGGCGTGATCGTTTCGGCCAGAAACATCGCTTACCTAAGTGCGAACGTACGAGACAAGCAGTTTCTGCATGCATCGTCGTTCGACATATCAAAAGTCAATAAGGAAACAGAAGGAAGGAACGATGAAACAGCGTATGTTCTCTCTCGTTTCGGCCCTGCTGCTTGCTGCGCCTATCACGGGCACAGCTCAGCAGCAGCAGCTGAAGCCGAATGAGCTCGCGACGAATATCGTGGGTGTAACCACAACCGCAGCTCCTCCGGAGGACTTCAATCCTTTGGACGCCTCCGATCAGGATCTGGAATACTATGGCTTTCCACCACGGCCCGATCAGGTTGCAACTCCCAAGGCGTTCGCCAGCTGGGAGAAGGCCATGACCGCATCCAGGATTCGCGTCGAGCCCATACTCGAGGTCACCAGGAACTCCGCTGGTCCGGCGAAGCTGATGACTGGCGCGCCTGCGCCGGCCGATGGTAGTGCAGCCACCTCCTCTAACTGGAGCGGCTATGCCAATACCAACGGAGTTACCAAGTATGGCAGTTCTTCTTTTTACTACATTATCGGCGACTATGTTGTTCCCGTTGCCCGCCAGGCTTATGGCAAGTGCGATGGGACCTGGGACTACTCAATAACATGGGTCGGCATCGATGGCTGGGGATCACACGATGTGCTGCAGGCTGGCAGTGAGGCCGATGCTTATTGCAGCGGATCATCAACCAATACTCTCTACTCAGCATGGTTCGAGTGGTTTCCCTATAATTGGACCCGCATTCCGAGCCTTCCAATCGCGCCTGGGGACGATCTCTTCGTTGAAGTCTGGAACACCTCCTCGACCGCAGGTCATGCTTATCTCGTCAACTACAACACTGATCATTATGTGACGGTCAACTTCTCCGCGCCTTCCGGAACCCAGCTGGTAGGCAACAGCGCGGAGTGGGTCGTGGAGCGTCCAATTATTGCTGGCAGCTACGCAACGCTGACGAACTATGTCTCGGATTACTTCTCGGGTACGTATGCGTATAACTTCGGCTATAACGCAGTCGATCTAGGCAGCGCGGGATCGTTCCCTGTGACCATGCTGGACAACAACGGCCATCCGATCTCCTATCCGACTCAATTGGGAGTGAATGCAGTCTGGATACAGGATGAAGGCTCGGCCCGTTAATAATTTTCCGAACTGGAAAACTGGGCCCGTCTGCTTTGCGAAGTGACGACGCGAACCTGCGTCGTCACTTCGCTTTGGAGAGAAGCAGGAACGCTCTGTTGATCAGTTCTACCCAAGTAGTGGGTGCCAGTTTGTTCGGGTGGCTTAGCCTGTGGCCCCGCCGTCGGGATTTCTTCCTGGGCATGATCGCTTCGGCCAAAAAACATCGCTTAGCTAAGTGGGAACGTACTAAACAAAGGCAGTTTCTGCACGCATGTTTTTGCGCGGCCAATCTGTGGCGAACAGATTCGCGCCGGCGCGATGCGAAGACAAACATCTTTTTACCAACCGAAAGGAACCGGCAATGGCAGTTGATTATTTTCTGAAACTCGATGGGATTCAAGGCGAGTCCGCGGACGCAAACCACAAAAACGAGGTACAAATCATGAGCTGGAGCTGGGGTGCTTCCCAGGTGTCCTCCGTGGCGGGCCCCGGCGGGTCGGGCGCGGGCAAGGCCGATCTGTCTGCTTTCAGCGTCATGACCTACTTCGACAAGGCAACACCGAAGTTCTTCAAGTCGATCGGCCTGGGGACCCACATCAAAACCGGCACGATGAGCGCGACCAAGTCCGGCGGTGATGGCAAGCCTTACCTGAAGGTCGACTTCAAGGAGCTGTTTGTCAGCAACCTGCAGATTTCGGGGACGACCGAGATTCCCATGGTCAGCCTCTCGTTCACCTACAACGAGATCAAAATCGACTACTCCACGCAGAACGAACAGGGCAACCTCACCAGCACTGGTCCGATCACTTACAACACGAAGGAGAACAAGCTCTCGTAAGCCGCTCATTCGTGGGCACACTCGTTCTATCGAGGCGGAACGAGTTTGCGCGCGGTCTTCGTGACCGGGCCATCGATCACATCGACGGAGCCGACCGCGCCGTCGAGCACGCGATTCAGACCGCCAGCTGGAACCACTAAAACGCTACTACGCGACCGTTTTTGAAAAGAGGCTCAGCGGCGCCGGTACCGGACACTGACCGAATTGTTAGACCTCGCACGTAAAGAAGGGACTATGTATATCAACGACAAGACCACCTGGGAGGAAGTGGGCAGCTACGATCCTGCCACTAATAAGCCTCCCGAAAAACCAGGCGGTGCCTGTGTTCGTGATGCCTTCAAGAATGGCATTGCTCAGAAGAGGCTTCTGGACACTTCGCTCAAGTTGTACAAGTTCAACCATGGCGACAAACTCACCCGTCCGGACTCTAACCAAGTCAGCCCCTGGTGGAGCCCCTACGATGCCTGGGAGTGGGATGCAGGCTGGGAGGAACGCAAAAAACTGGCCGCTCATCTTAAGGTCAACATTCGTGAACTGGGGCGCGTTACTTCGGCCATCAAGGAGAACTGGAGCTCGCTTTCTCATGTGCTGGTCGTCAATTTGAACCAAGGAGCGTATGGGTATTTTGGGGGGTTCGCCCAAATGTGCCGTATTGACGAGGCGATGGAGTCTAAGCGCGATCCGAACATCGAAGCCAAGGGAAACACCAAGAATCTTCCCGGTGGCGGAAGTCAGTTCTACATCCCAAATCTCACTACAGGTAATGTCACGTTGGTCGGTGTCGAATTGCTCGCCTGATGAGCAGAATCCAGCCGATGCGTGCGACCACTCGGACAGCGATCTCAGCGCGCACGGAAGATGGATACGGAAAATCAGCCAGCGATTGTGAATCGACTGAAACATCAACCGCCAACGCGCGCCACCAACCTCAACAGCAGTTCATCCCGTTACAACCCAATTCAATAATTACCAAGGAGAAAATACAAATGAAAGCAATCTGGACTACCCCAACTTTATTACTGGCGCTGGCAATCGGCTTGCCCGCGCCCGCAGCCATGGCCGCCGGAGATTTGCCCGGATCGCATCCGGGATATCTGCACGCACTGTCCGACTTGCGTTACGCCCGCGCTCTGCTCGAACAGGACGCGCCGGATGTCGTGGAACATACCAACACCGGGCCCTCCACGAAATCGACGAAGCCATTCGAGTGATCAAAGATGCCGCTATCGAGGACGGGAAAGATTTGAATGTGCAACCGCCGGTTCAGCCCCAATTGCCCGTTTCGGGTCGGTTTCACCGCGCCCTGGAGGCTATCGGAAATGCGCGTCGCGATGTGGCAGACCGTGAGCATAACGAGTCCGCACGCGGTCTTCGCGACGAGGCCATCCAGCACATCGACGAAGCGCACCGCGCCGTCGAGCATGCGATCCAGACCGCTAGCTGGAGCCACTAAACGCTACTACGTGCGCGTTTCGAAAACAGGGTCAGCGGCGCCGGTGCCGGGCACGGACTGAATACAAGTCTTTACCGGTGAGCGGGAGCAGCGCGTCGCGGCTCACCACCGTAAGCCCATAAACACCTGGCGCCTCCAACCCTGAACGTAGTCTCCAATGCGCTGCCGGATCAATTCCGGTGGCGCATTTTCTCGTAGAGCCGGAGATTTTCGGGCGAGCGATGCAGGATCGGCCCGCCGCGAGCGCATCTTGTTTCTAACAGTTGTGGGATATAATGAGAGCGCCTCGAGGTAAGTGAACAACCTCAAAGCAACCCGTCGCGGTTGCTAGTGTGAATAATGGATACCTCTCCGGATCCTCATTTCGTGACTGAACTGCTTCGGCAATGGGGCAGTGGCGACAAGCAAGCCCTGGACCAGTTAATGCCTCTCGTCTATGACCAACTTCGCAAGCAGGCTTCTCGATACCTGAGAGCCGAACGTCCCGACCACACCCTTGCAGCCACTGCTCTCGTTCACGAGGCATACGTGCGCCTGGTTGATTCGGACTTGGCGCTGGTGGATAGGGTCCATTTCTTCGCAGTTTCGGCGCGTATCTTGCGTCAGATTCTGGTGGACCATGCGAGGACGAACAAACGTGAGAAACGCGGTGGTGGGGCGGCCAAAGTCCCGCTCGACGAGGCCATAGTTGTCGGACCGCAGTCGTCGGGAAGCGTGCTGGACCTGGACGAAGCCCTCCAGCGCCTCGCTGCGCATGATCCACGAAAAAGCGAAATTGTCGAACTGCGCTGTTTCGGAGGTCTCACCTATGACGAGACTGCAGCCGCTCTCGAAATCTCACCTGCCACAGTGCGTCGTGAAATGCGAATGGCCAAAGCGTGGTTGCGCCGCAACCTCACCTCAACCGCCTAGAAACCTGTCGCAATGCTCTCCTCCTCTGATCGCTGGAATCAACTGGAGACCTTGTTCCACAAGAGTCTCGAATTAGAACCAGAAGCACGGTCGGCGTTCCTGGACGACAGTTGTGGTGAAGACAGCGAGCTCAGGAAAGAAGTAGAGGCGCTGCTGAATGAAGTCGACAAGCCGACTAACATCCTTGAGCAGCCCGTCCTCGAAGCAGCGCAAAGCGTGGTCGCCGAATCGAAGCGCGATGTCCTCGATCCGGGGACCAGAATTGGCCACTATGAAATCATCTCGCTGCTCGCTACCGGAGGCATGGGCGAAGTCTGGCTCGCGGAACAGAAGCAGCCGGTTCGCCGGCGCATAGCTCTCAAGCTCATCAAGGCCGGCATGGACACACGCGAAGTTGTCGCGCGTTTCGAGTCCGAGCGCCAGGCCCTGGCGCTGATGGATCACCCCGCCATCGCCAAGGTCTTCGACGCCGGGTCGACGCCCGAAGGCCGTCCCTACTTCGCCATGGAGTACGTCCCCGGCATCCCCATCACTACTTATTGCGACAAACACAAGCTCACGGTTCGCCAGCGGATGGAGCTATTCATGCTTGTCTGCGAAGGCGTGCAGCACGCACACCAGAAAGCCATTATCCACCGCGATCTAAAGCCTTCGAACATCCTCGTCACCGAAATCGACGGCAAGCCCATGCCTCGCATCATCGATTTCGGTGTTGCCAAGGCAACCTCTCAGAAGCTCACCGCCGGTACCATGTACACCCGTATCGGCACTATGATCGGAACTCTCGGCTACATGAGCCCCGAGCAGGCCGACCCAATCGTCGAGGACGTCGACACACGCACCGACGTCTACTCACTCGGCGCAGTGCTCTATGAGTTGCTTACCGGCGCGATACCGCTCGACCTCCGAAAGCTACCGTTCGATGAAGTGCTGCGGCGCCTGCGCGAGCACGATACGCCGCCGCCGAGCACGAAGCTGCGCACGCTGGGTGGCGAATCCGCTCTCACAGCGCAAAATCGCGGTGCCGATCCTCCTGCGCTTGCCCGGCAACTTCGCGGCGATCCGGACGCCATCGCGCTCAAGGCTTTGGAGAAAGACCGCGCGCGGCGCTATGCCTCGGCTTCGGAGCTGGCCGCCGATATCGGACGCTACCTGCGTAACGAGGCAGTGACCGCGCATGCGCCCAGCACTGCCTATCGCGCCCGCAAATACATTCGCCGCCACCGGCTCGGAGTGGCCGTGGCAGCTACAGCAGTCGTGCTGTTGATTGGCTTTGCTGCGGCGATGGGAGTACAAGCGCGGCGCATCGCCAGGGAGCGCGACCGGGCGAACCGGGTAGCGGAGTTCATGAAGGGCATGTTTATAGTGCCCGATCCAAGTGAAGCCCGGGGCAACAGCGTCACCGCTCGCGAAATTCTCGACAAGGCATCGAAGGAGATCAACACCAGCTTGCACAATGACCCGGAGCTGCAGGCCAATATGATGTACACCATGGGGGACACTTATTGGGATCTGGGCCTCTATTCCCGCGCGCAACCGCTTCTCGAACGGGCGCTGGAGATTCAGCGGCGGGTTCTCGGACCCCGGCACCCGGATACCCTGGCTTCTATGCAAGATCTAGGTGCTGTTCTGGAGTACGCCGGTCATCGTGCTGAAGCGGAGAAACTGGATCGTGAGACGCTCGATGTCCAGCGCCAGGTCCTTGGGCCAGAGAACCGGCAAACCCTGGTTACCATGAGTAACCTGGGAGCTCTTCTGATGGATGAAAACCGTTACCCAGAAGCCGAAAGGTTGCTCCGCGAGACCCTCGATATAGAGCGCCGGCTCCCCGGGGCGGAGAATGTGAATACCTTCAATTCTGAGCGGTATCTGGCGTTCACTCTGAAGTCTGAAGGACGTTATTCTGAGGCGGAGAAGCTCTTCCGCGAGACCCTCGATAAAGAGCGCCGGATTTTCGGCCCAGAGAATCCGAACACCCTGGCTTCAATGGTAGCACTGGCGCATACCCTGACCGATGAAGAACGTTACCCCGAAGCGGAGAAACTGGATCGCCAGACGCTTGATATCCAGCGCCGGGTCATCGGCCCGGAGCACCCGAACACCCTGCTTACAATGACCCAACTAGCGTGGACTCTGATGGAAGAACACCGTTACGCCGAAGCGGAGAAGCTGTTTCAGGAGACGGTTAATATCCAGCGCCGGGTTCTCGGCCCGCAGCACTCGAGCACTCTGAATTCCCTCGAACTTGAGGCGGCTAACATCAGCCGGGAAGGACGGTACGGGGACGCCGAAAAACTGTTCCGCGAAGCGATCCAGACCGCAGGCAAAGCAAACCAACCAGAGGTGCTTGCCGCCGCCTGGTATAACTTCGCCTGCGGAGCGGCCATCGCGGGGCGCCATGACGAGGCGCTCAGGTATCTGGACCAGGCTATCGATCACGGAGCCCCGCCTGACACCATCGCAACCGACCCCGACCTGAAATCGCTGCACGGCGACTCTCGCTTCGACGCCCTTGTCGCCAAAGCGCACCGGATCGCCACAGCGAAGACGCATTGAGCGGAGAGAACAGCGATCTCGCCGGCCGGCAATTATCTTTGCTGACGTCGTGAGCGATGCGAACCGCGCGCAGCGCCTCCTGTATCACCAATTCGAGTGCTCGGCGACGCGGAAGTAATTCAGTTGTCCGTAAAGTCGTTAGCCTTGATCGGAAATGCCTCGGGCAGGATGCTGAGGGAGCAAGAGATTGCTCCGAGGCATTTTCGATAAGGAGACTAGAAGGAAGGCGCTGGCAGTGGTGGGCGCTGCTATGGAGCTGGGGGCGAGACTTGGCTTCGGTGAACGCCGCGACGAGTCTGGCAGTGGCAGCCGGTCTGGGGTGCGATGCGAGGTAGAGGTGCGAGAAAGGGGCAATTTCGCGACCCGCCTGCAGCCAGTAATGCGTGATAGGGCCGTAGTTTTGCAGTGAGAGCGTAGGAGTGCGAAGACGTGCTGGCACACGTTTGAGAGCGATTGGATGGTGGCGGGATCAGGAAGAGTCGGACAGTTTGCATCGGAAGGCCAGTTGTAGCGTGGTAAGGTTGGGGCCGATGTGCATGTTGGCTCCGCAACGTGGGCAGCGCCAGGTGGCTGACTGGGAGTTGGCGATGCAGGGATCGGGCTGAGGTTGGCAGGCGAGCTGAAGGCGGGCGAGTGCGAGCAAAGCGGTTCGGTGAGCACTGGCGAGATAGCCGAAGTGGCGAATGCGGACAAAGCCTCGGGGCAGCACATGTTGGCAAAAGCGGCGCAGGAACTCGGTAGCGGTGAGAGTCATGATGCGCTGCTTATTGCCGTGAGCATAGTCTCTCCATCGGAAGGTCACGCTATGACCATCGAAGCCGAGCAGGCGCTGATTGCTGATGGCAACGCGATGGGTATAGCGGCCGAGATAGCGCAGCACGCGATTGGGTTCACCAAAAGCGGGCTTGGCATAGACGACCCAGTCCTGCAGTAGTAAGTTGTGCACGAGGATAGAGGAGAGGCTGGGAAGCTGCTGACGGGGTACTCGTTGAAGCAGATCGAGAAACTTGCCGCGGAAGACGCGGCTGAGGACCTTGACGGGGAGGAAGAAGGGATATTTCGGATGTACCCAGCGCGAATAGCTTGGATCGAAACCGCCGGCGGGAACGACGCAGTGGAGATGAGGATGCTGACACCCACGCCCACAATACCCTGAGCGCGGAAAACGCTGAGGTTCAGGTCTTCTATCCGTTCCACCCGCTCCACGGTGTCAGCCTTCAGATCCTTCGTAAGCCGAAGCGGGGAGATGGCGCGGTGTCGGTCATCGACCAAACCGGGAAACGGTTGAAGATTCCCGTATGGATGCTGTCGCCTGAGAGCAGCAGGATAAAGATCAGCGAGCAAGTTCACCTCAGCAAGGAAGCTCTTCTCTCTCTAACTTCGTTGCTTTCGCCACACGCCGGTGAAAATCGCGACCACGATAACCTTCTGCCAACTGCTGTTGACGGGTGCAAGGGAGGTCATGGTGGAGCAACTGGAACTATTGGGCATGATAGTTCGGGAAGAAACCCGAATCGTGCCCATAGATGCGATAGTGCGCGCCGATCTGGTCGATCTGATGGCTCGCATTCTGGTGGCGGTATTTCAGGCGAAAGGAGGAAAGGTGGATGACAGAGCTTCTCTGCAGTCCCAAGATCAAGCCGGAGCATCTGGCTCGCAAGGCCATCGTTTACTTACGGCAATCGAGCGAGAAACAGGTGCGCTACAACCTGGAGAGTCAGCGCCTTCAATATGAGGTAGCCGACAGGATTCGTAACCTGGGCTGGAGAGATGTGGAGATCATCGACAGTGATCTCGGCTTCAGTGCGGGGATGGCTTCGGCTCGCCGGGAAGGATTCGAGCGCGTCCTCAGCTGGGTGGCCCTTGGAGAGGTGGGAATCGTGGGCAGCCGGGAAGTCTCGCGACTGTCCCGCACGGACAAGGACTGGTGTCGGTTGCTGGAGGTGTGCCAGCTCTTTGGAACTCTGATCGCCGACGAGCAACAGATCTACGACCTGAATTATCTTGATGACCAGTTAGTGCTGGGAATCAAGGGTACACTCAGCGTCGTCGAACTGAAGGTTCTTCGGCAGCGAATGCAGGCAGGTCAGGAGTCGAAAGCACGCCGGGGAGAGTTATTCAAACGACTGCCCGTCGGCTTCGCACGGGATCTCACAGGCAAGGTGGTCTTCGATCCCGATCAGCGAGTCTGCGAAGCCCTTCGACTTGTATTTATGAAGTTCCGAGAACGGTGGAGCATCCGCCAGACCTTCCAGTGGTTCCGCGATCACGATATAGAGCTACCGGTGAATCCGATCCGGGGGACGCGGTTGGTCTGGAAGGTTCCCACTCAGAGCTTGGTCCGCGATATTCTGATCAACCCCTTCTATGCGGGCGCCTATGTGTGGGGCCGCCGTCCGGTCACGACGTTGTTTGTGGACGGTAGGCTGGAGAAACGTCAGAGCGCCTTGCGTCGAGCTGAAGAGTGTCGGGTCTTCATCCCCGACCATCATCAGGGTTATATTGACTGGGCCACGTATGAAGAGAATCAACGAATGACGCGGCGCAATTCCGTAAACTGGCAGGGGGATGAATCCATGGCCGCGATTCGTGCCGGGCAGGGACTTCTGGTGGGACTTCTTCGTTGCGGCCAGTGCGGCCGCAAGCTCCACGTGCGTTATTGGGGAGGTCGCGGCACCCATGCGCGTTATCTCTGCAGGGGAGATTACGACGATGGCGGTCAATACTGCCTGGGATTTGGCGGCGCATCGGTGGATCGCCCGTTGGCTCAGAAGTTGCTCAAGGTGATTTCCCCTCTCGGGGTGGAAGCCAGCCTGCGCGCACTTGAAGAGTTAAGCACCGGAGATGCTGCACAGCGCATCGCCCTGTCCAGCAAACTTGAGCAACTGGAGTATGAGGCTAAGAAAGCCTTCGAGCAATACGATGCTGTGGATGCCAGGAACCGTCTTGTGGCCGGCGAGTTGGAGCGTCGTTGGAACGAGAAGCTGGAGGAGATCGCGAGGACCAAACAGCGACTAGCCTTCCTGAACGGAAAGCGTTATTCGTTATCCGCCGACGAGGAGACGCAGATCCGAGCGATGGGCGAGAACTTTACCGAAGTCTGGCAAAGCAATCTCTGCCCTCCGACACTCAAGAAGATGATCTTCCGTACAGTCGTGGAGGAGATCATCGTGCGTTCAGATGCGGAGATCAAGACTCTTCAGTTCACAATTCACTGGAAGGGTGGTACGCATACACAACTCACGATGGAGAGACCGCGATCAGCCACTGAGACTGCAACCCCCACGGAAGCACTGGAGATCATCCGCCGGATGGCAGTTCGCCACGGCGATGACCAGATAGCCTCCGTGTTGAACCGCCTTGGATATTCGACAGGCAAAAGCAAGCGGTGGAACCAAATCCGCGTGGCCACTGCGCGGCGCAATCATTCGATCAGCGGGCAAAGACGAGCGCTACCCAATCCTGAAAGAGTCAGCCTGACTGAAGCTGCACGGATATGTGGAGTGAGTCACCGCACAATCGAACGGCTCGTGGAGGCAGGCTTATTGAAGCGTGAACAGGTCACTCCTCGCGCTCCCTGGGAGATTCGTCGTGCTGATTTGAACAATGAACCAGTGCGGAGCATAATCGACAGGCTTCTCCGCACAGGCAAGCTCGTTCTCAAAGGGGGTTGTACGGAAAGTGAGCCCGCCTTGTTTACTGAAAACGAAGGAGATGATAATGCCGGGCATCATGAGTGAGGGTTCTGTCGCAGGTTTTGTCCCCAGGTATGCAGAATGCTGGGAAAGCCGATCTTGGCTCCGAGGTGCTTGCGGTCTGCCGCAACTTCGAGCATGGTCTGCGCGCTGGCGCGGAAGAGCAGATCGTAGAGTAGCCGTGGATAGCGCTGACAGAGCGGGTTCAACTGGTGGGGCAAGGTAAAGACGACGTGGAAGTAGGGCACGCTGAGCAGATCTTGTTCGCGCCGTGCCAGCCAGCGTTGGCGTGCCTGGGCTTGGCACTTGGGACAGTGGCGGTTGCGACAGGAGTTATAGGAGATGGCTTGGTGGTCGCAATGCGAGCAGGCGTCCACATGGCCTCCGAGCGCAGCCGTGCGACATGCGGTGATGGCCCGTAAGACGTTGAGCTGCTGGTAGCCAAGCCAGGAGCGGTTCTGTTCCCGGAAGCAGTCACCCCGAGCCCGAAGGATGTCAGCCAGCTCCACGGCAGGCCGCGTCATTTACCTTTTTCCCGGTGATAGCTTCGGCCTGCCTGGCTGACGCTGGAGAGTCGCAAACTCTCCAGCGGGTTGGATACTGTCTGTAAGTGCCGCTGCGACAGATGAAGATACTTGGCGGTGGTTTCCAGGTCCTCATGGCCGAGCAGAACCTGAATCGTACGCAGGTCCGTTCCTGCCTCGAGCAGATGGGTGGCCCAGCTATGGCGTAAAGTGTGAGGTGTTACATGCTTGGCGATGCGCGCATGGGCGGCGGCTTCTTTACAGGCATACCAAACGGTCTTGTCCGAGATGGGTCTATCCTGGCGGCGTTGACCTGTGCTGCTGGGGAAAAGATAGATGTGGGGCTTCTTCCAGCGCCAATACTCGCGCAGCGTTTCCAACAGAGCCGGGCTGAGTGGCAGATCTCGACTGGCGCCGCCCTTGCCGCGTTCCACGCAGATCATCATGCGCCGGCTGTCGACATCGCGCACCTTGAGCATCGACACTTCTGTCCGACGCATGCCCGTGCCGTAAAGCGTCATCAGCAGAGCCCGCTGCATGAGGTTGCCAGCGGCATCGATAAGGCGGGCGACCTCCTCCAGACTCAGCACGGTCGGCAACCGGCGATGAGACTTCGGGTAGGGCAACTCCTCCCGGAAGTCGCGTCGCTTGAGCGTTCGAACGAAGAAGAATCGCAGCGCGGCAACGCGGGCCACCACGCTCGCCACTGCCAGCTTGCGTTCAACAAGCAGATAGGCCTGGTAGCTTCTCAGATCATCTGGTCCTAACTTGTCTGGAGATTTTCCAAAGTGTGCAGCGAACTGTTGGACTGCGTACAGATAGGCTCGGGTCGTGCTCTCGGAATAGTTACGCCGCTGGAGTTCTTCCAGCATCCGCTTGCGTAAATGGGTCACAGGAACCTCCTTCCTTGTGACCCCACCTTACCTCAGCCACGGCGGCTTGCTGCTCCGCTGCCCAGGCAGTGTCCGCCGCGCCAGCGGCTTCGTTCAAGTCCGCATCTTGGACAAGTCGTTCCTGTTTCCGAAAGCGAGCCTTCGCGGCAACTCCGATTTTGGAATGCACTTTTCCGGAACAGCCAAGCAACCGGCGCGCCATTCCTATTGAAGGAGAAAGCGTTACTTCTAAACCGGCTAAGAGCCAAGCTGCAGCATAAGTAAAGGGCCTCGCTACGGCATCCAGCGCAGCAAGGCCCATTTCTTGCAGGTACGATTTGCCTAAAGGGAGAATCTCCTATCCATGACTCAGCATGCGTCTCATCGCCCGGCTCTCCTCTTCGATCTTGACGGCACACTCGTCGACAGCGTCTATCAACCTGTACTGGCCTGGCATGAGGCACTCGAAGCGATGGGCCTATCACTGGCGGTGTGGCGTATTCATCGCCGCATCGGCATGAGCGGCGGCCTCCTGATTCAGGCACTCGGGCGGGAGATCGGTCACCGCTTGACGCGAGAACAAGCGCAAATGCTTCAGGAGAAACATTCGGCAGCCTTCGAACGCTATAAGGGAGCCATTCAGCCCCTTCCGGGTGCGGGAACCTGTCCCGCCGCCACGGGTTGCACCGCAGCCGGCCAACGCGCATTCCGAAACTGCATTGCGAGTGGGTGAGTCGTCGGCAATCCGAAAGTTTAAAGCATTTCACTTTTCCGCGAAGCCTGGTTACACGGCCACCTGGCGAAGACGTAGACCGATCTGAATAGTTCGATGAGCGCATTGGCCTGAAGTCGTCAGCCGAGATTTCAGAGCGCTAGCAATGAGTAAACAGAACCCGGTATCATTCTGATCGATTTACGCAGCCTAGCAAGCCGACTCCAATCCGGTGGTTCCCGGATCACTGGATTGGTACCGCTAAGCCAAGGAGATTTACATGAACTTGCAGAAACAAATTAAGGAGTATATTGCCACTCAACCGGAACCAAACCGTAGCGAAATGCAGCAGTTGCATCACATTATTTTGGCGTTGACGCCAACATGTAAATTGTGGTTCTTAGATGGAAAAGACGAGAAAGGAAAAACCGTTTCCAACCCGAACATTGGATATGGATCTCAAACCATTAAATATGCCAATGGAAAAACCAAGGAATTCTATCAAATCGGTATAAGTGCGAATACAACAGGCATTTCCGTCTACATTATGGGAGTAAATGACAAGAAGTACCTAACCCAGACATTTGGACAGGAACTCGGCAAAGCAAGCGTCACGGGGTATTGCATTAAATTCAAAACACTAACAGATATAAAAATCGACGTACTTAAAGCAGCAATACAATATGGAATTGAACAGTCAAGCATTCAACATTGATTTCAACTTGAAATGAACTGCCATTCGCAGCAGTAGATGTACTTCAGCCGTTCGCAGTCCGGCCCCGCCATTGCAGATCCGTCAGCGTCGTTCATCATGCCATGCATCGAATCGGCGCTGCCCGCTCTTTCATTGCGCGCCTAACTTGCAGCTGAAGCGGACGCCGGCAAGTAAGCTTGCCGGTCCCTTCGCTTCGCTCAGCGCCACTTAGTCAGGCGTTCGGCTGGTGTCGTCTAGCGCGCTTTTCGCCGGGAATGACTCCGGATTGGTGCGAAATCGCCAAGTCACTCGACGAGAGAACTCCAAACAAAAGCGCTTCCTGCGGGCAAAGGTTAGGGCAGAGGTCATACGGCAGAGGTCGCGGGTTTGATATGGGTTCGATAACGGTTCCCGATCGTACCTTAGAGCGCCAAAAGAAGCCATCCGTGACGCTTGTTTTCTGTAAGTTACGACCTTCCTTTTCGCTGTCACGGCAGAGGTCGGCAGAATGAGTCCGGACAAACGCCCAAGTGTCCGGCAATTGGCGAGACGGCGACTTGAGCATGTAATCGGCAGCAGTGTGATGAACGTATTAGGCGCAAAGCGCGAAACTCCTAGTTGGAGGGCAAAACGATGCGCCAGTGCTATCAACATGGTTATCTAAGGCGTGCAAAACGTAAATCGGGTCCCGATTGTTGGGAGCTTTTATGGCGAGAGACCGACGCGGCAGGAAGACGCGTACGACGTACCTCTTTCATAGGGACAGTTGAACAGTATTCAACGAGAGTATTGGCTCAAGCCGCTGCAAATGGATTGCGAATGCGAGTGAATGAAGTTCGCCATCGCGAATCCGCTCGAGACATCCTCATCGAAGATCTGATCGACCACTATATACATACAGAGTTGTCGGAGGATGCCGCCTACCACTCCCTCGCGACGAGAATTGTTTATCGAACCTATCTCAACAAATGGATTCGGCCCTACTGGGCGCAGGCCAGCATTTATTCGATTAGAACAATCGATGTTGAGCGATGGCTGAGGTCGTTACGGCGGACCGATGGTGAGTTGCTGGCAGACTCAACGAAAGCAAAGATTCGCAATCTCCTGAGCGTGCTGTTCAATCATGCGATACGTTATGAGTGGTTTGAGCAGGGCAAAAACCCGATAACGCTGGTCCGTCAGAGCGCAAAACGCTTGAGAACTCCCGAAGTTCTGGAACTATTGGAGATCCGGCTTTTGCTCGGAGAACTGAAGTCATGCTTTCGTTTAATGGTGATTTTGGCTGTAACAACTGGTTTGCGTCGGAGTGAGTTGTTTGCTCTCAAGTGGCGCGACATCGATTTTTCGGGCTTGCAGGTCGACATTCAGCGGTCTATATATCTCGGAAAAATTGGACGGTGTAAGACAGAGGCATCTCGCAAGCCAGTTCCTCTCGATGAACGGGTAGCCGCCGATCTTTGGCTTTGGAGAGAAGTCAGCCGCTTCCGGGAAGCAGACGACTGGATCTTCGCGAGTTCTCACACTGGTGGAAGGAAACCATTCTGGCCGGACGCGGTCTTGCAAAAGGTGATTCGACCTGCCATATCGCGGACCGGAATCCGCAAATTGATAGGGTGGCACACATTTCGGCATACCTATTCCACGCTTTTGATTGCCAATGGCGAGAACGTAAAAGTCGTTCAGGAACTGATGCGCCACGCCAACAGCAGATCAACGCTTGAGATCTATTCCCAGGCGCGCATGGAGCAAAAAAGGCAGGCGCAGCAGCGTCTGGCCCAGGCAATTTTCCCAGAAGAGACAGACATAGAAACGCCAGTGATTCATGGTTTCGGTCGCGACGTCCTATCGTGAGCGACTGACTGGAACGAACCGCTGTACCGGGGTTATTGAAGCGGGCTCTAATTATTGCGGCACTTATTGGAGCGTAATGGAGCGCCGAGAAGGAGTGGCAAAGGCTGTAAGTGTTTGAAAGATATGGTAGGCACGAGGAGACTCGAACTCCTGACCTCTACCGTGTCAAGGTAGCGCTCTAACCAACTGAGCTACGCGCCTGCGCGGGATAATCGACTTACACATCATATCAAGTTTTGCCGCCAATATCCCGGCTGGTGGACGAGTCAGAAATCGAGCACCGGTCGCTCCCCAGTCCGGGGTGTGGCGCATGGTCCTTGGGTCTTGTAATATCAGGCTTTTGTACGCCGCTGGGAAACAGCGCCGCGTGGGTCAGTCATCCTCATTTTTCGTTTTCAAGCCCATGAACCAGCTTCGCGCAGCCCCGAATCAACTCACGCTTTTGCGCCTGTGCATCGTTCCATTCCTGGTGCTGGCCGTTCTCGACGGCCACTTTCGCACGGCGTTTGCGCTCTTCGTGCTCGCCGGCGTCACGGACGGCCTCGATGGTCTGCTGGCCCGATGGCTGCAGCAGCGAACCGTCCTTGGGCAATACCTCGACCCCGTGGCGGACAAGCTTCTGCTCAGTACCCTGTTCCTGGTGCTGCATCATGAAGGGCTGATTTCCCGTCGGGTGACCGTTTTGGTCTTCGGTCGCGACCTGGGAATCGTCATGGTCGCGGCCATTCTTTACGCCAGCGTGGGCATGCGCGACTTCAAGCCGAGCATATTCGGCAAGGCAAACACCCTGGCACAAATTGTTGCCTTGCTGGCCGTGTTACTGGGCCAGTTCTACGCACCTGCCCCGGTGCTTGCCGTCCGGCACTTTGCCTTGCTCGCTACCATTGGCTTCACCGTGATCTCAGGCTTCCACTACGCGTGGCAGATCACGCGCCGCCTCAGTTTCTCCGGCACGCCAGCCAACGGTTGAAGGCGCTCAGAACGCCGGCGCAGAGATCAGGTTTCTTCCTCGAGTTCCTGGGTTTCTTCGATTGCCATATCGCGAAATTCGTTCGAGTCGAAGACTTCGCCACATTCTTGGCACTCGACGTACTCGACGTCCTCTTCGCGCGCTACCACGCGCACTTTGGGATGTTTGCAGGGGGCGCTCATTGATGGTTTTCTGGCCGCAGTAATCTAGTGGTATCGGCAAGATTGTATCCGGGCCGGGCCTCCTGTCAATTTGAATCTGCGAATCCGTGTTTTTGGACTCCCGTTACTGGAATGCGCTCTGAAAATGGACCCGGACCATCCATTTATTTGAATTCGGACGATTCCGGTCCTATACTGGATACAGCGACCGAGGGAGTCGGTCCCTGGCATGCTCAGACTCACCAAAAAGGCCGATTATGGGCTGATGGCGCTCAAGTTCCTGGCCGAAAGCCCGGACTCGGCCTCAGTCAGCGCCAAGGATATCGCCGAGGCCTACCACATTCCCCAGCAGCTGCTGGCCAAGATTTTGCAGCGCCTGGTCAAGGAAGGCCTGCTGCGTTCGCATGCCGGGATGAATGGTGGCTACACGCTGTCGCGCCGCGCCAGCGAAATATCGGCCTTCGAGGTCATTCGGGCAATCGACGGCCCTTTGTTTATCACCTCGTGCGTCACGGTCAGCGGATTATGCGACTTGACCAACACATGCACCATCAAAGAACCATTAGCGCGAGTCAATGACAGTATTTCAGACGTGCTCAAGAAGATTCGGATCTCCGATCTGGTCGAGTATGATCACGCTGGGCAGCGCGGCGAACGCGATCTGGTAAATATCCAGACGACAAATATTTAAGTAACGGATATCGCAGCAGATACGAAGCAGGAGAGTAGAGAAGCAATGAGCACAACCGCCAATGGAACTGTCAGCGTGTCGTCAGGCCTGCATCTGCCCATATATATGGACAATCACGCGACCACACCGCTCGATCCGCGCGTGCTGGAAGCGATGATGCCATATCTGACGACCGTATTTGGAAACGCCGCCAGCCGCAATCACTCCTTCGGGTGGGAAGCCGAAGCGGCCGTGGAGAAGGCGCGCGAGCAGGTCGCCAAACTGATAGGCGCAACCGCCAAAGAGATCATCTTCACCTCCGGCGCGACGGAATCGAATAACCTGGCGATCAAGGGCATCGCCGAGATGTACCGTGAGCGCGGCAATCACATCATCACCCAGGTTACGGAGCACAAGGCGACGCTGGACACCTGCAAGCGCCTTGAAAAGTACGGCTACCGTGTGACCTATCTGCCGGTAAAGGCCGACGGCCTGATCGACCTTGAAGACCTGAAGCGCGCGATGGACGACAAGACGATCCTGGTCACCATCATGATCGCGAATAATGAAATCGGCGTTGTTCAGCCGGTGGCCGAAATCGGAAAGCTCTGTCATGAGCGAGGCGTGATCTTTCACACCGATGGCGTGCAGGCGGCGGGCAAAATCCCGGTAGACGTCAATGCGATGAACATCGACGCGCTGTCGCTTTCCGCCCACAAGATTTACGGTCCCAAGGGCGTCGGCGCGCTGTACGTACGCCGCCGCAACCCGCGCGTGCAGATCTCCGAACAGATCAACGGCGGAGGTCACGAGCGCGGCATGCGATCCGGAACCCTCAATGTTCCCGGCATCGTCGGCCTGGGCAAGGCCTGCGAAATCGCTCGCGAAGAGATGGCGTCCGAAGCCAGGCGCCTGAGCGCGCTGCGCGACAAGTTGAAGGCCAAGCTCGAGAACAGCCTCGACTATATTCACGTGAATGGCTCGATGGAGAACCGCCTTCCCGGCAATCTCAACGTGAGCTTCGTTTACGTCGAGGGCGAGTCGCTGCTCATGGGCATCAACGACGTGGCCGTTTCCAGTGGTTCGGCATGCACCTCGGCGACGCTTGAGCCATCTTATGTATTGAAGGCTCTCGGGCTGGGCGACGATGTGGCGCACAGTTCCATCAGGTTCGGACTGGGCCGCTTCAACACCGAAGCCGAAGTAAACTACGTTTCGGATAAAGTGATTGACGTGGTGCAGAAGCTGCGTGAGCTTTCACCGCTCTACGAGATGGTGAAAGAGGGCATCGACATTTCGAAGATCGAATGGCAGGCGCACTAAAGAGAAGCTTCTCAACAGAAAGTTTTAGAGATTTTATAGGAGAGAAATCACATGGCATACAGCGATAAGGTCATCGACCACTACAACAATCCGCGCAACGTAGGCCAGCTCGACAAGTCCAACAGTGCCGTCGGCACAGGGTTGGTGGGTGCGCCGGAGTGCGGCGACGTGATGCGTCTGCAGATCAGGGTGAACCCCGAGACGCAGGTCATCGAAGAGGCAAAGTTCAAGACCTTCGGCTGTGGCTCGGCCATCGCGTCTTCCTCGCTCGCCACCGAATGGGTGAAGGGCAAGACTGTTGATGAAGCGATGGAGATCAAGAACACCGATATCGTCAAGGAGCTTTCTCTGCCGCCGGTCAAGATTCACTGTTCGGTGCTTGCAGAGGATGCCATCCGCGCTGCAATCGGCGACTGGAAGAAGAAGAACAGTGTCGGCGAAGCTGTGCAAGTCGGCGTAGCCAGCTAAATTAGAGGATCGAATCGGCCACCCATGTCCGGTCTGCGGACATGGGGATGCTGATGTTGAACTTATGACCACCGAACAGTTGACCGTCCTTAACGCGGAGAACCAGGCTCCCAACCAGAAGGGGATCCAGGTGACAGAGCGCGCTCTCAAGCGCATTCGCGCTGCCATGGATAAAGAGGGCGTCTCGCCCACCGAGGGTGGGTTGCGTCTGGGCATCACAGGTGGCGGCTGCTCCGGTCTGTCTTACAACATCCGCTTCGACTCGCAACCGCGCGAGCGCGATCGAATCTATCAGTTCGACGACGTACGGGTCTTTGTCGATCCCAAATCGTTTATCTATCTTCACGGCATGATTCTCGATTACGAAGAGACGCTCATGCGCCAGGGCTTCAATTTCATTAACCCGAACTCGACCAAGTCCTGCGGCTGCGGATCGTCCTTCTCCGGGTGATGCACGCCGCCGATGCGGCGTTTCTCTGATGCAGACAGCTGAACCCCAATCCGTAAGCGCGGCCTGCTGGTCGTGCGGCGCTTCCCTGCCCGACGGCAAACCCTTCTGCGACGCGTGCGGCAAGGTGCAGGCTCCATCGGACGACGCAGACTACTTCGCCGTCTTCGGGCTTCCGCGCAAGCTGCACATCGACCTGTCTGCGCTCGAACGGAACTTATATCGCCTGAGCCGCAAGCTTCATCCCGACGTCTACGCGCAGGCCAGCCCGCAGGAACAGCAGTGGAGTCTCGACCAGACTTCCCTGCTCAACGACGCCTACCGCACGCTGAAGAATCCCATCGCCCGCACGGAATACCTCCTTGGCCTTGAAGGTGTCGTCCTCGAAGCGGGCAAGAGCGAAGACGGGAAGCCCAAAGATTCGCGCGTGCCGCCGGACCTGCTGGAGGAAGTATTCGAGCTCAACATGCAGCTTGAAGAGATGCGCATGAATCGCAAAATGGGCGAGGACGATCCACAGCTGCGCGCCGATCTCGAAAAAGCGGGCGTTCAGTTTGAATCGGAACTTGCCGGACTCGACGCCAGCTTGCAGGGACTGTGGACGCGCTGGGACGCCGCCATCGACAGCGCTGCCGCCGAACCGGAGAAGACCAGAATCAGAGACGAAATTGTTGCCCTCCTCGGCCGCCGGCGCTACATCCGTAACCTCGTGCGCGACGTAAACGAAGCTCTGGAAAGCTAGAAGGCATCCAAAAGATATGGCAGAAGCCCGCATCGTAGGAATCGATCTCGGCACCACCAACTCGCTTGTCGCCTTTATGCAGGGCGATCAGCCGGTCGTCATTCCGGGCGAAGACGGCTCGAACCTGGTGCCCTCGGTCGTGGCCATTCCCGACCCCAAGAAGGTCATCGTTGGCTATCCCGCGTACCCTTATCTCGCGTCCACGCCCGACCGCGTCATCTATTCCGCCAAACGCCTGATGGGCCGCGGCGTCGAGGACGTCCAGCAGGAACTGCAGCTCTTCCCTTTTCACCTCGCCCCTGACATCCAACCGGGTGAGGTTTTGCGCCTGCAGATCGGCGCACAGCAGTACACACCGCCTGAGATCTCCGCCTACATCCTGCGCCAGTTGAAGAAGAACGCAGAGCGCTACTTCGGTGCGCCATTGACGAAGGCTGTGGTCACCGTTCCTGCCTATTTCAACGACGCCCAGCGCCAGGCTACAAAGGATGCGGGCCGCATGGCGGGACTCGAAGTCCTGCGCCTGGTCAATGAGCCCACAGCAGCGGCCCTTGCTTATGGACTCGACCGCCAGAAGGAAGGTATCGTCGCGGTTTACGACCTCGGCGGCGGAACTTTCGATATCTCCATCCTCAAGCTGCAGGATGGCATCTTCGAAGTCATCGCCACCAATGGAGACACCCACCTCGGCGGCGACGACATCGACCATCTCCTGATGGCCATTGCCCTCGACGACATCCGCGGTGACTACAATCTCGACCTGCGCGCCAACGCTGAAGCCGTGCAGGCCATTCGCAAAGCCGTCATCGAGGCCAAAATTGCGCTTTCATCTGCTGATTCCGCACGGATCAGCCTCGACCTTCCCGACGGCACGCCCTACCGCCGCGAGATCACCCGCGAGCAGTTCGAACAAATTATCGAGCCGGTACTTGACCGAACGGTTGGCCCTTGCCGCCAGGCCCTGAAAGACGCCGGCATCAAACCCGAACATATCGACGAAGTTGTCCTCGTCGGCGGCTCGACGCGCATTCCCCTCGTCCGCCGCCTCACCGACCAGATCTTTCACCTCGGCGAGCGCGGCAAAAAGCCGCACACCGAACTCAATCCGGATGAGGTCGTCGCCCTCGGTGCAGCCGTCCAGGCGCATATCCTCGAAGGCGGTTCGAAGGCCACCGAAGACATGCTGCTCCTCGACGTCACCCCGCTTTCTCTCGGCATCGAAGCCCTCGGCGGAGTAGTCGCCAAGATCATCCAGCGCAACTCGACCATCCCCGCATCGGCCACCGAACACTTCACCACCGGTGTCGACGGCCAGACCAACGTCGCCATTCACGTCGTGCAGGGCGAACGAGAGATGGCGAAGGACTGCCGTTCCCTGGCCCGTTTCGACCTCAAAGGCATCCCGCCGATGTCCGCTGGTCTTCCGCGCATTGAGGTTAAGTTCCTCATCGACGCCAACGGCATCCTGCATGTCTCCGCCCGCGAGCAGCGCAGCGGCAAGGAGTCCGAAATTGAGGTCAAGCCTACCTACGGACTGACCGACGAGCAGGTCGAGACCATGATTCTCGACTCCTTCGATTACGCCGAGCAGGATTTCGCGGAGCGTCAGCTGGTGGAAGCACGCAACGAAGCTGCCACGATCCTTGGTGCCGTCGAGAAAGCTCCGGCACACCCGGCATGGCAGCATCTCACCGACGACGAGCGCACTCAGATCGGGATGGTCTCCGAAGAACTGCGGGTGCTCAGGGAAGGTGATGATCTCAAAGCTCTGCGCGATGCCACCCACGCCCTCGACGAGGCCACACGCCGCTTCGCCGAGCTTATGATGGATTCGGCCGTCGCCAGCGCGATCCAGGGCCAGACGATGGAATCCGCGGGTGAGAAACTGGGCGAGGGACCGACAGCGCCTCATCCATTCGCCCCAGCAGAAATCAAGTGAGAAGCTCAGAACAATGAACGATTTCAAGCCTCAAGACGTTGACCTCAGCAAGCCCCCCGCGCCCAACATGGTGCGCGTCACCTTTCTTCCCGAAGGCCGCACCGTCGAATTCGAATACGGCACCATGCCCTACGACCACCACGGCAAGCCGATGTCGTTTCTCGACGTCGCCGAAAACTTCGGCATCTTCCTTGACCACGCCTGCGGAGGCGCCTGCGCCTGCACCACCTGCCATCTCTGGATCAAGGAAGGTGACGGTAAGTTAAGCGAAGCGGAAGACGACGAGCTCGACCGCCTCGACATGGCCGCCGATCTGCAGCTGGACTCGCGCCTCGGCTGTCAGGCCGTCATCACCGGTCCCGGCGCCTACGTTGTCGAGATTCCCAAGTGGAACCGGAACTATGTTTCCGAAGGCAAGCCCCTAGCCCTCGCAGAGAATAATGTAGCCGCTCGCGAAAACAAGTAGAGGAGAGCCCGCCCGTGCCCGCAGAAATCACCTGGAACGACTCCGAAGAAATCGGCATTCAACTGCAGGAAAAGTTTCCGGAAGTCGACCCTCTCACCGTCCGCTTCACTGACCTCCACCGCTACGTCACCGAGCTGGACGGCTTCTCCGACGATCCTGCCAAGTCAAACGAGTCCAAACTCGAAGCCATCCAGATGGCCTGGCATGAAGAATACAAAGACGCGCAGTAGTCAGCTCCACCCGAACGTCCCGCGGAAGTGATCGAATTCCGCGGGCTTCTCTTCCTCAAAATAGACCGACAAAATATCGAACCGCACCGGCAATTCCTGCATGGCTCGCTCGCGATCGGGCAATTGTCGCAGGTAATGCCGCGCCAGCCTCCGCAACGCGCGCCGCTTGTCCTCATCGACTGACGCCTCAGCAGTCGCAACCGCCCGCGTGGTCCGAGTTTTTACTTCGATGAAGCACAGCGTGTCGCCCTCCCAGGCAATCAAATCAAGATCACCGCGAACGATTCCCGAGCGCCATCCGCGTGCAACAACGACGAGTCCCTTGCGCCGCAGATAAAAGAACGCCGCCCGCTCCCCTCGACGCCCGGTGACCAGGTGTTCCGCCTCCGGCCTTCGACGAACAGCTACCCGGTCGCAGGCGTTGATCAGCGCTTCGAATAGATCCAATCGCACAGATGTAAGCCGGTTCATATGGGCTCATTCTCAGCCCACTGAGGTGTGCAGCCAAGGCACTTTAGTCACGTGTGCTCATCAAATCATTCAGTCAGGCGGATGATCTCCGCGCGCAGCCGCTCCGTGATTTCCTCCGCGCTCAATTCAGGCGCGAACGACATCGGCGTGCCGACCCGCACTCGCAGCTTGCCCGAGCGAAACCATCGTTGTTTACCCAGCTTCATCTCGCCCAACCCCACCAGTCCGACCGGCAGGACCTTCACATTCGACTCGGCGACCAGCAGCCCGATCCCAGGGCGGAATCTGAGCAACTTGCCATCGTCCGACTGGCGACCCTCGGGAAAGACCAGCACATGGTAGCCATGATCAAGGGCCTCCCCGGCGTGCTGGAAGCTCCGCCGGAATCCCGCGCTGCGTGGCAGGGGAAAGACATTGAATACCGCCGTCACCACAAAATATGTCAACGGCCCCAGCATGTTCAGCAACCACGAACTCTGGTTCCGCCGCATACGCCAGTCGTAAAGCATATCTGCAGCCATCGCCGCCGCAACATGCCGCCGCATTTTTCCCGATAACGCGTGCAAAACCAGTGCAGGATCGAAATCCGTTACGTGATTTGCAATTAGTAACAGCGGCCGATCTATATTCAGCTGCGTATCGCGCTGCACCTCGGGCGCGGCCAACAGCCACACCAGCGGCCGCAGCACGCATTCGACAAACGCTACTCGAACCGCCTGCACCGGCCACCACCATGTCCAGTGTGGATAGACGTCGCGCCGTTCCTCGATCTTCTCCGGAAGGGTTGCAGGGGCATCCGTAGTTGTGGATATGCCCTCCGCTACAGACTCCAGGCCCAGCTGCCGCCGCAGATCGCCGAGAGTCGCCGCCCGCTCAAGTGCGGCATCGCTCAACGTGATACCCATTCTCTCTTCGATCTCCGCCTGCAGTTGCACGCGTCCCAGGCTGTCGAGTTGCAAGTCCTCCGCAAGCCGCGCATCGTCAGACTGGTTTTCGGTCTTCGCGCGGGTGATCGACAGAACTAATGCCAGCAGCGGATCGGACGTCGCGGCCGCACCGCCCTCAACCACGCGCTGCACATTCACCCACTCCGTCACCTTGCCTCGCCGAATCTTTCCCGTTGACGTACGGGGGAAATCCAGCTCGGGCCATATTCTCCACTGCCGTACACGCTGAAACTCCGCCAGTTTCTGATTTGCCGCCACAACCGCCTTCTGCGCTTCGTCACGCGAACCGCGGAACAGAAGCACCGCGACAGGCTCGGCTCCTGCAGCTTCTAAAAGCGGCACCAGAGCGGAAGCCTCGACGCCTGCCTGTGCGTTGAGCGCCGCTTCGACATCTTCGGGGTGAATATTCAGACCTGAGGAGGTCACAATCACTTGATTCTTACGGCCCATGAAACGGAGTTGCCCCGAGTCGTCGCGCTGCGCCAGGTCGCCGGTCGCCAGCCACGGCGATTCCGATTTCTGCATCGCACCATGCCTCCACGTCGCCGTCGAAACCATGTCGCCTCGCACTACGATCTCGCCGTCTTCACGAATCTCGACATCGCGCCCCGGCAGCACCTTGCCAATCGTTCCCTTGCCAACCTTGAAAGGGTGGTTCAACGTGATCAGAGCCGTTGTCTCCGTCATACCGTAGCCTTGGACGAGAGCGAAGCCCAGCGTAGTCCAGAATGACTCGAGCTCCGATGGAAGTGACGCGCCACCGCAGACGAATGCCCAGAATTTGTAACCGAATGTGCGATGAATTCGCCGGAAGCGCCACCAGCGCTTCCACACCTTCTCACCCTGCGCAGCCTCGATGGCCAGAGGCAGTTCGGAATCCGCCGCCAGCATGGCCTCGCGCAGTAGCTCGAGCACGCGTGGCACCGACGCCAGCACAGAGATCCGTTCCCGCCGCGTAATCTCGATGAGCCGCTGCGCCTGCAACCTCGATTCAAAATGTACCTCTGCGCCCAGCAGGGGAGGAATCCACAGCCCCATGAATTGCCCGAATACGTGGCTCAGCGGAAGCGTGTGGAGAAAGCGCAGAGGATGGAAGATGCGCTCATACTTCAGATATTTCTGCATCTCCCCTTCAATCGGCGTCACGCTGGCCAGTACATTGCGATGCGTGTGGACAATACCCTTGGGCTCCGCAGTGGTCCCGGAGGTGAAGAGAATCTGAAGAGGTGTGTCCAGCCCGAGGGTGGGCTCAATCGGAGCAGATGCGCTCTTTGGCAGCGCCGCCCCAAACACGTCAAAGCTCAGGCACACGAGGTCCGATCCCAGTTGCCTCAGAAGCTGCGCGTCGCCGACCAGCAGGCGGGGGGTCGTCTCCGCCATCACCCGCTTCGCAAAATCTAGACTACCAGCCGCGTCGAGAGGCACGGCAATTACGCCGCGCATGATACAGCCGAAGAATGCCCCCACCCACTCGCCGCAATTCTGCCCCCAGAGAATCACACGCTCACCCGCAGCGATCTCGCGCCGCATCAGTTCAGCGGCAAAGCGGCATGCCAGTCCTGCGAGATCGGCATAAGTCGTAGCCGTACGTCTGTTGCCGTGATATGTAACAACAACGGTATCTTGTCCGTGCCTGCGAAAGTCTTCGATCAGCGTCGCCAGGTGGGGCCGCATCGTTTCTTTCATCCCTCGGCTACGCTCGCGCAAAATCGATAAAGCCGTGAACGGGATCTGTCCGCACCAGCTTCACATTCAGCCTGTCGCCAACGTCCGCTCCCTGCTGTCCATGCACCAGCATGCCGTCCACGTGCGGAGTCAAGGTGCGCACGAAGGTTCCCCGATCCGTCACACCGGTGACGATTGCGTGGAACATCTGGCCAATCCGATGGCGCATTGCGACGGCCGCGATACGTTTCTGCATCTCACGCTCTACCTTACGTTCTGCCGTGGCCTTGTTTGTACAGTTCGCGGCAATCGCCGTCAGTTCCTCGTCGGAATAAGGCGAGGGGTTCCCCGCAATCATTGCCTTTATCAGCCGTTGCGTTACCAGGTCTGCATAGCGCCTGTTTGGAGCCGTTGAGTGCGTATAGTCTTCAACGGCCAGCGCAAAATGGCCTTCAGGCCTATCGTCGGGGCGCTCCAGCACATACTCACCCGGCCCCATCAGCTTGACCACCGCCAGCGACAAATCGGCGAAATGGTCCGGATCCTGCTCCTTTCGCCGGCAGAGGAAATCGTTCAGAGACTTCGAATCGGGCTCCGCGGGAAGCTTCTCACCCAGCTGCCCTGCAAGCTGCACTATTCTGTCCCATCGCTTCGGAGTCTTCACAATCCTGCGTATGGATGGAATGCGTTCTTCACGCAGCGTGCGCGCGACTACACCGTTGGCGGCGATCATGAAGTCTTCGATCAGATTTGTGGCCAGGTTCTCCTGTTCTGACGCGATGTCGATCGAGCCTCCTTCCAGTACCGCACGAGTCTCGATCGTCTCCAGGGTCAGCGCGCCTCGCTCGAAGCGTTTCGTACGCAGCCGTTGCGCGACTTCGGTCTGCAGGCGCAGCTGCGCTTGAAGTTCCCCCGATGCTGCGACTTTTGCGGGAGCTTCTGCTTTGCCCTCCAGCCAGGCGCCCACGCCGTCATAGGCAAGCTGCGCCTTATTGCGTACCAGTGCAGGATAGATCCGGCTGCTCGGTGCGCGACCCTGCGAATCAAGAACAAATTCCGTCACGATGCAGGCACGATCCTGGCCCTCGAGCAGAGATGTCAGCCCGGCCGAGAGTCGCTCCGGCAGCATAGGGAAGATGGTGATTCCCGAGTAAACGGTGGCGGTATCAAGGGCTGCGTGGCGGTCGATCGCCGAGCCTTTTGGCACATACAAATCGACGTCCGCAATGCCGATCATTACCCGCACATCCCCGTTTGAAAGTTTTTCCACATACTCGATCTGATCAAGGTCCCGCGAGGTATCGTTGTCAATCGATGACCACAACAAATGCCTCAGATCCTTGGCCGCCGTACTCGCCTTCGGTGGATGTGCGACGAGTTCTGTTAATTCGCGTTCGACTTCGGGAGGAAAATCCGGTTCGAAGCCGTGTTCGGCCATAGCCTGGCGCTCGGCCGCGCGCAGGTCAAACGCCCTGACCTGCGAGTCATGATGCGTGTTCATACACCTCCGTGGTCATGTAAGGCAGGAGCTATAAAGACCACCTTATTGTATTTCTTCTCCGCACGCACACGGCAGGCAGGCAAACATAGCGGGCAAAGGGCATCCAAGTCTCCATGCCTTTGCGCAAGATAGACCTTCCTGCAGAATCGACGGGGCAGGCCCAGCAGTCGATCCAGCAGGACCTGGACAGGCCGACAGCCATTCAGATCTACGAGCAGGTTTCGCTCAATGCGCGGCGCGAGCTGGCACGTTCGAATATCTCTCTCGCGTTATCGGCGCTGGTTGGCGGTCTCACCATGGGCCTTACGGCGCTTGGCGTCTCGATTGCGACCGCCACGCTCGGCCATAGTCCGACTGCACAGTTCATCGCATTCCTCTTCTATCCCCTGGGATTCATGGCGGTCATCCTCGGCCGCGGACAGCTCTTTACTGAGAACACGCTCTATCCCGTGGCGCTCATACTCAGCGAGCGCCGCCACGTCCTCAGCACCGTGCGACTCTGGGCGGTCGTCTTTTCGGCCAACGTCGCCGGGGCGTTTCTCTTTGCGATTCTCTGCGCTCGCACCAGAGCCCTTGAGCCCCAGGTTCTCGCCACAATGGCGCAGTTTGGAGCCGACGCCGCCAGTCTGCCGGCGAGGCACATCTTCTGGAGCGGCGTAGTCGGCGGCTGGATCATCGCCATGGTCGCGTGGCTGGTAAGCGGCAGCCACTCCATCACCGGCTCCGTAGCGCTCATCTGGACCCTGACCTTCGTCGTCGGCCTTGGTCACTTTGCTCACTGCATCGCCACCAGCGGAGAGATCCTCGCCGCCGTGCTCACACACCAGCTTCCGCCATTGGCGTACTTCGCGTGGCTTCTGCCGGCGACGTGCGGCAACATCGCCGGCGGAGTGCTTCTGGTCACGCTGCTCGAATACGGACAGGCCAAGCTGGTCTGAAGATGTCGCTACGCTGGCGGCGCCTCGAGCTGCTTCACATCTTTCTTCAGGTCCTGCTTCAGGTTCTGCAGCAGGGCCTCGATCTGCTCCTCGCGCTCCAGCAGGGCGAAACGGTCTTCGAGCGAATCGCCGCCCATTAGTTCTCCCGTCGCGGCATTTTCCGCTTCCCTGCCTACGATGCGCGTGCGCATACGGGCCATGCTCGCCACACCGTCTTTTCTCTCAACCGCCTGCCGGGCCTGCTGCGCCCTGCTGACCACGCGAGCCCGCCTGTGTTGCGCAATCATCATCTCGCAGCGCGAACGCGTCTCCTCGAGCTTCTGTTCCAGCCTGCGCAGCGCCGTCTTCAGCGTGTCGGCTTCGGTCTTCTGATCCTCGAGCTGCTGGACAAAGCCCTTCGCCATCTGCTCGTGGCTCAGCGCGCGTTCGAGAGCCGCCCGCGCCAGATCGTCTGCAGACTTTTTGACCGCCAGCTCCGCCTTGCGCTTCCATTCCGCAGCGGCTTCTTCGTGCTCCTTGCGCTTCTTGTCCAGTACATGCTGATCGGCGATCGCAATCGCCACCTGCGTCTTCACCTGCATCAGCTGGTTTTCCATATCCAGAACCAGTTGCTTCAGCAGCTTCTCCGGATCCTCAGCCTTCTCGATCAGGTCGTTGATGTTCGCGCGTAATAGTGTTCCCACACGTTCGAGCAGTGCCATGATGTCCCTCCTTGCTACTCAAAAAATCAGCGGGCGGAGAGCCGCCAAGCCCTCCGCCCTGGTTGTCATTCTTTGCCGTCGATCGTCGCACTGCCGTTCGGGCGGGCGCGCATGCCTTTTACGTTCGACATCAACTCGCGGATATCCATGCCTGAGAGCGCCTCGAAGAGAGCCGGCACCTGCGCTGCAATCCTCGTGATGTCGCCCGTCAGCTTGTTCGCACCCGCGGCGCCGTCGTTGCCCGTCGAAACAATGGTGATCTTGTCCACCTTCGACAGCGGCTCCGCCATCGCGCGCACTACCTCGGCCATGTTTGAGATCAGCCGATCGACCACCGCAGCCTGGTTCCAGTCCTGATAGGCCTCGGCCTTCACGTTCATTGCCTTGGCCTCGGCCTCACCCTTCTGGAAGATCACCGCCGCCTCCGCCTCACCCTGCGAGCGGATCGCCGCGGCCCGGCCTTCAGCTTCCGTCGTCAGCCGCATTCTCTCGGCTGCCGCCAGCGCTTCGATCCTCTGCCGCTCGATCTCCGCGCCTTTCAACACGGTCGCGATCAGTTCCTTCTCATGGCGCACGATCTCAGCCTCCTGCACCTTGATCTGCTGCTCCTTCTCGATCTGCTGCACCTTCACCAGCTCGACTGTTACCTGCTGCTGCATGATGTTGGTCTGAATCTCGTACGCCTTATCGGCCTGCGCCTCCTGCCTGCGGCTCTGCTCGGCGAACTGCGCCTTCTGGATATCGAGATCCCGTTGTGCCTCGGCCTGTTTCGCCAGCGACAACGTCTCCGCCAGCACGCGCTCCTGATCCGCAGCCGCCTTCGCTACCGCCGACTCGCGCAACGCATTCGCCCGCCGAATCGCCGTATCTCGTTCGGCCTCGGCCGCTGCCACATCGGCGTCGCGCTTGATCCGGGCAATGTCCGGACGCCCCATATTGGTGATGTATTCGTTCTTGTCGCGCACCTCCTTGATGGTGAACGACACCACTTCGAGGCCCATCTTGCTGATGTCGTCCGCGCACGTCGCGCGCATGCGATCGCCCACCATCTCCGGCTCCTTGACGATCTGCTCCACCGTCAGCTGCCCGATGATGCCGCGCAGATGACCTTCCATCACCAGCCGGATCAGCCCCTCCCTCTGCGGCGGCGCCTTGCTCAGAAACTGCTCCGCCGCGGTCAGGATAGATTCCTGATCGCTGCGCACTTTGATCTGAGCGACGGCCTCGACGGTCACCGCCACGCCCTGCTTGGTGTACAGGTCCTGCTGCGGTGCGACATCGAACGACATCAGCTCCAGTGACAGCTCCCGGCAGCTTTCCACCAGGGGAAAGATCACCGTGCCGTGGCCTTTGATCACCCGCGGTCCGCGAAATCCATATACGATCAGCGCCTCGTTCGGGCCGGCCTTGCGAAACATCTTGGCCAGAATGCCCATCAACACAATGAGCAGCAAGAGACACAAACCAACGATCACAACCAATGTGCTTGTCATAATTGCCTCCTGATCCTTTCCATCAGGAAAACTTTGTTACTTCGTACTTGCTGGGTGCCCCACATCCGGATTTTCGGATGTGGGATCCCCATCGCTTATCGATCCCGCATCAAGCGAAGTCAGATCCTCCGAGACCTCGTCCCACCGCCGCACCCAGGCAATTCCCTGCTCGTAGCGCATCACGACCACCTCCACACCGCGCGGAATCGCTACGCCTGCTTCACTCCGCGCCACGGCAAAACGGCGCGCGCCGTTCTGCGAAAACTGAATCTCACCCGTTCCGCCCTCGCGGATCGGGCCGCTCACACGTCCCAGCACGCCGACAACCGCGGTCTCTTCTGCTGTCAGCTCACGCTCGTGCGGCAACAGCACCTTTGCCAGGAACCAGAAGAGGATCGCCGCCCCCGCAATTCCAGCCAGCGTGGCCACACCCAGCACAACCGGCGTGAGGAAATCGGCAAAGCGCTCCAGCAGGTAGCCGCACCCGCCAAACCACCCGAGAAACGCCGCCAGCGTGAATCCATTGAAGGGGCTGATGCCGCCCTTGCCGCCGTGCGCCGCGTGGCCGTGGCCCGCGTGCGCGCCTCCGTTCCCATGTCCGAGGTTCAGATGAAAATGCCCGAACTGCAGGTGCGAGAACACTCCGGCAAACGACAGCAGCGTCAGCGACAGTCCGAGCACGAAACAGATCAGGTAAAACGTCTCCCACGTCATCGGCCATTCTCCCTTCTGGCGCGATGCTCGCGCGCATGGTGGCCGTCCTCCGCGTGCCCTTTCTCATTGGAGTGACCGGGCCGCAGCACCTCCAGCAGCCTCTCCACCAGCCCCGGAGTATCCATCACCGCCTCCAGCAGCAGCAGGCAATCGCGCGTGTCCTTGTGCCGCGCCAGCGCCAGCAGCGCCTGCCTCAGCTGCGGATCGCGCCGGAACCGCTCCGCCCCGCTCACCAGCCAGAGATCCAGTTTGTCTTCAAGAGTCCGCGCATCGCTCAGCAACTCCGCGTGATAACCGTCCGGGTCATCCACCAGATATCCCGGATGCACCTTGAAGAATTTGGCCAGCAATTGCCGCGTGGTGTTCGTCAGGTGAGGCCGCGCCCCGCTTTCAATCTGCGAAAGGTAGCTCTGGCTCATCGAGGTCTTTAGTTCCGCCCGGATCGCCCTGACCAGTTCCTGTTGTGTCATCGCCCGGTCCAGGCCGCGAAGATTGCCTTCGACTTCCCGCAGATACCGGAGTTTTTCGCCGAGCTTCATGGCTGTCTTTCCTGGATTGTGTCTAGTCTCTAATTGCAATCCGCGATAATCATATCGCTAATTGCGATATTGGCAAGCAAACGTTGGTAACCAGCGCTAAATATCACGCGCTCAACAAGTCACTTGTGGGGAATAGTTACCGGGCTACGGCCGCGGCTTGTCCAGAAAGCTGAACAACTCAGACAGATCGACGTAGATCGGCGTGGCGGGAACCTCGAGTCGGGACGCGGAGGTCCAGACATTCGAGACACACATGCGGCCGGTTCTCGTTTTGGGATCGATCAGCCAGACCGTCTCGACACCCATGTTCATGTAGTCGCGACTGCGGTCCTCTGTCTCAGAGTACGTATCGTCCGGTGACAGAATTTCAACAATCAGCAGGGGCGGAGCGACAATCACAGGCGGCTGCGGACCTGCCACCACAACAATCAGATCCGGCACACGCACTCTGGTCGACGAAGTCCGTGTCCTTTGCTCTGTGGAGCTCATGATGCCCCATTGGGACTCGTGAGTTGCGAACCATGCCGCCAGCAAAAGCTGAATTCTTGCGTGCTCCCACTTACCCACGTTGCGTTCCCGGACCTCCCCGTCTACGTACTCACGGTCAGGCCGGTACGACGTGTTCAGATATTCAGTAATCGAGATCTGCGTCGGTGTGGCCATTCGTCTGCCTTGTGACTGAGTTTACTCCAGCAGCCTTCCCTACCCGCTCCATCAGCCCCTGCGCATCAAAAGGTGCCCGCACCTTTGCGTCATTGTCGAAATACACATATACATCGCGTGTGTCGGGTGCCCCACGTCCCGCTTCCGGGACGTGGGATAACGATGCAGGTATCGCACTTGCACGCCGGCCGGTGGCCCACGCCACGACACGCACCGCCCAGTCGTCGAGAGCCTGTGCGTCGTACCCGCTTGCATACAACACCTCCGAGCCATGCAGCCGGCAGTAGACGAAATCCGCCGTCACATCCATCAGCAGCGGCCACTCGACAGTGTCCGCGCAGACCAGCGCAATCCGATGCCTGCGCAGCAGCGCGATGAACTCCTCGCTGACGAAGCTCTGGTGCCGGATCTCGATCGCGTGCCGCAGCGGCCCATCCATTTCCGGCTCGACAAATGACCGCCCCGCCAAGCGCACTTCGTGGCCGGTGGCCAGGTCGGCCGCCTGCTGCATCGTCCGCGGCAGCAGTTTGAAGAAGCTCTCCAGCACCTCGGGGCGAAAGCTGAAGTTCGGCGGAAGCTGCCACAGGATCGGCCCCAGCTTCCGCCCGAGCGCCAGCAAGCCGGAGGCGAAGAAGTTCGCCAGCGCAATCTCCACGTTGCGCAGCTTCAGCATGTGCGTGATGAAGCGCGAGCCCTTCACGGCAAAGACAAAATCCTCCGGCGTCTCCGCCCGCCAGAGTTGATAGCTGGTCGGCCTTTGCAATGAGTAGAAGCTGCCGTTGATCTCGACCGTCGGAAACACCTGCCCGCAGTAATGCAACTCCTTCTTCTGTGGCAGCCTGGCCGGATAGAAGACGCCCCGCCACGGCGCATATCTCCACCCGGAAACGCCAATGCGGACTTTGCCCGCCTGTTTACAGTTCATCCCGTGCTCCCCGGTGGAATGCCAGAAAATGCTGTCAAGAGCGACGCGCCGGCTCCAGCGTATAATCCTTATGGATGCAGAAAGATAGGCTGAATAAGAGTTGGCCGAGTATATCCGCGAAACTTCTAAAATAGAACTATAGGGAAACTTTGAAAGGGCGCAGCTTTGGCTGTGCCTTTTTCATTTGAGGCCCACCCTCCCCCGCGTGTTCGGCCTTGTTCCCTTAAATCTGCTTCAAAGGAAATTTCGAATGAGTAATTTCTTTCAAAAGCTCGGCGTTGGTGTCGCGGACTTCGGCAAATGGCTCGCCACTGCGATCAAAGACACGGTAAGCATCGCCGCCCGGATCGAAAAGATCCTCAAGGCTGAACAGCCGCTCGCGAAGCCTTTCGTCTCCGGCCTCTCCACCGTCGTTGCCGACGTCGAGGCGCTGATCGGCTCCTCCCAATCCGCTCTCACAGCGAACGGTCTCAACTTCTCCGCCGACTCACAGGTCTACCAGCAGTTCGTCACCCTCATCGCCGATTTCAAAAAGCTGGCGCCCATCGTCGAGGAAGCGGTCAGCATCCTCGAGGGTAAGACACCCGCAGCCAGCCCCGCAGCCAAGTAGCCCGGCTCCACGGCCCCCCGGAGCCGCAATCCGGGCATCTCCCCAATAAACGACTGGAAACACCACGGAATGAGACGGTTACAAGCTTGTGCCCTGAAATGAATGAGTTGCAAACCATAACCGCCAAGTACTATAGAAAGAATCAGTTACGAATTACAAGGAAAACGAGGGGGGAGGGGGCATACCCCTGTCAGCCCTCCAAATACGATGTACTCTGAGATCGCATGAGCACACCGGAATTTTCCCTCTGGATATTCCTCAGCTCGATCATCGCCGGCCTCCTCGGCTCGCTCACCGGACTGGGCGGCGGGGTGGTCATCGTACCGGTGCTCACCGTCCTCTTCCAGGTCGATATCCACTACGCAATCGGAGCCTCGCTCGTCTCGGTCATCGCTACCTCCTCGGGAGCGGCAGCCGCCTATGTGCGGGAGGGCTACTCGAACATTCGCATCGGCATGTTCCTGGAGATCGCGACTACGCTTGGCGCCCTATTCGGAGCCTGGCTCACCACTCGCGTACCCACCCACGCCATCGGCATCATCTTCGGAGTGGTGCTGCTCTACTCTGCTTACGCATCGATCCGGATCAAGGAGCATGCGCTGGCAGCCGGCAAGCCCGATGCCCTGGCCGCGCGCCTCCGGATGAACGGCGTCATGCCGGCCGAGGGCGGCGGTGTACCCTACGCCGCCCAGCGCGTCCCCGCCGGCTTCAGCCTGATGTTTCTCGCCGGCTCACTGTCCGGCCTGCTCGGTATCGGCTCCGGCGCCGTGAAGGTTCTGGCCATGGATCAGGCTATGCGGTTGCCCTTCAAGGTCTCGACCACTACGAGCAACTTCATGATCGGGGTAACGGCGGCGGCCAGCGCCGGAATCTATCTCAGCCGCGGTTACATCTCGCCGGGACTGGCCATGCCGGTCATGCTCGGCGTACTCGTCGGCTCCCTCGCCGGTTCAAAGATTCTGGTTCACGCCCAGGTCAAGACGCTAAGGATTGTCTTCGCCGTGGTCATCGTCGCGCTCGGAATGGAAATGGTCTTCAACAGCATCGTGGGCAAGCTCTAAGGATGAAGACATGCAGGTAACCGATCAGAAGCTGGAACTCGCCATTGGCCGGATGCTGCAAGCCGGAGTAATGCTCGCGGCACTGGTGGTCCTGATCGGTGGCATCCTCTATCTGCGCCAGGAAACCGGGCCGCGCCCGGATTACAGCCACTTCACCGGTGTCGCCGAGCGCTTCCGCTCACCTGCAGAGATCGTGACGAATGCCTTCCACGGCAGCGCCAGAAGCATCATCCAACTCGGATTGCTTCTGCTGATCGCAACGCCCATCGCGCGAGTGGTCCTGGCTGCCGTCGGGTTCCTATTCGAGCGGGACCGCCTCTATGCCTTCGTGAGCCTGATCGTGCTTGCGGTACTTCTCTACAGCCTGCTGCACGCGTTCTGACGCGCGCTCAGGCTTCGAGCGACAGGCCTGACTCGATCATGCTATTCAGCGCAGGCTGGAACTCAGGCGCATCGGCCCGCACATCCCGGAACACCCAGCCAGCCAGCAGCAGGACCGGCGCCGGACCCGGCTCGACCGACGCCAGCCTGCCCAGCGTGGTCACCGTGATCTGTTGGTCGGGCTGCGCCGCCCGTGAGATGGCCACACAGGGCAGATTGGAAGGCACGCCGGCGGCCGTCCACTCCCCGGCGAGCGCGGAAAAATCCCGACCGGGCATATACACGATGCGCGTCGGCTCGGAAATTTCGGGTGCGCCTCCGGTCGCGTGATGGCCCGAACTGAAAACAATGCTCGATGAAGCGCGCCGGTCGGTTAGTGAGCACTGCAGCGAGGCAGCCGCAGCGAAAGCGGCGGTGATGCCGGGGACAACCTCATACGGGATTCCAGCCTCGCGCAGCGCATCCATTTCTTCTGCGGCGCGGCCAAAAACCAGAGGATCGCCGCTCTTGAGGCGCACGATAGAGACCCCTTGCGAAGCCTTCTCGATCATGAGCTGGTTGATTTCCGCTTGCGTGATCTTCTTCACTCCGCACCGTTTGCCAACGTTGACGGTGAGCGAGCGTGGATTCGCCAGGGCAAGCACAGCCGGTGGTACAAGATCGTCATGGAGAACGATTTCTGCAGTGGCCAGCAGGCGAGTCGCTTTGACGGTAAGCAGGTCGGGATCGCCTGGACCAGCGCCAACGAGATAAACCTTGCCAGGCAATCTCACGCGAGAACCTCCGTGTGCTCAAGAGCGAGTTTGCGGGCGGGGCATTCCGGGGAGTCGCACACATCGCGCTGAGCGAGCGCATGCAGCAACAGCTTGCGCTCGTCCCCGGCCGGTTGGGCAGCGATCACGTCGCGGCGAAGTTCGCCGAGGTTGCGAAGCCACGGGCCCAGATCGCAGGGCAATTGCTCGTTGATCTCGCGACGAAGCCGCTGCGCCAGTGCCGGGCTTTCTCCCGCGGTCGAAATGGCGATCTGGAGGTCTCCACGGCTGACGATGGATCCGAAGTAGAAGTCGCAGTGCGGGGGGTCGTCAACGGAGTTGCACAAAACATTGCGCTCGGCAGCTCCGCGATAGACAGCGGAATTTACACCGGGGTCGTCCGTGGCCGCAATCACAAGGAAGGTCTCGTTCAGATCAGAGTCGGTAAATTCGCGCTCGATGACTTCAACGCGGCCTTCATTTGCCAGTGCGGTGATCTCTGGCCTGATGCGAGGCGCAATCACGCGAAGGCGAGCCTCGGCAGCGAGCAAAGAGGGTATCTTCTGCAGCGCGACCTCACCCGCTCCCACAAGGAGGCATGGACGACCAGCCAGTTTCACGAAGATAGGCAATAAGCTCATAAATGTCTCTAATCGCCGTCGTAGGCCATGGCGGGCACGTCACGGTCAACAGCGGCGAGCGTCTCGCCTGCTAACCGGGCACGGATCTCTTCAGCTTCGTGGCGAGAGAAGTAGGAGCGGAGGTTCTCGCCTGGTTCGCGTTCCTCGAGGTAACTGGTCAGCAGTCGTTCGAGAGCTGCTGGAACCTCGGTGGCAGGAACACGATAACCAACGGGGCGACCGATGGCGGCATGTTTGCCTACGGCTCCGCCTACACAGAAGTAAAAGGCGTCCACCATTTTTCCTTCGTGTTTGATCTTCTTGCCTTCCAGGCCAATGTCAGCGATCCAGTGCTGGCCGCAGCTGTTGGGGCAGCCGGTTACATGCAGCTTGAGCTGCTGGTCGAAGCCGGGCAGACGTTCTTCGAGCTCCTCAACGAGCCACCGCGTGAAGCCCTTGGTCTCGCTAATGGCAAGCTTGCAGAATTCGGTGCCGGTGCAGGCAATTGCCCCGCGCCAGAAGGTCGAGCCCTCGACATGCATTCCTATCTTTTCGAGCTCGCCTGCCAGTTCTCTGGTTTCTCGCTTCGGAATATTGATGAAGAGCAGATTCTGCATGATCGTCGTACGGAGTTGGCCGTCGCCGAAGCGTTCAGCAAGCTCCGCGGCCGCGGCGAGCTGATCTCCCGAAAGACGGCCCCGCAGAACCGACGCTCCGACGTAGCTCAAGCCCGCCTGCCTCTGCGGGTGAATGCCGACGTGGTCGCGCAAAACGTCTTCGGGAGCGATTTCGCGAGGAGCAGGATCGAACCTGTACCCGACGCGCCGCTCGATCTCCTGGAGAAAGCTCTCGGCGGTCCAATCCTCGCGCGTGAAGAGATGCTTCAGGCGCGCCCGGTCACGGCTCTCACGGAGCCCCTGCTGGTCTCGGAAGATGCGTGTGATCGTGCGGGCAACGTCGACAACTTCTCCGTGGGGGATAAAGGCATTGAGCCTAACCGCGAGGTGCGGATCGCTCGAAAGGCCACCCCCGACTCTCACCGTGTAGCCGACTTCATCGCCCCGACGGAGGGCTGTGAAGGCCACGTCGTTGATCTCCGGGTAGGAGCACCAAACCGGGCAACCGGTCGCGGACATCTTGAACTTGCGCGGCAGGTTGTAGAACTCAGGATTCGCGACAAGAGCGTGGGCCAGTTCCTGCGCCAGTGGTGAGGCGTCGATAATTTCATCGTGGGCGATACCGGCGAGCGGGCAGCCGGTGACGTTACGGACAACATCGCCACACGCCCCTTTGGGCGAAAGGCCGATGCGGTCCAGAGCGTCGACGATCTCGGGAATTGACTCGATCGTCAGCCAGTGAAGTTGGATATTCTGCCTGGTGGTAATGTCGGCAAGATTGCGCGCATGGGTTCTGGTGATATCCGCGATTACGCGCAGTTGAGACGAGGTCACGATACCGTTGGGCATACCGATACGCATCATGAAGTAGTCGCTGGCCAGGCCCTCGCCACCTTTGCCGCCAACGGCACCTAGGCCATCGCCTTGCGTGTAAATGCCCCACCACTTGAAGTAGGCGCCGGCCCACTCGGGAACGACACTTGACCGCCCCTCGCGTGCAAAAGCGCGGACTTCATCGAATACTTCCCAGGGATTCTTCGCGCGCTTGAGGCGCTCGATTCGCTGAGCCTTGGTCTCTTTGGTTGCGGGAGTAGCGGTTTCAGTCATTGCGTCTCTCTTGTCGGGAAAATGAAAAAGCCCACCAGAATGGCGGGCTGAGCGGAATCTGAGAGTGATCTAAATACAGCTACTCACAAGTCCGGCTCAGCGTGAAACAACACGCGTGACAACGACAAGCCGGAATGGAGACAAAACTCATTGCTTCAAGGATAGGCCGCAGGACGGCTTGGGTCAAGCCCTCCTGTTTGAAGTGCGATATCTGGAGTGCGGATGCTGAGGATCTCCCCGCACCTCAGACTCGGCTGCTAAAAGCTGAAAATCGCCTGCAGGAAGATGCGACGGCTGGCGGAGCCGGACGAATAGATCTGTCCGGCCAGCGCGTTAGACTTACCGAAGTTGGGCGTGCCCAGGGTTCCCGTCGGCGGCGCAAGATTGATGTCATTGAAGAGATTCAACGCCTGGACGCTGAAGCTGAGGTTATAGCGTCGGTTAACACCAGTCTGACCGCCAGGGCCGCTCGGTCGGCCGCCCCCGCCACTCAACCCGCGAGGTCCCAGTCCTCCGCCCGGTCCACCGCCGCCGCGGCCCCCTCCGCCACCCATGAACACTCCGCCTCCCGAGTGCCCCTCGACCTTAGGCCCGAAGGCGATGCTCTTGGTGGCACGCAGATTGAACGTGAACAGGGTGGGGCCATCGCCGATGTTGATGGGTATGCGCGCTTGATTTGCAGAAGGGTTCAGATTGAACGTTCCATACGACGTGGAGACAACATCCGTATCACCGGGTTGCGCATAGGCGGGCCGGTCGTTGAAAAACGAGTCGCCGTTCAGATCCTGTCCGACCGTGATATTGAACGGCTTACCTGACGCAAGAACGATAAAAGGGTTGAAGCGCAATCCCCATCGAGTGGACCACGAAGCCATGAGGAACATCTGGCTGCGGACATCGAAACCTGCGCGTCCGTAATCCGCCTTGAGATTTTCGGAATTCGAAGGATTGGTGTTGATACCGCCGGTGTCGCTATTGGCGAAATTCAGGGTGTAGAAGCCGAATATTGACAGGTTTGGAGAGAAGCGAGCATTGAAGTTGGTGATGACCTGGTTCTGCTGGAACTCGGCCTCGGAGTAATACTGATAGATGTTGGGTGCCGTGGGATCGTAAATGGGCGAATACGGAGCATTCGCATTACGCGTGATGAACTGATGCCGACCCAGCGAATTGAGATAGGTGAAGGAAACAGTGGAGGCCTTGGTGACCTGACGTTCCACTCCGATCGCTGCCTGCTCGGTGGTGGCAGCGTGGAGATTCGGCGCAATCTGGTAGACGGCCGTTTTGCTACTGGTGCTTCCGGCCTGAGAGCATTGAACCAGATCGGCGGCAGTGATGCCATTCGGAAGGTAGCAGGTGGGGTTCTGAATGACAACCTCCCGCTGAGGTGAATCGGCACTCGCACTCTGCCGAGTTGCCTGCAGAACTTCGGCGATTGGAAAGCGATCGTAGAAGAAACCGTAGCCGCCGCGGATGACGGTTTTGGCTGGCTTGTTGGGCTTTCCCAAAGCGTAGGCAAAGCTGAAACGGGGAGCCCAGTCATTCCTGTCGGCGATATCTCCTTGGGATTCCCAGCGTACGCCATAGCTGAAGGTAAAGTTCTGGCGGACTTTCCAGTCGTCCTGATAGTACAAGCCGACGTCTGTGAGGTTCACGGTCGTGCTTGGTTTGCCGTAGGTCAGGTTTAACTGGCTGGGTCCGCCGCCGCTGGCTTGAATCTGCTGCCATGTTTGGCCAGTGCCAAGACCGTGAATGGTATTACCGTACGCCGTTGACGGATCGGTACTGACACACGTGGTATCGCCGCTTGCGCACTGGTGTCCACCAAAAGTGAAAATACCATTGAAGCTGGAGTTGGCGGTATTGGCGTCACGGGCGACGCGTAGCCGTCCGCCAAAGTTGATGGCGTGCGATTTTGTTGCTATTTCGGTGAGATTCTGCAGCTCAAAGTGGAGGGAATGATCATTGATTATTTGCTCGCTATTGCCACCGAAAGTCTGGTTGCCGGAGACCTGTACCTGCGGTGTGATGGCAGCCGGCGTCTGCGTTGAAAAATCGCGTAAAAACTGGAAACGCGTTTCGTTGATCACCTTGTCACTGATGACCTGGGTGTCACTCATCTGAATGGTGTTCTCGCTGGAATCCTGGTGGTATGCCTGCGAAGCAAGAGAAAACTGTCCGACGCCCTGATTCTGCTCGCCGTTGTCGTAATACTGATAGCGGACGCTGAGCGTGTTCCTCTCACCCAGTGACAAATCTACGCGCGGGCTGATATTCGTACGGGTGCGTGGTGCAAGCACGGCATCACTGAATGGCGCGGTGTTGTAGTCGGCTGGATTATTGAAGATGCCGTTCGCGAAATCACCGTTGATCTCACCCACGAGACGGTAGGCGCTCACAATACCGTCATCCTCAATGTTGCGGCGCTCAGCGCTGACAAAGAATGAGGCCCTGCGGTTGATGGGCCCGTTCACTGTGCCGTTGAATTGATAGCTGTGGTAGTCGGGGATGTCGCTTGTGAAGGGATTTCCGGTATTGAATTGCGATGCGTTGCCCTGAGCGAAGACTTGTCCGTGAAATTTGTCTGTGCCAGGCTTGGTGAGAATTTCAATTCGGCCGTAGCCGAGTTTGTCGTATTCGGCGGAGAACGGATTCTGGTTGATTCGTATTTCCCGGATTGCAGACTTCGGAGGCAACTGACCGGCGGTAAATCCATCGATATATATTTGGCCACCGTTCGGTCCGGCCGCGGGTCCGGCGAGTGCGTTCAGTTCATTCTGCAGTTCGTCCGGATCGTCGGAGAGCGCGTCGAGATCCTTGCCTTTAATGACCAGACTGTTGGCGTTGCTCGAGGGGTCGACGCTAACGGTCGGCGTGTCTTCGTTGACGACGACCTGCTGTTTTTCCACCTGAATTTCGAGCTTGACGTCGAACTGGTTGCTTTGGCCGGAAGCGATCGTAATGGCTTTGGAAGCGGATGGAGCAAACCCCCGCGCTGTGACGATGACGATGTAAGTTCCGGGAGCGAGATTCCGCGTCAGGTAAGCGCCGCTCGCGTCGGAAACAGCCGATGCAACAGTGTGCCCGTCAGGAGTCGTGATGTTGACAATTGCGCCGGGAATCACGGCTCCAGTGGGGTCGGTAACAGTACCGCGAATCAACCCCTCGTTAGCCTGGGCAAATCCCCTGATGCCGGCCAGCGACAACAACACTATGAACGGAAGACAAAAATAGCGAAGTATAAATTTCAACCAAAACTCCAACAGAAGCTAGCTATGAGCACCACAGGTTCAGGGGGTGCTGGCGGCATCGGCCGCGCCACCACCACCAAGATTCCAGGAGGCTGAGAACATGCTCTGACTTGCAGCCGGTGATGCAGCGAGAAGAGGTTCCACGCCCGCGAGCAGCGTGACGGCGGTAGCGGAAGACGAGCTTCCCTGGGTCGCAACAATCATGACTGCGTCGCCCTTGTGGAGATCCGACAACTGAACGGTGGGCGTCCGTTGCAGTAATTGCGAGAGATCGCCCCGCTGACCTCCCTGGCTACCTCCGGCGTTCGGTCTTGAAGTGCCGCCCGGAGGCTGGGCGGCGCCAGTGGATGCGCCAGAGCCCTGACTTCCGCTGCCGGTATCGCCGCCATTCGGATTCTTGAGCCGCGCAGCCAAGCCCTGGGCTACCATTTCTGGAAGCTTGTGCATCTGCGAATCGGCGGTCACCCGGATGACCACCGGCTTCCTGGTAGCCAGATCGGTGACAGTGATAGTGTTCGCGCCGGCGTCAACGGAGTTTACTGTTCCGGCAATATTACGAAACGAGCCAGCAATGACCTCGTCGGCGACGACATCACTGCTGCCCGGGCTCCGGTCGCCGCGTGCGCGCAGCTGATCGCCGGGCTGAATCTGGTCGAGAGATGACGGCTTGGCATCGGAGAATTTGATTGATTCCGGATCGTAGCGTCGGAAGATTGTTTTGGGGGTGGTATGGATTACGAAGATCCTTGAGCCCGCGGCAATTGTTACCGTTCCGGCGCTCCGGTCGACCGACCTTACCATGCCGCCCACACCGCGCCGTTGCCAATCGGCTTGCTCTGCCTGCTGCCGCTGGGCGATGTCACCTTGTTTCATGGCAACGATTCTTGTAGCGATGGCGGGTGAGCCCTCTGTTCCATACGTCACCGCCACCAATACGCGATCGCCAACAGACAGATCTGCCAGGCGGATGGTACTTGCCTCTGCCAGGCTCTTCGCACCCGGTTCTGCGCGAAGTACCCGCGTGCTATCTGTCGCATTGACGATGGTTGTAACCCCTGCATCAGACTTGATTGTCAAGGAGTTACCATTCACCGACGAGACCGTTCCAACGATTCTGTTGGGCTGAGCTGAGGGCAATGGGGCCGATTGCGCGAACGCGGCCATCGCCGGAAATGGTGCTAAGCCGGCCAGTGTCACGCCAACGACGAGTTTGGCTAGAATCGCTGCTCTGACTGATCTGATCAAAGTTAAGTCACCCGGAGGTATGCTACGCGAGTTGGCTGGCTTACTGTGAAAGACGAGATAGAGGCTCAAAAGTTTCATGGATCGTGCAAGATAGCCCAGGCGATGCCACATTGGCTTCTTCAAAGGGGATGGTTCCGCCATTTAAAAGAGACCGGATATTTTTGAGGCCCACGTAGGAAGCGGCATCCCATGTGCAGGTATGATCTCCCAAGGCACATTTCCCCCGGCATCCGACCGTCATGTTCCGGCGGCGTGCCGCGTAGATGCCAAACACGAGGGAATCTAAGCGATGGCGATTACCAATGCCAGCAGTTCCGCGAAGGCCGTAGCAACAGGAAGCAACAGCAGTTACAAGAGCGCGTTCGCGATGGTCACCACATTGTTTTTCATGTGGGGATTCCTGACCTCGCTCAATGACATCCTGATCCCACACTTCAAAGACATTTTCGGGCTGACCTATTCGCAGGTTGCCAACATCCAAGTGGCATTTTTCTTCGCTTACGCGATCTTTGGATTCCCTGCGGGCAAGATCGTAGAGTGGATCGGTTACCAGCGGACAATGGTGGCGGGATTATTCACGATGGCGCTAGGCGCGGTGTTGTTTATTCCTGCTGCTAACCTGCCATCGTTCGCATTATTTCTGGTCGCGTTGATTATTTTGGGTGCCGGAATGTCGGCCCTGCAAGTTGCCGCAAACCCGTATGTGGCCGTCCTGGGACCGCCGCAAACGGCCTCAAGCCGACTCAATCTGTCGCAGGCCTTCAATTCTCTCGGGACAACAATTGGACCGCCGCTAGGAGGTTATCTTATTCTGCGCGGCGCCACGAAAGCTGTCGAAGATACGAGTTCAATGACGGCTGCGGCGCTCCGCTCCTATCAGCAACAGCAAGCTGCTTCGGTCAAGTTTCCATATTTCATTTTCGCGCTAGCTCTTGTGCTTCTGGGATTGGCAATTGCACTGTACAAGTTTCCGCGTATCGACACAACGAAGGACTTCCGCCCAATAAAAGGAGGTGGGAAACAGCACAGCATCTGGCGGTACCCGCATGTGGTGCTGGGAGCGCTGGCAATTTTTGTATACGTCGGCGCGGAAGTTTCGATTGGCAGCTTTCTCATCAACTATTTCCATCAGTCTTACATCGCTGCGGTAACAGAGTTGGCGGCATCCGCTTACGTTGCCTTTTATTGGGGCGGAGCCATGGTTGGGCGTTTTATCGGGTCGGCCGTGCTGCAGAAGGTGAAAACGGGCACGCTACTGACGTTGTGCGCTCTGGTGGCAATGACGCTGGTGCTGATCAGCATGAATACTACGTTTACTTCGGGCGCCGTTACGTCGCTCCCCCTGCATTTCCTTCGCTGGCATTGGGCACTCGTGATTCCGCATTCCTGGCCCATGTGGAGCATTCTGGCGGTGGGATTGTTTAACTCCATTATGTTCCCAAGCATCTTCACTCTTGGAATTGCGGAGATGGGGCCACTTACGGGCGAGGCCTCCGGCCTGCTGGTGATTGCGATCGTGGGTGGTGCGATCATTCCGAAATTGCAGGCGATTCTCATCGACCATATCGGTATTCACCACGCGTTCATACTGCCTGTGCTTTGCTATCTCTTTATCGCTTACTACGGCGTTAAGGGATCGAAGATCATCATGCCGACCTAGACTGCAATTGATCTGAAATCAACGCGCGCGGTCTCTGGGCCGTCCGCTTTGCTTTGCCCCGCCGAGTTGCGAGAGGTCAGGGGGTCTCTGCGCCACCGGCGAAGAAAAGATCAGACTCGTTGTAGGGATGCCATAGGGGAGCAGTCGCTCGATCAATTGCTCCAAATCTTCAAGAGAGCGGGTCGCTACTTGGAGAAAGAACGCATCGGCTCCGGTTACGTGGTGGCAGACCTGCACTTCGTTCAGCGTCTTCACGAACTTCAGAAAGGGATGATAGTGCGTCCCATCACAGGTCATGCGGATGATGGCGAGGATAGGCAGTCCCAGAGCAGCACGGCTGATCTCGACGGTGTAGCCCCGGATGATTCGTTCCTCTTCCATCCGCCGCATACGCTCGGCAACTGCGGAAGGCGAAAGGCCTACCCGCCGCCCCAACTCGGCGTACGAGGCCCTGGCATCACGCAATAGTTCTATTAAGAGGTTTCGAGCAAATTCATCGAGACTTTCCGCGGTTTCCACTTGAATTTCCCTCATTTGAACAGATTATCGTAGAACTTTGAAGCTTCAACCATTGATTCTGCGTGTACCCGCCCGATTCGATTTCATAGCATGGGTATCGATGAAAGAAACACTGCAACTCGACGGCGTCCCGCTGACGCTCGAGGAAATCGCGTCAGTCGCAATCGATGGGCGCCAAGTAGCAATCGCGAATTCCGCAATGACACGCGTGGAGGAATCACGCGCCGTCGTCGAAGACCTGGTGGTGCGCGGAGAGACTGCTTACGGCATCAACACGGGTTTCGGAAAACTCAGTGATGTGCGTATTGGCCCCGATCAACTGGAGGCCCTCCAGCGCAACCTGATCCGCAGCCATGCGTGCGGCATTGGCGAGCCTCTGCCCGTCGATGAAGTCCGCGCCATGCTGCTGCTGCGTGCCAATGTGCTCGCAAAAGGATTGAGCGGGGTTCGGCCGATTGTGCTGGAGACGCTCGTAGCCATTCTGAATCACCATATTCATCCCGTCGTTCCGGCTCGCGGGTCGGTGGGAGCCAGCGGCGACCTCGCCCCTCTGGCGCATCTTGCTCTCGCGGTGATAGGTGAAGGGGATGTCTTCTATGGGAGCGAACGACTCCCAGCTGCGACCGCACTCTCCCGGACTGGCATCAAGCCTCTGAATCTGCGCGCCAAAGAAGGCCTGGCGCTTCTGAATGGCACGCAGGCGATGGCAGGAGTCGGCGGTCTCGCCATCGCCCGTGCGCTCCGCGTGATTGAGTTGTTCGACCTGGCGGGTGCAATGTCTCTCGAAGCTTTGATGGGCACGCCAGCGGCATTTGATGCGCGCATTCACGCGGCGCGGCCACATGGCGGGCAGTTGGCGGCCGCGAAGCATCTGCGTGAACTCCTCGCCGGCAGCGAAATTCGTGAATCGCATCGTCATGGCGATCCGCGAGTGCAAGATGCCTATTGCCTGCGCTGCATGCCCCAGGTGCATGGTGCCGTGCGCGGCGCACTACAGCATACCCGCGAGGTGATTGAGATTGAGGCGGGATCGGCCACGGACAATCCGCTCATCTTCGCCGGGAGCAACCCGGAGATTCTTTCCGGCGGCAATTTCCACGGAGCGCCCCTGGCATTGGCGCTGGACTACGCTGCGATTGCTCTTACCGATCTGATCAGCGTTAGTGAAAGGCGCATCGACCGGCTCATCAACCCCGACATCAACGAAGGGCTGCCGGCATTTCTCTCACCGGACGCCGGTGTGTCCTCCGGACTCATGATTGCGCATGTTGCGGCCGCCGCATTGCTGAACGAGGCCAAGGTGCTTTCCCACCCATCGAGCGTCGATAGTGTTCCCACCTCGGGCGGAAAGGAGGATCATGTTTCCATGGGAATGACAGGTGCGCTCAAGCTGCGGCAAGTCGTCTCCAACGCCGAGCACGTACTGGCCATCGAACTCATGTGCGCCGCGCAGGGACTTGAGTACCGGCTCCCACTGAAGCCGTCGCGCCAGGTTGGCGACGCCGCGGCGATGGTGCGCGAAACCGTTGCGCCGCTCAGAGAAGATCGCGTGCTCTCCGGGGAAATCGCCGCGCTCGCGCAGAACATTCGTGAAGGAAGATTTGATCGCTGGAGAGGGCAGGAAAATGCTTGAGACTGCAACCGTCGAAGCTCTGGGGCATCACGCGATTCGCGCACCCCGCGGCACCAGGCTGAACACCCGCGGATGGCAGCAGGAGGCCGCTCTGCGCATGCTGATGAACAACCTCGATCCGGAGGTTGCTGAACGCCCCGAGGATCTGGTCGTCTATGGAGGAACCGGCAAGGCTGCGCGCAACTGGGAGGCCTTCGAGGCCATCGTGCGCACGCTGAAAACACTCGCCGACGATGAAACTCTGATCATCCAGTCCGGCAAACCGGTAGGCGTCCTGCGCACGCATGAAGCTGCGCCACGCGTCCTGCTGGCGAATTCCAACCTCGTTGGCCGCTGGTCGAACTGGGAGCATTTTCACGAGCTCGACCGCAAAGGCCTGATGATGTATGGCCAGATGACGGCCGGGTCCTGGATATACATCGGCAGCCAGGGAATCGTGCAGGGCACCTATGAGACCTTCGCCGAGGCCGGACGGCAGCATTTCGGTGGCAGTCTCGACGGCAAGCTTGTCATTTCCGGCGGGATGGGCGGAATGGGCGGCGCTCAACCGCTGGCTGCAACCATGAACGGCGCTCGTTTCTTGGGTGTCGACGTAGACGCTGAACGAATTCAAAAGCGGCTCAAGAGTGGCTATTGCGACCGGATCGCTTGGAATGTTGACGAAGCTTTGGCGATGCTGGCGGAAGAGCGGCGGGAAGCCAGGGCCATCTCAGTCGGATTAGTCGCCAACATCGCCGATGTGCTCCCTGAGTTGATCCGGCGGGGCATCGTGCCGGATGTGCTCACCGACCAGACCAGCGCGCACGATCCCCTGCATGGCTATGTGCCGAACGGCATGAGCCTCGAAGCCGCGCTGCAACTGCGTCAGAGCGATCCACAAGAATATACGCGACGCTCCATGTCGACGATGGGCCAGCATGTTGAAGCCATGCTTGAGCTGAAGCGACGCGGCGCTGTCACCTTCGATTACGGCAACAACCTACGTGCGCAAGCGAAACTTGCCGGAGTAGAAGACGCCTTTCAGATTCCCGGCTTCGTGCCCGAATATATCCGCCCGCTTTTCTGCGAGGGGAAAGGCCCGTTTCGCTGGGTCGCGCTCTCCGGTGATCCCAAGGATATTCATCGCACAGACAAACTCGTTCTTGAGCTGTTCCCCGAAGATGCTGCCTTGCGACGCTGGATTGAACTGGCACAAACGCGCATCCATTTTCAGGGACTACCTGCGCGCATCTGCTGGCTGGGGTACGGTCAGCGGGCGAAGTTCGGCATGGCGATGAATGATCTGGTTCGCACCGGCGAAATCATCGCGCCAATCGTCATAGGACGCGACCATCTCGATGCCGGCTCCGTTGCTTCCCCCTATCGCGAAACAGAGGGCATGCTCGACGGATCAGACGCGGTCGCCGACTGGCCACTGTTGAACGCTCTGGTAAACACGGCGGCTGGGGCATCGTGGGTCAGCATTCACAACGGCGGCGGTGTTGGCATTGGGTACTCCCACCATGCGGGGATGGTTGTTGTAGCGGATGGCTCTGCCCTGGCAGCGAAAAGGCTCGAGCGCGTGCTCACGACTGATCCCGGCATGGGTGTTCTGCGCCATGTTGATGCGGGATACGAACACGCGATTCAGTTCGCGGAGCAAACCGGGATCCGGGTGCCGATGCGGGAGCGGAGTGTTTGAATAAGCTACTCGTCACCAACACCTCGCAAATTGTGACTCTCGCTGGTCCGGCTCGGCCTCGAACGGGAAACGAGCTCCGCGAGCTGGCCATCATTCCAAATGGCGCAATGCTCGTGACTGGCGGCCGTGTCGCTGCGGTGGGATCGCGTACGGAGATCGAACCTCAAGGCGAAGCCGCCCATGTCATCGATGCTGGCGGTCGACTGGTCACACCGGGCTTTGTCGACGCGCACACCCATTTGGTTTTTGCGGGAAATCGCGCCGACGAGTTCGAGAAGCGTTGCGCCGGCGTCGCCTATCAGGAGATTGCTGCAGAGGGCGGCGGCATTCGCTCGACGGTTCGCAAGACGCGGGAAGCAACCGAAGATGCGCTCGTCGCGTCAGGTTCGCGACACGCTCAGTGGTTTCTCCGCGGCGGGACAACCACCATCGAAGCAAAATCGGGTTATGGGCTCACGGTCGAAGACGAGATCAAGATTCTGCGGGCCATACGCCGCACCGCCGAAACTACGCCGCTCCGCATCGTGCCGACATTTCTCGGCGCCCATGAGATTCCCGAAGAATTTGCCGGACGGGCGGAGGACTACGTCGATCTGATCATCGATGAGATGATCCCGCGCATAACCGCGCAGAATCTCGCCGAGTTCTGCGACATCTTCTGCGAGAGCAAGGTCTTCAATCTTGACCAGGCGAGGCGTGTCCTGACCGCGGCGAAAACCCACGGGCTCGGCCTGCGCATGCACGCCGACCAGTTCACCTCTTTCGGGGCGAGTGATCTTGCGGCTGAGCTGGGTGCCGCGACTTGCGATCATCTCGAACAAACGCAGCCCGCATCGATTGCGGCCCTCAAGGCCGCCGGCGTTCAGCCGGTCCTTCTGCCCGGATCCGTCTAT
>CAVRNK010000082.1:0-40693 GCA_963721995.1 uncultured Acidobacteriaceae bacterium | reverse complement strand
ACGGCTTTATCGGCCGCACGGCAACTCAGTAGACAGTTAGCTGGTGGAGGCGGGAGTCGAAGCGTTCCACAGTTTGCTTTCTATAAGGGGCCGATCTCAGGAGGTGAGGTAAGCGGACAAATTGCCGCATGCCAGAGTTATCGTGCGCGTATCGTCACCAGATGGCGGCAGAGATTCGCTAGTACGCTGGTGAACGTGATCGCCAGCCGCTACAACGTGCGGCTCTCATCTTTCGCGGATTGGCCAAAGCGTCGCAGTCGTTCATAGTCATCCTTGTTGTCGATGTCGAGAAGAATTCCTTCATCGTCCACTTCCACCTTTACGATTCCCTCTAAATGACTCCGGAAGATAGCCCGGCAGCCGACATCTCCATCGAGTGCCATGACCTCGGGAAAGACAGAACGGTCCAGGAGAACCGGGTTGCCACGAAAGCCTTTGTACAAGGGAATCACTATCTGCGCATTGGAGCAGCGGTGATGGTCGATGATCTGATCGAGTGTCTCGGGGCGAACGAAGGGCTGGTCCGCAAGGACAATCAGGGCGGCGTCTGTCTGTGGATCAAGTGCGGAAAGGCCTTCTCGCAGCGAACTCGCCATGCCTTTTTCGTAGTGCTGATTGACCGCAACCTTTAGCCCACCGACCACAGAGTTTGGAAGCTGCTGCCGGATGGTCTCCGCAGAAAAGCCGAGGACGAGGACGACGTCATCCACTCCAGCGGCGCGAACGTTTTCGAGGGTCTTACTCAATACAGAACTCTCACCCAGACGAAGCAGTTGTTTTGCCTCACCCATGCGGGTCGATCTGCCCGCAGCCAAAACGATGGCGCCCACTCGATGATGTTCGATTGTGCTCATGCAGTTCACTCGAACTTACTCGATTATTCGCTATGCGGCCCGAAAGTCTCAATCGACCCATGCATAAATCTCTGCGGATGGCCAGGGGAAACGATCAATTGTCGGGAGGAAGTTAATCGTTGAGGGCGCCACACACTATACCAGTACTCCAGAGATGGAAGAGCGCTCGCTGCGCAGAATCTGATCCGATGATGCGAGTCCATCGCTGTATCAGATCGCGCACCTTCAAAGGGCGACCGAGGTCTTGAAGCAGAAACTCAAGCGTTGTATTTTCCACGAAAACCAGCGGATGGTCGAGACTGGGATGGGTGATGCCACGAGCTTCCACTATGTAGTCGTCCTTAAGGCACGGCACGTTCGCGATTCGCGCATCGCGCGAGACTTGTATCAGTCCATCAGCTCCAGGAAAAGCGGCCGGTTGCCCGGCCTGTGAAGGCGTGAACACTTCACCACGGCTTCCAGTCGCGCGGCGAAGCCAAAACTCAGTTCCATAGAAACCGGCAGCCTGAGCATAAAAAGATGCGGCACTAGCCGCGTGTAGCTTTGCGGCGTCCCGCTGGCGTGAATTGTAGAAATGGAGAGCCAGGCGAGTGTTCTCGGGCCGCCGCGAAATGGTGTGGATCACTGCGGCTGCGTGCTGCGCCGTGCCTATGGCGGTCTGCACGCCTTGTGAAGATAGAGGGTCGATCGTAAATGCTGCTTCGCCAATCTTGATTGTGTCAGATGTGACGATTTCCTCTGCCATGTAACAAGTGGCATCACAAACCGAAACTGCGCCCGCCCGGGTTCCTGACATGCAGCGCCGCAATAATCCTGAACCGGACAGGAGGGATTCGTAGAACACGCTCCGAGTGCCGTTTTTTTCTATCCCCTTACGATAACTGCGGGGATCCATGAACACGGTTGCATTGAAGGTACCGTCAGGCAGTGGTGCTCCCCAAAACCACTCTCTTGCTCCGGACTCAACCCGAGTTGCCGCACCGGTAATCTCCGCGTTTTTCCAATACGCCCACAAGGCCAAGGTTGGAGCGGAGATGCTTACTCTCTTACCTCGCAGCAGATTGACTCGTCCGGTCGCGTCGACCAGGAATTTGGCTTTGATTCGCAGCAGTTTTCCCGACAGGTCCACGTGAACTGTCCAGGGGCCGTCGCCTTGACTAATGTCGATCGCTTTTGCGGGATTGACAAGCGTGACGCCGTACTCGACGGCGGCGTCCAGAAGGAGTTGGTCAAACCGGCCGCGATCAACCTGGAAGCCTGGTTCACCATACGCGGGCCGATCATCGTCATGAGTGCCGGCCCAATGCACCATCGCCGTCGCCGGACGCAGGAAGTCGGCTTCTTCCACACGACTTCGCAATCCCAGTACATCAAGCAAGGGAAGAATGCTTCCGGCAAGTGACTCGCCGATATGGAAGCGGGGGAAGGCCGACTTCTCAACCACGACAACGGAGTGTCCGAGTTGCGCGAGTTTCCGGCTGATGGCTGAACCGGCAGGGCCCGCGCCGATAACACAGACGTCGGTCGTGAGACTGGAGTTCATGGCTAGCCCTGCGCGCCGAAGAAAGTCGGCTTGCTCTCAAGCATGCGAATGTACGCTTCCAGACAATAGTGCAGCCAGCCGCGAATGTAATCGCAGGCCGGGCGGCCGCGGTGAATGACCTCGTAGTGGCATCCGCCGCCGCATAAATATTTCGCCCAACAGCTTCGGCACGGCTCTTGAAGATGAACGTGCCGCGCGGCAAGCCACTGGCGTTGACGTTGTGGATCGACCCCACCCTGCACTTCGCCGAGCCAACCCGCTTCATCTTCCACAAAACGATGACAAGCGTAGAGTGCGCCGCCGGCCGAGACTCCAACGTAGCCGGCGCCAGCTCCACAGGGATAGGGACGATGGGTGCCTTTGTGAATCTCATGCAGCGCGGTGTACATATTGGAGAACGCGTAGCGCTCGCCGCGCAGGATTCTGCGTTCAAACTCCCGGCCGCATTCAATCATGCCCTCCAACATGGATTGCAGATGGAATGCGCTCATCTGTCCGGTTCCGCTAGGTGAACTCAGCATGGGCGAGAAGCCGACCGAGTGGAAGCCAAGCCCGAGAAACGCGTCCAGCGTCTCCAGCAGGCAGAGATTTTCCGGCGTGACCGTCACTCGCGCAGAGACCTGCATTCGTTGCTGCATGGCCAGCAGCGGCGTTATATTTCCGAGTACACGGTCGTAGCTTCCATTGCCGCCCTTGAACGGGCGCAGCCGATCGTTTGTCAGCCCAAGGCCGTCAAGGCTGACGGTAACGGCAAAGCGGTGTCGCTCGAAGAATTCGCCATCGGCCGCAGTCAACAGCGTGCCATTGGTGGTGATGGAGAATCCGATTTCGACGTTATTCTTGGCGCCGAGTTCACTTGCGCGCTCTGTACATAGGCGCAACAGGGTGCGGTTGGTGAGCGGCTCACCCCCGAGAAAGGCCACGTTGAGGCGCTCTCCGGGCGATGCGTCGGCAAAGAGAAGATCAATTGCGGCCATCGCGACGTCTGGAGACATGTTGCGCTCGTCACCCCCAAAACTTCCGGCTTGAGCGTAGCAGTAACCGCAGGCAAGGTTGCATTTCTGCGCGATGGCAAGCGAAATTGAACGCACCGGGCGATGCTCAGGAGGCTCATCGGAGGTGAATGCAGGTGCAGAAAGGCCGATGCTACTCAACAGTGACTCGGCGTCCTCGTGGTTGCAGGTGTCAAGCATTGCCGCAATCTCCTCTGAGATAGAGAAAACTCGCGAGCCACTCATCAGCAAGATGTGTTTACCCACCTCGGTGTCGAAGCGATGATAGGGGGGCGAGAGGGGTGCGGCGGCGAGGGATACGTCATTCCGAGGCGCGTTCTGGATTTGGATCAACATGGCTGGCTCAGGGGCTATTCCGCCTCTTCATCCTCACCGCCGATGATGAATCGCAACTCTTTCTCCCACTGCCGGTAGAGGTCCGAGGAAGAAACGAGCCGAGTGTCCACGTGGTCGTCCACAACGTAAACTCGCGGGGTTTCGGGTGTGCGGTTCTTTTGCAGCCAGTTATTGCCGTCGCTCGTACCATCGGGCCGAGGTTCGATGTTGACGTAATCGGGGCGAGTCGCGGCCCAGTAGAAACAGGAGCACTGGCGATAATCGGCCTGCCAGGGCGAGCAGAGACTTTGGGTTAGGTAGCCGGGAGGCACCAGCTCGCGCGAGATGACGGCGCGCTTGATTGTCTCCCCATTTATGTTTTCCTCGTCGAAGAATCGACGCATGGTCAAGCTCCGCTCGATTGACTTCCCATCCTGGATGGATTGGAAAGTGCATGTGACGGGCTGGCCCGCGTGGTAGTGCAGAACAGCGGCCAGGGCGTTGGACCATTCCAGCGGGATAGTGGGCTCATGGAATTGGGTGTCGGGAAGAGGCACGTCAGGGCCGCCCTTGATTTTGGGACCGGTGACTGGCACGGTGACTGGCTTACCTTCGATCGTCATTAACTGATAGCCGTTCGCCAGGATTTGCAGATTCTCGGGGGCGCCGGGGTCGACACTCATCACGAAATTGGTGGCTTCGTGCAGTTCGATTTCTACCAGAATGCGCCTCCAGGCATTGCGAAAGTCGGTTTCCAGGCCGGGAAAACAGTTGGAGACGGCAGCGCGTGGATGGGTCCCAGGTGGATTGCCGACTCCGTCATAGTTCAACTGGGCGGTAAGATTCCTGGCTTGTATTGCAGGGCGGGATGGCGATGCAGGCTCGGCAACGTTCGCCGAGCGGATGCCATTTGTTGTCATGTCCGCTACCGCGCGAATCTTGGCCACCTGCCGGCGCGTCAAAGCCAGATGATTTCCTTCAGGGCCGCGCATGAGGGCGGGCATTTTCCGACGGGTCTCGGTGGAAAGATCGCCCACTTCGTCATAGTTGCGGAGAATCCGTGCGAACCACACCAGGGAGCCACTCTCCAGTGCCAGCAAAACGCGCTCATGCCGGGCTTGAATCGCTAGCGAGTCCGCAAGCGCAGGCTCGAAGATCGGCTCCAAGGCGCGCAGAACATCGAGGTAATCCATGCGCGCCATTCCGACTCCCGGCTGTGTCGAGGCCGCATTCATCTGTGCGGTGTTCATCAGGCGGGTGGTTTCCAGCGCCCGGCGAACGATTTGTCTTACGTCCTCGATTTCCCGCTGCGAGGCTGGCCCGTCGAATTCGGGACCGTACATGGCTTGTTCCAATTCGTCAGCGATCGTGCGCACCGGCATGCTGTCGGGGGCGAAGCTCGGCGGACCGGCAGTGATTCGCGCATAGGCGTTGAATTTTCTGCCGGCCATGGTGACATCGACCTCCACAATGCCATCGCACTCGTCGTCGAAATAAGCCCAGCTGTACTGATTGAACTTGTCGTCCATCCAGCCGGCATAGACATATCCAGGGTTGGTGGTTCTTCGAGAGGCGAGGTCGCTGGAGTGAGGATCAAGCCAGCCCTCCCATGAATTCTTACCCGGCTTAGGCTCGTAAACCACTTCGGCAAGATTCTTATCGGGATGGCCGAAGGTACTCGGAGGGCCATAGACCTTTCCCGCAGCCGGGGTAAACCGCAGTCGAATTTGCGGGAACGCGGCGTTTGGCTTAATGAATTGAACATGGCCGAATGGTATGTACTTATCCTTGAAGAAGTTTTTGCAACGCCCTTGCAATTCTCGCCGAGAGTGATCGGAAAAGCGGCCCGCATCGGCAAGGACACGGTCATCAGTTTCGGAGGTATGCCGGTAGGCCTTCATGTTGCCCACCTTTACTTGCCAGGACACATCTGAAGCGGAGATGCCGGTCTCCGCAGATCCAACTTCCAAGGGGAAAAGTTCGTCTTCACCGACAAACCTTACCCATACTTCCAGAAAGGGCGCTACCGGCCGGACTCGTCCCTCTTTATCGCGGAAGCAGACCTCAAACGGCGGTTCCTTGGCCTGCAACTCGCCGCTATCCTGAACCACCAGGGTTCTTGCGGGCACGATCTTACGTGGACCCACCGGATCCGGGATCAATAACTCGTAGTTGTCCATGGCATCCGGTGATGAACCGAGGCGGCCGATGGCGAGCGGCGGAAGAATACGAATTTCCGCAATTTCTTTAGGTTTCTTACACACAGCCTAAGCTCCGATCATGGTAAGAATCTGGTCCAGAGCGGTTTTATTGGCGCTTTCAAGGCCGCACAGATACCTTTCCCAATCCGGGTTGCCGTGCTTCTTTAAGGCCCGGATGTAATCCCCCGAGGCCAGGACAAGGTCACGGTGAGTACGCCAGCGCTCTTTATCGTAGGGTGACTGTGCGAGCGAATATGGCATCTCGAATGGCGGTCCGGCGCAGGTGCCGTCGTCCGGTGTGTTCAATGGCTGCGTCATGAGGATTTCGGCAATCGAGCGCAGATTATACATTTCGCCGAATGACCACGATATGAGCAAGCCGCGCGGGGTCCGCGCCGTGCTGGCGACCGGTGCTTCGATCGCGAAGGAATGCGCGAGGTACATCAACAGCATCCGGTAACGCAGATTGAAGAGTTGGGCCCATGTGAGCGCTACAGGGTTTCCGATGTTCTGTCCTTTGCCTGTATTTTGAGTCGAGGGATTGTGAGCGACGTTTCGGCTTGGACTCCATTCGCTCTGCGGAAATTTGCGATAGATGTTCAGAAACCTGCCGAAGTGCGACTTTTCGAAGTCGCTTATATCAGAGCCTTCTCCCTCTTTGGCTATGGCCTGAATCGCGGCCACCGCATCGTCGCGGTTCTGTGCGGTTTTGATCAGCAGGTCGCTGTATCCGAGGCCCCATTCCTGGGCCCGGACCTGATGCTGGATGGAATCAGCTGAAATGTCGCATTGAGCGACAAAAGGGGTCGGTTTAGCTTCGGGATCCTTAGCCTGTGGGGGTACGGTGAAGAGCTTGATCAGCGTATCGTAGACCAGTCCGACTCGATGCACTTTGTCCTTATCGACTGAATTGTCAACCACGCGCTTGATATCCTCGATCTCCCGTGTCAACCCGAGCTGCTTAATAACCTCATCGCTGGGACTCTCGGCCAAAACGTATTTGCCCAACGAACGCCTGGATAGCGGCTCCAACTCAAGCGGAAAGGGATAGAGATCTGCCGGCGTGGGGTAATCTTCGCGATCAAAGCAGATCGGTCCGCCGATCAGCGTGAGCAGGTTCTCTACGGTGGCCAGGTGGGCCATCTCCTCGCGCGCGATCTGTGCGACCGTTTTCTTCCAATTGTCCGCGATGCACTGGTGTTCGGGGGAGAGATGATTCCCGCCGAGGGAGTAGGCGGCGTAGAGGTATTGAGCCATCAGCGCATGCTCCACCTCAGCGGCGATATGCAGCAGATAGATCGCAGTCTCTCGCGGGCAAGATGAGATATTCAGACCGAGACCCGTGGAAGCGTTATCGGTCGCTGGCCACTCCACGAACCTGGTTAATCGCAAGGCGAATCTGTCCTTATGGGGAAAAATTGCTGGATATAAAGTTCGCACGATCATATGCGAAGAGCGTTTGAACCTCAACGAATAATGATTTGCTATACTCGACCACATTGGGCACAGTGCAAGGGTTTCAGGGACGAATTACAGCATTCCGGACCGCCTCTGGACGGTAGGCGAGCTTGTGTTGCGATGTGTTCCGAGGGCCCCAGGGTTCCATCAAAAAACCGGCCACAGATCAAGGCTGAGATCTTATGGCTGAGGCGCGTTCGAGTCAGATTCGCGAGATTATAGAAGCCGCCCTTAGGCTTCCCCCAGCCGAGCGCGAGGAGTATCTCGCCAGGATTTCCGTCAGCGACAGCGCATTGCATGAGGTATTGGCGGAACGCGCGGGGGACCCGCCGGATACCGTTACAAGAGCCATGCCGGCCAGTGGCATGGGGCGACATGTCTTTTCCGAAAACTATGTGGTTGCCGGACGCTTCCGCATCGTTCGTTTTCTGGGCCGGGGCGGAATGGGCGAGGTCTACGAGGCCGAAGATCTCGAACTCGGCGCGGCGATCGCTCTCAAGACAATCCGTCCGGAAATTGCGGAGCACAGCCAGGCGCTGAACCGGCTACGCAAGGAAACCTATCTCGCCCGCAAGGTCACCCATCCGAACGTCTGCCGAATTTTCGACTTTTCGCACGATGGCGATGTGGCCTTTATCACAATGGAACTGCTCAGCGGCGGGACTTTGGCGGATCGCCTGCGTGATCCCAAGCCCATCTCCCTGAACGACGCCAGCGATTGGGTGCTGCAGATGATCGAGGGTCTGGGCGCCGCACATCGCGCGGGTGTGATTCACCGCGATTTCAAGCCGGGAAATGTCTACCTTGTTCCGGAGCAAGACGGCGGCACGCGCGTTGTCATCACCGATTTCGGCTTGGCGCGTGCCATGGACAGCAACCAGAGTATGACCGAGAGCGGTCAGATACTCGGCACCCTGGCTTACATCTCGCCGGAGCAACTCCGGGGGGAAGACGCCAGCGCTTCTTCGGATATTTACGCCCTGGGTATTGTTATATTCGAGCTCGTTACGAGACGCAGGCCGTTTGAGGGTGCGGGCCTATCCTCGCTGATGAAGCGCCTTCACGAGCAGCCTCCGTCGCCCAAGTTGTGGATGGAACAGATCGAGCCGCGCTGGGAGGCGGTCATCCTCCGTTGTTTGCAACCCGATCCTGGATTGCGGTTCTCTTCGGTACAGCAGATTCGTCTGTGGCTGGGTTTCTCAGGCGCTGGTTCAGAGGAAAAGGTCGCGAGCATTCAAATCTCGGACTTCCTGACTACGGCCACGCGTGCTCTTCCCAGTCCGGCGACAGTGCCAGCCCCGGCCCCGAGCGCCCGGCGCAGATGGTTATTGCCTTCAGCAATCCTGCTCGGTTTGCTGCTCGCTATAGGTGGCGGCTTCTATCTATGGACAAAAAGGCCGGTCGGACCTTCGAAGTCAGAAAACAACCGCGGTGTCGTTAGCCAACTCACGCTGGACAGCGGCTTCGACAACAATGTCACCTTTTCGGCAGACGGCAAGCTGATGGCCTATTCCTCAGACCGGAGTGGCGAAGGCCATCTCGACATCTGGGCGCAATATCAAGGTGGTCCGCCGGTCCGCATCACCAGGGACACGAAGGTAGACCAGGACTATCCAGCACTCGCACCTGACGCGAGCGCGATTGCGTACCGTTCCGAGGCCGAAGGCGGCGCCATATACATCAACGCTGCGCTGGGAGGAAACGAACGGCTTTTGGTTAAGGGCGGGCAAAATCCTCGTTACTCGCCCGATGGGAAGTTCATCGCGTACTGGACGGGCGAGTGGGGTCATTTCGTGCTTCCTACAGGAAAGATGTTTATTGTGCCGGCGACGGGAGGGATGCCAAGGCAGTTGCGTCCGGAATTTGCCGACGCGCGTTATCCGATCTGGATGGCGGATGGACACCACATCATGTTCCAGGGATTTCGGCCGGGCGAGGGATCTTCCGAAGCGGCGAGCGACTGGTGGGTCACCGATCTTGACGGAACGGAATTGGTAAAGACCGGCGCCTTCGACTATTTGCGCAAGCAGGACCTCAGGCTGTATTTCAGCCCTCCATGCCTATTGAAAAACCAGATTGTTTTCTCTGCCAGCAAGGGCAATAGCACAAACATCTGGAGGATGGCATTCAACCCCGGCGACTACAAGGCCGAAGGGGACCCGCAGCCGGTCACATTCGGCGCCGCTCTTGAAGCCGCGCCATGGGTGCTGCCCGATGGAGAAGTGGCTTTTACCAGCGCCGTAGCATCGCTCAACATCTGGGATGTTCCGTTGAATCCGGCCACCGGGGCCGCCGCGGGGAAACCGAAAGAGGTGACCACGACGGCAGCGCTGGATACCCGACCATCACTTTCCGCCGATGGGAAATTGATGGCGTTTGCGCGACGCATTGGTGATCTGCGTAATGTGTGGGTGCGCAACCTGGAGACGGGCAGTGAGGTGAATCTCACCTCATCGGCCGAAGCGAGTCCACTCATCAGTCCCGATGGCCGCAAGATTGCCTATTCCGTTTGGGAGAACAACCAGAACCCCATCTACGTCGTCGATCTCGACGGCGGTTCACCACACCGCGTTTGCGAGGATTGCGGCAACGCTGTCAGCTGGTCGCCGGATGGCGCCAAAATACTGTATCTCGCGGGACATCCAGAGGCCATCTACGTACTCGACGTAGCCAATGGAAGCAAATCGCTTTTTCTGAGCAAACCAAGTTATCAACTCGACCAGGCTCAAATCTCGCCTAACGGTCGAGCCGTCGTATTTGTGGTGCGGATGTCAGCCGATCAATCGCAAATCGTCGTCGCTCCTCTGCAAAATGGAGTTGCGGGCCCGCCGAACGAATGGATAACCGTTGTAGCCAGCCCCGGCTGGAATGACAAACCGCGATGGTCGGCCGATGGCCGATTTATCTACTTCTATTCCACAACCGATGGTTTCCAATGTATCTGGCGGCAACGGCTCGACCCTGGCGGGCTTCGGCCTATTGATGGTCCGCTGGCGGTTTTGCACCTGCACGATCCGGAGTTCTCCTTAAAAGAGGTCTCCCGTGGAGCTTTCAGTCTCTCTGTTGCCCGCAACCTCATGGTGTTGAATATTGCCACCTCCAAAGCGAACATCTGGGCGACATCCGTTCCCGAATGACGCACTTCCGCGGCTCAAAAGCGCGCGGTCGAGCAAATGTGTTGATTCCACGTGTGAAGTGAACTAGATTTATCCTGCTTTCTCAAGCAAGGAGTTTCCCATGAGTGACATGGAGGTCGAGGTGGCAATTCCCCATGATCTCGGCATAGCTGAGCCAGACAAGGAAAATCTGAAGAAGGAATTTACTGCCGCTATACGCGGAGTGCTCGACAAACATACAGCGACCCACGGTAAAAACGTCGGCGTTGCCTTGGAATGGAAAGCCACTCAATAACCTTGTGGTAGTCGAAGGGAGCTAACCAATGTCAAAAAACGAGATTAAAGCTGAAGTCAACCTTCCTTCAAGTCTGGGATTGGACGACAAGACGAAGACGGAGCTCAAGAAGGAATTTGAGGCGGCATTGCAAGGTGTACTCAACCAGAACGCACTTACCAAAGCCAAGCAAGCGACGGTCTCGCTGCACTGGAAGAGCAGCAGCGAAAGCTAGCTCTCCATTCCTGAGCTCTAAAAGATGAAGATTTGCTTTGTAGGTCCGCCGTCGCTGACCGAGCAGGCGGAGCCTTCCGCCGGCTACCGAGACGAAATCGCCGGGCTAGCCGAGATGGCCCCGATTGGTATCCTCACGCTGGCCGCCGTACTCGAGCAGCATGGACTGGCTCCACGCATCGTTGACCTCAACCGCTTCTACTATGACCATCTCCTCGCGCGAGCCGCTGGTCATTCAAGAGAGGACCTGTGCGTCTATGCGGCGGCCCGTCTGGCCCGATTGGGCGACGATCTTTACGCCCTGGGAACGATTTCCAGCAGCTATCCACTGACCGTTCGCATCGCGCGTGAGCTCAAACAACTACGCCCTGACGCCACGATAGTTCTCGGAGGCCCCCAGGCCTCCGTGGTGGACGTGCCTACATTGGAGGCCTTTCAGTTCATTGATGTCATTGTTCGCGGCGAGGCGGAGGAGTCGCTACCGGCACTTCTCCGGGCCCTTTCAGGTCAGCGAGCGCTCGATTCAGTTCCTGGCGTCACTTATCGTTGCGGCAATCGCGTGATACGTAATGCGAACGCTTCGGTCACCGTCGATCTTGATGCTCTCCCCATTCCCGCTTTCCACCTCTATCCGGGGGAAAAACGAAGTTGTCCGACCCTGGCGCTGGAACTCGGCCGAGGCTGTCCGTTTGCCTGCAAATTCTGCTCGACGAACGACTTCTTTCGGCGCAATTTTCGGCTGAAATCGCCCGAGCGGGTTATCGAGCAGATGCGTTTCGCCAATACCGCTTATGGCGCCGTAAAGTTCGATCTCATCCATGACATGTTCACTGTCGATCGTAGAAAGGTTGCGGCCTTTTGCCACGCTATGATCGAGTCGAAAACGAACTACACGTGGTATTGCAGTGCACGTACCGACAGCGTCGATGACGACTTGATTGCCCTGATGTCCGCCGCTGGATGCGATGGAATCTTCTTCGGAATAGAGACCGGATCTCCGCGCCTGCAGAAAGTCATCGACAAGCATCTGGACGTGGCCAAGGCAGCCGCAGTGGTCGACTCCACCGCCCGCCACAACATGTCGACGACCACCTCGATGATTATCGGCTTCCCCGAGGAGGAACGCGGCGACGTGGAAGCGACTGTCGGATTTCTGATTGACTCATGCCGCCACGATCCAATAAAGCCGCAGATCCACATGCTGGCCGCATTGGCCGAAACGCCGCTGCATTCCAGGTACCGCGACAAACTCGTCCTGGATCCAGTCTGGTCGGATTTTTACGGCGAAGCGTGGACCCGCGATAGCGAAAGCCGACAACTGATCGCCGATCATCCCGAGTTGTTTCCTAACTTTTATGTTCTGCCATTGGGCGAGGATCGCGACTATCTGCAGGAATTGAGGAATTTCGTCCTCTTCGGACTTAAACGGTGCCGCTGGCTGATGGTCGCCTTGCAGGCAGAATGCCGCGGCGATTTCCTCGACCTATTCGATCAGTGGCTCGGATGGAATATTGAGCAGGGAAGACCTGAGCGTCCCCCCACTTATTATTCCGATATTTCTTTTGCCGACGATCTGCTCACTTTTGTAGGCGAGCACTATCTGACGGAGATCAATCCCGCCAGCGTTGCCGCGGCGGGATTGCTGCGCTACCAGATCGCGTTGAGGAAGACTCCGGACCGGAGTCCAGACTTCCCAGCGCACGGTGTCGAAGAAAACGGAGCCGCACAGGTAACCTCTCTGCCCAATGTCGCGGAGAATGTCTACCTGATTGACCTGGATGTGGACGTAATTGCGATTCGGGAAGCCTTACGCCGCCGTGAATTGCCAGCCCAGATGCCATGGGGCCAGTGTTCGCTGGCGGTGCGCCTACGGCCTGACAGGCGTGCAGACCTGTTGCAACTGCCTCCACTGGCTGCGCAGTTGTTGAGAATGTGCGACGGTCGCACCTCGTTTGAAGAGATCGTCAACAGGATCGAAATTCCTGCCGCCTTTCGGGCCATCCCCACGGAGGAAGTTGCACGATTAGGCGTTGAGACGCTGGCCGAGCAAGAACTCATTACACTGATGAGCTTCTAGATTCGCCGGGTTGAGCAGATTCGCCTCCTCTTTGATACGGTTGCGGATGAAACTCCGGTTGGACGTGCGGGCACATCATCTCAAGGGCCACGCTCATACTAGCGACTGCCGATCGAAGCAGGATCGTCTCCGATTCTGGGGTGTCTATGCGGAAGAAAGAGTTGAACTACGGTGTTATCGATCTTGAGATGTATATTCGCCCCACGAGAGCCTCGCGGATGGCTGGAATCAGATCGGTCGTAACGTCTGCCTTAGTAACATACCCAGAGGCGCCGGCCGAAAGGGCAGCGGCAACAAAGTCTCGGTCTCTATGTACCGTCAAGAATATGACCTTGGCTCGGCGGTTTTTGGCGCGCAGGCGGTCGGCCGCTTGCAATCCATCGAGAATTGGCATCGATATATCAATTACGAGCACGTCAGGATCGAGACGTTCTGCTTCTGCGACAGCATCTCGTCCATTACTTACGGCGCCAACAACGTCAAAGTCCGTGGCGAGTATTCCGCGTACCCGGTCCAGAATTGTTTGATGATCATCCGCAAGCAACACTCGGATCCGGGTCATACACTTTGCCTGTCCTAGTCGCGAGGACTAAGTAGTCATTCTTTCCTGTCCGTGGAGTGCTGCCTACTGTCCGAAGTGACAGTAAGGCTGTCGATTTCTGACGTGGATGCTACCTGCTCAGGGGCGAGGGAATGATCGAATGCTTGATTGCGTACTGTACGAGCCCGGAATTGGTGGTGATGCCCAGTTCATCCATGATGCGATATTTGTGGAAGCGCACTGTTCTTTCGGAAATGTGGAGAATGTAGGCCACTTCCTTCATTGACCGGCCCTCGGCCAGCATTTGCAGGACCTCGCGCTGGCGATCACTCAGGTGTTTAGGGCGATTCAGCGACTGTGGGTCACGGATGAAGCTCTCTTCCATTGCCTGACGGATCTGGGGAGTAACGTATGAGATCCCGCTTACCGCGTTACGGATTGCCTGCAACAGCTCGTCGCCTTGCGAATTCTTTAGCAGATAACCCGAGGCTCCCATCCGCAGTGCTTCGCTCGCTACTTCAGGATCTGGATTCATGGTAAGAAAGATAATTTTCACCTTAGGTATCTGCTTTTTTAACTCTCGACCTGCATCCAGCCCATTCAATAAGGGCATACCCACGTCAACAAGCACCAGGTCTGGCTTGAGGTCTATGGCTGTTTTGACTAACGCGCGGCCGTCTCCGACGCAGCCGATCACCTCGTATTCAGGCTCCAGGAGCTTCTGGAGAGCGGCGCAAATCATCGTGTGGTCGTCAGCCAGCAAGATACTCGTTCGTTTCATACCATCCCTGTGGTACTTACGGTGTCCTCAATCGTTCTGTCTTCGGAAGGTCTTTGATTCTCACGAGCTAAAGGAATGACTGCGAGAACGCTTGTGCCCCTTCCCGGCTCTGATTCGACACCCAGACTTCCGTGTACCAGATGCACTCGTTCCTGCATGCTCACAAGTCCCAATCCACGAGTTGTCCTCGCCTCTTCTACGTCAAAACCCTTGCCCTCGTCTCTCACGATCAGTTGAATCTCATCTGCCGTTGCAGTCAGTTCCACGGCAAATTCGCTCACCCCGCTGTACTTCACAGCATTATGCAGCGCTTCCTGTGTAACTCGAAACAGACAGAGCGAAATATCTTTGGGCAAATGGCGGGGCACCTCATTTTCTGTGAAAGCGATGCTGACTCCGTGTTGTTTGGAAAACTCATGGCAGAACCCACGGATGGCGGCTGCAGCGCCCAGATATTCGAGTTTCGACGAGTGCAGCTGATGCGAGAGAGACTGAACATCACCTGCAATTTCAGAACAATGCGTCCGGATTTCTTCCAGGTTATTCTTCACTTCTCCGGGTGACCGGTGAGAAGCTCGATCCGCCTGCTCAAGCTCCATCGACAAGAGCGCCAGCCTCTGGCAAATGTCGTCGTGCAGTTCTCTGGCAATCCGGCTGCGTTCTTGCTCCTGCGCCTCGATCAGCTGACCGCTCACTTTTTCAAGCGCCTGTTGAGCAAGCTTCTGGTCTGTGACATCGATGGCGGAGCCGATAAACCCAGCAAAGGATCCATCTCCATTCACCCTTGGGGATGCCAAATCGAAGATCCAACGGTACATCCCATCGCTCCGGCGAAGACGGTACTCCCTTGAAAACGGCTGGCGCGCCTTCAAGGCCTGAGCCACAGTATCCAATACATTCTTCACATCGTCCGGATGTATGTATGCAGACCAGGTATCACCGTATCCTGCGTTTGGGTCCAGACCTGTAAACGCGAGCCGGCGCTCGTTCAGATACGTAATCCTGCCCTTCGCATCGCACATCCAGACCAGCGAAGGGGTGGTATCCGTCATCACCCTGAAACGCTTTTCGCTCTCGCGAAGGACGGCTTCCGCCTTCCGCTTTCGCGCCCTTTGCCATAACAAACCGGCAATCAACAATGTCTGAGTGACAAGCAGGATGAGGGCAGCAATGATGTATTTCCGATCACGCTCCCAGAAGGTGGGCTCGCGATAAAGGATCACACTGCCCAGCGGCAGAGCTGACTCCGGAATATGCCACCGGCGTAGCTGTCGCCAATCCGCCAGGGTTTGGGTTCCCGAGGGGTGAGCAACGGGAATGTTATCTACCTTTTCACCGGACAAAATTCGCGCCGCAATTGTAGCGGCTAACGTGATGACTTCGTCTCTACCGCTCGATTCGATGCCTGCAACTGCGCCATGGCCCACACATGCATAGGGAAAAATGCAATAAGTCGGGTAACGTTGTCCGATCTGCGCAAGGACATCCCGCACTCCAACGGCAGGTTGAATTGATTCCTGTGGCTCAAGTTCAAAAAAGACGATGGTCTTTGGCGGAAGCTGCTCGGCTCGTTGCAGTATCTGATCAGTCTGAAGATCAACCAGATCAATTTTCTTAACCTTATTTTGATAGTGGAGAAGTTCGGAATGGAGTTCTATCAACCAGAACGTTTCTATTTCCGATCTACCAGTAATGACCGCTACAGTCCTGGTGTCGGGATCAAGACGAAGCGCGAGATCAATCACGGCCTTAACATCCTGAGTCTCAGTCACCCCGGTGATTCCTGGCCATGTCCGTCCCGCTATGTTGCGAGTCTCCATGGAAAAGTAGACGATAGGCACGCGACGAAACAATTCGCTGCGATGTCTCAGGACAAGATCGAGCGTCGGATAACCCGACAACATTACGAGATCCAGCTTGCGGCCGCCATACGTATCTCGAAGAGAAATTGTCAGATTTCGCTGGTAATCCTTGTCTTCGGCTCGGGTCGCATCCATGTACTCGATATAGAAGTTTACCGGCCCTCGAACGCGAGCCCGCACTAAGGATTCAATTTGATCGACATACGCGGGATCTTTAACGGGTTCAGGAACATGAAAGAAAATGAGGATGTTCTTCGCATCTGGTTCGGCCGCGACAGTGGAATCGCAGCCAATGCACAAGAGAATGGCAATAACCGAAACCCACACACGAGGGCGGAACCCCCGGACGCTAAACCACTGGGAGCCATCAGAGCCCGCCGCGACTCGCACTTTCCTCATCAAATTTTTCGGCCACTCGGTATCAAAGTCTGAGCCCCGAAACGCCGCCTGTGGATTGACCGGTCTTTAGGGTACATTGACCGCTTGGTCACGCTGGGACAGCATCAAACACGACACGAAGTGCGCTGAAGGAGCGTCCCTTCTGGCTGAGGATAGGATTGTAGCGCGCCGGGAAGCTTATGGGCACTTTTTTCCATTACCTTCCAAGGGTCGATTCGCCAGCTGGATCAGCACACCCCTGGGACGGAAAGACTCAGGATCTTGTGATAGTTCGAACCTGAGAGTTTTGGCCGGATTTATTGCGATCCTGTTACTGTTTGAAAACGAGTGGCGAGCCGCTCGCACGTCTCGCCTTGAGGTCGACAGCCACCTCAACTCGTTCAGCGATTCTGATGAAGGGAATCCCGCTATTCATTGGGTAATCTTTGCGGTTAAGGGCCATTGTCGGATTAATCTCGCCCGAGCCTGTCTCTCGCCGTTAACGATGAGGGTCAGGGTCTTCGGTTTAGGGACTCCGCGCGAGTTTGTTCAGCGATCGCTCAGAGGGTCGATGGCGCGCAGCGAATATGAATTCCGGCTGTTTACTTCAGGATGATGAGCTCCGCAGTACCATTGCCGCACATTCCGTAGATCGCTCCGGAAAGGCAGGCTCCAGCGGAGAAGCGATAGCATCCCGGCGTTTTGGCTGTCAGCGTGACCGATTTGTCCGATCCACCCACGATATCGTCAGGAGGATCAAAGGGCGAGGTCGGCCCCACATCAACAACAAAACCCTGATGCTTGGTATTGCTCTTCCAGGTAACGCTTGTGCCCGCCTTTACGCAAAAGGTGGAGTTTCCCTTCGCTCCCGGGATGCTCGGTGTCGCCGAAGCTGCATTCGAGGTACGCTTGACATCGACAGAGCACGGTTCGGAGGCCGATCCGCATGTGTTCGCAGTAGTGCAAAGCGTTGTTGGATCGGGTTCTTTGCAGGCGTAGGTGTTTTTTTTCTGTGCCTGTGCGTCTTGATTATGCACCACCAAGACGAACAACAGCGCAAGCATCGCGCACCGGATGGCATACAGTCGGTTAATCGTCATAACCTGCCTCGCTAAATGAACATTGTCGGCCAACGGGCCTAGTTGAGTCCAACCGTGCCTTTCCAATCGATAAGGTCCGAGAGTCTCCAGGCGTTCTGATTGAGGTCCCACTGGAGCTTGCCTTCTTTGTTGAGAACCAGTTGGGCTGCCGGGTAGAGCGTTCCTGTGTTCTTACTCTTATCCTTATCGTTTAGTAAGATAGAAGGACTGCGTCGGGCTATCGGTCCAGGCCTCACGGTGCCGAAGGCTTGGGCATCGATCGTCTCATACTTGTCTCTTGAAAAGGCAGTACTGCTTCCAACCCGCAACCGCATCACCGTGCCTATCATCGCGGGTTTCGAGAGCTTCACCCGTAAGCGCATACTCTTCGCTCCTTTCGCCGCGCTTCGGGTGCCCTTGATTCTTCAGGGTGCCAAGTTACGTCGCTGGTGAAGGGGCGGCAACTGTCATAAGTGTCAGTCGCCGCATGAAAGCAATTACAAGACCCACGTAAAAATGAGCCCGTTCGACTGAACCGGCGTTAGGACGTAGACTCGCTGCGACAGATCCTGGGCCAAGCCATTGATATGTCGAGAGTATGTTGATATCAACATATATAGTCGAGGCAGGTGTGCAGGCCCAATCGGTCCAGTCCCCAGTCTCGGGAGATTTGAATGAAACGAAATCGTTTCGCTACAACCGCCTTCACAACGCTGGTTCTTACTGTCGTGCTCGGTGCCGCACCGCAGGCGCGAGCGCAGGACGCCAAATTGCCGAATCCGGGCATGGCCCCGCTCGACCAATACCTGATCGATCGGAATGCCGAGATCGCGCTGGCGCGGAGCGCCGCACCACAGTCCATCTCGAAGGACGCCGAGGTCCTGGTCCTCCGGGCGAAGGGCTACGAAACCGCCGTCAAACGCCACAACGGTTTCGTCTGCCTGGTTCACCGATCATGGACCTCTGAGAGCGACGATCCGGAGTTTTGGAACCCCAAGCGGCGCGGTCCGATGTGCTTGAATGCGGCAGCCGCAAAATCGTACCTTCCAAACACAATCATGAGGACCAACCTGGTGTTAGCTGGGCGATCGAAAGACCAGATGTTCCAAGCGATCAAAGCTGCATTCGAAAACAGGGAATTGCCGCCGCTCGAACCCGGCGCAATGTGCTACATGATGTCAAAACAAGGCCACTTAAGCGATCGTGATGGCCACTGGCATCCGCACCTGATGTTTTACCTTACATCTGCGGAGGCTGCTACGTGGGGTGCAAATTTGACCGGCTCCCCGATTTTTGAAGACAATGACGTTGCAGACCGAATGACCGTGATGATGATTCCAGTTCCCAAGTGGTCAGACGGAACTGTCGACTCTGTTGATGGGCACTGACCTGTCGGCGGGCAAGTTATGCCGAGGAGGGTACGTAGATTGCTTTGAACCTGAATGCCGCTATACGGCTGCAGGCCGTTTCGAGCAACAAATCACCAGAAGTATGTGGCCACTACGTGTGGCGGACTCGCAATCGCGTCAGTGACCGTAGTTTCGAGAACGATCTCCATGTTTTTTCGCTGCCACTCCTTGGGTGCGCCTTGAAGTGCTTGCCGAAAATAATCAGGAGTGGAAACCAACTCAGCGGAAGCCTGGGTGCCGACAGCTGAGATTCCGCCGATGGTAATCGTGAATTGCCCAGTCTTGGAGTCGAGGAGTCGAGTCACCAATCCAAAATCGTGCACTACCTGGCTCTGCTCGTTACGGGTCTGCCGCCAGTGTGAGCCACCCGGATTCGCATCGTAAATATGGCGATCCCCTGCGTCATCACTCTGAAACCTGAAGCGCAGATTCGACGTCAGTTGCATGGTCCATTTGTTGTTGTAGGCACCGATCAGTACGGATGGCGATGTACGAAGATCCTCAAAAGTATAGTTGCGACCAATTCTCAGCTGGCTCTTTCTGCCTTGCCCATCCAGGAAGGTTGTGAGCCGGACCGCGGCATACACATCCCCCATCGCCAGCCCTAGATCGCCGACAGGGTAGATATCCTTCCAATCCAGTTTTTCGTCGGGCTTTAGCGGTAGAACTTCATTCATCCTCTGCTGCATGCTCCGGAACTGGCCCTGATGCCCGGAAGCATATTTGTCAAAGTATTCGGGGGTGGGCATGTAAACGACGGGTTCGGAAACGCAGATCAGAATCGGCTCGGCTGATGCAAAACCAGGTGCCCAGAAGCGATCAAGTTCTGAACGCTGGCGAAACAATCCCGGCCAAAGCACGTAGCCTCCAAGAATGATGGCCATTGTGAAGCCCACCGCTGCGAGGATCCACGGAAATAACGCCCTACCCCTGGGCTGAGAAGCAGGCTCGGGTTCAATCCGGGGCTTTGGCAGGGCTGCCGGTTGAATCGAAACAGGTTCTTTCGTCTCCGGCAGCCATCGGAAGGTCGGACTGTACGACCCGGTCGGCAGTTCGATGTGAACGCGAATCCCGGCCGACTCAAAATGGTAATACTGCTCCAGCCTCCTGCGCACCTCGCCAGCCTGTACGCGCACGACAGGATCTTCTCCCGTGGAATAGTCGGGTGGTCTACCGAAAACCTCGGCGCCGATTACGCGCTCCTTGAGAAGGTCGGAACGGCCCGCCAGATAGTTGTGGACTACGTAGGTGAGGAATTGTTTTCCACGTTCTGCGTTGCGGAAAAACCGACTCTTCAGAACATTTTGGAGGTCTTCGAGAATGACAGCGTTTCGCGCGTTCTCGACGTCTTCGGTGATTTTAGGGCCAGGCCTCTCAATTCCGGAATTGATTGCGTCCTTCAGTGCCAAATGGGACTCGCGACGCTCGCACGCTGGCAATTCTAGAACAGCAAAGAATTACGCGTCTCGCTCCTTCAGGTCACTCAATAAAATCATAGGGTTGCCGACTGCGACAGCCACGTTAAGGGACGTATGCTAACGGTATCTAACCGTCCATTACTTGAAAGTTCGCGCTTCAAGGCGCTCTTCTCTGGAGCTACGAGTCGCTCTGCAACAAATTGATAGCAACCAGAGCGCGCCGCTTTCAATTTCCCATCTGGCTGCAGACACGGGGCTTCAAGAAGGTAAACGTACTTCAGATGGGTCACATCTTCGGGAGGCATGGAAGAGATGAAGGATCTAGTAAAGGTTTTCACATTACTGTTACTTGTCTTGAGCGGAATGCCTGCGTTTGCCCAATTTCTCAGCGGAATGGAAGGCACAGTGCGAGATCAAACCGGGGCCGCGGTTCCCGGAGCTACCGTTACGATCACAGACACCCGGCTCGGCGTCAGCAAGAGCGTCACCACCAGCGACACGGGGTTCTTCCGCTTCGATAGCATCGCCGCTTCGACATACACTGTGCATGTTACGGCGAACGGCTTCACTGGCTGGGACCAGACAGACCTTAACCTTCAGCCCGGCGAAATCCGGACCCTTACCCCATCGTTGACGGTCGGCTCGGCCACCACGAACGTCACGGTTACTGCTTCGAATCTGTCGCTCGATCTTGTGACCCCAAATACCTCTTCGGTGATTGGATCCAAGACGATACAGAACACCCCGCTCGCTGGACAGAACGTCTACGGATTGGCCGCTCTGACGCCGGGCATGACCGGTAACGCTGTTACCGCGGGCGACAACTATACCAACGAATACGCGATCAATATCAATGCCGCCGGGTTACGCCAGGAACAGAACGGATATCAGATCGACGGCGCCTATACCAACACCCCGTCGCGTGGGGGTGGCTCCTCAATTTCCCCGAACCCCTCGATTGTGGAGTCCATGGACGTCAGAACGAACGATTTCGATGCCCAAAAGGGCCGCAATGGCGGCGCGACAGTCGACATCTTCACAAAATCGGGCACAAACGATTTCCACGGAAGCGTCGACTACTACTTCCTCAACAATTCACTGTCAGCACGCACGGAGTTTGAAACCACCGTCCCGCAGTTCACTCGGAACGAGGTTGGCGCAACCTTTGGCGGCCCGATCATCAAGAACAAATTCTTCATTTTCGGTGCGGTCGACGTGCTTCGCTCCAGTACAACCAGCGCTGGTCAGTACACTGTCGAAACGCAGGATTTCGACAGTTGGGCCGAGGCAAATCTTCCCAATAACATCGCGACCCAGGTACTCACGACCGCTCCACCGCTGACTTTTCCCACTAGCAATATTCTCACCGTCGGTCAGATCGAATCCTCGGGCTACTTTCCGCCTCCGGCCAACATTCCGGCCGGCCTGGATGCCGTCGGGACCGCGAACATCAGCTATTCGATACCTAAGGACGGATATCAATGGAGTGTCCGGGGCGACTACTATCTTCACGAAAAAGACCGGTTTGCGGTGTTGGCGCTTCGAACCTACGACACGTCGGTGGGAGCTACGCCGCGTCCTGCGCTCAATGACGATCTGGCAAACAGCTCCGACTTTATAAACGTGGATTGGACGCACACGTTTTCTCCTCGGCTCCTGAACGAAGCTGGTGCGAACCTGATTCGTCCGTATGGTTCCAATCTGGCAGCCCCGTCGATGGCAATCCCGTATGTCAACGTGACGGGGCTACAAGGTTTCTCGAACTGGGGTCCCGGCAACTTCACCCAGCAAACGCTGGGCTGGCGGGACATGCTGACTGCGACCATCAAGACGCATACGCTCAAGTTTGGCTTCGAGCAGTTCAACATCCGCGAAAACGATGAGCAGAGCGGAGCCTTTGGTCGTCCGACTTATAATTTCAATAATCTGCTCGATTTCGTTCAGGACGAGGCCCTGACGGAATCGGCCACCCCCGTAAATCTCAACACGCATTTGCAGGCGCCCTATGAAAGGCGTTATCGCGGCTTGTATACGGGCATCTTCGTACAGGACAGTTGGAAGGTTAGCCCCACATTCACATTTAATGCGGGCGTTCGCTACGACATGATGTCGAACTTCTTTGCTATCCTCAGCCCGCAACTGACCAAGTTCACACTCGGATCAGGTTCCACCTATGACGAGCAGATCGCCAATGGAGTAACCGCCCTGTCGTCGAGTAATCATGTCCTCAATCACAATGTCTGGGGCCTGGGCCCGCGCATTGGCTTCGCGTGGGACATTTTCGGCACCGGCAAAACTGCATTACGGGGCGGCGTCGGTATGTTCTCAGATCAGCCACCGTATTTGCACATCACCGACATCACAGCCGGCAACCTGCCCAACTTCTATACGCCGTCCCTCGACGTGCGTCAGGGAACCGCGCCGGTCTTCCAGCTTTGCAGTCCTCCATCGGGATTCACCGAGACTTGCCCGATCGTGGATACGAGCAACATCGTCCTGAATTCCGCGGGAGGTGTCGTCGGCCAGCGGGCCAGCCTCGGCGGATATTCCCCCAACTACAAACTCACTAACGTCGAGACCTGGACCCTAAGCGTGCAGCAGCAGTTGCCGTACAACTTGGTCTTTGAGCTCAATTACTCCGGCTCGGCCGCCCGCCACCTGCCAATCTATAACCAGGACTTGAATCGATTTGCGGGCGACCTGGTTGTGAACAAAGGAACGCTGACCCGTCTCAATCCGAACTTCAACCAGATTCAGTACGCTACCTCCGATGCAAACTCGATTGGAAATTACGGATCTGCAATGATGGCCCGGCGCTTCGCTCACGGAGTCGCTTTCCGTGGGATTTACACCTGGGGCAAAGCGCTGGATATCCTGAGCAACGCAGGATCGCTGGACGGTGGCGCCGTCACGGCCAACTCCAACGGCGGCCAGGCGAGCGGTCCAATCTTTACTAATGGGGATTACGCGGCGCAGCGTGGCCGAGCCGACTTTGACATTCGCCAGCAGTTTTCAGCAGACGGCACATGGACTGTGCCAAATTCCTATGACGCCAGATGGAAGCGGGCCTTGTTGGGAGGATGGCAGTTCGGGGGTGTCTGGCTGATGCAAACAGGTCAACCATTCACCGTCTATACCACTGCATCGTTTGCTCCCGTCTTTGACGCAGCAGGCAATGTGGTCGGAAACACCGGAGGAGACTATAACGCCGATGGCTCCAACTTCGATGTACCCAACGAACCGACCTTTGGCAACCACTTGCCCGGACAGCCAAGACGGGCTTTCCTGAACGGTCTTTTTCCCGCGTCGGCATTTCCAACTCCGACTCCCGGAACGGAAGGCAACCTGGGCCGCAACACCTACGATGGCCCCGGGTACAACAACGTCGATTTCACCTTCGAGAAATTCTTCAATACCCCCTGGTTCTTCGGCGAGAAGATGCAGATCGAAGCAAAGGGAGAGGTCACGAATCTTTTCAACCGCGCCAACCTCTGGGGCATGAACTCTGATTTGTCCAACCCGACGCTGTTCGGACATTCAACCAATCAGTTCCCCGCGCGTTACCTGCAGATTCATTTACGCGCCAGCTTTTGAGGAAGCAACGAAACCCGCTGTGGACACTGTCACAAGTTTTCATGCAGTTCCACAGCGGTTATCCTGACAATCCAAGAAGGGCCCGATCTTTGGCTTGCGCAAAAGTTTGCTTGCTACGAAAAAGTGCTCCGGCAAGCTTGAGGGAAATCCAAAAATGCTCCGCTCGCTATGCGTCAATTTGCCCACGCAGATGGGTTGCACTTTTTTGCCTGTGCACCTCTTTTGCTGCCCTGGCACAAGGGAGTAAGGCTCCCGTTGCCTCGATAGAAGCGTTGATTCGCTCCCACGAATATACCCAGGCTTTGGATACCACCAAGTCTGCTCTGCGTGAAAACCCCAGCGACTTCCGGCTTTGGACATTGGAAGGAATTGTGCTCTCGATCCAAGGAGACAGGCAATCTGCCTTAGCCGCGTTCGAAAAAGCGCTGAGCTTTTCTCCGAAATACCCTCCCGCGCTCAAGGGTAAAGTCGAAATTCTTTATGAGGCACAAGATAAGCGTGCGATCCCCGCACTGGAAGCAATATTGGGTGCCGATCCAGGGGATGAGACAGCCCATGAAATGCTTGCCGTGCTTGAGGAGAAGCAGGGCAACTGCCAAGCCGCGAATGAGCATTTCGTTCTAAGCGAGAACGCGACGCAAACCCATCCTCAATCGCTCGAAGCTTATGGCTATTGCCTGGTGCAAACGAAGCAGCCCGAGAAGGCTGTCCTGGTCTTTGAACGGCTTGCCGCGCTGCTTCCAGAGAATACTTATCCAAAATATGACATTGCCGTTGCGTTGATAGAAGCCAAGCAGAATGAGGCAGCGCTTAGAGTTCTCGAACCCATGCTTGCTGTGGATCAATCGGATCCGGACATCCTGAGCCTGGCCTCGGAGGCGTATGAAGCTACAGGAAACACCCCGAAGGCGGTGGCACTTCTACGCCAGGCGATTGTTCTGAAGCCGGCGACGCCGAGCTACTACGTCGCTTTTGCGAAGCTGTGCCTGGATCACGATTCCTTTCAAGTGGGCATCGATATGATTAACGCCGGTCTTACCCATGTCTCTGACGATCCATCGTTATATATCTCGCGGGGCTTGCTGTACGCCCAATTAGCTCAGTATGACAAGGCGGAGGCCGACTTTAACAAAGCTGACCATCTTGATTCGGAGCAGAGCCTGGGTTCGTACTTTAGCGCCCTCGCCGAAATCTCAAGAAACAATCCTGACAAAGCGCTGTCGGATGTAGGTTCGCAGTTAAGAGCGCATCCTGATAGTCCCTTCCTGCATTACTTGCTGGCGAAACTCCTTTGGAACCGAAGCGGGACAACAGATGAGGCGATAGCGTCGGCATTCGAGGCTCTAAAGTTAAAGCCCGACATGGTGGAAGCTAGAGATCTGCTCGCCAGCATATATATCCAAACTGAAAAGTATGACCTTGCCATGCAGCAATGCCGGCTTGCACTGAAGGATGCCCCGTCCGATCAGAGCGCGATGTATCACCTGATCATCGCGCTACGACACTCTGGACCAGACGGGCAGCGGGAAATACCGACTCTCGTAAAGCAACTCTCAGATTTAAAGCAAAACGCGCGTCAACTCGAAACCGAGCAGAAGACCTTCAAGTTGGTAGAGGTGAAATCTCCGTAAGCGTACCAGACGTCTGCAAGCTATATCCAAAGGCTGAGAGCAAGTAGAGGAGACGACTTATGAATAACGGAACGCCCCGTAAGATGCCAGCAACATCCAGCCAAGCCCGACTCGGAGAGCTAGTATGCCGATGGCGATTGGGCGGAGTTCTGGCGTCCTGGCTGGGGTGTGGTCCTGTGTGGTGTTTACCGCTTCGCAGGCTTGGGGAGATGATCCTGACTCTATCGCTGACTGGGGTAGCGATGGCCCAAAGTGGAGCGATTTCGCTGGAACGGACCGGGCGCGTGATTTCGCTGGAACCCTATGCCCCGAACATCCTGCGAGTCACGATGAGCACCGATCGGGCTGCCGCGACCGCTGCTCCGGGATATGGATTCATCGCCAAACCGTCGGCCGATGGCTGGACCCACGAGCGGGATGCGGAAGGCTATGACGTTTTTCGTTCGGCGCGGATGGTGGTGCGTGTGGCGCCAGAGGATCTTCCAAAGGATAAGCTGCCGCAGCCGATGCCTTTGGACGAGCTGAACCTTCAGCTGCGCGAGCATTACTTTGGAGGAGGAAACGGGTATCGTCCTCACAACGACGCGCTGCTGGTGACAACGCCAGAAGGCAAGATGTTGCTGCACATGCGCACATGGGCGATGGCGCCGGAGAGCCCGGAGGTAACACAGACGGACGTCGGCGCGAAAGGCTATCGGGTGGCTGCCACGTTCGACTCACCGACAGTTGAGCATTACTACGGCCTTGGGCAGCAGCAGAAGGGATGGATGGACCTGCGAGACCACGAGATTCGCTGCTGGCATGACTACTCTGCCATCGGTGGCGAGGACGTGTGTGTGCCGTTCATGGTCTCGAGCCGCAGTTATGGGCTGGTATGGGACAACCCTTCGAAAACCACCGTAGATCTGGGATTCAATGAAAGAAATGTCTGGTCGTCAGAGGTTGGAAACCGCGTTTCGTATTTTGTCATTGCGGGCAAATCCAGCGATGAGATTTACGAGGGTTATCGTCTGCTGACCGGTGTGACCCACATGCTGCCAAGGGCCATCTACGGATACATCCAGAGCAAGGCGATCTACCCGACGCAGGAACAGGTTCTGAATGTTGCGAAGGAATATCGCCAGAAGAACTTGCCGCTGGATGTGATGGTAGTCGATTTTCTGAACATGACAAAACAGGGCGAGTTAGACCTGGATCCAAAACGTTGGCCGGATCCGGCGGCAATGAATCGTGACCTGCATGCGATGGGGGTGGGAACGCTTCTAAGTGTATGGCCGCATTTTTCGCCGGGCACGCAGTTCTATGACATGCTGCAGAGCAAAGGCTGGCTTATTCATACTGCGGACGGTAAGCCGGACTTCGGGGGCTTCAAGGACGTTATCGGACCGAACATTGACACGACCAATCCGGAGGCTGCCAAGTGGTTTTGGGAGAAGATCCGCGACAGGTACGTGAAACCGTACGGGTTCGACTATCTTTGGCTGGATGAAACGGAACCGGATATCGATCCGGCCAAAGACGTGTTCTACGTAGGTTCGGGCACGCGCTTCTACAACGTGTATCCTCTCTTTCACACGGCTTCGGTGTACGAAGGATTCCGCCGCGATTTTGGAGACAGCCGCAGGGTGATGATCCTGGCGCGGGCGGCGTATCTCGGAGCGCAACGGAACGGCACGGTCTTCTGGTCCAGCGATATCGTTTCGACATGGGACATGCTCAAGCGGTCGATTCCAGCGGGACTGAACTTCACAGCGACCGGACTGCCGTACTGGGATACAGACATCGCTGGGTTCTTCTCGCCATCCCTCCCGCCTGACTACCATGCAACACACAAACCGTTGATTGATGGGTCGGATGTGCGCGGCACGATCGGGAATTATGAGGACTATCCGGAGTTGTTTGTCCGGTGGTTCGAGTGGGGAGCCTTTCAGCCGGTCATGCGTGCGCACGGTGAGAGAAATCACAACGAGGTATGGTCATACGGTAAGGCGGCCGAGCCGATCCTCGCGAAGTATCTCAAGCTGCGATATCAACTGCTACCGTACACGTACTCAATTGCATATCGCAGTTATCAGACGGGCGCCCCATATATGAGGGCGCTGTTTATGGATTTCCCGGATGATCCGAAAACTGCGGATATTCCGGACGAGTATATGTATGGGCCGGCCTTCCTGGTAGCTCCGGTGACGGAACAAGGTGCCACGCAGCGGACCGTGTATCTGCCGGCGGGCTGTGACTGGTACAACTACTGGACTAATCAGAGGCTGCACGGAGGCCAGACTGTTGTGGTGGATGCTCCAATCGACACCCTGCCGCTGTTTGTGCGGGCAGGAAGCATTGTGCCACTTGGATCGGAGGTGGAGAGCGCACAGCGCCCTCAGAAAGTCGCGACAGTGAAGGTGTACCCCGGCGCGAATGGAAGCTTTACGCTCTTTGAGGACGACGGAACGACCTACGGCTACGAGAAGGGCAGTGGCTCGATCGCCAAGTTGGCGTGGGATGACGCGGCACATCAGCTGAAACATGAAGGAACGGTGGGATGGAGTGGCTTGGAGAAACCCGTGGTGACAGTGGTTGGCAAATAGCCGAGACGGTAATGAGATTCCTGTTTCAATCGCATACGCAACAAACCCGCGGAATAAGATGAGCTGCGCATCGTCAATGCTGAAGACCCTTCCACAGGTTCTCGCCGTTGTTCTTCCGCTAGCGGTAGCCAACGCACAAACTACCGCTCCAAGACCACCAGTGCTTTCCGATACGATAGCTGGGGCGCCTGCCCCACGCTCCGCAGAGTATGCTCCACTTCAAGAGCGCCTGCAGCGCGGCTGGAACACCTGGGACACTACTACGATTGCCGGTGAGGTACTTCTTCCTGAGGGGCTAGAGGTCAACCTCGGTTTGAAGAACAATCGTACGCAGACAGGTGATGCCTATCTTCCGAACATCCTGATTGGACGCAAGGGCAAAGGCGACGAGCAGGTGAAACCTGGCCCGCATTCGTTTAACGGCAGCTACAGTAGTTTCGATGTCGTCTGGTCGGGAGTAACCATCAATATCCAGGCCGCTCATGCTGCGGACGATCTGGTTATGTTGGTGACCCCTGTCGAATACACTCAAAAGGACTCGCTCCCGATGACCGTCTTGTTCTCGGTAGGATTTTTGTGGAACAAGCCCGGTCATGTCGAACGGGATGAGAACCGAATTATTGCGACCGGCCCCCATCGTGTGATCAGTATTTATCTGACCGGCCAGGATACTCATGACGTGTATAACGACCTTAAGACGCCATACTTTTCAGCGACACTCGATCGCCCGATTGGGATCAGCACGGGCAAGCCGCGAAGTATCGACGAAATCAAACAAGTTCTCAATCAGCAGCTCGTTCAATTCAAACAAACCCATCAGAAGAGTCCTGAAGTCGCGGATGTTTTGGAGGCGATCGAAACGACCATCGGCTGGGACACAATATACGAGCCAGCTCATGATCGAGTTATCTCTCCTGTAAGCCGGCGCTGGAACGAATCCTTTGGCGGATATGTCCTGTTTGACTGGGACACATTCTTCGCGTCCTCGCTCGCCGCAGTCGGCTCCCGAGATTTAGCCTACGCGAACGCGCTGGAAATCCTGAACGAGATGACCCCTGCCGGATTCGTCCCGAATTACGGACGTGCCGGTAATTGGCGCAGCTTCGATCGTTCGGAGCCCCCGGTTGGTGCGATCACCGTTATGGCTTTGTATCGCCAGTACCATGATCGCTGGCTGTTAGAGGACACCTTCGACCGGCTTCTGCGGTGGAACCGCTGGTGGACCGAACACCGCGACATGCAGGGATACCTTGTATGGGGAAGCGACGGAGAAAATAAGCCCGTCAATCCGGAAGCCCTTGGCGGCACAAAACAAGCCGCAAAATGGGAATCCGGTATCGACAATGGTCCAGTATTTGACGATGCGTACTTCAATGAGCAGACACATCAGATGGAGCTCGCGGATACGGGTCTGATGGGCATGTATATCGCTGACGCCAATGCCTTGGCTGAAATGGCTGAGATACTTGGGCGAAAGCAGGATGCAGCATGGTTGCGCGGACGCGCCCAGAAATACAGCGAAAAGCTTGGGACTCTCTGGAATCCCGCCGTTGGCATCTTTCTCGACAAAGATCTGCACACGGGCAAATTCGATCAGCGCCTTGCTCCGACGAGCTTCTATCCAATGCTTTCCAAAACTGCAACGCCTGACCAAGTTGACGAGATGTTGAACAAGCATTTCTTCAATCCCAATGAATTTTGGGGAGACCGAATACTTCCTTCGATTGCGCGAAACGATCCTGCCTTCAAGGATCAGGACTATTGGCGCGGGCGAATATGGGGTCCAATGAACTACCTTGTCTACCTGGGCCTCCGAAACTATTCGACCCCCACCGCGATTCGGGCGCGTCAGGAGCTGGCGCGCAAGTCGCTCGACCTGTTTCTTATCGAATGGAAGTCTAAGGGTCACGTGCACGAAAACTACAGTGCAACAACTGACGACAGCGACACAGTAGAGAACAGCGATGCCTTCTATCACTGGGGTGCGCTGATGGGATTGATGGAATACAACGAATTGAATGGACACTAAGACCGTATGAATCGCAGGAAGCCTCTTCTGAAAACCATTGCAGCCTCTCAATCACCTGAAAATCAGCCGCAAGCCGAACCCAATCGAAGGGAGTTTCTGGCTGGATTGACGGGCGTCGTTGCCCTGACCGCTCTTGAAGGAACGAGAGGGATGGCGCAAGATGCCATCCACGCTCTCAATATCGCCCGGGTGGCTGTTCCTTCGAGCCTCACTCCTCTGAGCGAAAACAAGATTTCTGCACTGAACGATGGATTCACGCCCGATAGCTCATCCGATCGCTCTCATGGAATCTACGCGCTGCGGCGGGAAGAGTCGAATGAGTCCACATCGAGCTGGGTGCAATATGACTGGACCGAACGGGTCAGCATCAGTAAAGTCGAGGTCTACTGGGCTGCAGACCATCCAAAATCGAGCGCAATTCCCGGCAGCAGTAGCTTGCAGAGGATGCAAGTGCCCCAGACTTATCGGATTCTTTATTGGAATGGAAGTGATTTCGTTCCGGTCGCTCGGCCGCAGGGTCTTCGCACGGAGCCAGACACATTCAACGTGACGACTTTTGAGCCAGTGAAGACAAGCAAGTTGCGCCTCGAAGTGGTTCCTCAGACAGGAGGGGTGGCAGGAATCCTCGAGTGGAAGGTCTTTAATTACGGTCCGGCTCCAGTGCTCCCTCCGGTAGTTGACGCTGGCGTGGACCGTTCCGTTGTGAGCGACGGCCGGACTTATCTCTCAGGTAAGGTGGTTTGGCTGGAGGATTCAGGGCGTAACGGGGCGCGTTGGGTGAAAACCGCGGGCCCCGGTGCCGTCGCGTTTGCGGCTGCGGATGCCCAGGTGACTACCGCGACGTTCTCCGAACCGGGTGACTACATTCTTGCGCTTGAGGCATCGGGAAGTAAGGACAAGCCGAAGGCGATCAATGTGCACGTGGAGCCCGCGCCGCCCGCTGATCGTCTCGACGTGGTTTATACCCGCAGATACTCGATAGATAACCAATTCTGGAGCCAACGTGCCAAAGTGCTGATCGTGGACTGGATTCCCCACTGCATTCGCATGTGCGAACGCACCGATATCGCACCGATGCGAGGGGATGGCGGAATCGACAACTTCATCGAAGCGGGCAAAGCCAATCGCGGCGAAGCGCACGGCCGACACAAGGGTTATGTGTTTTCGAACGCGTGGGTACATCAGACGGTGGAGTCGATGTGCATCGCACTCATGGTTGACTCGCAGGGCGATCCCGAAATCATCCAGGCACAGGAGCTGATGCGCGCCACGCTGGAGCGCTGGATTCCGATCATTCTGGCGGCCCAGATGCAGGATGGGTACTTGCAAACCGCTTATATCCTGGCAGACCGCAGGGACTGGCCGGAGCGCTGGTCGCCCGATCATCGCGGCAACCACGAAGGATACGTCTCCGGTTACTTCATTGAATCTGCCATCAACCACTACACACTGACCGACGGCAAGGATCTCCGCCTTTATGACGGAGCGAAGAAGCTCGCCGACTGCTGGGTTGCCAACATTGGTCCGGGCAAGAAGGAGTGGTTCGACGGCCATCAGGAGATGGAGCAGGCGCTTGTACGTTTCGGACGTTTCGTTAACGACCAGGAAGGAAATCATCGCGGAGATGCGTACATCGCGCTTGCAAAATTTCTTCTCGACTCGCGGCGCGGCGGATCGGAGTACGACCAGAGCCACCTGCCGCCAGGGCAGCAGTACGAGGCTGTCGGTCATGCGGTGCGTGCTACTTACTTTTACTCCGGCATGGCAGACATTGCCGCCGAGACACACGACTCGGATTACCAGAGCGCGGTCATTTCGCTTTGGGACAACATGGTCAACAAGAAGTACTATCTGACCGGCGGTATCGGAAGTGGCGAAACTTCGGAAGGCTTCGGACCGAATTATTCACTCCGCAACGAGGCATATTGTGAAACCTGCTCGAGTTGCGGACTCGTTTTCTTCCAGTACAAGCTCAACCTGGCCTATCACGACGCGAAATACGCAGATTTGTATGAGCAGACAATGTACAACGCCCTGCTCGGTGGAGTAGCGCTTGATGGCAAAAGCTACTGCTACACCAACCCTCTGATCAATACGGAGCGTGCCCAGTGGCATGTGTGCCCGTGCTGCGTCGGTAACCTGTCGCGCACCTTACTGATGATTCCGACATGGAGTTATGTGAAGAGCAAAGACGGATTATACGTGAATATGTTTGTGGGCAGCCGTATTCAGGTTGGCCAGGTCGCAGGCACCAATGTTGAGGTTATACAGAAGACGGATTACCCGTGGCATGGATCCGTTTCAATTACCCTGAATCCCGAAGAGGCCAGGACGTTCACGGTCTTCGTGCGGATTTCCGACCGGAGGACAAGCAAGCTCTATAAGGAATCGCCGACAGTCAGAGGTGTGAAGCGGTTTGCCGTCAATGGAGAAGAGCATGAGCCGTCGATTCAAAGGGGATACGCGGCGGTTAGGCGCGAGTGGAAAGCTGGCGACACCATTGAACTGGAGCTGCCGATGGAGGCTCAGCGGGTGGTTGCGGATTATCGTATCCAGGCCGATGTTGATCTCGTGGCTCTGAGATATGGTGCGCTCATCTATAACGTGGAGCGCGCAGACAACGAAAACATTGAGCGAAGGGTGAGTGACTCGCCGCTCCGGGCCGAATGGCGTCCGGATCTGCTGGGCGGGGTTATGGTGATTGCCGGGAAATGGCGGGACGGCACTCCAATGCTAGCGATTCCGAACTTCGCGCGGATGAACCGTGTCGGACCTCCCCCCGCTTATCCTGACGAGGGCGGAGCAGACCGCCAGCCCGAGTCCAAGGTCTGGATCTAAATGTGCATCGGGAACAGGCTTCACGAATGACATAGATTGGTGGAGGCGGCGGGAGTCGAACCAGAGGTCGGCACTGACGGGACGCAGGTTGCAGATTCTAAATCGCTAGGATTGCCACGGGTGCTATGGCTGCTTTGGCACATCGCACGATTTAGCACGATGGAAGCCTATTGACTCTTCTTCTGGACGACGCCACCGGAAAGACCAAAGCGATTCCAAAACATCAGCGAATGTGTTGATCTATTGCCAGCTCGATCATACGCTGGTCAACCGTCGTTCTACCTGAAAGTGTAATCTCCCATTCGATCTGCTCGCTTGGTTTGAACTTCAGCGTGTCGCCGTGGAACATCGTGGCGATAGCAGCCATGTGAGCAGGCGTCCTCACTTCTGTCATTGGGCCAACGTTCAGGACTTCAGGTTTTAGGTTGACCCATATGGGAATCAGCAATTTGACCGTCTTCTCTTCGGACATCGTTACCTCCAAGGATGACATGAAAAAGGATGACATGAAATCTGAGGCTAAGTTGGACGGGCCAGACATGGATTGAACCTGTATTCCCCGGCTTAGAAGGCCCATCCGGGCGATTCCCACCAATTACTCGATTTTGGAAAAGCCTACTCTGTTCAATGAGTTTCGGCATTTTTCTGCTTCGAGGATTTACCTGATTTAGTCTCGTTTTGCCGCAGGGTCTCCACAAATCCCCCTCAGTCCAAAGGGTCACTCCTCGACGAAACTGGCGCACCAATGAAGGTGCAAGGAGCTAATGCTCCACGCCGACATTCAGACGACGATGAACGTCTACGATTCCCGCTATGTTGGACAGCAAACGATCCGCGACTCCATTGATCTGCTCGCCTGGCCATTGGGTCCAAATTGCAAGGCGGTGGTTAATCTACAACCTCAACAGGCGCGGTTAGAGGATCCCCGACAGTAGCCGTTAACTCGACAGTGCCTCCTTCAGCGGGAACTGAGGGGCAAGGCGAGGGCCAAGCCGACCTTTCAACAAATGCGAAGAATCTCATCCTGCGGCCGGCGACCGTAAACGCAGCCAGTCACTGTTCTGCGCGGTCACGACATTCATGGATGTATCGAACGTAGACAGTCATTCGATTGTCAGTATACGAGGATTCCGCTTGTTACGTTTAAGTAAACGTATATAATTCAACTCTTCCGGCAACATGGACCATTTTCGGGAGGCGATCAGGTGCGAACAAAGGCATTGCGATTTTTGTGCCTTGCGACAATGCTGCTCCAACCGCTTGCCCACAGCGCAGGCCCTACGAATGCCAGCTCTGATAGCGCGAACAGCACCGTCTCGGCTACACCTCCAATGGGCTGGAACAGCTGGGATTCCTACGGAACGACCGTCAACGAGCAACAGGTAAAGGCAAATGCGCAGTGGATGGCGCAACACCTGAAGGCATATGGATGGCAGTACATCACCGTTGACATGGAGTGGTTCGTTACGGATCCAAAGCCCGAGGGCAATGCAAAAGACTCCCACTATCAAATTGATGCTGAGGGTCGCTACCAGCCAGCCGAGAACCGTTTCCCTTCCGCGAAAGATGGCGCGGGATTCAAGCCGCTTGCCGACTATGTGCACGAACTCGGTTTGAAGTTCGGCATTCATATTCTGCAGGGAATTCCACGGCCCGCCGTGATGAACAACCTTCCAATCGCCGATTCTCCTTTTCGAGCTTCGGATGCCGCCAACAGCAGCGGCACGTGCAAATGGAACTACGACTATTACGATTTGCAGCACAACGCCGCGGGCCAAGCGTACTACGACTCAATTGCAAAGATATATGCGGCTTGGGGCGTCGACCTGATCAAGGTGGACTGCATTGCTTTCGGCCCGTACAAAGGCGACGAGATCCGCATGTTGAGTGCGGCGCTAAAGAAGACTGGCCGGCCTATCATCCTGAGTCTTTCGCCGGGGCCAACGCCAGTTGAAAAAGAAGCGGAGGTGGAGCGCTACGCTACGATGTGGCGCATCTCCAACGACATCTGGGACATCTGGCATAACACCGAGTTCTATCCTCAGGGATTAAACGATCAATTTGCACATGTGGCGGCCTGGGCCTCGGCTCCGCGTAATGGTCACTATCCAGATGCGGATATGTTGCCTCTTGGATACCTCGGTCCGGCCCCAGGTTGGGGCGTGCCGCGCGAGACGCGCCTCACGCACGACGAGCAAAAGACCTTTCTTACGCTGTGGGGAATTTTTCGCTCACCGCTGATGATGGGTGGTGACCTTCCCCACACCGATGCGTGGACGACGTCGCTGCTTACGAATCGGGAATTCCTCGACGTCGATCAGCATGCGCGCGATCCGAAAGTAGCTGTGTCGTCGGACAAAGAAGTTGTATGGACCTCAATCCCTGAGGACGGTGCCGGCCATTATGTCGCGGTCTTCAACCGCTCAGAGCAACAGCAGACAGTACGCCTCACCTGGATTCAACTGGGTTTTCCTGATGGCGCGTACCAAATTCGCGATCTATGGGAACACAAGGATCTGGGGTCGGCGAAGGAGATTAGCGTGAGTTTGGCTCCGCACGCCAGCGTCCTCTATCGTGTGCAGCCTTAGCGGCTGCCCGCATCGCAATAGAAATCTGGCCTCATTCGAACTACAGCGTCTTAACGAAAGAAAACTCATGCCGATTTCCGTGACACGAAGAAGCTTTATCAGGACTCTGAGTGCTCTCATGAGCAGTCTTCCGCTTTCTCTCAGGGCCAGCGCCGCGAGTCTCGCTGGCAAGGTCCCGACCGCTACCCCCGAATTGCAAGACATGGCGCTGTGGTATCGCGAGCCGGCAGAGCAATGGACGGACGCACTGCCCGTCGGCAATGGTCGACTGGGCGCGATGATCTTCGGCGGTGTAGCGTCGGAGCGAATTTCGCTCAACGAAGACACTCTTTGGTCCGGTTCACCACGCGCCTGGAACAATCCCGGCGCAAAAGATCATTTGAAGATCGTGCGCGGAATGGTGATCGAGAAACAGGATTATCACGGCGCAGATCAGGAGTGCCGCAAGATGCAGGGGCCATTCAATCAGGCGTACGAACCCCTCGGCGAACTGCTGATCGACTTTGAACATGGCGATGGATCGGAGGCATACCGGCGCTCTCTGGATCTGGACAGCGCAATCAGCACGGTGAACTACACCGTGAAAGGAAGCCAATTCACACGCGAAACGTTTGCCTCGGTACCGGATCAGGTGATCGTGGTGCGCCTCTCAGCAACCAGGAGTGAGGCCTTGCACTGCTCTGTGTGGTTGAGAAGCTCGCTCCGCGCCAGCGCAGAAGCCATCGGCGATAGCATCGTCCTCTCGGGCAAAGCACCCAATAACTCCGTACCGAATTATCTCCACAGCGACAATCCGATCACCTATAGCGATGACGCCGGCAAAGGCATGTTCTTCGCAGCTGTGCTGACTGCGAAGATCGCGCAAGGAAAAGTCGAGACTCGTCCGGACGGATCTATCAGGATTGCTGGCGCAAGTGAAGTGATTCTTATGATTGGCGCCGCGACCGGTTATAGGAAGTACAACGAAATGCCGGATACCCCGATGGACATGGTGATAGCTGCGGCGCGAAAACCCGTCGACGCTGCCTCAGGCACGTCTTACAAGCAGTTAAAGGAGCGGCATCTCGACGACCATCGCAAGCTCTTTCGTCGTGTCTATCTTGACCTTGGCGGCCAGGAGGCATCGGACCAGCCCACGGACGAGCGCATCAATAACTTCGAGCAGACGTCTGATATGGCGCTGCTTGCACTCTACTTTCACTATGGACGCTACCTTCTGTTGACGAGTTCGCGGCCAGGAACACAGCCCGCAAATTTGCAAGGTATATGGAACGCGAACACCAGGCCGCCGTGGAGTTCGAATTGGACTTCAAACATCAACGTGCAAATGAATTACTGGCCTGTTGAAACCTGCAATCTCTCGGAGTGTCATCAGCCGCTCATTGAGATGGTTCGCGATCTCAGTGAGAACGGCCGCCAGACGGCGAAGGTCAACTATGGCGCATCGGGTTGGTGCTCGCATCACAACATCGACCTGTGGCGGCAATCTGCGCCTGTAGGAGAAGGGCTCCAGTTCGCCGATCCAACATGGGCGAATTTTGCGATGAGCGGACCATGGCTGTGCCAGCATCTATGGGAGCATTACCTGTTCACCGGTGACAAAGATTATCTGGCGACAACGGCATACCCCGTGATCAAGGGCGGGGCGGAATTTTGTGTGAATTGGCTCACGGATGATGGAAAAGGTGGGCTTACGACATGTCCTTCGGTTTCAACCGAGAATACCTTTGTCGCGCCGGACGGCAAAAGTGCGCAGGTGAGCGCAGGCTGCACGATGGATATCGCACTGCTACACGAGATTTTCGATAACTGCCAACAAGCGAGTGTGATTCTTGGCACTGACAAGGATTTTGCGGCGCATTTGGCTGGTGTACGCCGACGGCTTCCGCAGTACCGGATTGGAAAGTATGGACAGCTGCAGGAGTGGTCTGTCGACTTCGATGAAAATCAGCCCGGGCAGCGCCACATGTCTCACTTGTATCCAGTCTATCCCGGTGGCGAGATTACGCCGCATTCGATGCCACGGCTTGCCGCCGCGGCACGCAAGTCGCTGGAGCGACGTCTTGCAAACGGCGGCGCGTATACGGGATGGAGCCGTGCATGGGCAATAGGACTCTGGGCGCGGCTTGGGGACGGCGATCAGGCACTGGATTCGTTGAAGATGCTGATGGTGAATAGCACCGGCATCAATCTCTTCGATCAACACCCATTCGGCGAGGCGATGACGAAGGCAATGCGACGCAGCTCTGGTGCACAATCGCCCGGTTCCAACAAAGAAGAGCGCCCGTCCGCGATCTTTCAGATCGACGGCAACTTCGGCGCGACTGCCGCAATCGCGGAGATGCTGTTGCAGAGCCACGGCAGAGAGATCGCCCTGCTTCCTGCATGGCCTGCCGAATGGAAGACCGGCTCTGTGCGTGGTCTGCGTGCGCGAGGTGGGCTGGAAGTGGATATCACCTGGAGGGCAAGCGAGAAAGTCCTGGCAACAGTGCGCGCCTCAAGACCGGGCGAGCACAGTTTCCGGCCTCCGGCGGGGTTTCAATTCGTCAATATTGCTGGGCAGTCGTTAGAGCCGGATAGCACGATCAAGCTTAGCGTCGAGCAAGGCACGACCTATCATCTTCAAGCGGCCCTCGCTGCGCCGACACTGAAGTAGGCAAGCAGCCATTTGGCGGAAAGTGGGATTTCGTGATCGGCTTCCGATCCGCCTATTCATATCGGATTGCGTGAGTTAAAGACAGCGGTACTTGTTCAATGAATAATCAGAGCGAAGGAATGGGGGATGAACGCGACACTCACCGCTAATTGATCCTGAAATCATCATCAATTCGTTTTCGAGATGTTCCTTCTCCAAGACGATCTCTTCCGTGACGGATCCAACTGTAAACAGCTTGTTGCGGCCAGCGATGCTTAGACATTTGACGCAACCGACAGTTTGCCTACTATCTCTTGCGCGCAGCAGGCGTTGCCGCTTTAGAAGGCCGTCGATAATTGCGCTGCGTGTACTTTCTCATGCTCGATTCCCGTATCGCCAGTGAAGGTTCGAGAATGATGCTTTTTGGCTGCGGACGGACCTTGGATTCAAGTATTCCAAGGAGAATCTCGGCAGTCCGTTGTCCGATTGCATGACTATTCTGGTCCACGCTAGAGAGAGGAACACGCAGAACTGAATCGTAGTGAAGATTCCCGCATCCGATCACCGCGATGTCGTCAGGAATCCGAAGGCCCGCCTCCAGAATTGCTGCGAGTGCCCCAATGGCAAGCGGGTCGTTGTAAGCGAACACGCCATCCGGGACTGGCCGCTGCTTAAGCAGAAGACGCATGGCTTCTGCTCCCATTCTTTCGCTGTTTACGTCGACCTTCGATCGAGTCACTACCAGCGACTCCGAGTAGGGAAGGCCTCTCGACTGAAGGGCGTGCTTATACCCTTCGAACCGCTGTGTGCCGGTGCTGTTTTCCCTGCCGCGAATATGGGCAATTCTCCTGCATCCCTGGTCTATGAGATGTTCGGTTGCAATGCGGCCGGCCGCCTCATCGTTGATCCCGACGAAATTTGCAGAAAGTCCAGGCAATTCACGATCGATGAGGACATAAGGCAGTCCGTGGCGTTCCAAACGAAGAAAGGGTTGAAGGTCGCTACCCGACGACGCGATCACCAGTGCATCCAGCCTTCTGCCCGTGAGGTGCTGAATTTCTCTCGCTTCAAGTTCCGGATCTTCCTCAGACGAGGAAATGATCGTGGAATAGCCGTGCTTTCCAATGGCTGCGGAAAGCGCCTTCGCCAACTCGGCGAAAAACGGGTGGAGCAGATCGGGGACAACCAGGCCAATCAAGTAGCTGCGCCCGGTTACGAGGCTTCGGGCCGTGATGTTGGGCTGATAATCAAGCTCTTTTACGCGCTTAAGCACGCGTTCGCGAGTGTCCTCAGCGATATCCGGATGGTTCCGGAGAACCTTGGAGATGGTTACAACCGAAAGCCCCAAGTCTCCCGCTATGTCTTTCAAGCGGACAGCCATGTTGGGACTATACAGGCGATTTCTTGAGAATGGAATATCGCGAAATGGTTAAAGTAGTCGTTACAGTCACTTCTTAGAAATGGTTTACTTTATCGTTCTCTATTAGCTATAGTGGCGGCACGGGCGTTTAGGCCAGCTGGAAATTTTTTACGGGGGCCAATGTCAGAACCTACACTTTCACCCCAAGCGGATAAGCCTCGCGCTTTCATGCATTACCGCAGACTGGGAAAGACGGATTTGAATGTCTCCGTCATAGGATTCGGTGCTTCACCGCTTGGCGGTGTGTTTGGCCCGAGTGATGCCGAAGAGGGCCCGCGGGCGGTGCACCTCGCCATTAGCGAAGGGGTCAACTTTTTTGATGTCTCACCCTACTACGGGCTGACCTTGGCTGAAGAGCGGTTGGGGCAGGCGCTCATGGGCAGGCGAGAGAAGGTCATTTTGGCCACAAAGTGTGGCCGGTACGGACTCAATCAATTCGATTTCTCAGCGAAACGAGTCCGCCTCAGCGTAGAGGAATCACTGAGACGTCTCCGCACCGATCACGTGGATCTGCTGCAAGCCCATGATGTGGAGTTCGGCAATGTGGAGGAGATCATCTCTGACACGATTCCCGCTATGCGGCGTTTGCAGGAAGAAGGCAAGACGCGCTACGCAGGCATAAGTGGCTACCCTCTTAAAGTTCTCATGCGCATTGCTCAACGAATCCCGGTCGACAGCATTCTCAGCTATTGCCGCTACGACCTCCTAATCGATGACATGGACGCCGTTTTGACGCCGTTCACGGAGAGGCTTGGGATCGGGCTCATCAACGCGGCACCCCTGCATATGGGCATGCTTACTGAACGCGGAGCGCCTGATT
>CAVRNK010000081.1:0-26934 GCA_963721995.1 uncultured Acidobacteriaceae bacterium | reverse complement strand
TGACCTGCTTGACGGAGTGGAACCGCTCGAACTCGCCGACTTCGAGCACCCAGGTCAGCGCCGTGACGTGGCCGATGGCAGGGATCGTCATCAACCGCTCGACTCGCGCTGCGAGCAGTGGGTCGGCTTCGAGCGAACGCAGCAAAGCTCGTTCTGTCTTCTGGGTGCGCTCGATCATCTCGCGCGTGAGCTTCAGCAGGGGCCACAAGGAGGGATCGATCTCTGGGTTGGCGGGCAGAACCTGGTGGAAATACCCTTGCTGATGCAGCTTCTCCTTGTTGTAGCTGACGCCTGACTCCATCAGCATCTGCGCGATCTTGTTCTTCAACTGGACGTTATTGCCGGACCAGCAGCTTCCGGTAGCGCAGGGTACGCCGGCGCTGCCGGATCTCCATCGGCGCCATGTAGCACTCCGGCAGGAAGTCGCAGCGCAGGCAGTCATCGATCCGGCCCGCGTCGATGCGGTCAGTTTCTCTTTTTCGCCACGGCAATGGCACGAAGCATCAGGGGATGAGCCACCTTCACCGCCGCCGCGTGCGGTCGAAGGTAGTCGTAGATCCAGCCCGTAAACATGGTCGCTTCCATCGCCACCGTCCAGGGCTTCGCCAGCGTTCCAACCCACTCCTGCAGGCCCTGTCGCGTCGCCGGAATCTTGCCCTCCGACAGCACCTTGCCACTGATGTCCTTCACGCAATAACTGATCGTCTTCTTGTGGATGCCATTCAATCGCTTCCAGGGCTTCCTTCCCGATGGGCAGGCGAGAATTGTTGTGTCACGCGCATTCAGGGCAAATGGGCATTCAGGATTCTTACCCAGCTCCAGCATGGCCCAACTCAGTTAAGCCAGCTACGCAGCACGCTTCCTCCGGGGTCTAGGAAAAAGCTGACACAATATTTGCGCGAGTTGGAGAGGGCCAGCCTAATCGTCGCCGTCGATCGGAGCGACCGAATGTCACAAGCCAGGTATTCTTTATCAGATCCACTCGGCATCGCTGCAGTGCACCTCATCAACGCTTTGGCGGAATCCGAGGAGGCATTAGAGCCAGCACCTAAGCATCGAGCACGGCTGAACACTTAAGTTGGGTTTAGCCCTCTCCCATAAACCAAGGCGGAGGCTCAATCGATTCGCAGACGGTACCAGTTGGATTCAGGTCCGGGGTTCGAGAAGATCGACCGAATCTCCAGAGGGCCAGCATTCAGCTCGCCACCGCTTGATTCCCGGATGTGCTGTAGAAGGCAGAGGTCACTACGGCAGAGGTCGCGGGCACAATAAGGACACAATAACGGTTCCTTGCCGTTCCCATAAGCGCCAAAAGGAGCCATCCGTCGCGCTTATTTTCTATAAGTTACGGTTTTCTCGTGTCCTGTCACTGCAGAAGTAGCGGGCACGTTCCGGGCGACTCGCTTGCAGTTGTCAAAAGCGGTGTCCAATATGGTGTCCTTCGATTCTTGGGTTTGTGCGATTCACTGGCGGATCACTTTCTTCTCTTTGCGGCTCTTATTGGGGGCGCTGAGGAGTTTGTTTGTGACGATTCCTGGACCACTAGGGTCGCGGGCAACCGCGTGATCGCGCGGGCTGAGTTTCTCTTTGGGTTGGCAAATCGATCAAATAAGACTTCGATGCCGCGATAGCCTATCTCATGCGCCGGTTGAATGACCGATGTGATAGCAGGCTTGAATAGATGATCGGTCATAACGTCATCGATGGTAGCAAAGGCGAGATCAGCGGGCGTAGAAAACCCCATAGCATACAAGCTGCGGAGAGCGCCAAGACCCGTAACACCATTCGTGGCAAAAAGGGCCGAGGGTCTTGCCGCCGAGCGAAGCATTCCTTGCTGGCAAACGGCATCGATTCCCTTCTGCTCAAATCCGCCTGACCAAATTAAGTTTCTGCGAGTCTTAAGATTTGCTTTCCTGAGCGCTCTTTCGTATCCGTGAAGCCGTTCCTGTTCGTTCCTAAGGGATAGCGGGCCAGTGACAATCGCAATCTCCCTGTGTCCTCTCTCGACGAGGTGAGCTACTCCCACCTCTGCTGCGCCACTATCGTCGACGCATACCGAATCCACATGGAGGCCCTCTGGCCGGCGATCCACACATACAACCGGCGGTCCTGAAGTGATTTGCCGGGCATCTTCAGCAGACCATTTGTAGTCTCCGGCGGTCACGAACAAAATCCCGTCGACTCTCTGACGGAGCAGCGCCAGCATCTTTACCTCGAGTTCATGGCTGCCTTGCGAATCGAGCACTACCAAGAAGTGATCTCGGTCTCTGGCGGCCGATTCAGCACCCCGAATGACTTTGGTATAGAACGCGATCGTGATATCGGGAACGAGGATGCCGAGCGTATAGGTTCGATGTGTCTTCAGGCTACGCGCAATGAGGTTTGGCTGGTAATTTAAGGCGCGAATCGCGTCGAGGACCTTCTTCCGCGAAGCTTCACTGACGGGGGTGCTCCCACTAATCACGTTGGAGACAGTGCCTGCCGACATGCCCGCGTATTTCGCAAGTTCTTTCTGCGTCGACATTTGTTATCGACAATACAGCGAAAGCCACCAGGGCGCTACTGTGTCTCGCAATTGACTTGCGCTATTGGATCAACTAGCCTCAGTTGCGAATGAAACGTCTCATTCCTGACGATTATCGCCGATCTCAACTGTGGGTGCCCCGCCGTGAAACAAGTTGGAGTCTTCGGATGACTGCTTTGCGCCATATTACTGCTGCTACCGTCTCGGAAAGCTTCGTCTTTAACTGCATTCGTAATTGGCACAAGGTTAGCGGCCGTAATCTTGTCACGTTAATTCTTCTTGTTCAGATTGTTGCCATACAGTTGTTCGGAACTCCGAAATTGTGGGGACGTGACCTTTTCCCGATCGACCGAAAAGGGGTTGTCGAGCGTTCTGACATTATTCTGGCGCGGCCCGCTTTATTGCCCACTGAGGCGATGCCACTAGGTAACGGTCGGCTGGGAGTTGCGGTGTGGTCCCAGGACGGATTCACGGCACAGCTAAATCGTGGTGATACTTTTCCGAAACGCCTCTCACCCGGCCAGATTATTATTCCGACGCTCGCTAAGCTCGCAAAGGCGCGCGACTACCGAGGCCGGCTCAATCTTTACGCCGGAGAATTTGAGCAGAGTGGCGGAGGTTTAGCGGCCGTTATGTATGTCGATGAAGCTCTCGACGTACTTGTAATAGATGTGAAAGGAGCCGACCCGCAGGAGAAACAAACGGCGGTGCTGCGACTATGGTCACCCCGCAAGCCGCAGGTGATTTCGCGCGGAACCATCGGCGCTCTTGCCGAAACGTGGCTTGACGACCACGAAGCCGGCGCGAGCAATGAGCGCTTTGGATCATTAGCCGCGATAACCGCAGATGCGAGAAATGTACACGCGACGTCAAGTGATTCACTTTCCGTCACTCTCACATTTATGCCACGGTCGGATGGATCTTTCCGAATCCTGGTCGGAGCGCCGTCATGGCGTGGAGGCGATGCAGATGCTGCCTCATCGAAGCTGATGGCGCGGGCACAATCGATTCGCATCGATCAACACCGCGCCTGGTGGAGTACCTTTTGGGAACATGCGGGCTTGATAAAGCTATCCTCCCCGGATCATAGAGCCGAATACTTTGAAAATCTGCGTACCATCTATTTGTTCACCGCTGCCGCTGAGAGCCGTGATCGCTTTCCAGGTTCCCAGGCCGGTATTGGAGATCTATTTTCTTCCGCTCGCGACCAACACAGATGGGGGCCTTCGGCCTTCTGGCAATGGAACCTGCGGATGCAGGTGAGCGCCAATCTCGGGGCGGGCGCCTCCGATCTGAACGCTTCATACTTCCGCCTGTATCAGGAAAACCTTGACAACATTCTCAATTGGACGCGCCAGCATATGGGAGGCCGGCAGGGAGCCTGCGTTCCTGAAACCATGCGCTTCAATGGCCGCGGCTACGAGAACGAAGAATGGATTCCCAATGCACCGATTAACTGTGGAGAGGACTCTCCGCCATACTACAACGCGCGCACGCTCTCCACCGGGGCCGAGGTGTCAGTTTGGGTTTGGGCGCAATATGAGTACACCGACGATCTGGCGTTTCTGAAGAAGAATTATCCGCTCATGCGGGAAGCAGCGCGCTTTCTTTTGGCCTATTCAACTACTGGGCCGGATGGCAAACTGCATACATTCCCATCGAATGCGCACGAGATGCAATGGGACGTTCATGACCCAACCACGGACATATCCGCAATGCGAGCGCTGTTCCCCCGAGTAATTCAAGCCGCAACCCTATTGAAGACAGATTCAGAGTTGGTTATCGAATTGCGGGCAGCGCTGACTAAGCTCATGCCTTTGCCGTTCGCGACTATCTCATCACCAACGGCTTTGTCGAAGGGTGGGGCTGAAGCCGCGGAGGCAATCATCGCTGCCAGCTATAATCCCGATGCTAAGATTCACAACATCGAAAACATCGGACTGGAGCCGGTGTGGCCCTACACGATTATCGGCGACGATGAAGCGCTGCATAAGGTGGCCGTGCGTACATTCCTGAACCGTCCTTACAAGAATGACGAAGATTGGAGTTACGATCCGGTGCAGGCTGCCCGTCTTGGTCTTTCAAACGAATTATCAGCAAGCCTGTTTGCGATCACTGACCACTATCAGGCATATCCTTCCGGCCTTTCGGCCTTCTCTCCTTCCGAGCCGGGCGGCTCCGCGGGCGCTGAACCCTATGTTGAACAAGTCGGTGTACTGGCAGACGCGCTCCAGATTGCTCTTGCGGATGATTACGACAATCTGATTCGGATAGCGCCTGCATGGCCGCAGGATTGGGATGCAGATGGCACAGTCTATCTTCCCCACGGCAATAAAGCTGATGTCAGACTGCGACATGGCGAACTGGTCTGCGTGGGATTGGAGATCGCGCCATCAGGACCGGTGCGTGTTCGCAACCCCTGGCCTGGTCAGAAGGTTGAGATTGTCGACGCCAGCAACTCTTCCACTGCGTTAGCTGCAAGTTCGGATGAGGTACTGACGTTTGCGGGGCGCGCTGGAGCGAATTACCTGCTACAAAGGGTTGCTCATAAATCCTCGCTACTCGAGCCGGTTTCCGGCGCGCCTGCAACGGCACCGAAGTCGCTGGGATCACGAACAATCGGACTGGCGAAGTGAAAGCGAGATGACGGAACTATGAAACGCACCGCTCTGGTAACTGGCGCCTCCCGCGGCCTGGGAGCAGCTATCGCGTTGGAACTAGCTGAAACCGGCGCCAATGTTGCGATCAATTACTGGAACAGCCAGCAGGCGGCCGAACGTCTCTGCAATGACATCGAGAGGCGAGGCGGCCATGCAGCCATCTTTCGAGCGAACGTGCGTGATGAGGCGGATGTAGCGCGGTTGGTAGATGAAGTGTCGCGGGCCTTTGGTGTGATCGATATTCTCGTAGTGAACGCAACTGGCCCGCAACCCTTTTACTCAATCGAGGAACAAACGTGGGAGTGCTATCTGGAGCAACTGGAGTTCTTTGTGAAGTCACCTCTGCTGCTTGTTAAGCAGGTGCTGCCCGCAATGAAGAGACAACGATTTGGAAGAATCATTCAGATTGGAAGCGAAGTTTTCGAACTAGGGAACCCACGTTTCGCCAACTATGTCGCGGCCAAGGGAGCGCAATTAGGGCTGACTCGTTCCTGGGCGCGCGAACTTGCTCTCGATGGCATAACCGTGAATCTGGTCGCGCCCGGATGGATACCCACCGAGAGGCACGCCGATGTACCGGTTGCCGAATTCGAGACCTATAAACAACTCGTGCCAATGAAGAGGATGGGCGAAGCAAAGGATGTTGCCGAATTGGTTGCTTTTCTTGCCAGTGATTCCGCGGGATTTATCACAGGGCAACGGTTCGCAGTAAATGGCGGCAATACTCTGGCATAGACAGATAAGGATGCGATTGCGCTCCGTCTCCGATTATTGACAGCTACTTGCAGCAAAGCATACGATTGGCTTTCCTTTAAATGAGACGACTCAATCGCGGCGCCGAAACCGGACGACGAGGTTTCCTGAAGGCATCAGGAATGGCCGCTGCTGGACTGGTCCTGACTGGAGCGAGTTGTGCAGAACCCACCTTTGCTCAGCCAGGAATCCTTTCGATGTTTTCTCCAATGATGGAGACCGAACTAGTTACCATGCGGGTCTGGTCTGATCAACCAGCGTTTACCCGGCTATTCGCAAATCAAAGAGAGCAACCCGGTGCCACCTCCGACTTATACGACGGCGTGTGGGAGGGTGACTCAGTTCCCCATTTGCCACGTGTACCCCACCCTTCTCCAGTCATCAAACGGTGGCAGTCGGGTGAAGGGACAGACTATCTGGATGAGGAGACGAGTGCAGCGACGAAGGGAAAATATTCGAATCCCGCCCGAATCTGGGAAGCGGAGCAATATCCGATCGGAAATGGGCGCCTCGCGGCTTCCGTTTTTCATGGGAGTGGGCGCGACCGCTATGCCCTGAATGAAGTCTCCTTCTGGTCGGGCGGACGAAACGGCGGGACGATCAACAACAAAGGTGACAAGAAATACGACGGCGAGCATGGGCCCGAAGTTGGCGAAGACGGCTTTGGAGGATATCAACCCGTCGGCGACTTGATTGTTGATTTCAACGCCCCGGTGCAGAAGGGTTCCTTCATCCGCGAGATCTGTTTGGACGAGGGCATTGTCAGGTCTTCAGCAGTCCGGAATGATGTCGCCATCCGGAGTATTGCCTTTGCGAGTCATCCGGATCAGGTCATGGTTCTGCATTATCGGGCGGACGACAAGAAGAAATTCAACGCGACGATCTCATTAGCGACTCAGCATGAGGCTGATTTGGTTTCTGTGGGGCCACAGAATCTCACTCTCGTGAGCAAATTGGGCAATGGAATGCGCTGCCAGGTGCGGGCGGCGGTCGCCAGTCAGGGAGGAGATCAAATCAGCGGAGCCGGCCACATCGCCTTGCGAGCGGTGGATTCATTCACGGTCGTGATCGCGATCGAAACAAACTATCTGCTGGATTACGGAAGGCGATGGCGCGGGGATGATCCCGAGGTCAGGATCACGGAACGGCTCAAGAAGGTCAGAGACAAGTCATACGATGATTTGCTAAAGACACATTTGAACAACTATCAGCCGCTCTTCAACCGGGTGCGGCTCGATCTGGGGCAATCGAGCGATTCGCGGAACGCGATGCCCACGCCGCAGAGGCTTGAAGCTTACCGAACAAATCCCAACGATCCAGGGCTGGAAGAGACCCTTTTTAATTTCGGACGTTATCTGATGATTTCGACGTCTCGTCCCGATAATTTGCCTGCGGGCCTCCAAGGGATATGGAACGGATCGATTGACGCGCCGTGGGGGAACGATTACCACAGCAACATCAACTTTCAGATGGTGTATTGGTTGCCAGAGCCTGGCAATCTTTCCGAATGCCACTTGGCAATGATCGAATACCTGTGGGCAACTCGTGAACCAAATCGAATGGCAACGCAGGAATATCTGGAGGCGACCGAAAAGCTCGACAGCTCACAACTGCACGGTTCGCAATCTGGCGGCTGGCTCGTTTACACATCGCACAATCCATTTGGTGGAAACGGTTGGCAGATGAATCTGCCGGGATCAGCATGGTACGCCTTGCATATGTGGGAGCATTACGCTTTTACCCAGGATGTCGCGTATCTGCGCGATCAGGCGTATCCCATGATGAAGGAGTTGTCGCAATACTGGGCGGCGCATCTGAAAACTTTGGGGGAAGGCGGGAAGGGCTTCGAGAGCGACTATAAGCCGGTGGATGTGTCGCTCTATCCTGAACTCGTGCAGGTGAAGGCGGGAACGCTGGTGGTTCCTAACGGCTGGTCTCCGGAACATGGTCCTCGTGGCGAGGACGGTGTGGCAATGGATCAGGAGATCATTTCCGAATTGTTCCTAAATACGATCAGGGCTGCCGAAATTCTGGGTGTAGATCAGGAGTGGGTCGCGGGGCTGAAAGAAAAGCAGGAGCAGCTGTTGCCGCCGCAGATCGGCAAAGAGGGCAACTTGATGGAGTGGATGATCGATCGTGATCCGGTGACAGACCATCGGCACACGTCACATCTGTTTGCTGTTTTTCCGGGAAGTACGATCAGCATCGAGAAGACACCCGAGTTGGCCGAGGCGGCCCGCAAATCCTTGTTAATGAGGAAGACCACGGGAGACAGCCGCCGTTCCTGGTCGTGGACCTGGCGATGCATGCTCTGGGCGCGTCTGCAGGATGGAGAGAAGGCTCACGAAATGTTGGAGGGTCTGATCATCTACAACATGCTCGACAATCTGTTCACAACTCATCACATCCCTCTGCAGATTGACGGTAATTACGGCATAGCAGCGGCGATGATAGAAATGCTGGTTCAATCACAGAATGGCGTGATTCAATTGCTTCCCGCTCCCTGCGCGAAATGGCCAGAAGGCAGTGTGAAAGGAGTCAAGGCCAGAGGGAATGTCGTGGTAGATATGTCCTGGAAGGGCGAACGGGTAACCCAATGGAAACTTTCTTCCCCCCAGCCCGTTCCAGTGACCGTTCTGGTAAACGGGCAACGCACTCAGGTTCTGCCAACGCGGTTGTAACAAGCACTGAGGCCGGAACGATTCCTGTTAGAGATCAGAGAATCTGAACTCGACTCAACGGCGTACCCAGCAAAACTGGCATATTATTAGCGATAACTTCATCGTAGACGGAGCCGTTATTCTGGGCTGTATCCGAATTCAGGGGGAAACGTGTACCGCTCACGTCGCTGGTTCCTGAAGACCACGGGCGTGGCAGGAGCATTTCTGGCATCTCGTCTTCGCGGTCTCCCATCGTTAGCCCTTGCGCAAGGACCGCCCTCCCCTTGTCTTCTTCATGTGGGATCGGGATATGCGCCATCCATTGAGCCATTTCTGAAGCAGATCCGACCGGGCTCCGATGAATTCATTGCGGAGAAGTATGCTGCTGAACTGGATGTTTCGCTGAAGACCTGGCAACAGGCCTTCTGCGCTTCTGCGCGGGACTTGCGAGTAGTCCATGATCTTCTGTCTGAAAATCTAGATGGCTCCCTTCTGAATCGGGCTAAGGTGACTCCTGTCCGATCTCAACCACCAGTACAGTCAGACAAGGTGCTCTTTCCGCGTCCGGAGCAAGTGGGCAGGAGCGTGTTTGTTGAGGGACTGAACAAGTATCTAGCGCCATTCAAGAAGATTGAGACAGCCGAACTTCAGATCGATCTGATTGAGATCGTGCACGAGGCGGCTGGCGCTCTCAAGACGCAGATTCATTACGATCTAGTCGGCGCATTGGATGCGAACCGGCGGGAGGAGCGGACGGGCGAATGGGAATTGTCATGGTTGAAAGATGCCGATGGACGGTGGTGCGTCACGGGGTGGTCCGCAGGCGCGGAGTTGCGGAGCCGCCTGACGGGGCGGGGATTCACGGATGTCTCCATTGGGGCTTTCGGGAGCATCGATTCTTACCGGTCGCAGATGTGTCATGGCGTCGATCATTGGCGAACTGTTTTGGATGGAGCCAGTGGAATCGATATCTACGGCAATAACGGTATTTCTGCAGGGGACTTTGATGGCGATGGCTATGACGATCTCTATGTCTGTCAGCCGGCCGGCCTTCCAAACCGGCTCTACCGGAATCGCGGTGATGGCACCTTTATTGACATGACCGAGAAGGCAGGCGTGGGCTTGTTGGATGGAACATCGAGCGCGTTATTTGCCGATTTGACCAACAACGGACGCCAGGATTTGATCGTTGTGCGCACGAGCGGTCCGCTGCTTTTTATCAACCGTGGCGACGGTACGTTCGAGTTGAAGCCGGATGCCTTTCATTTCGCCAGGCCGACCCAGGGCACGTTTACCGGCGTTGCGATTGCAGACTACGATCGTGACGGTCTGCTCGATGTTTACTTCTGCACGTATAGCTTTTATCAAGGGCTGAGCGATTACGAGTATCCGAATCCATATTATGACGCGCAGAATGGGCCGCCCAACTTTCTCCTAAAAAACCGCGGTGATCACACCTTTGAGGACGTGACTGTCCCATCGGGGCTGGATGTGAGCAATAACCGTTTCAGTTTCTGTTGCGGATGGGACGACTATAACCGCGACGGGTGGCCCGACTTATATGTCGTGAATGATTTTGGCCGCAAAGTGCTTTACAGGAATAACGGAAATGGCACGTTCACCGATGTCAGCGCTGAGGCTGGCGTGGAAGATCCGGGCGAAGGCATGAGCATGATCTGGTTCGACTATGACAACGACGGCGGTGACGATATGTATGTCGTGAACATGTGGGAAGCCGCCGGCAGGAGGGTCACGAAGCAACCGGAGTTTATGCCCACGGCACCCGAGAATATTCGCCGGGTGTACTGGGAGGATGCCGCGGGCAACACACTGCTTCACAACGAAAGAGCAAGCGGCAAATTTCATGATGTGACCGAAGGGTCCGGAACCCAGGTGGGTGGATGGAATTGGGGCAGCGACGCATGGGATTTCGATCACGATGGATACCCTGATTTGTATGTCGCGAACGGCTTCATCTCAGGCGAAAAGAAAGAGGATCTCTCCAGCTTTTATTGGCGCCAAGTTGCTGCGCGCTCACTGGATTCAGGTGGTCAATCAAAGGCATATGCCGACGCGTGGAGCGCCATCAATGAGTTCATCCGTTCGGATTACACATGGAGCGGATATCAGCGCAACAACTTCTATTTGAATAATCGAGACGCGACGTTTACGGAGGCAGCGAGCCTTCTAGGCCTGGATTGTGTTGAAGACGGCCGCTCTTTTGCGTTGAGCGACATTGACGGGGATGGCAGGCTGGAAATTATTCTGAAGAACCGAACCGCTCCGCAGCTCAGGGCCTTTCACAACGAACTGAGCCCGATCGGCGGAGCGATCATGTTTTCGCTCCGAGGGAACAAGAGCAATCGCGACGCAATCGGAGCGATCGTCGAGGTGGTCACAACAGCCGGGCGACAGCAGAAGACGTTGCGAGCCGGGTCCGGTTTCTTGTCACAGAATACGAAGATGCTGCACTTTGGCCTGGGAGAAGTCGCAGGTCCAATACGAGCGATCATCGAATGGCCCAACGGGGAGAAGCAGGTTCTCGATAATGTTCCGTCAGGGCACCAAATTGAGGTTCAGGAAGAATCGGCGGGCTTTCGCGCTACACCCTTCCGTGCGTTCCGCGAGATCAGCGGCCCAGACGCGAAGCAGACGAGCGAAGAACCTCGGATGACGAATGCCACGTGGTTGCTGGAGCCGATCACGCCTCCGGGCTTTTCGCTTCCGGACCAGAATAATGTGAAGCGCAGCTTGTCCGATGGAAAAGGAAGTACGCAGCTGCTGGTCTTCTGGACGCCGGGCTGCGAGCAGAGCAGGAAATTTCTGGTGGAACTGAATCGCCTGAATGCGGAATGGAAGCATGACGGTCTGACGGTACTGTCAGTGCGGATTACGCCCAAGGAGCCGGCTGAAGATAAGGTGACGGGACTTCCCCAGCTGTCGCTTCCGGTACTCACTCCGGAAGAAAAGACAGCGGCTGTTTATAACATCTTCTATCGATATCTTTTTGACCGGCGCCGGGAAATTGAATTCCCAACATCATTCCTGATCGACGGCGAAGGCAAGGTCGTTCGGGTCTACCCGGGCTATGCGGATCCAGCGCAAATCTCACACGATGCACGTGCGCTGCCTGTGACTGCTGAAGATCGACTACGCCGCGGACTTCCCTTTCCGGGACATTATTTCAGGGGCCAGCTTCATCACAACTACTTCACGTACGGCGTCGCCTATCTGCAATACGAATATTTCGACGAAGCACTGGCAGCCTTTGAGCAGTCGATCGACCAGGGCGCTCCGAATGGCGCCGCTTATTACAATATCGGTTTGATTTATTTAAACAAAGGTATGTTTGGGGATGCCCGAACGAACTTAGAACAAGCCGTTAAATTGGATCCCAACAATGCAGACGCCTGGAACAATCTGGGTGTCGTTTATGGCCAGCAGGGGGATTACAGCGGCGCGCAAAGCGACTTTCAAAAGGCACTCGACCTGCAACCAACCCACTTGCTCGCCATTCAGAATATGGTGAAGCTTTATCGCTACCAGGGCCGCGAAGAAGCCGCTCAATCTCTTTTGGAAAAGGCGATTGCCCTGGATCCTTCACAGGCGGAGTTCCACCAAGGGCTGGCTATGTTGTTCGTTGAGGAGAAGGATCTACCTCGGGCGAAGTCGGAGTTGGAGAAGGCTACGCAACTTGAACCTCGCAACGTGGAGATGCTGAACGGCCTGGGAGTTGTGCTGATGGAAATGGGTGAATCGGCGAAGGCGATGGAGTCGTTCGAAAACTGCCGACGGCTGGCGCCCGACTACGATCGGCCTTATCTGAACATGGCTGTGCTTTACCTGAGTGCCGGTAAAGGCGATAAAGCACATGATCTGCTGTCAGAGTTCCTTGCCAGACAGCCGGACAATGAAGAGATTCGCCAGGCACTGCGCGAAGTGGACAGCAAGAAATGAGTTCGGCAGCGACAACTCCGGGAGCGGGTTGCCTGAGGAATATGCTCATGATGCTGGTTGTCTTTGGCGCTGTGGCTGCAGCTTCCGAGACGGGCCAAACGAATGGGCAGAGTGAGGGATCGGCGAAGAAGCCTAAGCAACCGCCTGCTTTCAACGCCTCTGGCGTTCAAGGGAATACCGCACCCAGCGGCTATTCAACGGGCGTCAGCAACGAGGAGGCAGCGGCAGTCAGCAAAGGAATAGATGACCTCAATCATGAACTGCTTTCCGGCTTCGTTCCCGATTGGCATGTAGAGGATTGCAGCCGCGAGTCCGAGTTAGTAAAGGCGGAAAAAGCAGATCCGAAGGCGTTCGAAGCCAACTATGCGCTGGGCGGCTTTTATCTGGAACGCGGCGAGTTTGCGCGGAGCGTGGAGTACTTAGAATCGGCCAGAGGCGTCGAACCTGGAGACATCAATAACTCACGCGCGCTGGCACTGGCTCTGCTTGGGACGAAGAGGGATCCTGAGGCGATCAAACTGCTTGAAGACGTGACGAAAAGCGTCAACCAAGATCCGGCAACCTTTCGGCTGCTGGCGCTTGCATACCAACTTTCGGGCGAACACCAGAAGTCACTTGAGACGTATCAGCGCGCGGTCGCCGCGGCTCCCGGCAATGTAGAGAATCTGTTCAGTTCCGGCATCGGCTTAGTCAGTGCGGGAGCGCAAGAGCAAGCGGCTGAATTGTTTACTTCGGCAACTGTTAGCCGTCCAAGTGAGGCGAAGCTTTGGCTGGGCCTTGGAATTTCACAAGATATGGCGCGGCGAAAGGTGGAAGCGATCCAGTCCCTGTTGAGAGCGATCGCAATCGATCCCGACTACCTGCCGCCGTACTTCTTCCTGGCAGGTATGGCCGATGCCACACCGGAGAGAGCGGCTGAAATTCGGAAGAATCTTGCAGAATTAGTTGTAGCACATCCGACAAGCGCCGAGGCGCATTACGATTACGCACTCGCGTTGTGGCGCCAACGCAGAACGAACCCCATGGCAGCGTCGAACAGCGAGATCGAGTCACAGCTGAAGCTGGCCTTAGCGAACGATCCCAATATGGCTCAAGCCCATTATCTACTCGGAGTGCTCTATGCCGATTCGAACGATTTCTTGAGAGCTCAGGGCGAGTTGCAGCTTGCCCTAAAGCTGGAACCGGACGACGCCGAGGCCCATTATCGGCTGGCACAGGCCTATAGGCGAAACCAGGAAAGTGAACTTGCCGACGCTGAGATGCAGCGCTTCGCCGCTTTGCACGAGGAGGGAGCTTCTGACGCGAGAAACACCTCACCAATCCTCTGGAATCCCGACAAGGATATCGTCCCTCACATATCAATTGCGTCGCCATGTAATGGGCAATCTCAGACGAGGCGATGAGCAACTACTAATCGAATGATCTCAGGCAATCGAATGAAAGGCTCGCTATATGACTGATAGGAATGCCGGATGGCAGCACGACGTACGGGTGCGCGAAGTCTCAAGTCGTCTTCCACAACCTCAACGTAGCCCATATTTTCTTCTTGATCATCGTCAATACGGGGTGATAAATTGCTTCCTCGTAAGGTTAAGTTATCGTTAACTGCATCGGTTGCAATTTACCAAAAAGGGTAAAAGACGGCTTGAAGAGGTTTAGTTGATGCCCAAAACTGACGCAGTGATCCGGTGCCTTCCGGAGGGTTGAATACAGCGCTGCCGAACAAAGATCGCCGAACATTCGTAGTTCCGTCTGTACCTACACCGTCCAAAAGAATCGTCAAAGCAAGCACTCTCAGGAGGACAAGTGATGTCGAAGGAAAATTGCAGGACCACTCCTTCAAAATTCGAACAGCCGGGCACAAACGCGCGCTTGCGAGTCCGGAAGTTCGTTCGCCTCTCAATGACTCTCATCGCCACGGTGTTGGCTATCCAGATCAGCGCGTTCTGTCAAATCAATACGGCGACGTTGTCCGGCAGCGTCAAGGATTCAGCGGGGGCTGCGATTCCCGGCGCGTCGGTGGTCGTGCTGCAGACGGCTACGGGGGTATCGCGTACGGCTGCTACCAATGACTCCGGGTTTTTCAATGTGCCCCTGCTGCAGCCCGGGGATTACGGCGTGAGTGTCTCGAAGCAGGGCTTCAATACCGACACAGAAAAGATTGAGCTGCATGTAAACCAGTCGGCGAATCTCGATTTCTCCCTGGCTGTTGGTTCCGTGCAGCAAACGGTGAACGTGACGAGCGCGACGCCGGACCTGCAAACACAGACGGCAGGACTTGGAACTGTGATTGGGACGGATGAAACTGAGGACCTTCCGCTAAACGGGCGTCAGTTCATTCAGTTGTTGCAGCTTGCACCGGGAACGGTTCCGGTCAGCGTGTCGCAGACGGCAGTGCCGCAGCTTGGATCTGCGGGATCGAATGTGACGCCTTCGATCAACGGAGGCAGTGGGCGCAGCAATCTCTTCTTTGTCGATGGCCTTTATGCGACGGATCCATTCTTTACCTCTCTCTCGATCAGCCCGGCTGTCGATGCAATTCGGGAATTCCAGGAACAGACGCACACAGATGAGTCTCAGTTCGGCGGGTCGATCGGTGCAACCGTCAACCTAGCGACCAAGGGCGGAACGAATGAGTTCCACGGGAGCGCATACGAGTTCTTCAGAAACCAGGACATCGCAGCTACTTCATATTTTGCACCGGTAAAGGGCGCCTACGAGCAGAATCAGTTCGGCGGTACTCTGGGCGGACCGATCATCAAGAACAAACTCTTCTTCTTTGGGTATTACGACGGCTATCGTCAGACCCAGGCAGCGAATAACTTTTCCATCTTGCCGACGACGGCCGAGTTGGGCGGCGATTTCAGCGCGCTTTTGCCGAACACCGTCATCTATGATCCGGCTACCTACAACGCGACGACAGGACAGTCACAGCCCTTTCCCGGGAATATCATCCCGGCAGATCGCCTCAATCAAGGCATACTTGCGGTCCTGAAGGCTTATGTTCCAACACCTACATCGAACGTGCCCAATGCGAACAATTTTGTGAACACCGCAAGCAGCACGAACAATCAGGACCAATACAGTGTGCGCGTCGATTACAACATCGGGCAGAAGGATTTGATGTGGGCGCGATGGTCTGTGAGCGAAAACACCAACGTGGGCCCGGGACAGCTTCCTGTTAACCCATTCGTTACCGGATTTAATGGAAATAATTCCGGCGGTTCGTGGGTGCACACGTTCTCGCCGACTCTGGTCATGCAGATTACGGCCGGATATAACTCTGTTAACCATCCTCAGGAATATCTGCAGCCCGATGCCACCACGGTTTTCCAGGCAGGCGGCTTCAGTGCAGGGTTTACTCCCAACCCAGGCGGCATCCTCGTCCCCAAGATTCCAGGGATTCATCCGAGCGGATTCTTTGACCTGAATGGAGGCTGGGGACCGATCGGACCGCAACGCCTATATCAGATCTCAGGGTCAGTGAATAAGCAGATTGGGAAGCATGCTCTCAGTTTCGGGGCTGCCTTCTATCACACCTGGATGTACACGAACTGGGCGGAAAACGACGTTTACTTCAATCAGCAGGCGACCTGGAACCCTTGCGGCAGTATGAATGGAACCACCTGTGTCGGAGTGGGAGGAAATTCGCTCGCGAGTATGCTGGTCGGGCTTCCCGATTCTGCCGGCCGGCAATTGGGTAATGCGGGGGTCAACCTTTATTCGTCTATAAGCGACATCTTCGCCCAGGACACCTGGAAGATCACTCCGAAACTCACGATGAATTATGGGGTTCGCTGGGACTACACAACTCCGATAGGCGAAAACAATAACCGCCTGTCTGGATTCGATATCCATACGTCACAATGGTACATTCCGAAAAACGATACGGATATGCCTGCCCCGCCTCTACCGCCAGGCGTAGTTGTCTCATCCAGAAATCCAATCACCACTCCGGACTACACTAATTTCGGTCCGCGACTCGGCTTCTCTTACCAGGTGGCACCGACGACTGTGGTGGGTGCGGGCGTTGGACTTACCTACGACAGCTGGTCGGGCGCGCTCCAGGCGGCTCAAAATGCACGCGGTGCGTGGCCTTCCGGGTCTTCGCAAAACCCGACGAACCTGAATATCGCAGGAATTACACCGGGAGCTACGGCGCAAAATCCGTTCGGAAACACGTTGCCGGTCATACCGGCTTCACCGTTCCCGAGCGGTGGCGGATTTCTCGATACTGCGTGGAAGAACGCGTATTCATGGCAGTGGAATCTGCAGGTACAACAACAAGTAGGAAATGCGGGAGTTATGAAGTTCAGCTATGTCGGCTCATCGACAAGCCGTGCTCCTATCCAGACACCAGCAAACGTCTCGACTGTTCTTGGCCCCACACAAACCCTGCCTTTCCCTCAAATGGGGTTTGCATTCAACATGATCGAGAGCATCGGCCACATGAGCTACAACGCCTTCCAAGCGCAGTACACAAAGCATTATTCATCGGGCCTTGCGATCCGGAGTTCCTTCACGTGGTCGAAGAATATCAACGTAGGTTGCGCGTCGTATTGGGAGGGCTGCAATATTCAGGATCCCTATGACATGCGATCCAACCGTAGCGTCGACGACGTTGACGTTCCTATCGTATTTACGCTTTCGGCGCTCTATCAGTTACCGTTTGGGGCCGGCAAACAGTTCGCTAACACGGGCGTGAAATCAAAGCTCTTCGGCGGATGGCAAATCAATGGGATTGTCAGTTCAAGAAGTGGCCAGCCGTTCACTCCGACGATCAACTTCGACAACGCTAATTCAAATGGCGCGTCGAACCGCCCCAACGTGACTGGTTCAACGCTTGGGCCAAAGACGCTCAACGAGTACTTCAACACCGCAGCGTTTTCAGTGCCTGCACCTTACACGTATGGGAACGCAGGCCGGAATATGCTTCGTGGTCCTGGGTACAACGATATCGATTTCTCGGTATTCCGGGATTTCGCAATCCATGAGCGTTACACGATCCAGCTTAGAGCCGAGTCTTACAACATCTTGAACCATCCAAACTTCGCAAATCCGGATGGTACCTTCGAGGATGCCAACTTCGGAAAGATAACCTCAATCAACTCGAGCAGTTCTCCCAGAGAGTTTCAATTCGCGGGGCGATTTCAATTCTGATAGGGATGCGGATGGGTAGCCTTCAGGCCCATCCGCAAACCATCCGACGAGAGCCGGTCCCAGAAATGCTGAAGTTCCCGCTCAGAAGAGAAAGGTGTGGGTGGAGATCTTCGGGGATCCTTTCTCCGAGCAGATCGTTTTTCACCAGGAGAAGCTTCTTCAGCCTTGGCGAGATCGTCCGTTACAAGCTCCGCAGATTGCTTCGGTGTTGCCTGAAGTTCGAAAGCTCATACTCGCCGGCGAGTACAGGCAAGCGCTGGAGCTTTCTCTTGATGCTGCAGAGAAGACGGATACCAAGCCCGGCACGGATAACCTGAGAGACCATCCGGCGTTCGACATGCGGATCATCGAATCAGATCCCCACTCCGTCTCCGACTATCTTCGAACGACGGACTTCGAAAGTGGCGAAGTAAAAGTCACCTGGCGTGACAATCAGGGCTTGTGGGTGCGGCGGACTTTTGTCTCCCGACCGGACAACGCGGTGGTTCAGCTACTGACAGCACCGGATCACGGAGTGATTAACGGCACGCTGCAACTGGATACCTCTGTAGTCCTGCCGGGACGGCGAACGAATGGGGCGATTACGCGCATCACGGAGAGAGCGGCCCAATCCGGAACGCTCCACGAGCCGGGCGCTGACCAGGTCCGATTTCTTCGCGCCTTCGACGCGCATCATCTCGTTCTGCAGGGCTACTATTCCGCGCCTCAAGGCCATCCGGGCTATGCCAGCGTCACGCGGGTGATCGCCGTCGGGGGAACAGTCAGCGCGGGTAAAGATGACTTGAACTTGCATGGGGTCCGCTCGCTCACGCTGATTACGCGAATTGAGACCTGGCCTGAAATGGAGCAGAAGGATGTAGACACACTCGAAAAGGCCCTAGACCAAATCGCACCGGATTACGAAACATTATTGGAAAGACATGCTCCAGGACAGGCGAGCGTAATCGATCGAGCTTCCGTGGACTTCGGAGGATCCTCGCTCCACTCCATGAGCGGCGAGGAGATGCTGATCGACCAAAGGACCAGACAGGGATACAGTCCCGCCCTGCTTGAAAACATGTTTGACATGGGCAGATATTGGCTCTACCTGCGTAGTGGCGACTATCCTCCCATGTGGGGACACATCAACATCAACGTGAACCTGCAGATATCGAGTGCCGTCATGGGCAATCTACCGGAGGCAATCACGTCCCACACGCACTGGCTGGAAGGATTAATGCCTGATGCGAAGGTGAACGCCGCGAATATCTTCGGAGCGAAAGGTGCACTCTTCGGAATTCATCCCACGGTCGGAGGCGATCCCCTAACCCACTTTGCTTACACGTGGCCGCACCAGTACTGGATTTCCGGCGGCGGATGGATGTACAGCCCGCTCTGGGACTATTATCTGGCAATTGGCGACCGCCAATTTCTACGGGAACATATTCTGCCAGGATTGAAAGAACTGGCGCTTTTTTACGAGAGCTACCTCACGATTGAAGATAAGACCGGGCACTACGTCTTTGTTCCGTCTTACTCGCCGGAGAACTGGCCCCGTAACACGCAGGATTCGCCGGTTGTCATCAACGCCGCGATGGACATCGCGGTGTGCCGCGAGGTGCTCACGCACCTGATTGCTGCGTCTGAGATTCTCGGGGTGGAAAGCGAAAATATACCGCACTGGAAAGCGATTCTCGCGAAGTTGCCGCCTTATCTTCTGGATTCAGACGGGGCGCTCAAGGAGTGGGAGTGGCCCAGCATACAGGAGGCACTGGACCACAGACATGTTTCTCACCTCTACGGAGTGTGGCCTTCCGACGAAATCACTCCCGATGAAACACCGGAGCTCGCAAGAGCGGCATGGCTCGCCGCCAGAAAGCGCGGCCAGGGGAATGCGTCCGCGCACGGTCTGCTCCACCGCTCATTGGCAGCAGCAAGATTGAAAGACCCCTATCTTGTGAACTTCGATTTGAAACAATTGCTCGAGCAGGGCTACGTAAATCCCAGCCTCACGACGATGCACAATCCGTACACGCTTCCCTCCCCTGACCCTCAAGGGGGAATTCCAACGCTGATTATGGAAATGCTGGTTTACTCACGACCCGGGGTGATCGGCCTGCTTCCAGCAATGCCGGATTCACTTACGACGGGGAGTATCAAGGGCATCCTGGCGCGGACTCAGGCAACCGTCGACGAATTAATCTGGAACCTGGAAACTGGCACAATAGACCTGACACTCACTTCGAGGATTGATCAGACGCTTAAGCTTTTTGTCAGAAGGGGAATCGAGCATATAGATACAGCGGATGGCGTCTTAGCGGCGCCCGTGTCCGCGGGAGCGGAGGAGTGCGTGATTCACCTTCAGGCGTTGCATCCCACGACTCTGCATTTCTCCATCGGGAGAGCAGAACCTTCCGCGTGGATCAGGAGGGGCGGCCAATAGAAGCCGTCGGCGGGCCATGAAGTTTGCTTCACTTCTGCGCGTGGCTTGTGTGTTGCCATTCGGCTGTCTTTGCGCGGGCCTTGGCCACTCGCAGCAATCCCCGCCTCCAGACAATGCTTCGGCTCTCGCCGCCAATGGAGCGAAGGTTGATACCCAACGAGAGTTTTCGCAGGCGCTTCGTGACTACGAAGAAGCCCTCCAGTCCCATCCTCAAGATGCGCAGCTAAGCCTGCGCGTCGGCTTGCTGCGAGGACAGGCGGGAGACTTCGCAGGCGCGGCGAAGGCATTTAAACATGCGCTCGAAATACAGCCGACCTTTGCCGAAGCACACTACAATCTCGGCTTGGCGCTGCTTGCCGATTCCGGAAACATGCCGGCGTGGAAGGAGGCTCTTGCACAGTTCCGGACAGCGCTGGCGGAACAGCCAAAGTATTTTCAGGCTCAGCGGATGGTCGGAGTAGCGCTCCTGGAGTCCGGGGACGCGAACGAGGCTATTCGAGAGCTGAGGGCCGCAGTAAGCCTGGAGCCAACCTTCGCGGAGGTTCATTTTGATCTGGGGCGCGCGCTCGAGGCTGGTGGCAATTCTTCCGAGGCCTACTCTGAATATCTAGCAGCCCGGAAGGAAAGAGTTCCCTATCCAGAAGCCGAGAACGCCCTTGGGCTGCTGCTTCTGGCAAAACAGGAGAATGAGGCCGCGGCCGAACACTTTAACGCGGCCTTGGCAGCCAGACCTGATTTTGAAAGCGCGCACTACGGCCTGGCAAAAGCGCTGAAGGCTGAAGGCAAGGCTCAAGAATCACAGGTGGAACTTAAACAGGCGAGCATGCTGCTGCAGAGGCAGTCCGACGCCGTCATGTCATCGCACCTGAGTAATGAGAGTCTAGATCTCGCAAAGCGTGGTGAGATCAAAGCGGGGGTTGAGGCGGCTAAGAAGGCGATCTGGCTGGACCCGACAAATGCTGTGGCTAACTTTAATTTGGGTTTGCTGCTGGCCGATACCGGCAACCTGGAGGCTTCGATCTATCAACTTCGCAAAGCGATCTCGCTTGCTCCGTTCAGAACCAACTTTTACCTGGACCTCTCTAGAATGCAGGAAAAGGCAAATGACCGAACAGGCGCAATCGAAACGATCCACAAGGCGATGCAAATCGATCCAGCCGATTCCGCACTCGGTGTGGTCTTAAAACGACTTGAGGCGGGTGACTCATCCGTGGTGCGCCCCCCATCAACAGCGGATGCGGGGCAATTTGCTTTTGGAGCCCCTTCGGACACGGCAGATGGTCACTTCGCGTTTGCCACTTGGTTAAGTGAAAAGGGTGACTTTATCGGGGCGATCGGCGAAATGCGGCGTGCACTGATTCTCGAGGCTACTCGCAGCGACATCCGTTACAACCTTGCCGTCGCAGAAACCCCGATTGGCCAATATGACCGGGCCGAGCTGGAACTCAGAACGGTCCTGCGCCTCTCACCGGACTCAGTGCAGGCGCACATGGCGTTAGGGTCGCTGCTTTTTCAGGCGAACGATCTCACAAATGCCGCGTTCGAGCTTCATCAGGTCTTACGATTGCAGCCAGATAATCAGCAGGCTTTGAAATTATTGCGACAGTGCCAGCCGGGATTGGCTCGCTAGGCGGCATTTAGACCTGTCGCGTTTTGGCGGTTCTCACCGCTCAAGCGGAACCTAAGATCCGGAATCCCCACGCATGCTCGGATGGACGATGCGATGGCTCCTGGAGTTCGCCTGGGATCGTAATGACCAATCCGCGTGTTGGATCCCGGCGATAATCGAGCTTCTTTGAATATCCGAGCATTTCCACAGAAGTGATCTGCTCTGATTTGAGCGATGTAATTTCCAGAGCTCTTCCCGGCCAACTCAGGGCAAAGCAATATATCGTGCGACTGTCTTTGCTTCGGGTGAAACGAAGGTTGTTTCCTTCGCTCCACAGCGACCCTGGCCGCGGCCGAGTCGCAAAGATGCCTTCTCCGTTGATGCGCAGCCATTTCCCGGTATCTCTCAACTGCGCCGCAGCGGCGGGATCAAAGGCTCCAACAGCGTTTGGACCGACGCCGACCATGAAGTTGCCGCCTTTCGCCGTAGCGTCGATTAAGTTGTCAATGATCCACTTCGTTCCTTTGTATTTTGTGGGATCGCTCTCACAGGAAAAGGACGATCCGAGAGGATAAATAACAAACCATGGCATCCTGGTGCTCTCCTTCGAGGCCGGAACAAACCCCTCGGGAGTGTAATAATCGCCATAATTCCCGATTCCCCTCGCTCGCAACATCACATCGGGCTGGAGTTTCCGCAGCTTCACAATCGTCTCACGCATTTGCGGCCAGACCGTCGGCCCCCAAAAGATATCCAGACACATCATGTCGATGGTTCCATATTGAGTGAGCAGTTCGGTGAGCTGAGTTCTGTGTCGCTCGACCATGCGATCCACTTGCTCTGTTGTCGGATCAGGCACGATGACAAGGCGACCATCCATTCGTTTCTTCATACCAGCCCAGAATTCGTCGACGGTTCCGCCAGATGCGGGCAAACCCCAAAGTCTCGGTGAAGACGGAACCTGCAGAGGATGCCATCCATACGGCCGGAAATCCGCGTCGTACCAATCTGAGTGAGAAAAATAGAGATCGATCTTGATGTTGCGCTTGTGTGCTGCGGCGGTGAGCTCTGAGACCACATCCCTGCGAAATGGCGTTTCCATGATGCTGTAAGGAAGATCGCAGTCCTCGATCCTGGGTCCTCCTGGCGCTGTCCAGTTAGCCCGGTTCCGAACCCTGGCTTTGGTGTTGAACATGGAGAAGCCTTCGTGGTGCTTCGTCGTGAAGGCAAACATCCTAAGTTCCGCCTCCTGGCAAAGGTTCATCCAGGCCTCTGCATCAAATTCGTGCGGGTTCCAGGTCTTGTAAGTGTCGTTATATTTCTGGCGCTCATCGAATGACATCGAAAGGAAGGGCCAGGATTCATGCGGTTGGCCAAAGACGGAGTAGATACCCCAGTGAATCCTGAGCCCAAACTTTAAATCATTGAAGGCCTCAATCGCTTTTTGAGAGGCCCAATGGTACTGATGAACAGGAACCTCCTCTATGTAGCTTTTGGAACGCTGATAGTCGAGATCAGTCGCCGGCAATCGATGCTCGAGTGGTGGCTCAGATTCCTGCGCTGCCGCTGGTATAGCCGCGGCTAATGCGGCAGAGCCTATAGTAGAGACAAACTCTCTTCTATTCATTTTGCCCCATTACAATCGTTCGCCAGGATACGTGCTTAGAACGACTGTTTGGATAAAACTCGGCGAGTTAGCGATTCACGTTGGACTTACGACAGGCATCGGTGTCAGGACATAGTCACTTTGAGAGCGGCGGCATAGTCTACATCTGGTCGATACTGCTTCGGGAGTTCCATGCGGAGACCATCGGGCTGTTGCTTCCAGTTCAGCTTTGCCCCGGTTCCCAGAAGCTCCACGCGAACCACCTTGCCCGGCTGGGTCGAAGATGAAGTTCCCAGAGACTGCACCAGGATTGGCTCAGTTGGCCAGCCCAGGACAAGCGCATAGACGACGTTGTTTGCTTTATTGCGCGTGAAGCGGACGTCCTTCGCCCCCAGTTGGCTCACACTCTTTCCTTGAAAAGATCCGGCTTTTACCATGTTTGGCCCTTCGCCAAAGACCTTCCATGGGCGAGTTTCATAGATGGCTTCGCCATGCACCTGCATCCACGCGGTCACGCCATCGAGTACGGCAATTTCCTTACTGTCGATGGTGCCGTCCGGCTTACCCGGAACATCGAGAATGAAGGTGCCGTTCTTGCTGACGGTGTCGATCATCCAGTGAATCACATCGCGCGGAGGCAAATATCCGCCGTATTCACCGGGCTTATCGTAGAGGGCACGATTGTAGTGCCAGTCGCCGATGCAGGTTTCAGATTGCCATGGATACTGCATAATTCCGCTGGTGAGGCCGCGCTCGTAGTCTGCGATGACGCTTTTGGCTAGATGATCGGGAACCTCCTTGAGGTTCAGCACGGCTTCCATCTTGCCGTCGTGGCTCTTCAGATTGTTGTTATAGAAATACGCACCGATATTCATTCCGCCCCAGCCAAGCGGCAATAAGGAGTTGTCGAAATAAAGCAGATCGGGATTGTGCTGGTCGATCAGGTCGCGGGTCCGGTCATAGAAGTTCTTGACGTAGGAGGTGTCGGGCAAAGCCTCGTATGGGTGCTTCACGCCATAGAGGCGCTGTGGGTCGAGTCCTTGCCACCACTGGTCCTTACCCTCGGCTTGTGTGAGATCCCCATCGTAGGGAATACCAGCCAGCGGGCCTGATTGGTCTGCGCCGTGGGAGGGCTGAAACCACCACCAGTTGCGCGCTTGATGCACCGTAACGCCGAATCGCAGTCCTTGATTGCGAGCCGCAGCTGCCCATGTTCCGATGACGTCGCGATGCGGGCCAAGGGCGGCAGCGTTCCACGGCTGATGCTTCGAATCCCAGGCATCAAAGCCGTCATGATGATTAGCGAGCGCAACGAAGATCTTTGCGCCCGCCTTCTTGTAGCGCGCGATCAATTCATCGGGCTCCCAGTTCAGCAGCGTCCACTGTGCGCAGAGATCCTTGTAGCCAAACCGCGACTGCGGCCCGTAATGATCCAGGTGATACTTGTACTGCGGCTTCCCTTGTAAATACATACTGCGCGCGTACCAGTCGCTGTCTTCCGGCACGCACTGCGGGCTCCAGTGCGCCCAGATGCCGAACTTCGCGTCCTGGTACCATTCTGGCGCTTCGTATTGCAGTAACGAATCCCATGTAGGCTTATATGGACCTTCTCCCGAGAGATCAGGGATTGGCGAGTCCATGGGTACACCGTCCCAGGAGTCTCCTGAGATAGGAAGCCTAGGCGGCTTGCCCCATTCGGTTGGTTTCCACGTCGGCTCGTTCAGTTTTGTCTCGACGATTTTGCCGTCGCTCACTTCGTAGAAAACCCTCTTTTCTGGCGGCAGTGCGCAGAACTGCGCATAGTCTTGCGTGTACTGATTGAATCCGCTCGGCAAGCCTGATTGAGTACCCGGCGCGGTCTTTCCAAAGGCAGGAAAGGCCCGTGATGCAGCTGCAATCGTCAGAAGTCTGCAGAAATCCCGTCGTTGCACTACGCAGCTCCTCTGAGTTCCCTAAAGTGGATGGATTTCACCGATGGATGGCGATCATAGCAATCGGACATAATCATTGTCAACGCTACAGTTATCGATGACTGAGATTCGTCTTGTTAGATTATTGGAGGTTAAACTTCCCCGCTCGGAGGTCATTGCCCAGTCTTCGCTAGAGGACTTCAGGGACGCGCTCAATGCTCTTCAAGCTGACGTCGCGTCTCTGCAGAAGGCAGTATCCAAGAATCGCGACATAGGCCGCGACGACTACGATGTAGCCGAGTGCAAGGCTTCCGCTTGTGCGCGCAATCGCCCCCAGTAGAGGGGGCAGCACAGCTCCGCCCACTACTGACATTACGATCAAGGCCCCCCCGAGTTTCGTGTTGCAACCTAGGCCTTTGACTCCCAGTGCGAAGATTGTCGGAAACATCATAGACATGAAGAAGCTTGTAGTCATGACGGTCATGGCACCAGCAAAGCCGGGATGCACGATCGCAAACGTCATAAACATGGTGTTTATGACGGCATAGGTTGCGATCATCTTGACGGGACGGATCCAGCGCATCAGCCACGTAGACGCAAATCGGCCTATCAACAGCAGTACGAGATTTCCGGTGAGAAACCATCCTGCTTCGCGCTCAGTGACAGCCGTGTACTGCTTCATATAAGGGATAAATGCCGACCAAGTCGTAACCTGCGCCCCCACATAGAAAAACTGGGCGACCACAGCGAGCCAGAGATGAGGGTAGGCCTTCAGTTCGCGAAAACTTCCAACACTCTCCCCTTTAAGTGTCGAGGCTCCCCCGGCAATTGCCGGAAACCTGGTGAGGCTGATGACCAGCGCCCACAACAGCACGGCAGATCCCAGGCCAACATAGGTCGGCACGACTCGCATAATCTCGCCATGCAGGTACCCGGCGTATGTTCCCGCTGCTTTCATCTGCGCGACTTTCTGCGGGGCGAGTTCCACGCCGGAGAAGATGAAGTAAGTCCCTACCAGCACGCCAGTGATCGTGCCTGGAGGATTGAATGCCTGGGCAAGATTGAGACGACGTTCCGAGGTTTCCGGCGATCCCATCTGGGCAACAAGCGGGTTGGCCGCGGTTTCCAGCATTGCCGAGCCGCACCCGACAACATATAACGCCAGCAGAAAGGGGCCGTACTGTCCAATAACGGCGGCTGGCCAGAAGAGCAATGTACCCACACCGAACGTGCAGAGCCCGACGATGATGCCCGCCTTATATCCCCACCGCCGCATTAGCAACGCCGCCGGCAACGCCATGCAGAAATAGCCAAAGAACACAGCCGATTGCACCATTTGTGCCTGCAACTGTGACAGATTAAATCCCTTGCGGAACTGCTGGACAAGGATGTCGGTCAAGTTGTTCGACATGCCCCAGATGAAGAAAAGCACTACCACGAGCACGAACGGTAATATGCTGCCATCGGGCAGAATCCTCAGACGTGCCAGTGCAGGTGCTGTTGTCGCAAGCCGAACGCGCGATCTGCAAGAGGCAGTGGAGCTTTGCACAAAGACCTCGTTGAACGACATATGCGCCATCCGCGATCGGGCGCGGCAAGCTTTCCTAAGACACCTTGACCAATATCTTCGTGATCTCGCCCGGTCGCTGATCCCATTCGCGCAACTGCTCTGG
>CAVRNK010000080.1:0-12138 GCA_963721995.1 uncultured Acidobacteriaceae bacterium | reverse complement strand
CTCCTCCGAGAGCGCAGCCGTGAAGTGTGGCAGTGGCAGAGACTCGAATCCCTGCTGGTGGATCTGAAGCATGTATGCCGCCGGCTGGGGCGCGCTCCGGGGTTCGCGATCACCGTGGTGCTCACGCTGGCTATCGGCATCGGAGCGAATACGGCGGTCTTCAGCGTGCTCAACAGCGTGCTGCTGCGGCCGCTGCCCTATCCGGAGCCGCAACGCCTGGTTTCGCTGCACCTCAACGCGCCGGGCGCATCCGGGCTGGCTGAGTTTCGCAGTGAGCTTCGCCTTTCGGCCTCGATGTATCTCACCTTTGCCGCGCATAACCGTACCTTCCAATCGCTAGGCGTGTGGATGCCGGCGACGGCAAGCATCACAGGCCTCGCCCAGCCGGAGCAGGTAAACACCGCGCAGATTTCCGACGGCGTTCTTGAGACGCTGAATGTTCCTGCCCTTCAAGGCCAATGGCTGACGGCAGCCGACCAGGACCCGCGCGGCCTGGGGCGTGTGATGTTGAGCTCTGGCTATTGGCAGCGGCGCTTCGGGGGCGATCCTGGCGTGGTAGGACGCACCATCAGCGTCGATTCCCAGCCGCGCGTGATTGCCGGGGTGATGCCGCGCGGATTCAGGGTCGTGAATTACGACTTCGATCTGCTGGTTCCGACCGCTCTCGATCCGGTAAAGGAGATCCTGGCCGGCTTTTCTTATCGCGGCATCGGGCGGCTGCGGCCGGGAGTGACCATCCCCGAGGCGAATGCCGATGTGGCGCGCCTGCTCAACGTATGGATGGACTCATGGACGAACGGTTCGAAATGGGATTCGCACTGGTACCTGAACTGGAAGATCACGCCGGCGCTGCAGCCGTTGAAAGAGACCGTGGTGGGCAGCATCCATACAGTGCTTTGGGTGGTCATGGCAACGATCGGCGTGGTGATGCTGATCGCGTGCACCAACGTGGCCAATCTGCTGCTGGTCCGTGCCGATGGCCGGCAGCAGGAGCTTGCGGTGCGCTCTGCGCTTGGCGCCGGCAGATGGCGGATTGCCCGCGAGCTGCTGCTGGAGAGCGTGACGCTTGGCCTGCTGGGCGGCGCAGTCGGCGTTGGAGTTGCGTATGCGGGACTGCGCCTGTTGACGGCCATTGGGCCGGATAATCTGCCGCGTCTGAGCGAGATCTCGCTCGACGGCCGATCGCTTGCTTTCACCCTGATCCTGTCGGTGCTCTCCGGGCTGCTGTTCGGCTCTATTCCGGTGCTGCGTTACGCTCCTTCGCGGCATGCCCTGCCGCTGCTGGGTGCAATGCGAACGGCCAGCGTGAGCCGCGACCGGCAGCGCGGACGCAACCTGCTGGTCGTCGCCCAGGTGGCCATGGCGCTGGTGCTGCTCATCAGCGCCGTGCTGATGATCCGTACCTTCAATGCGATGCGCAACGTCGATCCGGGCTTCTCCGATCCCGCATCGCTGCAGGTGATGAGTATTTCGATTCCGGAGACCCTGGTTCGCGATCCGCAGATGGTCCTGCGCATTCAGAACGACATTCAGGACAAACTCGCCGCGATTCCAGGTGTTTCCTCTGCAGGCTTTGCAGCTGCCGTTCCCATGAGCGGAGTCGAACCGAACTGGAATGGGATTACCATCAAAGGCAAGAGCTACGAAAAGGGAAATAATCCCTTGCGGCTCTTCAATTACGTCTCGCCCGGATACTTCCGCACCGCCGGCACCCGGTTCATCGCCGGGCGCGACTTCACCTGGGCAGAGATCTATGGTCTGAGGCCGGTCGGAATTTTATCCGAGGGCCTTGCCCGCGAGCTGTGGGGATCGCCGCAGGCGGCGATCGGCAAGCGCTTCACAGAGTGGCCATCCATGCCCTGGCATGAGGTGGTCGGGGTGGTGCAGGACGTGCGCGAGAATGGCGTGGATCAGGTGTCGCCCGCAACCGTCTACTGGCCGTCGATGATGCACGAAATTTATGCTCCGGGGTCTTTCGATGCAAGGCGCGCTGTCTACTTCGCGCTGCGCACGCCTCGCGCCGGAACGCCAGCCCTCATCAATGAAATGCAGCAGGCCGTCTGGTCGGTGAATGCGAATCTGCCGGTGGCCGACGTGAGCACCATGCAGGAGATCTACAGCGACTCTATGGCGCGGACGTCGTTCACGCTGGTCATGCTGGCCATTGCCGGAACGATGGCGCTGGCTCTCGGCATTCTCGGCATCTACGGTGTGATCTCGTATGCCGTCTCGCAGCGCAGACGCGAGATCGGAATCCGCATGGCGCTGGGAGCGAAGAAGAGCGAACTGGCGTGGATGTTCGTTCGCTCAGCGTTGTTGCTTACCGGCGTTGGCACTGCGGTTGGCCTCGGCGCGGCAGCCGCACTCATGCGCCTTATGCGAACGCTATTGTTTGGCATCAGCCCGCTCGATCCGGTCACGTTCCTAGCCGTGCCGGCTGTGCTGGTTGCTGCCGCGGCAGTGGCAAGCTATCTGCCAGCGCGCCGCACCGCTGCCGTCGATCCCGTCGAAGCGCTTCGAGCTGAGTAGTCAGGCAGCGGGATGCCGGCACAGCGGAAGTGGATTCGGCTCGCCTCCCAACTACCTTGTTTCCGGTTGCCGGAAGGTAACACCAATTATCAGAAGTACAGGCGTTTACATGCTTCTCCGATTGAATAGACAGGTGCAGCACGGCGGGTAGCCGGAGTGGCAGCACTCATCCCAAGTGGTCGATCGTCGACGGGCTTCTCAATCTCTCCCGAAGGGGTCGGCTGAGGCGTTACGCACGACGCCGTGAATGGCTTGCGGCCCGAAATGAGTCGTCGCAGGCCCGCCGAATACGAGGGTAATGTTCGAGTACGAGACGTCGGGCCCTCCGGTGACGCAGACCTGCAGGGTCGACGACGGCGGATCCGTCTCAAAGGGGGCGGGGCCTCCGTTGCCGGTTATCAGGCTGACCGTGCCGCTGAACTGAAAGCCCATGGTTGTCGCAGGGCTGAATGTGGGGCAGCCGTCCATGTTCCAGATGACAGCTGCGTTCGTCAGCTTGATGTGGTGCGTGTGAGCGCTCTGACCGCCCTTCGTCGCATCGAGAACACCCGCTGTGGTCCCGTAATCGGACATGGTCATATCGGCGGAAAAATCGGCGACGCCCCACCACCGTTGAAGGTCCAGCGACCATTGACCGTGCATTTCCCACGGTCCGCCTTTGACAGTCGCGGGTGAGTAGTCATTGAACAGACCGTTGAAAGTGGTTACGCCACTGAAGTTCGCACCCCTGCGGTCCTGGGCGAGGGCAACACACGTTGAGAGCAGCGCCAGGACGGATAGCACTCGTACCGCAGAAGTCAGGGTCTGGCTTTTCATGAGGGTCTCCAGTTTTCGGGATTGGCGCCTGAGTCGCCGAAACTGCACGGCTGCCCAAAGGCTTCATGGGAATCGATGAAAATACGCAGAACTTCAACGACTTCGCGCCTGAACTGGCGACACCATCGCCTACGCTGCACCCTTGCGGCAAGCTGCAACTCACGGAACAGCCCGCTTGCCGTCTAATGCCGTCTATTGCGGTGCTGACCGGCAGGGTTAGAATGGGCTGATTTCCCTTCGATAGCTGGACTGTTCCGGAGATTCTCGATGGGTGAGCCGTTGTATGAAATCCCGCCTGTAGAGAAGACGCCCGAAAAGCGGCTCGATTCGTGGAAGGAAATCGCAGCCTATTTGAACCGCGATGTCACCACGGTCCAGCGCTGGGAGAAGCGGGAAGGAATGCCGGTCCACCGGCACGTACACGACAAGCGCGGCTCCGTCTATGCCCTGAGCGAAGAGCTTGACGGCTGGATTCAGAGCCGGCGTTCGCGTCCCGAAGAGACCGAAAATCAGCCCGAGCCAGAAGCGGAGGCGAAGGCGGAAGAGCTTTCGGCAGCCCCGAGCCGTGCCGCCGCAATGGCCCCGCGAAGGAGCCGGCTGTGGTTTGTTCTGGCCGCCGTCTTGTGCGTCTGCCTGATGGCTGCTGCCTGGCTCGCGCTCCGGCATCGCGCCAGGGTAACCGGCGAACCCAGGATCCGGTCGCTGGCCGTGCTGCCTCTGCGCAACTTATCGGGCGATCCGGCGCAGGATTATCTGGCCGACGGCATCACCGAGGGAATCATCGGGCGACTCTCGAACATCCACGATCTGCGCGTGACCTCTCACACGTCGGTGATGCGCTTCAAGAATCCGCAGATCTCCGTACCGGAGATCGCCAGGACGCTGGGCGTGGATGCCGTTGTCGAAGGCTCTGTGATAAAGGAAGGCGACCGCATTCGGGTCACCGCCCAACTGATTCGCGGCGCAACCGACACCCATTTCTGGTCTGAAACCTATGACCGCGAAATGCGCGACGCGCTCACCCTGGAGAGTGAACTGGCGCAATCCATCGCTGAAAAAGTGGAGGTGACGGTCACCGGGGACGAACACCAGCGGCTCGGAGCCGTCCGTCCGGTTGCGCCCGAAGTTTACGAGAGCTATCTGAAAGGCCGGTTTCATTTAGAACAGGACAAGAGAGCTGAGACTGAACAAAGCATTCATTATTTCGAGGACGCCCTCAACAAAGACCCAACCTTTGCACCCGCTTACATGGGACTGGCCGAGGCCTACACCGGGCTGGGAACGGTCTTTGCCGGAGTTCCTCCGGAAGCAACGCGGCCGAAAGTCGCGAGCTTCGCCCGCAAGGCGCTGGAGCTCGACCCGAATCTTGTTGAAGCTCACGTAGTGCTGGCCAATGTCCTGCAGGAGGAGTGGCATTGGACTGAAGCGGAAGCGGAATACAGGCGCGCCCTCGAATTGAACCCGAACAGCCCTCAGGCCCACTCGTGGTTTGCTATGTGGCTGTCATGCCAGGGGCGTACGGAGGAAGCTGTGGCCGAGATCTATCGCGCCCGGGCGCTGGACCCGCTTGGGGTCTCCGGCGGCAGCGTAGCGTGGATTCTCTTCCAGTCACATCGATTCGATGACGCCATCCGCGAGGCAGGCAGCGCATTGGCCATACAACCGGACAACGCCGGCTATCTTACGACTCTGGGATTTGCGCTGATCGCCGACAATCAGCCGGCAGATGCGATCCCTGTATTGGAGAAAGCCGTCTCTCTCTCCTCGGGTAGTCCTGCCGCGACCGGAATACTGATCAGAGCGTACGCCCACGCGGGGCGGCGCAGCGATGCGTTGCAGCTCCTCGCGGAACTGAAACAGCGCAGGAAGGCAGGCTATATTCCTGCTGCTGCGTTTGTGAACGCTTACCTGGGACTTGGCGACACCGAACAGGCTTTTTACTGGCTCGAGCAAGCCTACAAGGAGCAGTCGAATATCCTTCAGTTCCTCAAAACCCATCCGTATTTCGACCCGATTCGTGGCGATCCGAGATTCGCTGACCTGGTTCGTCGCGTCGGGCTTGGGTAATTTCTGGTGGATCGCGCAGCCCGCTGCACGCGAGATGATTACTGAAAACGCAGGCGTTTGCAGGCTTCTCCGGTAAAATAGATAGGTGACTGAGACTCTTCTCGACGAGAGCGCTTTGAGCGCCGTCGATTCCCAATATTTCGAAAACCTGACGGCGCGCCCCCAGCCGCGTCCGAAGATCGGGTTTGTCTCGCTGGGCTGCCCCAAGAACCTCGTCGACAGCGAGGTGATGATGGGTCTGCTGGATCGCGCCGGGGCGGAGATGACCTCGGACGTGGAGGCGGCGGAGATTCTTGTCGTCAACACCTGCTCGTTTATCGATGCCGCCAAGCAGGAGTCGGTCGATACGATTCTGGAGATGGCGCAGCACAAGACGGCCGGTCGGGCGCGGCGGCTGATCGTGGCCGGGTGCCTGGTGGAGCGCTACCGGGACGAGATCCGGAAGAATATCCCTGAAGTCGACGCCGTTGTGGGCACGGGCGAACTGGAAGAGATCCTGGCTGCAGCGGGGCTGGATGCTCCGCGCCCGGCGATTCAGGAGCCGTCGCCTTTTACCATCCTGAAGACAGAGCACAGGGCTCAGGGCTCAGGGCACAGCGCGCGGGCTGAGGGCGATCTGCGCGAGTCGCAGGGGCGGTTTGCCCGGACCGCGTGGGATGGCGCTGAAGCACATCTGCCGCAGTATCTCTACGACCACACCACGCCCCGGCTGTTGGCGACAAAGAAGGCTTCGGCGTACATCAAGATCGCGGAAGGTTGCGATCATCCGTGCAGCTTCTGCGTGATTCCGAACCTGCGCGGCAAGTTCCGTTCGCGGCGATTTGAGTCGGTGATTGCAGAGGCGGAAAGCCTGGTCGCGCAGGGCGTGCGCGAGATCACGCTCATCGGGCAAGACACGACCTGCTATGGCGAGGATCTGGGACTCAAAGATGGGCTGGCGCAATTGCTGGACCGGCTGGCGGAGATTCCGAACCTCAAGTGGCTGCGGTTCCTGTATGCGTATCCCAACAAGGTCACGGGCCGGCTGCTGGAGACGATCGCGAAACATCCGAACATCGCGAAGTACCTCGATGTGCCGCTGCAGCATGCGTCGGGTCCGGTGCTGAAGAGCATGAAGCGCGGCGCGAACGCAGATATTTTCCTAAAGACGATGGAAAAGGTCAGGGCCGCGGTTCCGGGAATTGCGCTGCGGACCTCGTTTATCGTGGGATTTCCGGGCGAGACGGAAGAGGATTTCAAGACGCTCTGCGATTTTGTGCGGGAAGCGAAGTTCGACTGGCTGGGGGTTTTCGGCTACTCGGATGAGGACGGTTCGCGGGCATTCGGACTGGAGGGGAAGGTTTCAGCGCGAACGATCGAGCGGCGCAAGAGAGAGCTGATGAAGATTCAGCAGCGCATCAGCCGCGAGAGAAAAGCCGCCTGGGCGGGGCGCGAGCTGGATGTGCTGGTGGAAGGCGAATCGGAGGAGACAGCGCTGCTGTGGGAAGGCCGGTCGGAGTTCCACGCGCCGGAGATTGACGGCAAAGTATATATCAACGATTTCGGGCCCTTCGATGAGCTGCACGCAGGGCGCTTTTATCGCTGCGAAATCACCGAGGCGCACGACTACGATGTGGTGGCGCGGGTGATTTCGGCGGCCGGAGAGTAGACGTGAACAAGCAACAGGTTGTGTTGAGGTGTCCGACCTGCAGGACGGTGGTAACGGCCGAGGATGAGTTCTTTCCCTTCTGCAGCGACCGCTGCCGGTTGATCGATCTGGGCAAGTGGGCGAGCGGGGGCTACCGGATCTCCTCGCCGATACTCGATCCCGAGGTGCTTGAGGGGCTGAATCCGGGAAGCGAGCGCCACCAGGACGATGACGACTGAGCCCGGAAAAAGAACACTCTGGGCCTGGACGGCGGGGACATTCTTCGGGATCGGTCTGATCGGACCTGGGCCGGGAACATGGGCCTCACTGGCCGCAGCGGCCCTCTGGTTCTTCGCGGCGCGCGCGGCGCATCTGAACATAATAGGTCTTGCCATTGCGACCGGAGTTGCGGCGGTTGCGGCGACTCTGATCGGCATACCGGCCGGCTCCATCGTGGAGCGCGAGAGCGGGCGCGAAGACCCGGGACAGGTAGTGATCGACGAGGTGGCAGGGCAATGGATCGCGTTGATGGCGTGCCCGGTGGAGATCCGGCATTCTTTGCTGGCTTTTGCGCTGTTTCGTTTGTTCGATATTGTGAAGCCCTGGCCGGCGCGACAGCTGGAAAGGCTGCATGGAGGGCTGGGCATCATGATGGACGATGTAGCCGCCGGCATGTATGCTCTGGTGGCTGGTCTGATCGTGCATCGGTGGTGGTGATCAACACGGTCTAGAATTAGTGGTAGCGAGTATGGCACCCCTGATCAAATCTGAAGCGAGTCACGCGCCGCGCATCGAAGCGCTGCAACCGAATGCTGCTCTGCCTGGCGGCGAAGTCGAAGTACTGGGGTCGAACCTGGGGCCTATTGCGTATCGCAGGCCAGTGGCTATGGTGGGCGACCTGGCCGCTCCCGTGGTGATGAGCCGCGGCAAACGCATGGTGCTGCGCGTTCCCGAGGAAGCGGAGACAGGAAAGCTGCGCATTCTGCGGAACGGCGCGCAGAGCAATGCTGTCGAGCTCAAGGTGGGCAGCAAGATTGCGAACGAGGTGCACATTGTCGCGAATCCGGCGGTCGACCCTGAGGGCAACATCTATGTGACGTTTTCCGGAGTGCGCGGGCAGGAAACTGAGGTGTCGGTCTACCGGGTGGAGCGCGATGGCGAGATGCATCCGTTTGTGAGCGGCATTATGAATGCCACAGGGCTGGCGACGGATGAAGACGGCAATGTTTACGTCTCGTCGCGCCATGAAGGGACCGTCTATCGAGTGACTCCGGCGGGCGCGGCCTCGGTTTACGCCGAGGGGATGGGAGTCGCAACCGGGCTGGCTTTCGACACCGAGCACAACCTTTATGTGGGGGATCGCAGCGGAACGATCTTCAAGATTGCGCCCGACCGGCAGATCTTTGTTTTTGCCACGCTTGAGCCGAGTGTCTCGGCTTATCACCTGGCGTTCGGAGTCGACAGCACACTTTATGTGGCGGGACCGACGACCTCGAGTTTTGACAATGTCTATGCGATCGACCGCGACGGCGCGACGACCGTTTTCTACCGCGGGCTGGGCAGGCCGCAGGGACTTGCCGTTGATATCGCGGGCAGCGTGTATGTCGCCGCATCGCTCGGCGGCAGGCGAGGCGTGGTGCGCATTTCGCAGACGGGCGAGGCGCAACTGGTGATTGCCGGGTCAAGCATCGTCGGCTTCACATTTATACCCGGTGGTAATGCCCTGGTAGCGACTTTGAATCAGCATCCTTCACCCAATAGCTCCGTTTATCATGTAGCGTTGGGAATTGAGGGGTGGCGCACTTTCTGATGCGCCACGCCGGGTATTCCATTTCAATTTCGGGCTGGCGGTCGATTGTCGAGGCCGCGCCTTTGGATACTGTCGGGGTTCGATGAACTCGGAGATCATCGCTATTGGCTCGGAGTTGCTGACACCGTGGCGGCAGGACACCAATTCCCTATACGTAACTGAGCGGCTGAACCAGCTGGGCGTCAACGTCGCCTTCAAGACGATTGTCGGCGACCGCCTGAAGCATCTAGCGGATGCGATACGAAATGCGCTGTCGCGAACGGATGTCGTCGTGATTATGGGCGGACTCGGGCCAACCGAGGACGACCTGACGCGCGAAGCCGTGGCCGAAGCGATGCAGATCGGTCTCAAGCGCGATCCGGAGCTGATTGCCCAGCTTTATGCGCGGGCGGCGGCGTTGCGCTGGACAATAACGCGAAACAACGAGAAACAGGCAGATGTGCTCGATGGCGCAGTGATCCTGAAGAATCCGCGGGGATCGGCACCGGGGCAGTGGCTGGACGTTGTGTATGGCAAGCATCGCAAGCTGGTGATGCTGCTGCCGGGTCCTCCGTCGGAGTTGAAGCCGATGTTCGACGAGGAATGCGTGCCACGGCTGCGAGAGGCGCTGCCGCAACGGTTCATCGCAACGCGGGTGCTGAAGGCGGCGCTGATCGGCGAATCGGCGGCGGACGCGCGCATCGCCCCGATCTACACCCAGTTCACGGATGTGGAGACGACAATTCTGGCGCACCTGGGGGATATCCAGCTGAACCTGCTGTGCAGCAAGCCAATCCTGGAGCTGGCGCAGGCGCGTGTGGATGCGCTTGCCGAGAAGATCGAGGAAGAGCTCGAAGACCTGATCTATTCGTCGCAGGGAGAGACGCTGGAGCAGATCGTGCTGTTCTATCTCGAAATGCGGGGCGCGACGCTGTCGGTGGCGGAGAGCTGTACGGGAGGCCTGGTGGCGGAGCGGCTGACGAGGATCAGCGGGAGTTCGCGGTCGTTCATGGGCGGGGCTGTGGTGTACAGCAATGAACTGAAGACGGAGTTTGCGGGTGTGGCTCCGGAGCTGATTGCGAGACACGGCGCGGTGAGCCGTGAGGTGGCGGCGGCACTGGCGGAGGGTATCCGCGAGCGGTGCGGTTCGACCTTCGGGCTGGGTGTGACCGGGATTGCGGGGCCTTCGGGCGGGACCGAGGAGAAGCCGGTGGGGCTTGTGTATCTCAGCGTGAGTGACGGCAAGAACACTGAGGTGATCGAGCGGCGGCTCCACGGCGACCGCGAGCGCATTCGTCAATATGCGAGCCAGACCGCGCTGGACATGGTCCGGCGACGGCTGATGTAAGACTGTTAAACTCATAGGCGCAATGCCGCTTGTTACATATCTATTGGTCGCCCTGGTGGCCTATCTGCTGGGCTCAATTCCCTTCGGATTTCTCCTTGTCTGGTTGTTTCGCAAGGAGGATATTCGCTCGAAGGGCAGCGGCAATATTGGCGCAACCAACGTGGTGCGGTCGGGAGCGAAGGGGCTGGGCGCTCTGACATTTCTTCTTGATGCGTGCAAGGGGTATGCGGCGGCTCTGCTGGCAGTCCAGATCGGGCTGCTGCCGGGGCTGGCTCCGGCGCCGCGCGGGAATATTGCGGCGGTAGCGGCGATGTGCGTGATCCTCGGCCATATGTACACGGTCTGGCTGGGATTCAAGGGCGGCAAGGGAGTGGCGACGGCATTCGGCGTGTTCGTCGCGCTGGCACCCTGGGCGGCGCTGGCTTCGCTGGGAGTCTTCGTTGTGGTGTTCGCACTGTCGCGGTATGTCTCGCTTGCGTCGATCCTGGCGGCGGCGGCGTTTCCGGTCTTTGCCCTGCTGCTGCGCCATGCGACATATGGCGTATGGCTGACGGCGGTAATTTTTCTGATCCCGGCGATTGTGATTGCCAAGCACCACCAGAACATGGGGCGACTGCTGCACGGGACCGAGTACCGCTTTGGCAAGGCGAAAGCTGCGGCATGAGCCGAATCGCCGTGATGGGCGGCGGAGCCTGGGGCACCGCCATTGCGCTGAGCCTTGCGCGCCGCGGTGGCCACGAGATCACCCTGTGGACGCATTCGCTGGGAGTGGCTGAAGGCATTCGGGCAGCGGGCGAAAATACAGCGTTCCTGCCCGGCTTTCGCCTGCCAAGTGAGATTGCCATTACGAGTGACGCGAGCGAGGCGCTGACACCGGCAGAGATTGTGGTCAGCGTCATGCCGTCGCATCACGTGCGGGCTTCGTACGAGCGATTCGCGCCGCATCTCCGGCCCGGACAGTTGCTGGTGGGCGCGACCAAGGGCATCGAAGACCAGACGTATCTGCGCATCAGCGAGGTGATTGGTGACGTACTGCGTCCTTACAACCTCGGGCTGAGCTACGGAGTGCTCAGCGGGCCGTCGTTTGCGCAGGAGGTGGCTTCGGGAGCGCCGACGGCGGTGACGATTGCGTCAAATGACGCCAGGTTGGCGGCGCAGGTACAGAGGGAGTTCAGCAGCGCGAGCCTGCGGCTGTATACCAATGATGACGTGGTGGGCGTGGAACTGGGCGGCGCGCTCAAGAACGTGATCGCGATTGCGGCAGGGATTGTTGCCGGACTCGGACTTGGTTCCAACAGCACGGCGGCACTGATTACGCGCGGGGTGGCGGAAGTGACCCGGCTGGCCGTGGCTTGCGGAGGTCGGCGTGAGACGATGGCGGGTCTTTCCGGACTGGGGGACCTGGTGCTGACCTGCACCGGGGCGCTTTCGCGCAATCGCTGGGTGGGGATGGAACTGGGAAAGGGCCGGCCTCTCGACGAGGTTATTGCCGATCTGCGCGGCAAGGTGGCTGAGGGAGTACGAACGACCTCGGCCGTGTTGGGGCTGGCAATGCGGCACGAAGTGGAGATGCCGATTACCGAACAGGTCGAGGCAATTCTGCATGGCGGCAAGCATCCGCGGCAGGCCATGCAGGAGCTGATGAGCCGGCCAGGGCGGGATGAGTGAACGAGAGTTTGTGACAAGTGAAAGCTACGACTTTCGTGTGAGAGGCAACCGCTTTTCATCACGGTTAGACTGACCTTGGGAGATCTCATCTCACCGCAGTCTATTTACTTCATGAAACGCACCGCCTCAATTCGCTGGCGCATTTTCTGGCGCGTCTTTTTTTCGTTGAGCGGTGCGTCCGTCGTCAGCCTGCTGCTTCTCTACGTGTCGACCCGTCTGGGGTGGGGCGTTCTGGCAGTGATGTGCGCCATTTTTCTGTTCTGGGCCATACTCAGCCTGCTGGCAGGACGAAAG
>CAVRNK010000079.1:0-19146 GCA_963721995.1 uncultured Acidobacteriaceae bacterium | reverse complement strand
GGGCAGTCCCCGCGTCTCGGTGAAGCGCGTGATCGAACGGCTGGGCGAAATGCAGATGACATCGGCAATGGTCGAGGCGGGCTGCCAGTTGATGACGTCAGCACTCGCCCTGCAGGCGATCGACAAAGTGAGCCTGTTTTATGCGCCGGTATTTCTCGGCGCGGCAGGCGTGCCGATGCTAAGCGCGATCGACCTGACGAAGCCGCAATGGGTGAGTACATCGACCGAACAACTCGGGGAGGACTTCTGGTTCAAGGGATATCTTCGGGATCCCTGGACGTAAGGAGCGAAGCCAATATGTTCACTGGCTTGATTGAGACGACGGGAAAGGTCCTCGCGGTGGAAGAGCGGGCGGGAACGATGCGCATTGCCGTCGAGGCGCCGGGGATTGCCGAACGGCTGAAGACGGGCGACAGTGTTGCGGTGAGCGGCGTTTGTCTGACGGCGCTGGACATTGAGCCGGGACTCTTTCATGCCGATCTTGCCGCTGAGACGGTGGCTCGCACATCGCTGGCGCTGCTTGCTCCGGGCACTACGGTGAACCTGGAGTTGCCGACTCCGGCGGGTGCGCCGCTAGGCGGACATATTGTGCAGGGGCACGTGGACGCGACCGGCACGGTCGTTTCGCTCAAGCAGGTCGACCCGGCAGCGGATCGCCTCATCGCTGACTGGTGGCTGGAGATCGAGATTCCGGAGGCCTTGCGGCCTTTCATGGTGGAGAAGGGCTCGGTGGCCATCGAGGGCATCAGCCTGACGATCGCGCGATGGGATGGCAGGATAGTCGGCGTGGCGATCCTTCCCCACACCTACGCAGCGACGAATCTGCATCGGTTACGGGCGGGGTCGCCGGTGAATCTGGAGGCCGACGTTCTTGTGAAGCTGGCCGCCGAGCGACGGCCCGCCGTTTCGACGTTTGAGCTGACGGTCGATTACCTGGTGGCCAACGGATACTGACCGCAGCTAGCTGCCGGCCATTCCTGAGCCTCCAACGATGAGTTTGGGCTGCGTGTCCTGTGTGCATCCGCCGCCCCCGTCAAAGGTCACTACAAGGTCATAGCTGCCTGCTGCCGCGTTCGCGGGAACCTGTACAGCGTGATGTCCAGCCGCCTCGATGTAATGATGCTGGTCTCCAATCGGCCAGAAGTTGCGATTGTTGGGGTCGGGGACGATGGTCACGCCGCTCGTGTTGTCGTTCTTCCAGACGAAGTAGTCGCCGGGCATTACGCTGACGTCCGAACAAGGATTGACGAAGGTCCGAGCCGCGACCACGATTTGCTGCGCTGTTACGTTGGGGGCAGACGGCGTACAGGAGAAAGGGTAGGCTCCCTTGACTGCGGTGGCTGATACGGTGGCTTGAACAGGCGTTCCCGCGGTGACGGAGTAACTATTCTGATTTAAAGGCCAGGTGTTGACCGGCTGCACGGTGACCGATGCGGCTTCAGCAGGGTTGAGCATCCACTCAAAGTTTTCGCTCGGAACCACAACGATGAGAGGACTGTAGACATTGAATTTACGCATACGATTCTTCCTTTCTGCGCGTAATGCGCACAACGGGACAGGCTACTTTACCTGAGCGTGGGCCAGCAGCTCCTGAAACCGTGGGTTGTTTCGGAGATTGTCGAAGTCAGGTGAGTCCCTGACGACCGAGGAAGAATATCCCGCAGTGAATGCCTTTTGCAACCATTCGAGCGCGACACCCGTTTCTCCGAGATCGTTGTAGACGACGGCGGCGTTGAAGAGCAGGTCCTTGTCACCGTGGCCAAGCTCGAGCGAGCGCGAGAGGTGGGCCAGCGCGTTCTCGCGATCGCCGAGAATCGCGTAGCAGGCCGCGGCATCACCATGGCGCTCAGCATCGTTGGGGTTGACCTGTAACTGCCCGTTGATCAGGGCCAGCTGTTTTTTGAATGCCTCGACGGCTTTAGGCTTCTGCCCGCTATAGAGATAGGCATCGGCAAGATTGCCCCACAGATCGGAATTCCTGTCGTCGAACTTTAAAGCTTCCTGATAATTCCTTGCGGCGTCGGCAAAGCGGCGGGACTGATAGTAGGCAGTACCAAGATTGGAGAATGCGCCGGCTGTAGGACGCAATTTCAGCGATTGTTCGAGAGCAGTGATGGCCTGCGGATAGTTACCCAGATATACGTAAGCGGCGCCAAGATTGCTGTAATCGAGATAACTTTCGGGGGCGAGACGAATGGCCTTCTGGAAGAGCTCGACCGCCTTGCCGTACTGGGCCTGCTGCAAATAGAAAATGCCCAGCCATTCGACGGCGCGCAAAGAGTTCGGCTTCTGCGTGATGGCCTGCTGATAGACTCGTTCCGCGTCGCTGAGCTTGTTGAGGCGCGAGTAGGCCTTCGCGAGCCCCACGTATGCTTCGTCGGTTGTGGGATCGAGTTCGATGGCCTTTTGATACTGGTCGACGGCCTGCTGGTAATCGCCGGTGCCAGCGGCAACCAGTCCCAGGCAAAGGTGGCCTTCCACTCCGGCGTTGCCGAGGCTCACCGCCTTGTTGCAGTCCTTGTTTGCGTCGTCAATCCATTTGCGCTGCTTCGTGATTTCATAGTTGCGCCAGTAGGCTTCTCCGCGAGCCGCATAAGCGCGGCCGTAATTCGCGTCGAGGGCCAGCGCGCGGTCGAGGACGGTGATGGCGTCGGCGACGTGCTCCGGCCGGGAGATGTCGTCGAGGTAGCCACGGCCCTGCAGGAAATAATCGTGAGCAACAGGCTCGGTGGTGCCGTGCGTGGTGAGCGCCGTCTTCTCCCCGGGGCGAAGATCGAACTGCAGGGCGCGAACAACCCCATCGGCCACCTGGTCCTCGATGGAGAATGGATCGGAGCGCGGAGCGGTCAGGGTCTGTTCGGCGACAGCATGTCCGGTTTCGAGATCGGTCAGCTTCCAGATCGTGCGGTTCATGTTGTTTGACTGCTGCACCGTGAGCTGAAGGGTGAGATTGGCGCCCAGGGTCTTGAGGGCCTGGTTGGGGTCAGTTCCCGGAGAAGATGCCTTGCTTACCTGGGCGGTGTCGATGATCTCGATGTCGTGGTTCTCGGAGAGACCGGAGAGCTTGGCGGCGACGGTGGCGGAGAGACCACTCGCAAATGCGTGCAACTCGGGGCTCGTTCCGTCGACCTGGGGAGGAAGCATTGCCAGTCTGGGCGTGGGTGCGGGCGCGGACGCCACGGGTGCGTGACTGCGTGGTTTCCAGATGGAGGCCACGCGCGAGCGCACGGAAGGTAACAGCAAGGCGACCGCTACCGCGATAAGAGCGGGCACCAGTAACCAGAGCCAGCGCGGCACGGCACGGTGATGGTGGGCGGGTCGGCCTCCCTGCCTGACGGCTTCGAGGTCGTGACGCAGATCGCGGGCACTTGCGTATCGCCGGTCAGGATCTTTCCTGAGAGCGTGGGCGATGATGGCCGCCATCCGCGGAGGAATTCGATGCCGGGTGGAGTGAATTCGGGCGGCCTCGCGCTCGTCGAGGATGTGAGCGGTGATTACCGTGACGTTCGAGCCGTGGAAGGGATGCCGGCCGGTGAGCATCTCGTAGAAGACGATGCCAAGCGCGAAGATATCGGCGCGGGCGTCGGGCGGCTCGCCCTTGAGGACCTCGGGCGCCATATAGGCGGGCGTGCCGGAGATGCTGCCGGAAGCGGAGATGGTATTCAGAGAGCTGGTGGGCAGGTCGGGACTGCTGCCCGGCAGCCGGCGGGCGACACCGAAATCAAGCAGCTTCACCTGATCGCCGGGACCGAGCATGATGTTTTCCGGCTTTACGTCACCGTGCAGGATGCCGCTCTGATGGGCCGCGGCCAGAGCGTCGGCGCACTGGATGGCAATGTTGAAAAATCGGTCGAGCGGCATGGGCTCGCCGATGAGCTTGCGCAGACTGGAGCCGGGAACGTACTCCATGACGAGCAGGATCTCGTCGTTCTCGTCGATCACGTCGTAAATGCTGGCGATGTTCGCGTGATTGAGGGCGGATGCGCGCTGGCCCTCGCGCAGGAACATGGCGTGGTCGTTGGGGGTAAGTCCCTGACGCCAGGACATGCGCTTGATGGCGACTGTGCGTTGCAGTTTGGAGTCGACGGCCCGGTAGACTTCTCCCATGCCGCCGGCGCCGAGGCGCTCTTCGATGCGGAAACGGCCGACGGTCTTCCCGGTCAGATCTTCCTGACTGTGCTGTTGAACGGGAGGTGTCCTGACCTGCTCGGAGAAGTCTGACATTGGAGACGCGGTGAGCCTAGGATCTTGGTGCCATCGTACGTCGATTGAATGGGTTGAAACAAGAAGGGGAGTCAGCGGGCGTGGTATAGCCCGGGAGAGTAACCCACGATAGAACGAAAATCGTTGATGAGGTGCGCCTGATCGTAATAGCCGAGTTCGAGTGCAAGCTGAGCGTAATCGGGCTCCGCGCCGGAGTGGACCCGCTCCAGAAGCTCGTGCAGGCGGTAGCGGCGAATGACCCATTTCGGAGAGACGCCGACGTATTCGTTGAAGAGTCGCTGAAGGGATCGCTTGCCGAGTCTGGCGCGGGCCGAGAGGTCGTCGACTGTTCGGATGCCGGACTCCGACAAGATGCAATAGACCAGCTCGGCTGCGAGTACGGCGGAGTCGTCTACGGCGGGTATGCGCGCGGAGAAGAAGTCGTTGGCGGCCGCGATTGATATTTCGTTGTCTTCTGATGCCGTCAGGATTGCGTCGAGCGCGTCGACCTCGCTGCCGAAGACATCGCGAATGGGCATGGTTCGATCGGCAAGTGAGGAGACGGGAGCATTCAGGAAAGAACGAAAGCCACCAGGCGTGAACTTGACCCCGAAGGCGTGCGAGCGGCCTTCAAGGCGAAGGCTGAATTTCGCGGTGTGGACGCCGGCGACAGTCGATCCTGCAGGTTCGAAGATCGCGTGGACGTTGGGGTGGGGGAGGGTTTCCGCGATGTGCGGATCAAGTCCACGGAGATCCCAGCTGACGAACCAGTAATGGGCGATGCAATGAGCAAGCTCAGGTAAGGGGCTGCGGCGCACATGGCGGAACTGGCCGGCAGACGGCTGAGATTGAAGCACGCCACGCGCGGGTCCGGCGGCGAGATCGAAGACCTGTTCGGTTGCCGCTGGAGGCTTTGTCGCGGGCGTTGCTTCGGACTGGTGTCGCGTTTTTCCAATCATCGCGGCGAGGGTGCTGCTTATATTCTCCCTGAGGAGAAGTTTTATGACCGAATTACTGATCCGCAAGTCGATCGACGTGAGCGCGCCCGTCGAGATCCTGTGGAAGATTCTCACTGACTCCGAGTTTATCCGGCAGTACATGTTCGGCTGCAATGCTGAAACAGACTGGAAGCCCGGCTCGACACTGCTCTGGAGAGGCGCGGCAGATGGCGTGGTCTATGTGAAAGGCCATGTGGTCCGATTTGAGCCGGCACGGGCGCTCGAGTACACGATCTTCGATCCGAACTCGAAGCTTGCAGACATACCTTCGAACTATCTCACGATGAAATACGACCTCAGAGAGGACGGCTTGGGAAGATCGATTCTGGAGATTATGCAGGGCGACTTCTCGAAGGTCGAAGACGGAGAGAGCCGATACAGGCATTCACTCAACGGAGACGATGCGGTACTGCAAGGAATCAAGGAGCTGGCGGAAGCTCAGGTTCGCCCCGGGTGAATTTGCGATAGAGTAGGGCGCAAGCGTTGCGTTGCAGCGCGGAGGTGTCTACGGCATCGGTCACCGAACAGCGGCGGATGAAGTGGTGGGCTCTCCTGCTGGCTCTATCTTTCTGCGCCACCGGCGTGATCGGCCAGATACCCGGCGCGAAGAGCGCCGCGGCCGCGCAGCAGCCTGCAACTCCATCGCCTCCTCCGGTTCCGCCTGATCCGCTGGGAAGGTCGTCGCCGCACGGGTGCGTCGTCGGTTTTCTGCTGGCGGCGCAGAAGCAGGACTACGCGCGCGCTGCGCAATATCTGGATGTGAAGAAGCCCCCGGCTCAGGCCGAGGAGGCGGCCAGGCAGCTAAAGGCATTGCTCGACCAGGGTCTGACGCAAAATCTGGACGGGCTATCACGCGAGTCGGAGGGGAACCAGACCGACAATCTGCGAACCACGCGGGACCTTGTCGGCACGGTCAAGACTGACGAGGGCAGCCTGGACATTGTGGTCGAACGAGTGCAACGGCGGGGTGAGTCGCCGATCTGGCTCTTCTCTTCGGATACGATTGCGGCGGTTCCAAAGCTGAGAAGCCAATCGCCCATTGCGCGCATGGAAGAGCGTTTCCCGCGCTGGATGGTGGAGACGCGGTTCTTCGACATACCGCTTTGGCGCTGGGTGCTGCTTCTGGTGTCGCTGGTGGTGATCCTTGCCATTGCCGGGTTGCTGTCGCGGCTGCTGCAGTGGATACTCGGCCCGGCATTGGGAAAGGTACTGCCGATAAGCGGTGAGAGCGTACTACGCAAGGTTCGCCTGCCCATCTTCTTTCTGCTGCTGGCTGCAACCGTGCGCTTCTTCACCCGCTACTCGTTTACGGTGCTGGCGCGGGAATTCTGGAATGAGACTGCGGCGGTTCTTCTGGTGGTCGGCATCACCTTGCTGTTCATTCGGGTGAGCGACCTGGTGGCCGTTTTCGTCACCCAGGGTCAGACGAGCAGCCTGGCGATCGCACGCGCGACCTTTGTCGGCGTCGCAGTGAGGATCTTCAAGATTGTCGCAGTGCTGTTCGCCTGCCTCGCACTGTTGAGCCGCGCGGGCGTGAATGTAAGCGCCATGCTGGCCGGGCTGGGGATCGGCGGAATCGCGCTGGCACTGGGCGCGCAAAAGACTCTGGAGAATTTCTTCGGGGGGATCACGATCGTCGGCCAGAAGGCCCTGCGGGTGGGCGACCTGTGCAAGATTGGCGACGACATGGGAACGGTGGAAGACATCGGGCTGAGCTCGCTGAAGCTGCGGACTTTCGACCGCTGCGTGGTTTCGCTGCCGAATTCCAAGGTGGCGCAGCTGAGCATTCAGAATTTCTCTCTGCGCGACAAGTTCTGGGTGCACCAGATTTTCAACCTGCGGCATGAGACCACGTCGGAGCAGGCGGCCAAAGTACAGTCCAGGATCGACCAACTGTTGCGCGACACGAAGGAAGTTGAAAAGAGCAGCGCCCGGGTGCGGGTAATCGACCTGAATGCCCTGGGGCTGCAGATGGAGATCTGGGCATACCTGCTGCTTCCTCCAATGGATGGAAACCGCTGCCTCGAAGCGCAGGAACAAATCTATCTCGGTGTGCTCAAGGTCCTTGAGGAGACGGGGACCGCGCTCGCGATTCCCGGACAGGTTGGCGCCAGCACGAGCGCCTGATGTCGACGTGCGGAAATCAGTCGTAGCGTTCGAAGATGATCTGCTTGCGGTGCCATCCGCGTTCCTTGAGACGGTCGCGATTGGCTGAGACCATGTTGTTGAGGCCGCAGATGTAGGCGTGGATATCGAAATCTGCGCCTTCGGCGGTGGTGGGGACCGGCGCGACGTGATTGTGAGTGTCGCGGTCATTGAGCAGGCGAGCGACGTGGTCCTGCACGTAGCCGCGCAGGCCCTCCCAAGCCGTCTGCGGGCGGCTGAGGCTGCACAGATATTGGAAGTTGTGGTTTTCGGCAGCGACTTTCTCGAAATATTTCTGATAGTAGATTTCGGTTTCGTGGCGCGTGCCGTAGACGAGCCAGATTTTGCGGCCGCCGCTGCGGTCTTCTCCGCTCTCGGGGAAGAGGTACTGAACGAAGCCGAGGATCGGCGCGATTCCGGTTCCGGTAGCGATGAAGATGCTGTCGGTGAGCGGCTGGCGCAGCGTGAAGAAGCCGTGCGGCCCGTGGAACTGAACGGTCTGGCCGACTTCAAGATCGCAGAGGAAATTCGAAAAGAAACCGCTCTCCACGCGATTTACACACAGGTCGAGCATGTTTGCGCGGGGCGCAGAGGCGATGGAGTACGCGCGCGTCTGCGGTTTTCCCCGGTCATCGACCGCGACGCAGGAGATGAACTGACCTGGCACGAAGTCGAAATGCGGAACTTCATCGATAGCGAATTCGAGGTGGTAGCACTGCGCGGGTTCGGAGAGCAATAATTTTTGCTGAAGGCGGGCAGTAAGGAGCTGTCTATCCAAAGTTTGAACTCTCTTCCTTCAAAAATTATCGCCTGTGCCTCATGGCCACAGCAATCGAGCAGACGGTATAGGGTGTGCCGAACGCGACCGGGCTTCTTCGGGAACCTTGCAGATATACTCGACGTGACAAAATTCTGAACTCACGAACGGCCTTATGAGCGCACAGCCGCAAAAATACACCCGGAATAGTCCATACATTTCACGCATGCTCGTCAACGTATTGATGACTTTGGAAGGCTCCGAAAAGCAAACACGCCATATCGAGCTGGAGTTGGAGCCAGGGATGGAATATACGCCTGGCGACGCGGTTGGAATCGTGCCCGAGAACCGGCCCTCCGAGGTCGGCGAGGTACTTGAACAGTTACATTTCAAGGGCGATGAGCGGGTGTTGGATCACTACAAAGTCGAGATCAGCCTCGAGGAGGCACTGCGTACGCGCCTCGCTATCGGCAAGCTTACTCGCAGCGCGGTGAATGCCTATGCAAAGATCGCTCCGGAATCGATGCCGGGACTCGAGGCGCTGAGATCATTGACATTGCCCGATAACCGCTCTTTGGCGGAGGAGTACATCTGGGGTCGCGAGTTCATCGATCTGATTACGGAATACCCAGGCGGAATTACACAGCCGCAACAGTTGTTTACCGTGCTGGCGCGACTTACCCCGCGCATGTATTCGATTGCGTCATCGCAAGCCGTGGTGGGAAATGCCGTGCATACGATCGTGCGCGTGGTTTACTACACGAGTCATCAACGCGACCGACAGGGACTGTGTTCAGGACATCTGGGGGAGCGCGCGCCGGAAGGCTCCACAATGCCGATCTTTCTGCATTCGAACAACAACTTCCGCCTTCCGGAAGATCCTGACACTCCGGTCATCATGATAGGTCCCGGTACAGGCATCGCGCCGTTCCGCGCGTTTCTGCAGCACCGCAAGGCGCATGGTCACAAGGGTGAGAACTGGCTCTTCTTCGGCGAGCAGCGCCGCGCTTCGGATTTTCTTTATCAAGAAGATCTGGAGGGAATGTTCAAGGATGGCATTCTAACGCGGTTCGACACCGCCTTTTCCCGCGACCAGGCGCACAAAATCTACGTGCAAGACCGGATGCGGGAGAACGATGCTGAGTTATTCCGCTGGCTCGAGCGCGGCGCACATTTCTATGTGTGCGGGGATGCGAATCGCATGGCGAAAGATGTGGAGATCGCGCTCCTCGACGCGATCGCCAACGGACGAAACTGTACTCCTGACGAAGCGCAGGAGTATCTCGCCGCGATGAAGAAGGCGAAACGTCACCAGACAGATGTCTACTAGACCGCGAGCCTACTCGACGGTGACTGACTTGGCGAGGTTGCGCGGCTGATCAACGTCGCATCCGCGGCGAACGGCGATGTGGTAGGCGAGGAGTTGGAGCGGGATCACGTCGAGCACGGGCAACAGCAGCTCGGAGGCAGAAGGAACATACAGCACGTGATCGACAAGCTGGCCGATGTGGTCATCGCCTTCGATGGCCACGGCGATAACCTTGCCCGATCGGGCGGTTACTTCCTGGATGTTCGATAACGTCTTTTCGTAGCGGAGGACGGAATCGCGGTTGCTCTCGTCTTTTGTAGCGAGAACGACGACGGGGAGTGTCTCGTCGATGAGAGCGTTGGGGCCGTGCTTCATCTCACCAGCCGGATAGCCCTCGGCGTGAATATACGAAATCTCCTTGAGCTTGAGGGCGCCTTCGAGAGCAATGGGATAGTGAATACCGCGGCCGAGGTAGAGAAAGTCGCGGGCGTTGGAGTAGAGCCTGGCGATCTCCTCGCACACAGAGTCGGCGGTTCGCAGCGCTTCTTCAACTTTGCCGGGTAAAAGGCTGAGTGACTCCACCAAGGCGCGGCTTTGGTCATCGGTGACGGTTTCGCGCTTCTGCGCCAGATGGAGTGCGAAGAGGAATAGAGCGACCAGCTGAGCGGTGAAGGCTTTGGTGGATGCGACGCCGATCTCCGGGCCGGCGTGAGTGTAGATGGTTCCATGAGCTTCGCGCGCGATCATGGCACCGACTACGTTACAGATTGCGATGGTCTTGGAACCCTTGGCGATCATCTCGCGTTGCGCGGCGATGGTATCGGCGGTTTCGCCGGACTGAGTGATCAGCAGGCCGAGCGCGGCAGGATCGGCGATAGGGTCGCGGTAGCGGTATTCGCTGGCGTAGTCGACCTCTACCGGCAGGCGAGCAAGGCGTTCGATCATGAACTTCCCTGCTGTGGCGGCGTGCCAGCTTGTTCCGCAAGCGGCGATGTTGATGCGCGTCGCCCGGCGGAATTCTTCGTCGGAGATTTTCATTTCGCTCAGGAAGACTTTGCCGGTATCGAGCGAAATGCGTCCGAGGGTGGTGTCGCGGATGGCGCGCGGCTGCTCGAAGATTTCCTTGAGCATGAAGTGCTTGTAGCCGCCCTTCTCCGCTTGTATCGGATCCCAGAGGATGCGCTGCAATGGACGCTCGACGCGATTGCCTGCGAGATCGGTGAGCACGACTCCGGACGGTGTGAGCACAGCGACATCGCCGTCGGCGAGGAAATAGAGGTCGCGGGTGTGGTGAAGGATGCCGGGGACGTCGGACGCGACGAAGTATTCGCCTTCTCCGATGCCGATGACGACGGGCGGGCCGTTGCGCGCGGAAACAATTTTGTCAGGCTCGTCGGCGGAGATAACGCTGATGGCGTAGGCACCGGTAAGGCGGCGCGCTCCGCGGCGGACGGCTTCTTCGAGCGCCATGGTCTTGCCGGTGTCGGCTGCGGAGGCGATCTCCTGCTCGATGAGGTGGGCAATGATTTCCGTATCTGTTTCAGTTACGAACTTGTGCCCTTCGAGAGCAAGCTCGTGCTTGAGCGCGAGGTAATTCTCGACAATGCCGTTGTGGACGACAACGATTCGTCCGCTGCAGTCACGGTGTGGATGGGCATTTTCCTCGGTGGGACGACCGTGCGTGGCCCAGCGCGTGTGGCCTACGCCATAGGTTCCGCTGAGAGGGCGCTCGCGAATGACCTCTTCGAGATTGCGCAGCTTGCCCGGCGCACGGCGCAACTCAAGTCCCGCTCCGTTGCCGGCTACGGCGATGCCGGCCGAATCGTAGCCGCGATATTCAAGGCGGCGGAGACCTTCGATGATGAGGGGGACGACCTGCTTGCTGCCGACATAGCCGACAATTCCACACATAAGAGTGATTATCTCAGGGTGCAGAGCTCAGGGCACAGAGCACAGGAAGGCGCTACTCTTCGAGGTGAAAAGTGAACTCCTCGATGACGGGATTGGTGAGGACTTCGCGAGCTATGCGCTCGACCTCGGCCTGCGCTGCGGTGGCATCGAGTTGACTGTCGAGCTTAATCACGAAATATTTGCCCTGGCGGATGTCTTCAATCCCCTGATATTGCATCTTCTTGAGTGCGTTGTAGATGGCCTGTCCCTGGGGATCGAGGACGGTTTGCTTGAGGGTTACGTAGACATGAGCCTTCATCGTGCCCGATTATAAAGGACTTCGCGTCCAGCGATACGCGCCATTCGGCATAAGCAGTTTTCTGTGCCACTGGCTGGTATTGCGCCAATTTCGCATCAAATTTCGTACACTGGAATTCACATGGTCAATTACCTGGAGTTGCCGATTGGCGACAAGATGCCCGAAGTTGTAAACGCCGTCATCGAGATTCCGCTCGAGGGCATCAACAAGTATGAATACGACAAGCAGCTGCACGTCTTTCGTCTGGACCGGAATCTCTACTCGCCGGTGCACTATCCGGGAGACTATGGATTCATTCCGTCGACGCTGAGCGATGACGGCGATCCACTCGACGTGCTGGTGCTGGTGGATGCTCCCAGTTTTCCGGGCTGCGTGATGCAGGTGCGGCCAATCGGCCTGCTGGAGATGCTGGACCAGGGCGTTCTCGACGAGAAGGTGCTGGCGGTGGGCAAGAACAATCCCCGCTACACGGATGTCTGGAATTATTCCGAGATTTATCCGCACATGCTCAAGGAGATCACCCACTTCTTCTCGATCTACAAAGACCTTGAAGGCAAGCGCGTGGAGGTCCACGGATGGCATGACGCGGCTTACGCACGTGACCGCGTTGGGTGGTCGGCGAACAATTTCAATGAGAATAAGGCAGCGAAGACGTCAGTCGCCGGATGAAGCCGGCTGCAGTTCCTTCTGCAGCGGCCGCCCCGACCAGACGCTTCGCGAAACCTTGTAGAAGACGGGCCCGGCGACAGCGATGATCAACCCGAAAAGCAGGGCAGGCATGTGGGCCATGCGCTCGTCGCGGGCAGCGAAAGCCGCATAAACGATGAGAGCCGTGGGCATCACCCCGATGGCGATGGCCATGGCGAGGTTGCCAGCCCGGAAGGGCCGCGCGAGACCCGGCTCGCGGAAACGCAGCACGACGAGCGCGACAAATTCGAGGATGAGACTCGCGCCATAGAGCATCAGGTCGATAGAGATAAGCCGCTCGAAGCTGAACTGCAGGGCCAGCGCCCAGGCACTGGCACAGACCAACAGCGCTGCCCAGGGAACTCCATGGCGATTGCGGCGGGCCATGAACGAGGGAAGCAGGCCATCCTCAGCCATCACCATCGGCACCCGCGCGTAGCTCATCATCAGCGCATTAAACATGCCGAGACCGGTGATGGTGCCGCCGAGCACCACAGCAATTCCGAGCCAGGGGCCGGCGAGCGCGGTCGCCGCGTCGGTCCAGGAGCCCGTGGTGAACTGAGCGATCGCCACGCCGGCGAAACCGATGGCTGCCAGCGGGATTACGTAGCTCAGGGCTACGACGACGGCGCTCAGCAGCATGGCGCGGGGATAATTCTTCTGCGGATTTTCGACTTCCTTGGCGACTGTCGACGCGTTGTCCCAGCCCATGTAGTTCCATAGCGCAACAAGGATCGCGGTCGAGAGTCCTTCGCTGCCAGTCTTTGCCGAGGTCCAAACCGTGTTGGTGTGCAGATGCCAGCCGTGCCACACCGCGGCGCCCACCAGAACGGCGAACGGCGCAAGCAGGATGACGAACAGGGCGATCGATCCGTCACCGACCGCCGGGGCTCCGCGCAGGTTCCACAAGCAACAGATTGCGATGAGTGCCAGCTCCCAGAAGGTGCCGCGCGAGCCCGCCGTCCAGGCTGGAAACAGCTTGCCCAGATAAAGCACAAAGATGGTGGGATAGATGGCCATGTCGAAGATGCTGGCCGTGAGTGAGAGCCACGCCTCCTGGTATCCCCAGAACGGTCCGAGCGCGCGCCGCACCCAGACATAGAAGCCGCCTTCGTCGGGAATGGCACTGGCCAGCTCGCCGATCATGAGGGCGGTGGGGAAACTCCAGACAAAAGGAAGAAAGAGCAGGATTGCAAGAGCCTTGATGTAGCCTGCACCGCCGAATATATCTTCGATTCCGTACGGGCCGCCGGAGACCATGAAGTATGTAGCAGCGGCGAGAGGCAGAAGGCGCAAAGCGCGCGGCGACTTCGCTGCCTTTGCGGCGGGCTTTAGTAGACGTTTGACCTTAGTAATCTCCAGTTTTTTAGATTAACGCGATCTTTGAACGTCTACAGAAAAAATCATGGCCATACAGAAAAAGGCCCCGCCGTGTTCGGCGAGGCCTCCTGCGGAACTGCTACGAGGCTTTGCGCGTGGGTCGGCCGGAATCGACATAGCCGGGATAAACGCGCTGCACGCGGCCGAATATCTGAACGCGGGTGGAGTCTGGCGCCGTTTCCCAAGCCTCGTCTACAACGCCGGCCGACTCATAGCGGATCGTGCCGTGGTTGCGCTCGAGAATCCGCTCAGCCTGGGTAACGTTTGGGCCCGCATTGACTGTAACGATGGCCCCTCCGCGGCGAATCTCCATAGCAAAGCGGTGGGCCCGTTCCTGCGAGACTCCCATGCCCGTAAACGAGCTCTCGAAAGCCGACCCGGAGTATGGATAGTCGTACTCGGGAGCGATTCCCAGTTCACCTTCCCCGGTGCCGAATTTTCTGCTGACGGCGTCAGAAACCGGTGCGCGGCGCGCTGAAGTATCGGCGCCGGACTCTCCCGAGAACAGATGCTTCAGCTTGTCCCACCATGAGGCGTTCTCGTGAGAGCGGTGCTCGTGGTGCACAGGAACGGCAGTCGCGGGAGCTATGCCCATTCCGGTGCTTTCGGAAAGAGGCGCGGTGCTGGCGGAGCGAAGTGTACTGGGAATCTCGTGAGGAAGATAGTCCGGGATTTCGGATCCGGGGATAGGACCGGGACGGCTTGCGCCGGCAAAACCTGTTCCCGATCCCGTCGAAAGACCGGCCGGCGTGACGCCACTAGTATCGGATTCGGCGCCGGAGACGCCTGCGCCGGAAGCGGTGGATCCCATGTTGGAGGGATTATCGTGAACGGGGCGTGTCGGTGATCCGGTGGCGCCTGCGGACGCAGTTGCACTTCCGTGAAATGCGGCCCCGACTTCGCTGACGGGAAATCCCTCATCCACAAGTTCGTTGATAGCGTTCTGAGCGTCTTCGCCATTCGAGAAGTAGGCGACCACGGTGCCGCTTGTTTCGCTGTTCCAATCGCTGCTGCTTGTCATTGGAGAACCTTCGTCTGTCTGGATTTGCTTGCCCCGGCCTCGGAGCGCGGCTTGCGTGGGTTCGCGGCGCGGCCTCCTTAGCTAAGATGCAGGGCGGGGAAACGAGGGCCGCTGAGCATTTGCTAAAGATTCTGCGGATGTTTGTGCGCCGAGTCACAAAGTCGAGGCTATTCAATGGTCGGTAAAAATGCTCCGATCCTATATACTTGCTGAAGACAGCCGGAGAGATGGCCGAGTGGCTGAAGGCGGCGGTTTGCTAAACCGTTATAGGGTCAAAAGCTCTATCGGGGGTTCGAATCCCCCTCTCTCCGCCAGATTTTCCTCACCTTGTTGCTTCGGTAGTAAAGAACAAAAACAATATTAGTTACTGCCTTGCGCCGAAATCCTCAATTCTGCTTCAACTTCCTCAGATTTGACCGCTCCTAAAGCCGAAGTGTTGCCAGGCAAGACTTAGAGCCACTAAGTCTGTGCCGCCGAATCCAGCGCGAATCGAACACGCCGCGGGCTGCGCCGGTGCACGTAACTTGACAGAACGGAGATCAAGTGGAGCCGACAGAGGAAGAGATCAGAGATTGGAAGGAGCAGGTCCGTCTGAATACTCTTGTCCATGAATACGCCAACGATAAGTTAAAGGGGCCAGTTTTCATCGACAGTCGAAAGGATGGGGATGAGCTCAATGCCAGGGTCAAACGTCACTACGTCCGTCTGGCTGAGGAAAGTAAGGAATTGTCCGAGATTTTCCAGAGAATGCTGTCGGAGATAGAGAATCCCACAGACGTGGCCAGTTGATCCTGGCTCAGCCGGCGGCCCAGGACAGCAACTGTCCGAGATCGGCTGCCGAGTTTGAGGCAGTCCCGCGTGCCAGAGAAGGCCCGATCGCAAGGGCCTGATTGTGGCCTTCAAACCACACCAGGAAGGAAGACTGCTCCGGCATCGGCAAGCGCTGTTGATTGATCCAGTTATAGTAGGCGCCCATATCGGCATCGATGAGGGAGCCGAGGGGGTCGAGCTCAGGAGTGACGTTATTCGACAGCAGATCATTCATCGGCCGCTGCCGCTGACGCGGGCCGAAGCGCACCAGCATAGTGAGCGGCTGGGCGCGGCGCAGGGCTTCCCGCGCTGTCCATTGTGCGAAAGTGGTGCTGAAGATCTGGGTTCCGGAACCCTCCGTGAATACCTTGAGCTGAAAATAATTGAGGACGAAGTCTCCGGATTTATCCATACCAAGATCGGCGGGAGACAACCGCGCCAGATGGGTGCGAAGCTCTTCTGGCCCCATTCCGGGGCGCCTGATTTCAGCCTGCATATTGCGCAGCAGCGCGGTTCGCACCGGCTCCAGCGCCTGATAGGACACGCAGGTCAGCAGCGGGCTGTGGTCGACCTGCTGTCCACCCTCGACGTACCAGTGTCCGTAGGGCACTGGATAGGCTTTCGCCCGGGCGGCGACCGCGTTCAGTAGAATCTCGACACCGTTGTCCGGTTTGACCTGCGAGAAGTAGGTGCCGTGCTCTCGCAAGTTGCGAAAGAGGGGAGCATCGTAGGATGCGACTCCCTGACCAATAACGGCGATTCCCAGCCTCTGCACTGGTGGCGGTTGGGGAGGCGTCTCGGAACGCAGGCGGTCCTCATATTCAATGGCCGCCTTGCGGAATGTATCGAGCTGATGAGTCGACCAAAGGTAAGCCGACAACTGCTCGACAAATTGAGCCGGCTGGCCCACCCAGTCAAAGCTCTCGAGCTTTGACGAGAGCTGAAATTGAGAGAAGCTTTGAAACCACTCTTTCAGTTGTGCCGGCGAAAGAGAATTCAACTGGGCGAGTTCCCTGCTGACTTCCGCGCGTTCAGCCGGAAATTTGAAGTCGTACTCGATTACCTCCCGCAGCAGGTTGGGAAGGAAGCTGAGCGGGAGCTGCCGGAGCGTTTCGATATTGGAGACGGCAAGCTTGCGGGCCTCGGGTGGGTACCCGCTGAACTGTTCGGCTTTGAGATCGTGCGGAAGCATACAAGTTATAGCAGTTTCTGTATCGGCTGGCCTTGCGATAAGGAAGGCGTGAACCCCATGATCGCTCCCAGAGTGGGCACCAGGTCTGTCGATTGCATGGGATGGTCATAGACCACGCCCTCACGAACGCCAGCGCCCAGAGCCATCATCCAGGTCGTACGCGAGGCCGCATCTCCAGTGCGATGATGCTGGAACCCGTTGCCGCCGGAGTCCTCATCCGAATCGCGGCCGAAATCAGGAAGAACGAAGAGAGTGGTATTGCCGGCGTATTCCGGCTCGCTTTGAACCGTCTTCCAAAGCTCGGCGCAAAGCCGATCGGTGCGCCGGATTCCTTCAATGTAGAGCGAGTACGCGCCGGCGTGCGCGACATCGATGTCATGCATGGTGATCCAGAGCAGGCTCGGCGCCTGCTGGCGCATGAGCTGGCGCACGATATACATCGAGAGCTCGTCGGGACTCGACAGGGTCTTCGCGTGCGCCTTGAAGTCATCGACTGAAAGCTTCAGGATCATCTCGAGCTGTTCGAGGTCGAATTCGCTGCCCCCAAGCTGAGGCGCGTAGAGCGGGGTCTCGTAGTTATCCCGCAGCAGGTGTTCGTAGTCGGTAGTGCTACCGGACATGGCCGCGGTCAGCAGATGCTTGGGGAGAATCACCCGCGCTCCCCAGCCCGGGCCGTAGGAGCGGTAATCGCTTTCGCCAATCCGGTTGAAACCGTTGCTCGGCGCAACGACCCACGCATCAGAGAGAGGGCGCCGCAGATCCTTGCGGAAGTACTCGAATACAGTGGGATGGTCCGGTGGGACGGCGGAAAAGTTGTTCAGGGTCTCGTAGACTCCGGTGGCCAGGCTGGCGGTCGCGACGTAATGTCCGAGAATGCCATGGTTCACGACCTGGGTGAAAAAGCTGGACTGGGGCGCCAGCTCGCGGAGCATGTTGGGGATGTTGTCCTGTCCCTCGGGCGCGAAGGTTTCCTGGTCACGCGCGCCCCCACCGAAAGTCACGACGATCACCTTGCGTTTTTTGGGCGATGCTCCAAATGCGAAGGGACTGCTTCTCATCAAAGTGGAGCCCAGCGCAAGCCCAGCAGCACTGCGCAGGAAATCGCGGCGCGAGCAGGCGAGAAATGGGGCGATCTCCCGAGGCTCAAGTCCTCGAAAGCCCTGCGATCCACGAAATGATGACCGATTCACCGACATTATTTCACGCCACGCAATTCAAGGTTTCGCGGAAGGAGCGGCTTTCGCTGTGTAAACGAACTGCTGTACCTCCGCTCTTTCTTTGTCAAGCTCCGCCAGGTGCTGCGCTCGGAGACGCTGATAGACGTCGAACTCCTGCTGGGCGCGATCCTTCTGTCCCGTGTGAACATAGTCCTGGCCGAGGCGGTAATGCGCGTCCGAGAGATTTGGATTCAGCTCCAGAGCGCGAATATACTCCGGAATCGCCACGGCATAATCGTGCTGATCAGAACTGAGATTACCGAGCTGCAGGTGTGCGTCAGCGAGTTTCGGATCAAGGGAGATCGACTTTTGAAGAAGGGTCTTGATCTGCTGCAAATTCAGGTTCGGGTCTTCAGTGCGCTTCCCCTTCCAGAGGCTCATCGCGTAATAATAGACGGCCTGCGCATTGTTCGGCTGGAGCTGGGAATAACGCCGGAATCTCTCAATGACTTCGTCAGCCTGATTCGGGGAGCTGTCATAGGCTTTGGAGAGAAAGTAATAGCAACGAGGATCCGAGGGGTCCAGATCGGCAGCCGCCAGCAGCGATTTGACCGCTTCATCGTATTTACCGCGCGAGTAAAGCGACATGCCAAGCCCTATGCGCAGGCGGGGCGAATTCGGGTATAGCTCGACAGCACGCTGAAACACATCGATCGCCGGTTCGTAGGTGCGGTGCAGAAGGAGCTCGCTTCCCCAGTGAAAGAGGTTGTCTTCGCTGGGGTCCATGTGGGCAGCGGTCTGCAGCTCATTGACAGATTCGACATACTTGCCGTCTTTTTCGTCGATCTGGCCGAGCAGGTCGTGCAACTCCGCAGAGTCTTTCTGTTGCAGAAGACCTTCAACGACTTGCCGCGCCTGGTCAAACTTGCCGGTAAGGAAGTAAGCCATCGCCAGATCGTAGCCGTTGTCGTAAGCAGAGGGATTGATCTTCTGGGCCGCCTCAAGATAGGGAGTGGCGTCGGCGATCTTTTCGGATTGAATGTAGTACTCGCCTAAGTTGTGGTTGGCGTCGTAGTTCTTCGGTTCCAGCTCGAGCGCTTTGCGAAACTGCTCGCCGGCCAGGTCACGCTTTCCCAGACGCGAGAGGTTTGCCGCCAGATTTGTTCTGGCCTCTGCCGAATTCGGCTCTAAACGCACCGCCGCTTCAAGGTGCGAGGTAGCTTTCGCGTCCAGCGACTGGGCAGCGTAGGCGAGTCCCAGCAGTTCCTGGACTTCAAA
>CAVRNK010000078.1:0-17164 GCA_963721995.1 uncultured Acidobacteriaceae bacterium | reverse complement strand
TCAGGCAGCCCGGTACTATCCATCGATGGCTTTCGGGAAGCCATCTCAGCTGCCAGGTTTCCGGGCGTTCCAACCGGCCGGCATGAAGCCTCGAAACTCATCCTTGTTGATGGCCGTGGGCGGAGCCATCCCTTTTGAAACGTAAGCGGAGAAAAAGGTGGTTGGGTTTTCTCTCACGTTCACTCCAAGCTTCGGTCCAACGAATATCTTTATTGGGTCCTGCCTGATAAATACCTTGTTCAACACCACCGCACGGCAGGCCAGCCATACCAATTCCTCGCCCGCCAGAAAGGTCATAATCTCTGAAAGTTTTTTGGGGTAGTCCTTGTCGGCGAAGACCAGCTTGTAAGGTCCTGTTTGACCCTTGGCAGCCAATTCAAACTTGGCTCTCCAATCCGCGCCGCCATCCGAGAGCGTCATGTTCGGGACAGCTTGACCCGCTTTGTATACGTCGCGTTGCCCCTCCGTGAACTCCGTTGTTCCATCGAGAATTTTCAAGGCTTCCTGCAGATACAGAGTCTTCGCATTCTGTGTGTAAAACGTAATCTGCATACCCGTCGGTACGCGCGCAAACCCGTCCTTAAGATGCCAGTTGCCATGACCACACAAAAAGGTAGGCATGATGAACCCTCCGAAGCGAAAAGAATTTTCAGTGCCGATCATAGGGGCAGAGATGCAGGTCGCACAGCCACAACGAGTAGCCTTGTCTCAACTCTTCACATCGGCTACCGAACCCACCAGCACCGGTTTGTCTTCATTCACAAAATCGATCAGGTCGCGTAACTTAACCACGTTGCTCCCGGTGATGGCCGACTTCCATTTGTAATCGAACTTCGTGTCCTTGCCGTAAAAGATTCCTCCCGCAATCACCTCTGCAACAAGCCGGCTCCCGAGCGGCCCCAGCCTTTCCCCGTCGTGCAGGATCTCCGCCTCTTTCAGGACGTAATACCAGAGCGGCGTCTTGAACCGCGTATCCTTCACTCCCTTCAGAGGATCGCTCGCCGGTGGCATGCCAACTCCATCTGGCTTCGCATACGTATCGACGTCCGCTTCGAAAAGATAATGCGCCTCGTCGTTCGCATCCACCTGCAATGGCGTCAACCGCCTGCTCGCATCGATTCCGAAAAATTCGCACAGATCCTCTCCGCATGCGATATCGATCTCGCGGCTGCGCGTCAGGTTTCTGAACGGTAGATTGCCCTCGGTCTTCACCGCATCGGGAATCGCGCGCTCCGGAAGATCGAAGACCACCGGCGTCACCTTGCTGTCAATCTTCAGAGACAGCTCTGCGTCAAATTCATTCTTCGGATAGAACACGTCCCAGTCGATCACGTGATCCCGCGTCAACGGCGTGCCGCCGCGCAGGTCGCCCTTTCGCTCGAGGTCGCGATTGTTGAACAGCTGCACCGCTCCGGCACTGTTCAGCTGGTACTCATTTCGAAGCATGCTGTGTCCAAACCTGAACCCGATCGCGAACTCGTGCGGCATCTGCAGAGACCCATCCGCCGCCGGCGTGTACTTCATAGCGCCATGCCCGCTGAGCGCGATCTCCTTCAACACCCATGCGAGAGTGTCCGGCTCACAAACCCGCGGCAGAAAGTCGTTCAGCAGCACGCTCTGCCAGTTCGCAATCACCTCCGCCTTCACCTTCTCGGCCGCTTTCTCTGCGTCTTTCTTGTGTTTCGGATTCAGCGTCTTGTCCTGCTCGTAAGCAATCTTCAGCAGCTTGTTGTGAACGCGCATCAGCAGGATATGCACCTGCAGCACTAGCTGATTCTCGTCGTTGCGCGGATCGAAGATGTACGCCGCCCCCACGCGGTCCGGCAGCGACGCATCTGTCCATCGCGTCACATCGTACGCATTCGGCCCCAGCCGCCACAGCTTGAACGTCATATCGCCATTGAAAACATCGCTGTTCTTGATAATGCCCTTCGTCGAAGTATCCGCCGGATCATCCGGATAACTCCGCCCGCCATACACGCTGTCCAGGTCGATCAGCGGGCTGGCAAAATCCGGAACCGACGCGCCCGTCTGATCGTCAAAAAGATTTGCCCCATTGAACGTTAGATCGTGATCGATGAACTGCCCGACAAATGTAAACACCGCCGGAATATTCGGATTCTCCGCCTCCGGCGCATCCGGATCGGTGTACGTTGTCCCCTCGTGCGGAAACGTCAGGTATGAAATCAGCTCCGCTGGAATCCCGTACCGCTTCGCGCACAGCCGCTGAAAGAACATCGCGGCTTTCGCCTTGATCTGCGTCGCCGCCCACGCCAGGTCCGCGTCCGCGTGCTCCGGCATATACTTCTTCAGCCGCATCATCACCGCACCGGTCGCCGTCAGAATCTGAAATCCTCCGTGCTGCATCAGTTGCGACACCGTGGATTTCCTCGGCAGTGAGTGGAACGGGCCGCCCAGCCTGCTGCGCAGCGTTTCGATATGTGTGGTCAGCTTGCTTTCCGTTGCTGCCGCCAGGGGAGATGTCTTCGGCATGCCTCGCTCCGATGCTCGAGATTTTTTTGAAGGAAAGGGAATTCCCCTCGCATCGAATATAGCCCGACCGCCTGATACCCTGCCTTAAGGGAACCTTAATGGAATCTCACCCCCACCGCCCCGCATGGAAGACGCTGCTGGCCTTCGGCATCATCTATTTCGTCTGGGGATCCACATTTCTTTTCATCCGCATCGGCGTGCGGGAGCTTCCGCCGCTGCTCTTCGCCGCGTTGCGCTTTTTGCCCGCGGGTCTCGTCCTCTACGGCTGGATGATCGCGCAGGGTGAGCGCGCTCCCACCCTCCGTCAGTGGACATCGGCAACTCTTCTGGCGCTCCTCATCTTCGTCGGCGATTATGGATTGCTCTTCTGGGCCGAGCAGCATGTTCCCTCGGGCATCGCCGCCGTCATGCTGGCCACCATCCCGCTCTTCATGGCGCTCTCCGAGATCATCTTTCTACGCACGCAGAAGCTCACCCTGCGCCTGGCGTTCGCGCTCCTCATAGGCATCGGCGGCGTTGCCGTGCTCGTGAGCCGCTCGCTCATGCTTGGCAGCGCGCCCATCGACAGCCGGGGCGCCATTGCCCTCATCTTCGCGTCGATGAGCTGGTCCGTTGCATCGGTGATCTCACGCAAACTCCCGCTGCCGCCGTCCAAAGTCATGAGCGCCGGAGCGCAGATGCTCGCCGGAGGTACCCTGCTCACCATCACCGCAGCGGCCTTCGGAGAATTCCGCGGCTTCCATCCCGCGGCCATCTCCGGACGCGCATGGTTTGCGCTCGTCTATCTCATCGTCTTCGGCTCACTCATCGGATTCACCGCCTACGTCTGGCTCCTCCACCACGAATCACCAACCAAGGTCGGCACCTACGCTTATGTGAACCCGGTGGTCGCCGTGCTCCTCGGCTATTACTTCGGCGGAGAAACCCTAGGCATGCGCACCGTGCTCGGAACTCTCTTCGTGCTCGTTAGCGTGCTGGTCATCACCACTACCCCAGCCAGAAAAATCCTTCCCAAGCTGGCCGTCGAAGACGCATAGCCCCGCGCCGTCGAAGACGCATAGCCCGGCATAGATCAGGCGGCATTCACCGGCACCTCGACAGATACCGTTGTGCCTTCTGCCACATCTGCCCGAATCGACACCGTCCCGCCCACAAGCCGCGCGCGTTCCTTCATCGCTACAATCCCGATCCCGCGGCCTGCGCCGGACCCGGACTGGCTGAATCCGATCCCGTTGTCTCTAACGCTCAGATGCAACACATTCCCCACCAGGCTTATATCAACAAACACCGCGCCGCCTCGCGAATGCTTCGCTGCATTGCGCAGGCACTCGCCCGCGATGTGGTAGATGCAGTCCGATATTTCCGAAGGCATGCGGTCCGGCAAATTCTCCGTTCTAAAGCGGGTAACAATTCCCGAGCGCGATTCGAACTCGCTGCAATACTCTTCCAGGGCCAACTTCAATCCCAGATCGTCCAGGATCGAAGGATGTACCTGATGGGAGATCCGGCGGACATCCTCCGCTGCCTCCGTCGCAAGCTCCTGCACTCGGTGCAGGTCCCTGGCTATCTCCGCTGAATATTTTGACGCGAGCCTTCCAACATCCATCGCGATCGCCGCCAGGCTCTGGCTCAGGTCGTCGTGCAGATTTCTCGCGATCCTCCGCCGCTCGTCGTCCTGCGCGCTTATCAGCTTGCCCGCAAGCTGTCTCAGTTCTTCCCGTTGCCGTTGCATCAGGCTCTCTGCTGCTCTTCGCAGAGAAATGTCAGACACGAAGGCCGCGGCCAGGGAACCTTTGGCAGTTGTGATGTGCCCGAGGCTGATCTCCGCTTCGAACTCCGTCCCGTCTTTCCTGCGCGCCTTCAGATTCAGGTTGACCCCCATCGGCCGGTCCTGCGGGGCTGCGAAATAACGTCCACGGTGGTCAATGTGCTCCGTTCGCAGGTGTTCCGGAACCAACACCTCCAATGCGTGGCCTCGTAATTCCTCCGGCACATATCCGAAGAGCTTTTCTGTTCCCGGGTTCGTCATCACAATTTGACCGGTTGCGTCGACGATGATGATCGCCTGGGGCGCGGCCTCGAACAACGAGTGTGCGAGCGATTCGCTCTCCTGCTTCTCACGATCGGCGGAGTCTCGTTGTTTCACCGCGCGGCTCACCTGTATCGGCGCGAACACCAGCGCCACCAGCGCAAGAAGCGCAGCGCCCATCGTCCCGCCCAGCCCGCGCAGCAGCTCGGTGTTACGTTCAGCCGAACGCCGCCGTAGAAGCTGATATTCTTCGCTCTCAAAGTTGTGCATCGGTGCGCGGATTCGATCTGTTTGCGCGTCTGCCAGTGAAGCGGCGGTGTTTTTCTCGGCGTCGCTTGCCGCGGGATTTTTCCGCACCGCAATCATCGCTGCCAGGTCGTCCAGTTCGCCGGTCAGCAGGGGTTTCAATTCGTCCAGCCGCAGTTGCTGGTTCTCATTGTCTGGAGTCAGGTCGTCCAGAACAGCGAAACTCTTCAGAGCATCGGCAGCGGCATTGCGGTAGCGCGCCAGATCTCTCTCATCTCCACTGGCCAGATAGTCATGGGTCGCGATCTTCGCGTCTCCCAGGCGGGCGCGCACTTGCTGGGAGGCGGCCAGAACCTCGTAGGTGTGATTGACCCACCCGTCCGACCTGCTTACCTGCCGGAGAGTCCAGCTCGCGATGAGGGCGATGACCACGAGCATGCCAAAGCCGAAGACAGCCCAGGCCCGCGAAGCCCTCTCCAGGTGGTCTTGTCGATTTCCATGGACCGGAGACGTTTCCAGCATGCGGAACCTCCAGTTCCGCTACCGTTAATTCACCAAGGCGGAAAAATAATACATGATCTTCGATCTCGCCAAAAGCGTAAGATGGTAGCCATTCGTCTGGAAAGCCTCTGAATTGCGTAACCTATAAACTTCTTACCCTCCATGAAGAAGGGCATATCCCCCCATCCACGGCAGGGCGCAATGAAGGATAGCAAATATGGGCAGCACCCGCATCCTGCTCGCAGATGATCACGTGCTCGTTTCTCACGGCGTTCGAGCGACACTGGAAGCGCAGTTCGAGATCGTCGGGCACGCCGGCGACGGAAAGGCGCTCGTCGAGGCCGCCGAAGCGCTTCGCCCCGACGCTATCGTCCTCGATATCGGCATGCCCGTCCTGAACGGACTTGAGGCCGCTCAGCGCATCAGGCAGTTCCTGCCTGCGGTTAAGCTGGTCTTCCTCAGCCAGCACCGCGATCCCGCATATCTGCGGCAGACATTGAGGATAGGAGCATCCGGCTACGTGCTGAAATCGGAAGCCGCCGAAGAATTGCAGCGTGCTCTGGCCGCCGTCATGCGCGGAGAAATCTTCATCAGTCCGGCCTTTGGCGAGCAGGTCATCGCCAACCTCTGGAATCGCTCAAAAGAAGTAAGCAACGAGACGCTGGAACTCACTGGCCGTCAGACGGAGATTCTGCAGTTAATTGTTGAGGGGCGAGCCAACAAGGAAGTCGCAGATTGCCTCCAAGTTTCACTCAAGACCGTCGAGTTCCACCGCGCCCGGCTCATGCACAAGCTTGGTGCCCGCACAGCTGCCGAGCTGGCGAAGGTTGCCCTTCAGCGAGGCCTCATTACCGAGTAAAAGACTGTGTTTTTTGACAGTCGCCGATTCTCGAATCTTCCCTTATCCTCGATTATCCTCCTATCCCGCGTATGGCTCCTGGTAATGAGTTGCGCCCAGACGCCGGTCACAGTTCTTCCCCTGTACAGGAAGAGGTCGACGGTCTTGGAAAGAAAACGCATTCTGCTGGCGGACGATCACCCGAAATTCCTTGAGGAAGTCCGATCCCTGGTCGATGCGCAGCATGACATCGCCGGCGCCGTGGCCGACGGCAAAGCGTTGGCTGAGGCCGCCCAGGCCCTGGACCCGGATCTCATCATTTCCGATATCAGCATGCCCGGCATGACCGGATTTGAGGCCGCGTCGAAGATTCGCGCTCTTGGTCTGAAATCGAGATTCATCTTTCTCACCGTGCATTCCTCGCCAGCCTATCTGAAAAAAGCGCGGAGTCTCGGCGTAGAAGGCTATGTTTTAAAGCTCCGCGCATTTGAGCAATTGCTGCCCGCTATCTCCAGAGTCCTGGATGGTGATACCTTCGTTTCGCCCGAAGTCGAAGTTTCTCGCCAGAGATGACACTTCCTTCACGTTTTTCTTCTCGCCATCATTGTCCGGCAGCCTAGGGTTCCTCCTAGTTGGCGCATGTAGTTTTCAGCCCTAGGATTTCCACAGTCGCAACGAATAGACCCAACAAATCTTCAACCCGGATAAGAAAGGAAGAGCCCCCATGGCCAGCTCCGTTGCTACTGCAGGACTCCATCCTCCCGCTTCCCCGCCCAACCCCAGGCGAATTCCAGTGAAATTTCGGAAGACATCGCCGAAGAGGCAGCCTGCAACCGGCCCGCTTCTGATTGGTCGCCGTTCCTATTCCGCTCTCTCACCGGAAGCATGGAGCGATTTGCAGCGCATGCGGCATATGACTGCCGTCCCCGCCGGAGCCACCGTCTTTGTTGAAGGACAGGCGTGCCGGGGTGTCTACATTCTCTGCAAGGGACGCGCAAAACTCACAATTGCTAACTCAGATGGCAAAACGCTGATCGTCAGAATCGTCGGTCCCGGAGAAATTCTGGCGCTGAATGCCTGCCTCACAGGCGGGCGCTACGACACGACGCTCGAAACCACCCGCCCCACGGAGTTCGCCTTCGTGTTCGCCAGGGATTTTCTGCAACTCCTCAGTGAGCACAAGGACGTCTCCTGCCTCGCGGGCGAGCAACTTATCCGCGATTGCCGGGGAGCCTACGAGCTTGTGCGCTCCGTTGGGCTCGCACAAAACGCGACCGAAAGACTGGCGCGCTTCCTGCTGCAATGGGCAGCGGAATCGCGGACCAGCGACGGCGCGCATCGCCTCAGGAACCGCTTTACCCACGACGAGATTGGCCAGATGATCGGTGCTACCCGGGAGACGGTAACCCGCACCTTGGGTCTGCTCAGGAGAGATCATGTAATCGAGTCCTCCGGCTCCGAGTTGCTGATCCGCGACGTCACCGCTCTGGAGCATATGCTGAACTGATTCATTTGGCCGACAATTTCAAGTGACCCGTTACAATTGAAATAGAGACTACAAAGCCCGGCTGCCGCAGCCTGGGCTTTTTTGCTTTGATAGCGATACTTGTCCCTCTAAGTCCTTGTTTGCCTGATCTTTACGTATAAGGTCCCTGTTATCAAGTGATTACAGCGGACATCACCTTAACCGCTTTAGAATCAAACGGTATCGAAACCAGGGGGAGGGGGGTACCCCCGGTTAAAATGTCGCCATGGTCATTCATACCTTCGCCTTCCGCTGGAAGCCCGGCGTCACATCCGATCAGAAGCAGCAGGTGATTGTCGCGATACGGGCTCTCCAGGGCCAGATAACCGGCCTGCTCGAGACCTGGGTTGGCCAGAACATCTCTCCCCGCTCCCAGGGATACGAGCTCGGCGGCGTTATGAAGTTCAACGATCGCGCCGCCCTCGAAGCTTACGGCAGCCACCCCGTGCACCAGGAGCTCCTCTCCTGGCTCTTGCCCCTCATCGAGCCTGTCGAGGTCGATTTCGAATGTTGAGCGAAGTCTGCTGCCGCGCCATCAGTCCGGGCTCGCCGGCATTTCGTCATTGCAGAATACGAAACCGTGACGAGCACAAGTTCTCAGCGGCGCCGGCGCACGATCGCCCGAAAGAGCGGAGCTCCCCATACTCCGATCAGCAGCAGCCCCCCAAACAGCAGCACTGCATCGATACTCAACCGTCCCTCCGGCAACCCGTAAACATTGCGCAGATTCAGCCACAGCGCGAACTCATCCAGCGTCAGCGCCGCCCCGATGCCATAAAGGATCGAGACCAGCCTGCTCCAGAAGATCGCAGTCGGACTCGAACCGCACCCCGCTTCAGTCAACCACGCATATCCCACTACCAGCAGGATCAGAATGCCCCACACCAGGTGGTGAATATGCGTGCCGCCGATCGTCACCCATCCAAACGGCCCGATGTTGTGGAGAATCGCCAGCACCAGCAGGCGCGCGCCCAGGAACGTCAGAAAAAAGCTCACGGCAGCAAGAAAAAGTCTGCGTTTAGGCCGATCGGGGATATGTTCGTGCAGCAGTACCCCAAGCTGCGTGAGGTGCAGCAGGTACAGCATTGTTGCCGTTCCAAGCGTCGCGCAGATCAGGAGAATCCAGGCGCCGGTCAAGTGCATGTCTTACTACACTCCCTCTTTCATCCGCCCAGCGCAGGCAGGCGACCCGAAGAGCCAAGCAGAAAAATCACTCCGACGGCAAAGCTGTACACCGCGCCCGCCACCGCGACCCAGCGATAAAAAGCAGGCCGGTGCAGCCCGGCATAAAATATTCCGCCCAGCGATGCCGTCATCAACGTATTCATCACGACCAGGCCAGCCGCGAAAGCGATCAGTCCCATAAATCCACGAGCCGTCCCACCGAGACTTGCCGCCAGTAGAAACAGCATCAGCTGGCTGGGTGTTTCCGCGCCCAGGCCATGCAGAACGCCGATCGCGAAGACAGACTTGCCGCCGTAATTCCATGAAAACGGCTCCGGGCGCGGCTTCTGCGGATCGAATATCCAGGCCACGCGCCACCACACATGCTGGCAGCCCGAAATCAAAATCGCCCAGCGGCTCCGCATTGCTGCATGCGAATGCGAATGCCGGATCAGGTTCGCCACCACGCCAATGCCCAGAATGATCAGCGTTGCGCCGATCAGCCGCTCCGTCCAGTTGTCCAGTTTTGCCGGCAACGGAATATGCAACATCACCACCAGCGCGCCCAGCACCACCACCGTCAGGGCGTGCCCAAGCGCGTAGGTAATCCCGAGCCGCATACCCTGCTTCCAGTCCTGCTGCACGGCTGTAATGTCGGAGATAGCTGCAAGGTGGTCGTAATCAAAACCATGCCGCAGCCCCAGCACAGCGCAGGAGAAGAGCGCGAGTTCCAGCTTCCAGTTCATGCGTTCAATTCGATGCGGGACGGCTCGGTCGCGCGCCCTCTCATGCAAACGCCAATTGTAACGAAGAATTGTAAATCGTGTTATCCAGTCAGACGTCTGCGCAGATCACCCGGTCAGCCGCACCAGTTGCTCTGCTTCCAGCCGAGGGCCGAGAATGGAAATCTTCGGTATCTGTCCCCGGGCCATGGCCACCTCGTCGCAGCGATAAAGGCGGGGGCAGTTCTGGCAATCTTTAAAAATCTTATCCGGCAACGCCGCCCGGTCTTCCACTTCGCGAAAGCCATAGCGAAAGAAAAAGTCGGGAATGCGCGTGAACAGGCACACGCATCCAATGCCGTGGTCTTCGGCCTCGTCCAGCAGGGCAAAAAGAATCCGCCCGCCCACACCCTGGCTCTTCGCTTCCGGCTTTACGACAATAGAGCGCACCTCCGCCAGATGCGGCCCATAAAGATGCAGCGCCCCGCATCCCAGAAACACGCCCGCTTCGCTCTCCGCCACGGTAAAGTCGCGAACGTTCTCGCAGATTTCCGAGAAGACACGCCGCAGCAGCGTACCGTCGTGCGACAGGCTGTTCACCAGCTCGTAGATATTGGTCGCGTCCTGCAGGCGCGCCTTACGCACCAGCATGGATTACCTCTGCGTTGCCGATGCTTACAGACCCATAGACGTCGGCGATCGCCTGCACTCGCTCTTCGGCCTCCGCCAGTGCAGCATGCACGCGGCCCCGGGCCGTGCCGCCGATCACATCATGACAATCGAGCGTCGCCTCCAGCGTCACCGCGGCAAAAAAGTCTTCTTCAAATTCAGGTCCGAATTGCTTCAACTCATCCAACGTCAAATCACCCAGCTCGCAGCCCTTATCCAGACAATACCGCACCGCGTTGCCGATCTTCTCGTGCGCCTTGCGGAAGGGAACTCCCTTATGTACAAGATAAGTCGCTGCGGCCATCGCGTTCAGGTAGCCGCTCTCGCACGCCGCGCGCATGCGCGCGATGCGAAACTTCAATGCGCCGGTAAACTTCGCCAGCAGATACGTCATCAGGTGCGCTGTGCCGGTTGCCGCAAACACCGGCTCCTGCGTCTCCTGCATATCCTTGTTGTACGCGAGCGGTAATCCCTTCAGCAGCAGCGTTACCGTCTCAGCCGCGCCGTGAATACGCCCCACCTTCGCGCGAACCAGTTCGGTAAAATCCGGATTCTTCTTCTGCGGCATCGCGCTCGACCCCGTTGAGAATGCTTCCGGCAGCTCGACAAAGCCAAACTCCGCCGTGGCAAATAGCGTGATCTCCTCGGCAAACCGGCTTGCATGCAGGCCAATTACCGTCAGCGCCTGCAGGTACTCGAGAACAAAGTCGCGATCGCTGGTCGCGTCCATGCTGTTGGTCGTCGGAGCCAGAAACCCCAGCTCCTGCGCGGCGATATTGCGATCGAGCGCCAGCGTCGCGCCCGCCACCGCCCCCGATCCCAGCGGGCAATAATTCAACCGCCGCGCACAATCCTCGAGTCGCGAAATATCGCGCAGCGCCATCTGCACATACGCCAGCAACCAGTGCGCCACCAGCACTGGCTCCGCCCGTTGCAGATGTGTATACGACGGCATCACCGCATCACGATGCGTCTTTGCCTGCTCGACCAGCGCGCCCGCCCAGGCGCCCAGATGCGCAATCAGTATCCCGATGCGTTCCCGCACATACAGCCGCAGATCCGTCGCGATCTGCTCGTTGCGGCTGCGTCCCGTGTGAAGTTTCAAGCCCAGATCGCCGACTTCTTTCACCAGATTCATCTCGACAAAGTGATGAATGTCCTCCGCGTCCGAGCCCATGGGCTCCGGTGTGTGTGGCTGCTCACCGAGCGTGCGGGGCTGCTGGATAAAACGTGAAACGATCCCGTCCAGACCATCCACAATCTTCGTGTACTCAACGTCGCTGAGGACGCCGGCAGCCAGTAGCGCGCGCGCGTGCGCCTTGCTGGCCATGATTTCTTCTGTCAGAAGGGCCCGGTCGAACTTGATCGAGCGTTGCCAATGATCGAACACTGGATCCAGGGGCTCGCGAAAGCGGCCCGACCACATTTTGGCTGAATGTTCGCTCATGAATTCTTCTCGCCTTTCGCGGCGGTCCCGTCTTTCGTCCCCCAGTTGCTTGTTCCACCGCCCAGTTGCGGCATCTCCGAACCCTGGCTCAGCGTGATGAGGCCGGTCCGGGCATAGGTCATCAGCTTGGCGCGGGTATCGGTGATGTCGAGATTGCGCATGGTGAGCTGGCCGATGCGGTCGCGGGGAGAGAAGGCGGAATCCGTCTTCTCCATGCTGAGGCGCTCGGGGTGGAACGTGAGGTTGGGCGACTCCGTATTCAGGATCGAGTAGTCATTGCCGCGGCGTAGCTCCACCGTGACCTGGCCGGAGATGGCGCTTGCGACCCAGCGCTGCGCGGATTCGCGGAGCATAATGGCCTGCGGATCGAACCAGCGTCCCTGGTAGAGGAGGCGGCCCAGCTTGCGGCCATTCTCGCGGTATTGTTCGATGGTGTCCTCATTGTGAATGCCGGTGATCAGGCGCTCATACGCGATGAAAAGCAGTGCCATGCCCGGGGCCTCATAGATGCCGCGGCTCTTGGCTTCGATAATGCGGTTTTCGATCTGGTCGCTCATGCCCAGGCCGTGGCGGCCGCCGATGCGGTTCGCTTCGAGCAGCAGCTCGACAGGGTCAGAAAACTCCCTGCCGTTGAGGGCTACTGGCAAGCCTTGTTCGAACTGGACAGTCACCTCTTCGCGCCTGACATCGACATCGTCACGCCAGAACGCTGTTCCCATGATGGGATCGACGATCCGGATACTGCTCGAAAGCTGCTCGAGATCCTTGGCTTCATGCGTAGCGCCGAGGAGGTTCGAGTCTGTGGAGTAGGCCTTCTCTGCGGACATCTTATAGCCGAAGCCGGATTTCTCCATGAAGGCCGACATCTCGGCGCGGCCACCCAGTTCATCGATGAAGGCCGGGTCGAGCCAGGGCTTGTAGACCTGCAGATTGGGATTGACCAGCAGGCCGTAGCGATAGAAGCGCTCGATGTCATTGCCCTTAAAAGTCGAGCCGTCGCCCCAGATGTTGACGCCGTCCTCCTTCATGGCCGTGACCAGCATGGTGCCGGTGACAGCGCGTCCAAGGGGGGTGGTGTTGAAGTACGTTACACCAGCAGTAGAGATGTGAAAGGCGCCGGACTGCAACGCGGCGATGCCCTCGCGCACCAGAGGTCCGCGGCAATCGATCAGGCGGGCATTTTTCGCGCCGTATTCGAGCGCCTTGCGAGGGATGGCGTCGTAATCGGTTTCGTCCGGCTGCCCGAGATTGGCCGTATAGGCATACGGCAGGGCGCCCTTCTGCTTCATCCAGTGAAGCGCCGCGCTGGTATCCAGGCCCCCGGAAAAAGCGATGCCGACTTTTTGGCCGACCGGCAGACTTTCAAGAATGACAGACATTTCGTGCAAAACCTCGAGATTCTTCAGTGTTCGCAGCCGATCGCAGGCTTGCTTCGCTCATTGTCGGAGCACAAAAAGGCACGCGAGCGCGACTTCCAGCGCTAAGTCGCCGGGTGCCCCACGTCCCGCTTCTGGGATGTGGGGAAAGTACATTCTCAGCGAAGCTTTTTTCTGAGCCCCAATCCCTAATTCCTGTTCCCTAATCCCTGCTTTTTCCCACCCAGCAGCATCAGCAGCAGAGCCTTCTGCGCATGCATGCGGTTCTCTGCCTGCTCAAAGACCACAGATTGAGGGCCATCCAGCACTGCGTCGGTCACCTCGGCATTGCGATGCGCCGGCAGGCAGTGCATAAACACCGCATGCGGAGCCGCATGTGACATCAGTTGCTCATTCACCTGGTAGGGCTTGAAGATCGGAGCGCGCTTCGTTACCTCGTGCTCAAATCCCATGCTCGTGCAGACGTCCGTGTACACAGCATCCGCGCCCGTTACTGCCGCGACTGGATCATTCACCAGCTCAATGCTTCCGCCGGTCTTGTTCGCAATCCCCCGCGCCTGCGCAACAATATCCGCCTTCGGCGCATAGTTCTTCGGAGACCCAATCATGCAATGCGCTCCGAGCTGGGCAGCCGTCAGCATCAGCGAGTGGCAAACGTTGTTACCGTCGCCCACATAGGTAAACTTCAAACCCTTCGCCGATCCGAACCGCTCTTCGAGCGTCATAAAGTCAGCCAACGCCTGGCATGGATGTTCAAGATCGCTCAGCGCATTGATCACCGGACAGGCCGCGATTTCCGCCATCTCGGTAATCGTCTCGTGAGCGTAGGTGCGCAGCACGATCACGGAAACCCAGCGCTCAACGTTCCGGGCCATATCCGATAGCGACTCACGCTCTCCCAGCGGCGACTGCGTCTGATCCACAAAGATCGCCGATCCGCCCAGCGTGTTAATGGCCGCTTCGAATGTCAGGCGGGTCCGCAATGACGCTTTCTCGAAGAACATCACCATCTGCTTCGCGTCCAGCGCCCAGCGGTAATCCTGCGGCCGCGCCTTCACCGCGTGCGCCAGTTCCATAACGGCCGCAATTTCGGCAGTGGAAAAATCGGCGATTGAGCAGAGATCTCGTCCCGCCAGTGCGTCGGCAGGGGAGGGAAGTACACCCACCTGCGATTCGGATTCAAGAAGAATGTCAGCCAACGTGTTTGCCTCCGATCGTCGCAGCGCCAGCCTCTTGTGGCGTATGCGCGGTAAGAATTGAGTCGAGGGCATCGATGGCTTCATCCACATCGTCTTTGCCCAGAATGAACGGCGGCAAAAACCGCAGCACCGTCTCGCTCGTTCGATTAATTAAGATGCGCCGCTCCAGCATCGCGCCCGCCACCAGTTTGGCCAGATCGGCCGAATCAAGCTCCGCCGCCAGCATCAGCCCCATCCCGCGGACCTCGATGATCGCGGGATGCCGTCCGGCGAGCTCATTGAGCCGTCCATGAAAATATGTGCCCACATCAGTTACATGATTCAGCAGACCCTCCTGCTCAATCGTATCGATCACTGCCACGGCCACTGCGCATGCCAGCGGACCGCCGCCGAACGTCGTCCCGTGCATCCCCGGATGAATTGCGCGGGCCGCCTCCTCCGTGCACAACATCGCACCCAGGGGAAGCCCGCCAGCCAGAGGTTTCGCAATCGTCGTCACATCCGGCTGAACGTCGTAATGCTGGTACGCAAACCACTTGCCCGTACGCCCCAGCCCTGCCTGAATCTCATCGCAGATCAGCAAAGCGCCCGAGGATTGCGTCAACGCGCGCGCCACCGCCATAAATTCTCGCGACACAGGACGGATCCCGCCCTCGCCCTGAATCGCTTCAATCAGCACGCCGCAAACCTGCTCTGAAAACTTCGCCTTCAGGTCCTCAACATCGTCGAATGCCACAAATTCCACGCCCGGCATCACCGGCTCGAACGGCTCGCGATACTTCGCCTTATGCGTCGTCGCAACCGATCCCATCGTCCGTCCGTGAAAGCTATTCTCGAGCGCCAGAAACTTCGTGCCGATCTTCTTGCCTTCGCTGCGCAGAAGTCCCGCATGAGCCCGCGCCAGCTTAAGGGCCGCTTCCATTGCCTCAGTCCCGCTGTTGCAGAAAAATGCGCGATCCAGACCGCTCATCTTCGTCAGCCGCAGCGCCAGCTCCGCCTGCCCCTCGTGAAAAAAGAGGTTTGAAATATGAATCAGCTTCTTGCTCTGCTCCTCAATCGCCTTCTCAATCGCCGGATGCCCATAGCCCAGGGCATTGACTCCGATCCCGCTCAGCAGATCGAGATAGCGCTCTCCCTGAGCATCGATCAGATGGGCACCCTCGCCCTTGACGAACAGAATCGGATTCCGCTCATAGGTCGGCAGCAGCCGCTTGGCTTCTATCGCTTTGATTTCTTCCAGCGTCATAAACTCCTTACCTCGTCGAACGAGATACTCTACGCCACTAATACTTCAGTCCCGTGAACAACCCGTGTGCTGCACAGATCCGGCAGCACAGCGGCAACTTCTGCCGGCAGAATCCGTACCCGCTTCACCCCCTGCAGAAGTGCCTCACGGCACGCACTCAGCTTGGGAAGCATCCCGCCGGTGATCACTGAATCCTTCGTAAGCGTTGCAATCTCGCCGACACTCAGCCAGCGCATCACTTCACCATCCGCGCCGCGCACACCCGGAACATCGGTGAGAAAGACCAGCGCATCCGCCTTGCACGCCGCCGCGCAAGCCGCGGCCATCTCATCGGCATTCACGTTGTAGTACTCGCCGTCAAAGCCCAGTGCCAGACTCGAAATCACCGGCACCGCGCCCATCTTCCAGATCGCGTCCAGCCAGCGGGGATCAGATGCCACAATCTCACCGACGAATCCCAGATCAGGTGCTGTCCTTTTCTTGCGCGCGCGAAACACCAGGCCGTCGCCCCCCGAAAGCCCCATCGCCGCCTGTCCATGCGCGCCCAGAGCAGCGACCAGCGCCTTGTTTACCTGTCCGCCCAGAACCATCACCGCCGCATCGCGCGTCTCGGCATCGGTCACCCGCAGCCCGGCGACAAACTCGCTCTGCTTGCCCATCAGCTTCAGCGTCCGTGTCAACTGCACCCCGCCGCCGTGCACCAGCGCGACTTGATTCCCGTCTTTCACCAGCTCGGCAATCGCCTGCGCGCACTTATGCAACAGTTCCGGATTCTCGAGGGTGGCTCCTCCGAGTTTCACTACGAATTTCATGCCAGTCCCTCCGCTTCGCCCCATCCACACATCAGGTTTAGATTCTCGACTGCCTGCCCCGCCGCGCCTTTCAGCAAATTGTCCAGACAAGACACAATCACGCATCGCCGCCCATCCTTGTTCAACACAAATCCGATATCGCAATAATTCGTCCGCACCGAATACTGAATCTGCGGCAGCTGACCTGCTGCGAACACCCGAACCATCGGGCTGTCTGCATACCACTCGCGATACCGCGCCTCAACCTCAGCCGCTGTCTTCTTCTCACGGAAAGTCGCATAAATCGTCGACAAAATCCCGCGCGGAATCGGCAGCAGATGCGGCGTGAATACAATCTGCTCATCCTTGAGCTCCAGCTGCTCCAGCAACTCACCCACGTGCCGATGCGCAAATACTCCATAGGCCGACAGGTTGTCTGCCGCATACATATAGTGCGTCTTCTCCGTAGGCGCCTTGCCCGCACCCGATACGCCCGACTTCGCATCACACACAATCCCGCGATCCAGATCCACCCATCCCGCCTCAACCAGTGGCTTCAGCGCGAGAATGACCGACGTCGCATAGCATCCGGGATTCGCCACCAGCTCCGCCCCGCGAATCTCATCGCGATGCAGCTCCGGGCTCCCATACACCGCCTTCGCCTGCACCGCAACCGCGTGACTGTGTCCATCGTCGCCAAATTTGTACACCGCGCGATTCGCCGCCGCCTGCAGCCGCCACGCGCCACTCAGATCAATCACGCGCAGCCTCTGCTCCAGCGCCTTCGGAACCCACTCGCGCGACTGCTCATGAGGGGTCGCCAGGAACAGCACCTTCACGCCCCGCGCCTTCAGCAGCTCCCAGGAAAACGGCTCAATCTTCAGCGATGCCGACCCGTTGTTATCCATCAGCTGCGGA
>CAVRNK010000077.1:0-12785 GCA_963721995.1 uncultured Acidobacteriaceae bacterium | reverse complement strand
ATGCAGGCGAGCATCAGAAGTACAGGGACGAATAGATTCATGTGCGCGGTGATATGCAGCAGACGATGGCCAAAGGCGATCAACACGCGCAACGGTGTGAGTGTGGCTGTGGCGTTGTAGCGAAGGTATTCGGGATTGCCAAATATAAAGCCGGTTTTGTGCCAGTGATACAGGTACCAGAGAGCGAGTGGAATGGCGGGCAGACAGAGAATGGCCGCGCGGGCCAGATTGTTCCTGGCACGGAATTTGACAGCGAGCCACAATTCCCACCCCGCGACTGCTAGGGGCGTGACGATGGCGGTTTCCTTCGACAGCGCCGCCAGTGAAAAGCAGATGGCAGCGAGCCAAATCCCGGACCTGCTTTCGCTTAACAGGAAGACGATCGCCCATAGCGTGGCCGCAGCAGCGAAGACATCCGCATGCGCGAGCGAGCTTTGTGCAAAAAATACCGGATAGATCGCGGTCAGTCCGACCGTTGCAGCGGCGACTGATTCTTTTCCTGTTGTCACCACGGCCAACCGCCAGGTGGCGGTGAGTGCTACCGCTGCCACACAGCACATGCCCACACGTGTCACCAGCGGCGAGAAGCCAAAGAGCTTCCAGAGCGCCGCAAGGTATATCGACGGCAGTGGAGGGTGAGCATTTGAAAGTGTTGAGAAAGGAATCAGCGAGCCCGTGCGAAAAAAATCGTAGGCAGCGGGAATGTAGTATCCAGCTTCGTCCCAGTAATAGGGCAGCCGTAGTAGCGGCCCATGCGCCGCAATCACCGCGACCAGGATTATCGGGAATACAGCCCAAAGCGGAAAGGATCGATGTTGACGAATTTCGCTCAGCGTCGATGAGTCGGACACGCGCCAGTGTATCAATTCCGAGAGGTGCGAACTGCCTCGCGACGACTCAATGCGGAAATAGCTGCTGAACGCCCGTGCTCAGGCCGTTCCACATGATCTGCACACCAACCACGACAAGGATGAACGCCGAGAGACGCATCAGGATATTGGTCCCCGACTTGCCAAGCAAACTCACAAGCCGCTCGGCGTTGCCGTAACAGAAGTACACCGAGATGCACATGAGCACCATTCCCGCTAGAGCTGCCAGAAACCGCCGCGGATAGCCGTGATCGAACCCAACACCTGCCTGACGGCGAAGATGGGCGCCTAGCGTAATTGCGATGGAGATGCAGCCCGGCCCAACGGTGAGAGGAAGCGTTAATGGAAAGAAGGCATGCTCGAGGGCATCTTCGAGCGTGGCCGGCTCTGCCTTGCCGGACGATTCTTCGCTTTGATTCAACAAAGTCCAACCCGTGGTTGCAACCACCAGGCCACCCGCAAGCTGCACGACAAACAGCTTGACACCCAGGGCAGCGAGGATTTCACTGCCTACCAATAACGAAACAATGAGGATTACGAATCCGTAGGCAGCAATCTTGCGCGCCAGAATTTTCTGGATGGACTCAGGATAGCGCTGGGTCAGACTAAGAAAGATCGGCGCAGTTCCGATTGGGTTCACGACCGGAAACAACGTGATAAACGTAACCGTCAGAACCTTGATGAAATCGACGACATCCATCACCATTCAATTCACTCGCTTCCGATAGTTAGGGCAACAGGAGGCATTCCCGGCGAAGCGCGAAAAGGCGCGTGCCAGAAGCTTCATTCGATGCAGATTATAGTGCCTGGACGTTCGTTTCCTGCCATCACTCTCCGGGGACAGGGCCGCCATCACTCTTCACCATCGTCGAACTGGCACGCGCCGATGCGCCGTTCGATGAATCGGCGCTCCATGGGGTTGCGCGCGAGCAAAAGGGCCTTGCAGAAGTGCTCACGGGCGACCGTGGGCCGTCCACCACGCAGCTCAAGTTCTCCAAGGGTCGCGGGATAAAACGGATAGGAAGCCAGCCGATCGAGGCCGTCAACGGCCCGGATCGCTTCAAGTCCGCGCTGGGGGCCCTGGTGTTGGGCGACTGCGATAGCGCGGTTCAACGCCACAACGGGAGAGGGCCGGATTGCGATGAGCATGTCATAAAGGGAAACGATGCGCTCCCAGTCGGTTTCTTCGGCAGACCGCGCGCGAGCATGGACGGAAGCAATCGCGGCTTCGACATGGTACTCGGTCAGCTCCGGTCCGGTTGCCGAGAGATCGAGAAGCCGCTGCCCCTCGGCCATCAGATCTACATCCCAGCGTGAGCGGTCCTGCTCAAAAAGCGTGTGTAACTCACCAGAGGCATCGACGCGGCCCGGCAGGCGGGCAGCGTGCAGACACATCAGCGCCCCGAGGGCCAGTGTGGCGGGAGTTGCTGCGAGCGGATGTCTGCGTAGTAATCCGGCCAGACGCAGCGCTTCACCGCATAGCTCGACTCGCACTGCAGATTCGGCAGAGGCTCCGTGGTATCCCTCGTTGAAAAGCAGGTAAAGCGCTCGATGTACCGCCGACAAGCGTGTAGAAAAGTCCGCGGCTGAAAGTTCGAAAAGTTTTTTCGAGGCCGCCAGAACTTTCTTTGCTCGTGTAATGCGCTTTTCAATCGCGGCATTGCTGCTGAGGAAGGCCGCCGCAACCTCGCCTACGCTGAAGCCGCAGAGAATGTGGAGGATGAGCGCGATCTGCGCGGGCTCGGCCAGGCGCGGGTGACAGCAGGAAAACATCATGCGCAGCTCGTCATTCTGGATGGCGGCCGCTCCGAATAGCTCGTGGACTGCAGGAGCGAGCGTCCATTCACTTTCGACGAGGCGGCCAAGCTCAGGAGCGAACGTTCGCGCTGTGCGCTCGCGCCGCAGGACATCGATAGCGCGGTGTTTGGCCGTAGCCATGAGCCACGCCGAGGGATTCTCCGGCATACCGCGAAATTTCCAGACTTCGAGCGCGCGGCAGAAGGCGTCTTGGACGACGTCTTCCGCCAACGCAAGGTTATGCACTCCGAAGATGCGGGTGAGCGCGGCGACCATGCGCCCGGACTCGTGCCGGAAGAGATGCTCGTCGAGCTCAACCGCGTGCGGCGCCATCACATATTAATCTGCATGATCGGGCGCACTTCGACAAAGCCGTCCTTCTCGAAGATCGGACATCCCTTGGAAAGCTCCGCCGCCTCCGCGAGGTCCTTGGCTTCGACCATCGTGTAGCCGCCCACCAGGTCCTTCGCTTCGGCGTAAGGCCCGTCGGTGATGGTCTTCTGCTTGCCCTTCACCACCTTGCCACCCGGCTCGAGCGGGTTGCCGATGGCCTTGAGGTGGCCGCTGTCGCCCAGTTCCTTCATCCACGCCACCCACTTCTGCATATTCTGCTGCATTTCTTCCGGCGACCCGGATGAGTCTCCGCCGCGATAGAGGAAAAGAAATTCGCTCATGGTAAATCTCCTGTTCGAAAGTTGGTATTTCGGTGTTGCGACTCATAAACGTGCGAGAGCTTAACTCCCCGACAAGTTTTTCGCTCCGAATCAACTTTTTTGAGAACTACGAGCGGCCCCCGTTTTAGTTCCCTGGCGGAACGACGGAGATGCGCTTCGTCGGAGAAAGCGGGTTTTAGATTGCCGTCTCAGTGCACCGGTCCCTTGGGCATCGGCAGGGGATGCGTCTGTGGCTCGAGCGCAATCTCGCCGAAGGTTTGTTCGTACTGAGCGATGTTCTGGCTGAGGACATTGAAGAGCGCCTTGGCCTGCTGCGGGCTGATGTAGATACCTTGGGTGTTTTCGATAGTGACCTCGTCAGCGGTGTCCTGGTGGACCAGGCCAAAGGCGAGAAAGAAATCCCAAACGCTTACCCGGACTTGCACGCTGTTGGCGTAGTTTTCGCGATAATCCTGCGATTTCTGGATGTGAATCTTAGGCTGCGGATGACTCGGGTTCATGTTGCTAAGGGTATAGCAACAGAGGAAAGCTAGTAATGGTGCGAAAGGGGGGACTTGAACCCCCACGAGTTTCCCCGCCAGATCCTAAGTCTGGTGCGTCTGCCAATTCCGCCACTTTCGCTCTTTATAATCAATCATTTAAGAATGCACCAAACATCGGTGTCAGTTTTGGTGTCAGTTGTCTGTCTCGCCAAAGGCTACGATTCGGTCTACCGCCGCTTGGTTATGCGATGGACTGAGGTGTGCGTAGCGCATCGTCATCTGTATTGTACGATGCCCCATCAATTGGGCGATGGTCCTGATGTTGACGTCGGCCATGGCAAGACGGCTGGCGAAAGTGTGTCGGTTGCAATGCCATGTATAGTCGTCGATTCCCGCTCGTTCCACGGCGGGGTCAAACCAATCTCGGTGAGACTTCATGGGGCCACCGCCGGAATTAAGAAACACCGGTCCTCGACTCTGTGCGCCTATTTGAAGACTTTGGAATGTGGATAAGGCAATGCTGTTCAAGGGTATGTGCCTCTCACCCCCGCCGTGCTTTTGTTTCCTGACAGTGACGATCCTGCGTTCAAGGTCTACATCTGTCCAACGGACACGCCACTGCTCGCTAGCCCTCATGCCAGTGTGGAGGCTGATGATGAACGCAGGCAGATAAGACGGGAAACGGGTGCTCAACACTTTGATGATTTTGGACTCCTCTACCGGGCTAAGGAAGCGCACTCGCTCATTGTTCTCTGCCTTCCGCCGAATCCGTGACGCTGGATTACTGGTGATTTTCTCGTTATCAATTCCGACTCTGAAGATAAGACTAAAGGCAGCCTGCCATCGGTTCATGGTAGAGGTGGTCCAATCCCGCTCTGCCTTTTCTTTGGTTAGCCAGCGCACAATATCTTGTTTGGATATTCCCTCCACTTGACGGCTACCCCAGTCTTCCCGTATTCGCGAAAACTTCAGCTTGAGTTCGTGCGTAGACCGTTCACCGTTTTCGGCCTGCGAATGTTCCAGCGCATCGTCCATCAATTCTGACAACAGCAGGGCCTTCCCCCGGTACTTCTCGGGGAGTTTTTTCTGTTGCAGCCTCTCAACATGCCGTTTCGCTAGCAATGTAACTGCATCGCTTTTCCGTCCCACCTTCTCCCGGTGTAGCTTGCCCTGGGAGTCAACAAACCTTATCCACCAGATGCCGGAACCGGGAACTTTTTCGAATAATCCTCGCATGAGTACGACTCTACACCAGACTAGTTACTTTCTGAGTCTGGGGAGATGGGGGATTAGAATCGGAGCACGATGATGGTGAAATCTTCTTTGAGGACCGTGTGTGGTGTCTCACGGGTTTTGGGTATTGTAACGATCGCTGGTTTGCTCTCGGCATAGTTGAGAGATGGCGTTTGGGACGGATTCTCATGGCTGCTCCTGGCCATTCCGCTTTTCATATTAGGCTTCATCTTGCGTCGCGCGCCCGTGATCGCTTAGGTTGAGGTACGGCTCTGAGAGGGGCTGGTTACGGGTTAGCAATCTGACCTTGCCCTCAGAATCCGTATCCCATAAGTAGTTATAGTTCGTAGTCGTCGTGGCTGTGGGAAAGTTGGAAAGCGTCTTTTGCTTTCCTGCTTTTCCATAGCCTGCATTCATGGGCTTAGCCCCGTCAGTGTGCGACGGCTGCGGTGCTGCGATACCAGTCTTGTTCGAACTGCATCGGGCTGACGTAGCCCAGGGTTGAGTGCATGCGCGTTTGGTTATACCAGAGCAGCCAATTGAGGACTTCGTCCTTGGCCTGACGAATGGTTTCAAAGCATTCTCCGTGCAGCCGTTCTACTTTCAGAGACGCAAACAGTGCCTCGCTGGGCGCGTTATCCCAGCAGTTGCCCTTGCGGCTCATCGAAGCGGTGATGCCGCACTGCTGAAGCAACTGGCTAAACTCATGGCTGGCGTACTGGCAGCCGCGATCGCTATGGAAGATCGGCCTGGCAGTTCGATCTGGACGGCGGTGCAGCCAAGCCATCTCCAGCGCATCAATGACCAGATGGCTGCGCATCTCCGGTTGCATCGACCAGCCCACCACGCGGCGGCTGAACAGGTCGATGACCACGGCCAGGAAAAGCCAGCCCTGGTTGGTTGGGATATAGGTGATGTCGCCGGTCCACGCCTGGTTGGGCGCAGCCACGGTGAAGTTGCGGTTCAGCAGGTTGGGCGCGATCGGCAGACCATGTCGGCTATCGGTGGTGACGCGGAAACGCCGCTTGCCGCGAGCGCGAATACCGTGCTGCCGCATCAGCTTCTGCACCCGCTGCTTGCCCACGCGGATACCTTGAGCACGCAGTTCGCGCCAGACGCGCGGCCAGCCGTAAGCTCCGCGATTGGCCACATACACGGCGCGAATCTGCACCACCAGTGCTTCCGCGCTCAGGTGCCGACGCCGAGCGATTTGCAGGCGACGAACAAAGTGCTCGTGGTAGCCAGCCACGCTCACCCCGAGCATCCGGCACTGCACGCGGATCGGCCACACACGCCGATGGCGTCGAATCATGGCGTACTTCACTTCTGCCCCTTGGCAAAGTACGCCATAGCTTTTCCCAGGATGTCGCGCTCCATGGTCACCCGCGCCAGCTCGGCTCGCAGGCGGCTGATCTCCATCTGCTCGGCGGTCACCTTCGACCGGCTGTCGGCACCCTTCAGCGTGCCTTCGCGATGAGCCTTGACCCAGTTGAACAACGTCTGCTCTACTAGACCCAACGTTCGCGATGCCGCCGCCATACTCTGGCCCGACTCAACAAGCCGAACCGCCTCTTGCTTGAACTCCAGCGTGTACCGCGCTCGCGTCGCCTTCATCATCATTTTCCCCTTCGCTGATTGTCAGCTAAGGGATACGTTTCGCGGGGGCAAGATCAAACTTAGCCGGGATGCGAGGGGCAAGCGAGCGCCTTGAGTAAAACCCTCATACAGGCTGCAGACGCTACTCTCTAAGTCGTTATCTTCTACGGCTTAACATTCACGACGGAATTCCGGGCTGCGTTGGACATATTCTCCGCGCCAGAGTGAAGACAATAGCGAAATCTTTTTCGTTGCAATGAGCCGCGCAGCTAGAGGTGTGGAAGCCCAGAAAGCGCGCACGCGGATTGAGGCGTACTTCTAACGCTGCTTGAACGGACATACCGTGAATTAGCAGCAGACAGGAGCAGTATCGCGAAGCATCCGAAAGCAATCAGAATTTTCATGAAGGGCCACTTCACCGGCTACCGCACTCCGCAAACTACAGCCGCGTCAACTAGTTCGAAGTGATTGACGATGGGAGGCAATTTGAACAGCGGTGAGAAGAAGGAGCTGCGCTGCAATGGCCCCGCAGAGGTCGATGCAGACATCGATTGGCGAACTCGTCCGGCTCGGCAAAAAGCTCTGGTGGCACTCATCCAGGATGGCGATCAAAAGCGTGCATGATACCGCCAGGAGCGCGGCACGCCGCCAAATAGGACGAAACCGCCCGTGCCTGCGATGTAGCGTCCGAAGCCAGCTATAGAGAAACGCTACGTTGACACCTCCGTAGCCAATGAAGTGGCCGGTCTTGCGGATGAGGTGGTGCACTTCTGCCCAGTGCGGCGTACTGATCGGGCCAAACAGGCGCACCCATAACGGATAGAGCCACCGACTCGTGTTTTCCGCCGACATGGTTGCCGTCGACTCAGCGACGATAACGGCAACGCTCAGCGCAGCCGGGAGCCAATCCAGCACACGGAAACGTTTGGAAGTGCGGGAAATTCCCATATTCACATTGTAGCGGTCGAAAAGTGGCTTCTTCGGACAATCTTCGCCAGACGTAATGACCAGTGATGTTGGTGCTTTATGAGCATGTTGCATCGCAAAGTCATTGATGAAATGTCAGTGCTTACATGCAAAGTGACATTCCCGGGCGGCTTGACCGCCTGCCGTGGAGTCGATGGCACCTTCTCGTAGTCGGCGTTCTGGCTGTTGCCTGGATGCTCGACGGCCTGGAAGGGAAGTCTCGGCGGTTCGCTTAAGCCGCGATGGCCTCGCCCCCACCGATGCGCCGCTGGGGCTCAGCTCTTCTGTCTACCTGGCCGGTGCCGTTCTCGAGCTTTCTTCTTCGAATATCTCGCTGACCGCTATGGCGCGGAGCACCTGGAGGCTATTAGGCCCTGTAAGTCGAATCCGGATTCGCCTTGTTGCCAAATCCAAACGACGGATGCCTGGCAGCCTCTCGTTCGGGCGCTTGAAAAGTCATGATTTCGGTAACTTCGAGATGACCTTGTTCAAACTCCTGTTCCGCGGGAGTCCAAGTGAAGCGACACCCGCCGAAGTGCGGCATCGAAATTGCTCTCTCTACAACGTTGGCGCTGAGTCACATCAACCGGCTAGAGATTCGGGATGATCCTGACGTATGAATCGTCGCAGTTCCGAGACAGCGATCAAAACCCGGCTCCCGATTCTTCGAACAGACAGCTGCTTATTTGCGACCAGGTAATCCAGTGCACGCTCGCTGATGGAGAGCCGCTGGGCGGCTTCATGGCGGCTCACCAAAAGCTTGCTGTCTGGGATCGTGTCGGAGGTTCTGACTGGTTTTCTTGTTTCGCAACCCTGCTGAGTCACTAGGTTCCCTCCTATTTGCGGATGCCGCGCCAATAATTACAAGTCGGCAATCACCGCCCCAGGTGAAATTGGTCAGAGGAAGAATCTCTGACACTCAAAGCTTTGCCTTCCGTCTTCGAATCGTCCAATACTTTCTATCTATGCCGCCATAACTTTCTGGCTATGGCTGAGGCACTAAGAGCGGTGCAGCAGGCACATAAAAGTGCCTTATTGACAGATTGAATTCCTGTTGCAAAATCTGAACGTGAGATTGCTTTCCACAGACATGATCGAGGATTTGTCGTGGATCTCGACGAAAGTCGACGGAGTCTCAGGGCCATGTCAGATCTCATCGAGTTCCGGCACTTCAAGTACATCCTTGCAGTGGCTGAAACGGAAAATATTACCAGGGCAGCAGACCGGCTTTTCGTAGCGCAACCCTCCCTCAGCAAGCAAATCAAAGACCTTGAGGACGATATCGGTATTCCGATCTTCCTCCGGAATCGAGAGGGGGTCGAGACTACGCCCGCCGGCCAAATCATTGTGGCCTATGCTCAAGATGCGTTATCGACGCGGACTGAAACATTGGCGATGGCTCGCGCTGTCCACCGAGGAGAAGTCCCGCCCCTCAGACCCGGATTCTCACCCTTTATCAAGTCGGGATTGCTTCAAATGTTCCGCGAATCGTATGCCCGCATGTTTCCAGTATGCGAGATTCAACTCGCCGGCGCAGACCCGACGAACACCCTGTTGCGTCTCGAACATGGAACTCTGGATGCGGCGTTTCTTCCAATGCCGGTAGACCGAACAGCGTTGATAGTGCGTGAAGTATCGCGGGAACCCTTAGTAGTGTGCATGCGCGCCGACGACCCTCTAACGCGCGAATCCGAGATCCCCTCTCTGTTCTAGCTACAAAATTAAAGATCTTCCGGGATCCGGAAACTCATCCCTCAGCGCACGAAAGACTGATCGAAATGCTTTCGCAAGTTGGTATTAAGCCAACTGTCTCCTGTTTGGCGACTACACCGGCGGATATCCAGCTAATGGTGAGAGGCGGATATGGTGTTGCGTTGATCGACCAATCATCCGTCGTAGATGCTGACCTAACGACCAGGGCAATAGCTGGGGTTCGATGGACCGCTGACACGGCGGTTGTTCACAATTGTGAGTCATCGCATCCAGCCCTGCGAGTTGTCGCAAGTTTGATCTTGCCCCCGCGAAACGTATCCCTTAGCTGACAATCAGCGAAGGGGAAAATGATGATGAAGGCGACGCGAGCGCGGTACACGCTGGAGTTCAAGCAAGAGGCGGTTCGGCTTGTTGAGTCGGGCCAGAGTATGGCGGCGGCATCGCGAACGTTGGGTCTAGTAGAGCAGACGTTGTTCAACTGGGTCAAGGCTCATCGCGAAGGCACGCTGAAGGGTGCCGACAGCCGGTCGAAGGTGACCGCCGAGCAGATGGAGATCAGCCGCCTGCGAGCCGAGCTGGCGCGGGTGACCATGGAGCGCGACATCCTGGGAAAAGCTATGGCGTACTGTGCGCTACGGAAGCGACCGCCGTAGTTTTGGTGGAAGCATTGCTTCATTGAAGATGAGGGCAGGCCCCTCGGAATCGGCTTGCAGGAGCTGGTTCCAAACCACCTCAAGCTGCAGTGGTCAAGAGCCATTGTGGTGAGCGTTGAGGAAAAGGCAAGGCGATGACTTTGTCAGGTGTGGATCGGGAAGACGAACGCAAGTGAACCGCTGAAGACATGTCGAAAATAGGAGACGATGTCAAAACCGGGGTCTGGTATGCGCTCCGGGATTAGGTTGGAGGATACCTGTTTACTGTCCGACCGGCATCCGGCATTAAGGCGGCGTGATCCTGATCCTGGCTTCAGTGAGGAACGTAGGAACCTGTCGTCCCGATGCAAAGGGAGAAGCTCAAGCAGATAGCCTTTGTGAGAGCCAGAGTACCGATGCGGGGCACAGGGGCGGAGACGCTCGCAGTAGAGATGAAGGTTCTGTAATGGAACTGGATCGAAGGGGCGTCGTCGTCCGGCAATGTTATAGGAGCAACCTGAAAAGGGAGGACTTCTGTGGACAAAGCGAAGCCGTTTTGTATTGCGAAGCGCGATGTATGGGAGGCATACAAGCGGGTGAAGGCAAACCAAGGGGCAGCGGGCGTTGACGGCGTTTCCATTGCAGATTTCGAGCAAGATTTGGGTAACAATCTTTATCGGATCTGGAACCGGATGTCGTCCGGCAGTTATTTCCCGCCGGCAGTACGCCGGGTTGACGTACCGAAGGGAGAGGGACGGACGAGGCCGCTCGGAATTCCGACTGTCTCGGATCGCATCGCCCAGACGGTAGTACAGCGATATCTGGAGCCAATACTGGAGCCTGTGTTCCATAAAGACTCCTATGGGTATCGCCCCGGGAGGTCGGCCCATGATGCACTGGCTGTGGCTCGGCAGCGATGCTGGCGTCACGACTGGGTGCTGGACCTTGACGTCAGAAGTTTCTTTGATGAAATCGACTGGGAACTTCTGATGCGTGCTGTGCGCCACCATACGGACTGTGCGTGGGTGTTACTGTACATCGATAGATGGCTGAGAGCACCTGTGTGTATGCCGGATGGCGCCTTGGAAAATCGCGAGAAAGGGAGTCCACAGGGTTCAGTGGTCAGCCCAATCTTAGCGAATCTGTTTCTGCACTATACGTTCGACATGTGGATGCAGCGCCAGTTTTCGGCATGTCCGTTCGAGCGTTATGCGGATGATGCCATCATCCACTGCGACAGCGAGAATCAAGCTCGTCAATTGCTGGACATGCTACAACAGCGGTTTGCGGAATGTAAGTTGGAACTCAGTCCGCAAAAGACCAAGATCGTGTACTGCAAGGATGCGAATCGGCCGGGCAATTATCCAGAACAGAACTTCGACTTCCTAGGCCATACTTTTCGGCCGCGTGGGGCGATGAACCGTTCCGGCAGAATGTTCGTCAGTTTTATTCCGGCAGTCAGTGCGAGAGCCACCAAGGCGATGCAGTTGGTTTTGCGTCAATGGAAGTTTTCGCACCGCGGCGACCTTGCGTTAGAGGAGCTCGTGCGGTGGCTTCAGCCGATAGTTCGCGGCTGGGTAAACTATTACGGGCGATTCAATCCGTCAGCGCTTTATCGGGCGTTGAGCATGGTAGACGAGCTGTTGGTTCGCTGGGCGCGGCGCAAATACAAGGGGTTCAAGAAGCGCTCAATGCGTGCATGGGACTGGCTGAAGAGACTCAAGTCAAGACAGCCAACTCTGCTTCCGCATTGGAGACTTGTGGCCGCGGTTCGACGATAGGAGCTGGATGAGTCGAGAGGCTCACGTCCAGTTCTGGGAGAGCGCGGAGGTGAAATCCCTCCGCGCCACTCGACTTGCCAAGGGGCAGAAGTGAAGTACGCCTTGATTCGACGCCATCGGCGTGTGTGGCCGATCCGCGTGCAGTGCCGGATGCTCGGGGTAGCGTGGCTGGCTACCATGAGCACTTTGTTCGTCGCCTGCAAATCGCTGCGGCGTCGGCACCTGAGCGCGGAAGCACTGGTGGTGCAGATTCGCGCCGTGTATGTGGCCAATCGCGGAGCTTACGGCTGGCCGCGCGTCTGGCGCGAACTGCGTGCTCAAGGTATCCGCGTGGGCAAGCAACGGGTGCAGAAGCTGATGCGGCAGCACGGTATTCGCGCTCGCGGCAAGCGGCGTTTCCGCATCACCACCGATAGCCGCATGGTCTGCCGATCGCGCCCAACCTGCTGAACCGCAACTTCACCGTGGCTGCGCCCAACCAGGCGTGGACCGGCGACATCACCTATATCCCAACCAACCAGGGCTGGCTTTTCCTGGCCGTGGTCATCGACCTGTTCAGCTGCCGCGTGGTGGGCTGGTCGATGCAACCGGAGATGCGCAGCCATCTGGTGATCGATGCGCTGGAGATGGCTTGGCTGCACCGCCGTCCAGAGCGAACTGCCAGGCCATCTTCCATAGCGATCGCGGCTGCCAGTACGCCAGCCATGAGTTTAGCCAGTTGCTTTAGCAGTGCGGCATCACCGCTTCGATGAGCCGCAAGGGCAACTGCTGGGATAACGCGCCCAGCGAGGCACTGTTTGCGTCTCTGAAAGTAATAACGGGCCGCACGGAGAATGCTTTGAAACCATTCGTCAGGCCAAGGACGAAGTCCTCAATTGGCTGCTCTGGTATAACCAAACGCGCATGCACTCAACCCTGGGGGCTACGCTGACCCGACGCAGTTCGAACAAGACAGGTATCGCAGCACCGCAGCCGTCGCACACGACGGGGCTAAGCCCATGATAGCAGGCTACTAAAAAGCAGGAAAGCAAAAGACGCTTTC
>CAVRNK010000076.1:0-129842 GCA_963721995.1 uncultured Acidobacteriaceae bacterium | reverse complement strand
CATCACAATCACAGATACCAACAAGGGAACCTCGGTCACCGCCACTGCGAATGAGGCGGGCGAGTTCACGGTGGGCCACCTTATCCCGGATACGTACGACGTCAGCGTGTCAAACGCCGGGTTCAAGACCTTCGAGTCGAAGGGTCTTGTCGTTTACGCCGATCAGTCAATCAAGGTAGAAGCCAAGATGGAAGTCGGCGGCGCCACTCAGACTGTAGAAGTGAGCGCCACCACGGTCGAGCAGTTGAAGACAGACCGCGCCGATGTTTCGACAACATTTACTGCGAAGGAAGTGCAGGATCTACCGATCGGTAATCGCAATTTCACGAACCTGCAACTTCTGCTACCGGGCGCACAGCAGCTTGGCTGGACCCATGCGGCCGACGAAAATCCGCAAGGCAGCGCACAGATCCAGGTTGACGGCCAGGCATTCGGCGGTGTCGCTTTCCAGTTGGACGGCACTGACAATCAGGATCCCATTCTCGGAATCATTGTTGTCAATCCGAACATGGACTCCCTTTCCGAGACGAAGATTACGACGCAGAACTTCGACGCTGAGTTCGGCAAGGCTGTGTCATCGATCGTAACTGCACAGACCAAGTCCGGGACAAACAGCTTCCACGGCAGTGCTTTCGATTATCGCGAAAGCAATGCAAACCAGGCGCGAGATCCCTACACTCAGAATCCGCCGGCAGGCACGAACGACACCAGCGGGCTTATTCCTGGAGGCTTGAAGAACCAGTTTGGCGGATCAATCGGCGGACCGATCCTTAAGGATAGGCTCTGGGGCTTTGGAGATGTCCAGTTTGTTCGTCAGAAGGTGGGGACCTCCGCTTCAATGACAGTTCCCTCTGCAATGTTGGTCAACACCTGCTTGGGACAGTCGGTTGGTCCCAGCGGCATTCCCGGTTGCGACTTTTCACAATACCAAGCGGCGCTGGGTTCAACGATTGGCACGATCTATCAGGCTAATGGGACGCCATATCCGGGCAATGTGATTCCGACTGCGCAACTCTCGCAGCCGGCTCTGAATCTTTTCACGCTGCTGCAACCCTACGCACCCAACAAGACGGGTAACTTCAATGGCCTGCAGAACAACTATGGGGCCAGCGGCACCGGTATATTCAACAGCGATGCGTGGGACGAACGCGTCGACTGGCAAGTGAAGCAGTCGATTCACGCTTTTGAACGCTTCAGCCGGTTCACGGATGTACTAAGCGGAACCACAATCTTCGGTCCTGCCGGCGGCGCCGGGTTCGGTATCAATAACTACGGCGGCGTTTCTCAAGGCGCGAATGACAGCCTTGCAACGGGCTTTGACTGGGCGGTTAAACCAACCCTAGCGATGGACTTCCGCGTGGGCTACTACCGCTACAACATCGGCGACAACAAGTACAACGAGGGAGTGCCGTTTATGACCAACCTCGGAATTCCCGGCCTGAATCTGAACGCGATCACCAGCGGCGCCGGTGGATTTAATGTTACCGAGGTAGGCGCCAGCGGAGCCCCCAACAATCAGCAAAGCACGGGATCTCAATACGGACAAGATCTCAACATCACGCGCTGCAACTGTCCGCTGATTGAAAAAGAAAGTCAATTGCAGTTTGTGAACAACTGGACCTGGATCAGGGGCAACCATGCAATCAAGGTCGGCGGAGACCTCCGCTTTGCGCGCAATTTGCGCGTGCCAAGCGATACAGATCGCACCGGTATCCTGAGCTTTGGTACCGGGCCGACGTCCAACGGCACGACCGGCGGTCTGGGACTTGCAACCCTCGTCCTAGGCCAGTCAACCCAATTTGGACGCTATGTCAGCAGTTCAACTGATGCGAAGGAGTTTCAGCGACGGCTTTTCTTTTACGGGCAAGACACGTGGCGCGTGACTCCGAAGCTAACAGCCAATCTGGGTGTTCGCTACGAGATCTATTCTCCTGAGTCAGTGAACGGACCCATGAATGGCGCCCTGATGCAGATGAACGATGACACCACTACGGATGGCTACCTTCGCGTGGCAGAAACCGGCGGCATTTCAAACAACATGAACTGGAGCAAGGCTACCAATGCGTGGAATCCCAGGGTGGGAATCGCGTACCAGGTTAACCCTAAGATGGTAATTCGTGCAGGGTACGGACGCAGCTTCGATCTGGGTGTCTTCGGTTCGATCTTCGGGCACGTTGTGACCCAGAATCTGCCGGTTTTGGCCAGCCAGAACGTAGCAGCCACGGGTGGCCCGAGGTCTTACGCATTCAACCTGTCAGACGGGCCGCCGCCATGTGACACGGCAACCGGGTGTGTACCCGTGGTTCCTTCCAGTGGGCTTCTTCCAGCCCCCGGCTACGCGGTCAGTCCGAAAGCCAGACCGAACAACCTGAGGCTCCCAACCCTCGACGCCTGGAATGCGAGCCTTCAGCAGTCGCTTAATTCAACTACGTCCTTTACCATCGCCTACGTGGGGAACAAGGGTACCCATACCTTGAGCGCTGGAGACGGCAACAACACCAATCCAAACGAGGCCGGCATTTTTCTTCCGGCGCAATACAGCATCACCGGCAGCCCGCTGCATTATGTACCAACACAACTACGAACAAATCCAACTGCCCCCGCCGATCCGGACGGAGGAACGGACAACACTACCTACTTACAGCGCTACTACGGCGGAAGCCTCGCGGCATGCCAGGATCCCAACTACGGATACAACAATGGCAGCGTGACGCGTCCCGCTACTGTTCCGGCTGGTGCCTGCGGATGGACGAACGGCATCAGCTATTACGGTGATGACCAGGACTCGCATTTCAACGGACTACAGGTGACGCTGGCCAAGCAGTTTTCAAAAGGTCTCTCGTTTACAGCAAACTACGCATGGCAGCAAGGAATAGATTTCAATAATGGCTATGCAACGTGGAACAAGCGGACGGTGCGCGGACTGAACAACGATATCCGCAGGAACCAACTTATCGTTTACGGCGTTTACCAGTTGCCGTTCGGACGCAACCAGCAGTTCTATTCGAGTGCGCCTGGATGGGTGAATATGATCATTGGCGGATGGCAGGTCAGCCCGGTGCTCAACTGGTCGAGCGGCCTTCCATTCACGATCAACTATGGTGAGTGCGGGTTGAGTTCAGGGCCCGGACCTTGCTACCCGAATGGCAAGGGCTCTACCCTGAAGACAAACCTAGGTAGTTACGATCCAATCGCTCACAGGCGCTTCTTCTATCATGGAACGACAACGCCGCTGGTTCAATACGCTAATGGCGGTCTCCAATACACCCCATTCTCCGGTTTCAGCGCGGCAGGCGTTGATCAGATTGGTACCGCAGGCAGAAATAACGCCTTCGGACCGGGATTCTTCAATACCGACCTTTCGCTGCAAAAGAACTTCCCGATCCACGAGAGCGTCGTCGCGCAGTTCCGTGTGGATGGTTTCAATGCATTCAACCACATCAATCCAGGCTTCGGAGGAGGCGGCAATACTTACGGAATCGATTCTGGCGACCAGTACGTTACCGGCCAGGCACCGGGTGCTGCTGCCCGTCTCCTGCAATTCTCACTCCGCGTAAACTTCTAGTACGGGTTTACAGAACCAGAACGAGGGGAGCCCAGGCTCCCCTCAACTTTTTGGGAAGAGATCTTGAGAGCCGTCCAAGTTGATCTGCGAGGAGTGCGGCGAACGGCCCTGATTCTGGCCATCGTCTGCGGTTTGGCAGCAGTCGATGCCGTTGCCCAGTCACAATGGCAGATCGGTGCGTTTGTCAGGCCCGCAGAGGGTAATCCGGTCATTGAGCCCCGGCCGGCATCGATCTTCAATGATCCCATCCTGGGAACGCCGGTTCATTGGGAAGCCCTGCACACGTTCAATCCCGCGGCTGTTGTTCGCGGCGGCAAGATCTTCGTCCTATATCGTGCGGAGGACAATACCGGGAGCAACGAGATCGGGGGCCATACCTCCCGCCTGGGCCTGGCGGAGAGTGAGGACGGCATCCACTTCAAGCGCTCTCCTACTCCCGTCTTCTTCCCTGCCAATGACAGCCAGAAAGAAAGAGAGTGGCCGGGTGGCGTCGAGGATCCGCGGATCGTTGAGAGCGAAGACGGTTTATACGTGCTCACTTATACGCAATGGAATCGAGTTACGTATTCAGTGGGAATTGCGACGTCAAAGGACCTGATCCACTGGAGGAAGTTCGGGCCAGCGTTCCTGGACGCGTCGGGTGGAAAGTATGCGGCTCTGAAGTACAAGTCGGCGGGAATTGTGACACGCCTGAAGGATGGGCGGCTGGTTGCGGCACGTATCCACGGGCGGTATTGGATGTACTGGGGAGAAGGCGCAATTCGTCTCGCGACATCGCCGGACTTGATTCACTGGACCCCGATGGAAGACTCCGATGGATCACCACTGGTCGTGCTCGCCAAGCGAAGTGGACGATTTGACAGCGGCTTTCCGGAGGTGGGGCCGCCGCCGGTGCTTACTGACAAAGGCATTCTGGTGATAAATAACGGTAAGAATGATCCGGAGAATGGCGATCCGGCATTGGGTCCTAATGCTTATGCCGCCGGCCAGGCACTCTTTCAGGCGGACGATCCGTCGAAGCTGATAGCCCGCGCCGAGGCGCCGTTCCTTAAGCCGGAGATGCCATTTGAGAAGACGGGACAGTACGCCGCGGGGACAACTTTCGCAGAGGGGCTGGTCGCATTCAAAGGGAAATGGTTCCTGTATTACGGTTGTGCCGATTCCCTGGTGGGAGTTGTCATCGCAAATACGCAATGGCGCTGAACTGGATTGTTGTTTATCAACCTTGTTATTCGGGATGTCATGAAACTCTTAATGTCGCTGTTTGTGCTTGTTCTCGCTGTGCCTTTCATGGTTGCGCATCAGTCGGTACCGCCGGGCGGTCAGAGTTCTTCAAATACTACAGTTGATCTCGCCGCGGTAAGGAAACTCATCGATCGCGGTCAACCGAAGGAGGCGCTGCTTCAACTGGACGTGGCTGCGGCTCAGCATCCTCCAGCAGCGGGTATCGAGCGATTGAGGGGAATGGCCCTCTATGCTGAGGGTGATTTCTCCGAGGCTGATCAGGCGCTTGCGAAGGCACTCCAGGAGAACAGCAAGGATATCGAGTCAGCCGAGTTAAGGGGCCTGACCCTCTTTCGGATGGGCAAGCCGGCGGATGCGATTCCACTGCTTGAGGGGATTCACGAGTGGGCGCCGGGCGCGAAAGTGGATCCGAGCTATGTGCTGGCTCTCTGTTACCTGGACACACGCCGCTACGATGATGCTCGGCGTGCTTTTGCGCGACAATTCGGCTTTGCGCCGGATTCAGCGCCTGCTTACCTGTTGACCGGGCGCATGCTGCTGCGTCACGAATTTCTACCGGTCGCACAGGAATATGCGAAAAGGGCCGCCGAACTGGATCCTAAGCTGCCACTTTGCCGTCAGCTATTGGGAGAGATTGCTCTAGCAAGTCAAAACATTGATGAGGCAGTAGCGGATTTCGAGAAAGAGCGCGAGCTGAATCCACTCTACGGCGGAATCTACGACAGGCTGGGGGACGCGTACACGCGGGCCGGCCAGTACCAGAAGGCCCTGCAGTCTTTGCAGCAGGCAGTTCTTTTGGAACCGAACTCAACCGGTCCGTACATCCTTCTCGGAAAGGTAATGCTGAAGCAAGAGGATCCCGTCAGCGCTGCTATGTATTTGGAGCGCGCAGAAAAGATGGACCCGACCAACTATATGACACACGGCCTGCTGGGGCAGGCTTACCGGGCAATGGGCAGAACGGCTGAGGCCAGTCATGAGACTGAGACCGCTGAGAAGTTGCAGTCCGCTGCCACTCCGAGGCTGGAGACACCGCATTGATCTTGCGATGGCGCGCGTGGCCTTCTCTTGCCGTGTCTGCGACACTCTTTGCGCTGTTCACAGTTGGAGTCGCTCGGGAATGGGTAATGGCGGCATCTGCTCCACAAATAATCTCGCTCAACGATCCGGACCGCGCCTGCGCAAATTGCCATAGAGATATCTACGAGCGATATCAACGGACTCCGATGGCGCGCGGCAGTGGTGTGGCGACAGAGGGGCTAATCGAAGGCGGCTTTACACATGCGGCCTCGGGCGTTCGCTACCGGTTGTTCCTGCGCGATGGTCAGGCGTGGATGAGGTATGACCGGACGGTGCCGGGCACCGGGCCTCCGCTGCATGGCGAGCAGCGTCTTTCGTATTACGTGGGGTCGGGACGGCGAGGGAGGACCTATCTGTTCGAGCAGGACGGATTGTGGTTTGAGGCGCCGGTGAATTACTACTCCAAGAAGCAGCTTTGGGATATGGCGCCGAATTACGGATCGACGCGGAGCATGCCGGAAACGCTGCCCGTCGACTCCAATTGCCTGCATTGTCACGCGGGTGAGGTACAGACGCCACTGCCTGAGGCACGGAACAAGTACGCAACTGTGCCGTTCAAGGCTGGCGGTGTCACATGCGCAGCGTGTCACGGCGATGCTTCCCAGCATCTGGCGCAACAGGGTCGCGGGCCGATCGTGAATCCGGCGAAGCTGCCTCCATCGGCGAGAGACAGTGTGTGTCTGCAGTGCCATCTTGAAGGCGACGCGGCGATCTATCGGGCGGGCAAATCCCTGGCGGCCTATCGGCCGGGAGAGGATCTTGCGCGGTTCGTCGTCTACTTCGTAGATGCGAGCCGAGCGGAAGGCGGCGGCAGGGCGACGAGCCAGTACGAGGCGCTGCTCCGAAGCGCGTGCAAGCGGGCGAGCGGCGATAAGCTGACCTGCACGACGTGCCACGATCCGCATGGCTCTCCGACGGCGGCGGAACGGGTGAGCTTCTACCGGAGCAAGTGCCTGGCCTGCCACGCTGGCGAGAAAATGGCCACGGAGCATCATCCAGAGCAACAGGATTGTGCGGTTTGCCATATGCCGACGCGGCAGACAACGGATGTCTCACATGAGCAGCTAACCGATCACGATATCGAGCGCGTCCCTGGGAAAGCACGTGTTGAGCGGATAAGCGATGGCACGAAGCTTGTTCCGATCGCCGGTGTGAGCGCGGGTGATCGCGAGCTGGGTCTTGCTTATGCCCAGTTCGCGGAGGGGGGCGATCAGCAATCAGGTGAGAAGGCTTTGGCGCTACTAAGAAAAGCTGAAGCTGAAGGCGCAAACGATGCGGAGCTGCATGTGCGGCTGGGATTTTTGGAGCAAGTCTCGGGGCACCCAGATGAGGCACAGTGGGAGTATCAGGCGGCGCTGGCGGAGAATCCCTACGAGAGCGCGGCGCTGGCGAACCTGGCGGTACTCGACGCCTCGCACGGTAAGACGGACGCCGCGATTGGGCTTCTGGGGAGGGTAGTCGCGGCCGATCCGAGCCAGACGGCTGCAGGGCTGAATCTCGCATTTCTCCAGTGCAAGCTGGGAGACAAGACGAAAGCTCTTGAGACGATGGAGCGGGCGCAACACTTCAATCCCGATGATCCCGCGTTGCACGAGTTTCTGGACACGGGAAAGTACGCAGGTCAATCGTGCAGGCTTCGCTAACGCTTTCCCGATTTGAACTCTGGGGGTACCCCTCCCCCTTATGCTTTGCAACTGATTGATTCCAAAAGAAGGGCTTGTAACCGTTTCATTCTAGAATAGAAGGCCGAGAGCGTTTCATTTTAAACGACTTAGCTCCTAAAGACGAAAGGCCCGACTGTTATCGAGCAGCCGGGCCTTTTCTCTTTCTCTATTTCTATTTTAGCTGGTTCGGGGAAATTGTCGGCCACGACAAGGCAGCCATTAGTCATTAACTATTAGAGCTTGGTCGTGCCAGCGTTGGGGACTCACGCCGATGATGAGAAGCCAGAGCATGAACGATCCCTCTCCGAGGAAGCCGAGGGCGAGATTCACGGGATTCAGGTGCTGGGCCAGCATCGGTGACAGAGCGGTCAGCCAAGCCAAGCCTCCGAGCATTATCGGCATGCCGAGGATCCGAGGGAGGAAGGTCGACCGGAGGACGAGGTAGCCGGTGACAAGACAATAGAGTCCGTGGAAGACGAGGGCGATGTTGATGTCTCCGAGGTGCCACTCGAGTGCTTCAAAGGTGAGACTCACGAGGTTGAAGGCTGCGGCGAGGAGAGCGAGATTGCGGCTCACCGGCTTGAATATCTGGTAGAGGAGCAGGGTGACGGCGGCGAAGCAGAGGACGGGAACGAGTCCCGCGGCGTAGAGCATCCTGCCGTGGACGAAGGCTTCGGCAAGCACAGCAGTTAGAACGCTGAAGAGATAGAGCGCTCCGGCGAGGCGGGCTTTGGTGCGCGGCGACACTTCCTGAGTTGGCGCTGTCACGGAAACAGATACGCGAGCGAGAGCGGGAAGTTCCGGTTCCGAGTGAAACTTTAACGTCGTGGCCTCGTCCACGGCAGAGCTATCGAATCTGGAGCACAAGATCGGGAGCACAAGACAGGAGAGCAATCGATCGGGAGCAGACAACACTGGAGCACAACTAATCTTTCAGGCGGCTCATCCTACATATGACTATCACAAATGGGGGTCATACTTTCGCCCACCTTGATCGGGCGGATAGTTATGAGAAGACCTCTTATTTCCTGGAAGGATGCCACATGAAATCGCTTCATCTAACCATCTTCGCTCCTACTGCAGCGTTGGCACTCTGTTATGTTGGCGTTATTCCCGAGGCGAGAGCCATGATACAACCAATCGCCATGCAGGCCGCACCCGATAACTCGGCACAAAACAAGGATCAGGGATTAACTGCGGACAATCAGTCCAATGCCAAGGCGGATCGTGAAACTACAGCGAACATCCGCAAGGCAATTCTCGCCGACAAAGATCTGTCAACTTACGCGCACAACGTGAAGGTCATCACGGTGAACGGTGCTGTAACTCTCAAGGGACCCGTCAAGTCCGAGGAGGAGAAGCAAAAGATCGCTTCCGATGCGGCCAGCGTGGTCTCTGCCGACAAGATCACTAACAAGCTGACGGTCAAGCAATAACAGTCAACCTAACAATCAGACTTACCCAACCATAGATATGCTGCAGTCGCAGCACAGGAGCAACACACCATGTCCAGCAAAAACACTGCCGTCTTCGGCATCTACGCGACGCCCGGCACAGCAGAGGCCGCTGTCGATCACCTTGTCGTCAAGGGTTTTCCCAATGCGGCAATTTCCGTTTTGTTACCCGACGACGAAAGCACTCGGGCATTTGCACACGAGAAGAGCACAAAGGCTCCGGAAGGCACCGCGGCCGGTGCGACGACTGGCGGGATCATCGGAGGCACACTTGGTCTTCTTACCGGTCTCGGCATGCTTGCGATTCCCGGTGTGGGTCCAATTATCGCGGCGGGGCCGATTGTGGCTGCGTTGGCGGGCGTCGGGGCGGGCGGAGCCGTGGGCGGCATCGTCGGAGCTCTCGTGGGTATGGGCATTCCCGAATACGAGGCGAAACGCTATGAAGGCGCGGTGAAAGGCGGAGGGACTCTGCTTTCGGTTCACTGCGATACGTCGGAGCAGATCGATGTGGCGAAACAGGCTCTGAAGGATACGGGAGCGCGGGACATCTCCTCCGCTGGTGAAGCGGCTTCGAACGATACTTCGGGCGCACGCGGAACCTACGGCAACATTTCTGATACAGAGCGAGTGCATGATCGGGCATTGAGGGACGATGTTGTCGTCGAGGATGATCGGAAGGTGGTTGATCGCGATGTGGTGACTGGCGAGCCGACTTCCAAAAGGTACGGAACCTAAATACATTCAGCAGCGCATTCATGCGGGCCGTCCTCAGTGTGGGCGGCCCGTAGTTCTTTGATGGCTCATGTCAGAGCTCTAACGCGCGATCGCCAAGTCCTCAGCCCGGGCTCCGGCGTACAGCAGCGCAAGAGCAGCCCAGCCGCCGGCTTGAGCAAGTCACGGATTCAGGTACGTTCGTCCCCTCTTTCTTGACGCTGGTGTAAGAGTGCATCGAGAATGGCGGTACTCCGCATACTGTTTACTCCGGCCGTCGCCATTGGCGGTTGAGAAACGACGCGTTACAAGGAGTTCGCTGATGGGTGCTGCTACTTCATCCGTGCCGGCTGTAGGGGCACACCTTCTACGTCCCATTCTTGTGGGCGGCGCGCTGGCAGGCACGTTCGACCTCATCGCGGCGTTCATCACGTTTGGGCCCGGTGTCCCTCGCGCGATTGCGGGAGGACTCCTCGGTAGAGAGGCGTTTCACGGCGGAGCAGGCACATGGATCCTCGGTGTGGTGCTGCAATACTTCATCGCGCTCTCGGCGGCAGCCATTTACTGCTTGTCCAGCCGCAGACTCGAATTTCTGAAGAGTCACTGGCTGGTCTGCGGTCTTTTCTACGGGATTGCGGTGTTTCTAGTGATGAATCTCATCGTGCTGCCGCTTTGTGCGTTGCACGCCATGGGGCCGTATCGGTACCGGGGCCTGGTTCAGGGGCTTCTGGTGCACATGCTCATCATCGGCCTGCCGATTTCGTTCAGTCTGAACAGGCTGTCGAGGCGGTGATTCCCGAATTGGGATGGCCAGGAGGTACCCCCTCCCCCCTTGTACTTGTAACTCATTCATCGGACTGGAGTTAGGAGGATTATTGGCTCTAGGTTATTCATAATAAATGACTTACACGCACTTCATAGAAAACAAAGAAGATAGAACGCATCGCAGAAGGCAGAGGATTTGTCGAGCCGTCATTGATTCTGCTGGACTCGCGGGACTTTCCTAAAATGCGATGGCCCGGCTGCGAGCGGCGGCCTGGCCAACTTGTCCCTCTATTTCTATTGTATCGAGTGGCGGGGGAATTCTCGGCCAACTATTTGGGTACGCTTCGCCTCCCGGGCGAGGTGGTTTAGTTCGGCTGCAGACTGCCCCACTAACTAATATGTTGATAATCGGCCTGCGGATTTCGTTGAGTTTGACAGGCTGGGGCGCCTTCGGAATCGTATGAATGAGCGTGCCCCATCCTGAGCGCAGCGAAGGGAGGGAGACGAGATTCAGGGGACCTTATGCGTCGGCGTCTGTTGCTCTACCCGTCGAGCGGTCCATCTTGACTCGATTTCGACTGTTCCGACCGCACCGGTAGCGTGATGGAGAAATGAGGACCAAGGCCAGTCTTCCGGCCTTTCGACAAGTCCGCGCCTGACCGGATTGCGATGCATGTAGCAGAGCTTTTCCAGTCTTTTTACTTCACTCCAGACATTGAAATCGTAGTAACGGCGCTGCCAAAACTGGTCTTCGGTTATGTTCAACTTTCTTGATGTGTTCTGTTTGAGCAGTTGCAGCGCTGTTGCGAGGGATGTGTTGCGCGGTTCTCCGACGAGTAGATGAACGTGCTCGGGCATTAGGACGTATCCGGAGACAGTGAATTCATATTTCGCGCGCAGAGGTTCCAATTCATGCTCGAAGGTGTTGTAGCCGCAGGTGTCAGCCAAAAGAGGACGCCGCCGATAACAGCTGAAGGTGATGAAATGGAGTGCTCCGCAGATCTGATAACGGACGAGGCCTTTCGGCATTCGAGAGGATTTTACAGGCGGATCGAGCTTTCGACCTTCCCGCGCAAGAATCCGCCAGTCACTTTCGTAATGGCGGGCGTTTGTGCTTCCCACCCTTCGCTGCGCTCAGGATGGGGCACCCTCAGTTGTGCCGGTTTCGGAAGGATTAAAGGAGAGGGTTGGGCTACCCGCCGCTAATCGACAAAATACCCGATTTCCGTCAGCACGTTCTCGCTCAATTCCACACCCAGAAGCTTTGCACTCGGAGAGTTGAACAAACTGTCCTCAAAACGCTTGAGAACGGAAGCGGGCAAATCGGTCTGTCTGTGCAGCATCCGAAGTAACTCGGCGCTGTCGGTGGAGAGCTCGTAGTCACCTGGGAGTCCGCACGCCGGGCGGATTGTCAGGGAGAGGAGGACAGACCCATATGCTGCACGGGACTGCCTCAATGCCTTAGTGATCAAGTTGACTCGCATGCAGGGATATTGCCATCGGCAGTCACCACCTTCAATGCTCTAAATGGGTGATAAAGATGATCCAAGGTGGGTAGGACCGCCGTAGACTGGCTGCCATGAATCTGAAGAGCTGCGCCGCTATCCCTATGCTAGCTCTGGCCATCCTGCCTTTTGCTCCCAAGGCCTCAGCACAGGTGAAGGATGGCTGTACCCTGGTTACGGCCGCAGATGTCGAAGTCGTCCTCGGAGAACCGGTGAGGGCTCCTCAGCGAGAATCACACAACAGCTATCCGCGCGTAAGGACAAATTCACCTGGATTACGATTTTCATCACCGGTCCTCCGGACAATGGCTTGAGTGGGCTACCCGCCCAAATTCGCGATGAACGAGGGTTCCATCCTGAGCGAAAGGTGGGCGGCACAACGCCCGCCGCTGAATTAACTTAGATCGCGCGTTTGTGGAAGCGGCCCTCCTGCATGATTATCGAAAGGCGTTCGCCACCTGCTGCGAGGATCGAGATGTCCTCGAGCGGGTTTCCATCTACTACCACGATATCCGCCACTGCCCCTTTGCGAATGCAGCCGAGTTCTCCAGTTTTTCCCAGTAGTTCCGCATTTACGGCACAGGCCGAGCGGAGCACATCGATAGCCGGCAGCACCTTTGTACGCAATGTGAACTCGGTGCATTGGCGCGTGTGAAGGCTGCCCAGGAGATCTGTACCAAATCCCATTTTCACTCCGGCGCGTTTCATGATCTCGAGGCCGGATAGCCCTGAATCTCTGACCCGCTTCAGCTTTTCCATGCTTACCCGAGGAAGTCCGAGCTGCTCTCCTTCTTCAAGCAGGCCAAAGAGGACGGCCATTGTGGGCACGGTGAACGAACCCTTCTCGGCGACATATTCGGCGGTGGGGTGATCGATCATGGTGGCATGCTCGATCGATCTCACTCCGAGAGCTGCGGCGCGGTGGACCGCCTCCGTCGGATGGCAATGAGCGGCAACGTATGAGCCTGCCCGGACAGCTTCATCGACGGCCGCGCGGATTTCGTCGTCGGAGTACTGGCAGCGGTCAATCGGATCGGTGGGTGATGCGACTCCTCCTGACCCCATGATCTTGATGTGGGAAGCGCCGCGCCGGAGTTCCTCACGCACAGCTTTGCGCACCGCGTCAGCGCCGTCGGCAACCACCGCCAACGGGTCGGCGTGATAGGAACAGCCGCAGTAATGTCCCGCTTCGAGCGCATGGTCTCCGGGGCGGAAGTCGCCATGACCGCCGGTCTGCGAGATAACACGGCCGCCGTAAAACAGCCTCGGCACTCGATCGAGAAGGCCGTCCTTGATGGCTAAGGACAAGCCGATGTCGGCGCCGCCGACGTCGCGAAGGGTTGTGAATCCGCGGTCGAGGCTTGCATGAAGGAACTGGGCGGCGAAGTGCGCCAGGTAGGACATGGGCGACTGCACGACCCGGCCGATGTTCAAGCCGGCCGCATAAACGTGAATATGGGCATCGATCAGGCCCGGCATCAAGACACGTCCCCCGCATTCGATGACCTCGTCATCGGCGCTCGCGGGGCGGTCGGAGATCTCGCCGATCAGGCCGTTTTCGACAACAACGTTTAAGTTCGCTCGCAGAGTTTCGGATTCGCCGTCGAAGATGCGGGCGGATCGAAAGACGGTCCTCTTCTTCATTTCTACTTACCTCGTGCGAGCGTCGGAACAGCGGCAAGAAGCTCGCCTTCACCGACGAAATGCTAGCACGATGCCGAAAAGTAGAGAGCCCGGCTGCGAGCGGCGGCCGGGCCGGTGTCGTTAGTTGTCCTGCCCGGCAAGCAGAGCTCTGCCTTACGAGGTACACGCCTTCCTCAAATCGGCCGACTCCCGGGTGGAATTCTAACCGCGAGGTACCAGCCTCTTGCGGAGCAATGCCATCCCAAGCGAAGCGCCAATTAATAAAAGCCCTAGGATTCCCACGAGAGGCCAACCTGACGCCGTCTTCGGCAGTTCTGCCGAAGCAGTTGTGGTTGTGCCTGCTTCATGCGAAGTAGCAACGGATCCCTCCGCGCCCGGCGCAGGAGTGGGGCCTCCTTTGGCGATCAGCACAGGCTCACCAGCCGGCAAGGTTCCGGTTACATGCTGATTCTGCGACACCGAAGTCAAAGGCGTCTCCGTGACCCTGGTTGCGCTCACGGTCATACCCTTCTTCAGACCCCAGGCATCCGTTTGCGTGCCGTTCACCATGAACTTCTGCCCTTTGGGAATTTTGAACTGTTGATTCTCGCCATTCTCAAGTGTGAGGATGACCATGAGCGGGGGTTGCACGTGCCAGACTTTGCCGGTAACTGTCTCGACGGTTGTGACCACCTGGGGCGTGGTTGCTGTTACGGTCGCCCGTTGCAGTTTCATGCCGGGCTGGAGTTCGCTGACGCTCAGTTGCTTGCCGTCCACATCGACTGTGGCACTCGCGGGAATGTTGGGAAAATCACGAAGGGTGCCGTCCGACATCTTGACGAAAAGATCGTTCCCTTCGACTGCTACAACCTCGCCACTCTCGATCGTTACCTGCCTTGTCGTGGCGCCGGATGTCTTGGTTGTTTGGGTTTGCACCTGTGCGAAAGTCAGGACCGCGACTGTGAAACAAGCTGTCCCGGCCACGATTATCAAACTTTTCTTCGTCACGCTTCTTGAGTTCATGGTTATTCTCCGGTTTGAAATAAGTGAGTAGCCTTGGACTGAAGCCAGCGACTGTAAAATTCAGAACAATCGGCTCCGGTCACTGCCGTCTTAGTCGTGTTAGCAGACCCTAGTCAGGTCGTGCGCCATCCGGGGTCTTGGAATCGATTCCTGGCTGCTCAGCACTTTTCAGCCCGTTCATCCCGGCAGCCGTTGCATGTACGATGTATCGCATTGGGGCACTTCCTACGAAGTAAAACGGATAACAAGTCACCAACGTAAGCGAAGGTTTGGTACGCGATTCGAGCACGGAGACGTCAGTGGGCGGAACTATCTGTATCTCATCCACCAGATAATGTAATGTGCCATTCTGCGAATGCAGGTCTATCGCATCCCCGAGGTGAATGTCTTTCAGCCCGCGAAAGAATCCGTCTCGATGTCCGGCGATGCCGATGTTTCCGGATTCGCCAAGGAGCGCAGTGCCGCGAATGTGCCCGACTGCCCTATCCAACGTAAGGTCGTCTGTTCCCTCTAACACGGGCACCTCCAATTGAAGCGAGGGAATGTCGAGCACCCCCAACGGCGGCGGGACGTCGACAAGCAGGCTCGCCCGGTACCCCTTGATGCGCTTTTCTGACCAGAGGCTGAAGTCCGGTTGGTCGGCCTGCGACTGAGCCTGTCCTGCGCCCGGCGTTTGGGCAGATGCCTGTGCGGCCCAAAAGCTTTGCAGAATGGCACGGGAGTAAATTGCGCTGTATGCCCGATTGCCAACGTACATGAAGACCAGGAACAGGCCACACCACATCAGCAGACGCTCGAGCCGGCAGAGGGAGCGCAGTGCGATTCTCTTTGGCAACCGAGTTACCCCATTTGGACACACTCGCTTGCGATTCTGTCTTCAATTGTCGGTATCGGTTCCCGGGATGGCAACTAGGAAAACACCTAGTTTATGGAAATGCCGCACTTACAGGCCGATCATAGCGAGCTATGCCATTAAACGAAAGACAATCACAACGCCTGTTCGAAGCTCTGCGCGTGGCCGAGGCCGATTCCGCCGGTTGGCCTCCTACTTATCGAGGCCGCCCAGCCGGTTCTTCAATGCATCGGAGACACTGTCAGTTTTGCGAGGGGACAACCACATAGTTCGCGAATACTATACGCTCCGCGGGCTCCGAACCTTAGTTCCTTCAAGGAAGACCTTCAGCCTACATGGTCTGGGCGGAAAGCATGAATTGCGCACAAGAAACATTAGATACTCTTTGGATTTCGCTTACGGGGAAGATGTGAGGTTATCTTCCCAGATATAGACCCACGCATGTGAGGCGATTCCCTTCTTCCTTGAAAACGCAGGTCCGGTCAGGAAATGGCGACACAGGCCCGCAAAAGGAGGAGTATGAAAACAAGAGGCTACTTTGTGCTTGCGGCCATGGCCCTGGACTGGGCTGCAGGTCTAAATGCTCAACAGAACCTTGTGCAGGCGTCCGTTTCGTCCGTCGTAAGCTGCGTCTCTACAGGCAAACAACGACAACAGTGCGCGGCCGACACTCGGGCGGGCATAGTGATGTTGCGACCGACGGGTGAAGCTGCCTGCCTGCTGGGCAGGAACTGGGGCTACGACGACCAGGGGGTCTGGGTGTCGGAAGGCTGCGGAGGCGACTTCGCCACCGGCAGTACTTCCCGCGTAACTGTAACGGCAACGGCAAGCAGTGCAGAAGCCCTGGCTCAATCCGAGGACGAAAAAGCCCAGATCGAAACCACCACAACCGGGACGAACCCTACAGTGAACTACATGGGCGCCTTCCAGCCTTACGGGAGTCTTCGCACGATCATTGGCTTTCCGATCGGCGGAGCAGAAGTACAGGACGACGCCAGCCGCGTCGGCATCAATTTCACAACGTTTGGACCACTCAAGGTAATCGCCACGACGGAATGGGGTGTGGACCTGGTGCAGAGCGAAACCACGTATAACGCCGGCGCAACCACGAACTCTGGCTTCGGCGTTGTACAGCAAACGACTGAACCCGTCTTCGGCGCCCGCCTTGGCTTTGTTGGTGTCGATTTCGGTAAATTTGGCCGCGCCACCTTCGGCAAACAGAATTCCACGCACTACGACATAACGAGCTATACGACGGATCGCTTCAACGTTTTCGGCGGCCAGTCCACGGCCACCTACGTTGCCAACACCGACGGCGGTCAGTCCGGTACCGGCCGCGCCGACCAGACGATTCTCTATCATCTCAAATTCGCCAAGATCTTCGACTTTGGAGCGCAGGGGCAGTTGCGGACCTCAGATACCCCACAGGCCTTCAACGGATTTGGCTTCTCTTTCCAGGCACAAGCGCTTCCGGGATTGAAGCTTGGTGGCGCTTACAACAAGACCTATTTCGACCATTTTCTTACAACTACGGTACTCCACGGCGGCGGCACGGATTACTGGGCGTTTGGAGGCCAAGGCACCTGGCGCAACCTCGAATGGGGCGCCGACTACGTCCACCAGAACAACGGCGACGTGGCGTTCATTCCCGAACCCACAGGAGGACCGGAGACAGTAGCGATCGGATTTTCCGCGAATGGAGTCGAGTTGTATTCGAGGCTTAAGTTCGGCAAGTTCGCAGCAGTAGCCGGCTTTGACGACTATATTCCCTTCGACCTAAGTCCCTTCATTAACCCGAACTTCAAGACGAGATATGCAGTCCTCGGCGCCGAGTGGCACTTCTCGCCCTCCGGCTACATGTTTGTCGAATCAAGACTGGGAGACAGCACCGACGCCCAGGGGAACGGAGGTCTCAACGCAGGAGCCATCGGATTCCGCTACGACTTCAACTGGAAGACGCTGCATATCCAGTAAGCCGTTGGCTGACGTCGTTCAATGCAGGAAGCATCGCGTGCGTGGGGTTTGTTTTCGCCAATGCATACCCACCCCCACCCCCTCCCCCTATAACTTGTAACTCATTCATCAGACTGGAGTTAAGCAGGTGTAAATATACTTGCCACACCTAACACCCTGTAAGTTCTGGGTGTGTGTAGTGCAATTATTTCCTGATAGACATAGGCATACATAGACGCACACCGAAAAAGGTGGGTGATAGACTCGGCCTCGCCATGGTGTGTGTTGCGGAGGAAATTACCGGCCAAGTAACGAGGCTTTCGCGTAGGGTATTTCCAAGCACTGCACGCGAGCGCAACATGGCCTTTTACAGCGCGTATTTTGACGAGAGCACAGGCAACGACTCACCGATTCTGGTGGTCGCCGGGTTTCTCTCAAACGATGCGTTCTGGGGTGGATTCGAGCGCGAATGGCATGAGGTTTTAAGCGGATTCAACCTGAGCAGTTTTATGCGGAGCATTTTGCTTTACGTAAGGGCGAATTCCGGGGCATGGAAGAAGCGACCCGCCAAGCCTTGTTGGGGAGGCTTCTGGATATTATCAGTCGGCGTGCCCAGTTTGGTTTTGCCAGCGTGGTTCATGTGCGGGAATTCGAGGAAGTATTTGCAGGCGCTGTGCGCTCGGAGATTGGTTCGCCTTACAACCTGTGTTGCCTAACCTGCGCTGTTCAGATTGGGGAATGGGCAAAAGCAAATTATCAGATTGAGCCAATCGGGTACTTCTTCGATTCCGGGCATAAGAACGCTCGCGAGGTCTTTGACACTCACATCGCGCAGAAAAACAATCCTACCCTTACTGAGTACCGCATCGGGCCGATTACCTTTGAGAGTGATACCGTTTTGGTCCCGCTTCAGGCGGCGGATCTTGCGGCGTACGAAATCTGGAAGTGGCTGGATGAGCATTTTGCAGCGAAGAAGCGGCATGGCCGGTATCCATTGCAGGAAATCATCAAAGTGCCATGGAAGATACGGGAATTTGACCGGAAGATTTTGCTGGAGCTGCGCAACGCACAGCGTGGTCTTCCGGTAAATAAGCGAGCACCAATCCGGCACGCGATACAGGCGCTACGACCCGGAAGAACGGACCCTGATGAGTTTTAGTCCATGCATAGACTGGACAGTGTGAGCAAATAGAAAAGCCCGCTGGCGGGCGGGCTTCCGTTCTTTCCTTGACTTGGTGACAATCCTAAGGATAAGGCGGTTTTACGCTCAATGCAAACCAAAGATGAGAGAGTTTTAGAACTCGCTAAAAAGATCGTCGGTGTAATGCGCGCGGGTTCTCTTCGACATGAAGCCGTTGATGCACTCGACGTTGCGAGAGTGTTGTTTCGTCCCGAGTTACCCCCTACGATCAACGATCGGGAACGGTACGGGCAATCTCTTTCAACAAATCACGAATCTCTTTCAACAGCGCAATAACCTGTTGTTCGTGAGTGATAGACAGAGGCGTCATAAAGGTCTTCTCCTAGCGGGATAAACCGCGGGAGTATCATAGCCCCATGAAGACGCCGCCGGACACGCCGGAATTTGCCCGATTCACTACGGCCCTGAAAGAGCTTCTTAAGGTGTCCAAAGGTGAATTGCAGGAGCGCATGGAGGCGCACAAGCGGAGCGGGAAACGGCTTTCTAAGCCTTCCGCCGCCCGCGATTCTGGCGCTTCCCGACCCAAGCGGGCGAACTAGAACGGTTCTGTGCTCGTTTCTCCCACCTTGCCAGTCAGTTCCTTGTAAGTCAGCCTTTTGCCTGAAATCCGGGAGACAGCCAGTGCATTGCCCGATGTTTTGTGCCAGTGAGAAGTTAGTGTAGCGCAGTTATCGATGTTGCTTGATAGCCGTCGTCGGGGGTGTGGGGAAGTGGGAAGCGCGGAGCGGTTTCCATTTCTCCACGCCCCTTGTTGGTTAAGGTCAGCCGTGCTTCTGGAGCTGGAGGTCTGTACCCCAGCGAAGAGTGCGGTCTGACGGTGTTGTAGTGAACGCGCCAGCGCTCGGCCAGCACACGCAGTTCCTTGATCGAGTAGAAGATTTCTCCGTTGAGCAACTCATCCCGCAGCTTCGAGTTGAAGCTCTCGCAGTATCCGTTCTCCCAGGGAGAGCCGGGTTCGATGTACAGTGTCTTTGCCCCAGTGTTGGCCAGCCATTGGCGCAGGTCTTTGGCGACGAACTCAGGCCCATTGTCCGAACGAAGGTGTTCCGGTATTCCTCGCATCACCATCACGTCGGCCAGAGCACCGATCACTTTCGCCGAACTCCAGCGCCGTTCGGCACGGATCAGCAGGCACTCGCGTGTGTACTCGTCGATCAGGTTCAGGATGCGCGCACTTCTGCCGTCATGCGTCCGTGCGCTCATGAAGTCGTAGCTCCACACATGGCTCCTATGCGTGGGTCTAAGCCGCACGCACGAGCCATCGTTGAGCCACAACCGACCTCTTGGCTTCTGCCTTTTCGGTACTTTCAGCCCTTCGCGACGCCAGATGCGTTCCACTCGATCCTTGCCCACCTGCCAGCCCGCACACTGCAACAGCGCCGTAATCCGGCGGTAGCCATACCGGCCATACTGCCTAGCTAGCTGGATGATGGCCTGGGTGAGTGCATCCTCGTCTTCACGCTGTGTCGGCCGGTAGCGTTGCGTGCCGCGCGGTTGATTCACCAATCGGCACGCACGCCGCTCACTCAACCCACGCTCGCAGGCATGGCTGACCGCACTGCGTCGTCGTTCCGGGCTTAGAAATTTCCCGAGGCGATGTCCTTCAACACCAGCTTGTCCAGACTCAGCTCAGCCACCAGACGCTTCAGCTTCGCGTTCTCCTGCTCGAGCTCTTTCAGGCGCTTCGCTTGGTCTACCTGCAGACCGCCATACTCCTTGCGCCAGCGGAAGTATGTCTGCTCCACGATCTCCGCTTCCTTGCACGCCTGCGTTGTCGTTTTGCCGTTCGCCACCGCCACTTCGATCTGTCGCAGCAGGTTCACTACTTGCTCCGGTTGATACCTCTTGCCTCGTGCCATCGCCAGCTCCTCTCATGCCAGTTTCTTATGTTCTCAACTGGCACAAAATTTGCCGGGCACTCCACCAGCAGGAAGCGGTCCGCGTCATTGAGCGGATTGTCCTTGGTGGCGCGGTTGTTATAGCGAAACACCTGTTCGGCCACATAACGGTCAAGGTGGAATGGTTCCACGGACGACATATGTTCCGTTCAGGGTACGTTTTAGCAGGCTCCAGAAGTTCTCGATGCCCTGAGTGTGCACCTGCCCGCGAACGTACTCGTCCATGTGATTTACGGTTTCGTGGATGTAGCGTTTGGCGTCCATGTTCATGTACCCGACATGCTCATCGGTGTAGACATGGGCGGCAAAGCCAACGTTCTACCTGGCGGGGATTGAGCGGCGAGGTCTTCGAGTCTTCCGATCTTTCTTTCCAAGTAACGACGTTCTTAAAGGCAAGCGTGACTGCAAACAGCGATGTCTCCGTGGTTGTACCAGCCGACGAAATCAGGACCATTCTTTATTCATCCATCTCTAACAATGTCGGCGTTGTCAAGCGCTTTTTGCGCGTAGGACGGCGTAGACTCCGAGGAGCTGTTCCGTTGCGCTCTGGTTGAAGAACCCCTCATCGTTGACCAAGGTTCGCATGTAATCTATTGGGCGGACTCGGTCCGACCCAACCATCTCTCCGATCGCACGTTCGACCATGATTACTACTTCGAACTCCCTGGATAGGGAGCGGGATGCCCAATCAAGTGGGCGGTGATTTACTTCACACCATGGACGTAACCAGACTTTCCCGCGTGCGAACCGAACAGCAAAGTCTGTGGGTAATCGAATCCCTTACGCCACATCCAGTAGAGGCTGACGGCCAGTTTGCGTGCCATCGCAACCTTAGCGATGCGACGGTCGCGACGCATGGCCAGATGAACGAAGCGACGTCGCCAGTCGGGGTCCCAGCGGACAGCAGCCTGGGCTGCCTCCACCAGTAGAAAGCGCAACAGAGAACTTCCTTATTTGGTGATGTGCCCCAGTCGTTGACGATCAGCGCTGGAGTCCTCACAGGGAATGAGGCCCAGATAGCTACCTATCTGATGGCCGCAACCGAAGCGATCCGGAGATCCAAGCACCAACACAAAGGCCAGTGCTGTGATGGGCCCCACGCCGGGATGCGTCATCAGCCGCAGTACCTCGGGCCGTTTGCGTGCCTCCTGCCCGGCTGCTGCGGTAAGTTCGTCGATAGTTGTGTTCAATCGATCCACCAACTCCAGCAAGTCCTGGCGGCGCCGTGTGGCCCACGGAGCAAGCGGGAGTGCCTCCAGTTGCCTTCGTCCGGTCTTGCTCCACAGTGTCTTTTTGCGCCGTACTCCCTCGTTCATCGCTGCAGCCTGGATTTGGTTCATGGCCCGCGTGCGCATCTGCACCAGGCGATGCCGATGCCAGATTAGCTGGCGTAGATCACGGTTCTCCGGACTCGGGACCCAGATCTGGGGAAAGCGACTCTCTACCAGTAGCCTAAGCAATAACCGAGCATCCTGTCGGTCGGTCTTTTGCTTGCGTACCCGTGCTGCCTTGATCCTGGCCGGATCCCCAATCCACAGCTCGAACTTCAACTCTGCCAGCAATCGCTCAAACCAACGTGCATGTCCGGTGGCCTCTATCCCAACACGTACCTTGACCTGTCTTCGCTGTAGATCGCGATAGAAACGCTCTGCCTCTCCATCGCTGTGGCTCAGTCGCCATTCGCCGGTCTCGCCCGTCTCCGTATCTAAAAACGCTACCTGCTGAACGCTTGGAATGATAATCCACTCCTACAATGTTCATGTTCGGCTCCTTCTTCCGAACCTTCGGTCATCGATGCCCAGAGTCTAATCCCGCCTCGACAGAGCAAACACTGTTATGAAATCAAGTGAAAGAAGCTGCGTGACGATGTTGTCGCCAACATCAATCGTCCCAAACCGTAACGGCTAGTGAGGATTAAAGCGCCGGCTTGCCCTTGCCTTCGGTGAGGCCGAGGTAGTGGTCGACTTCGGGGGCGTCGAGGGTCTCGGTCTGGCCATTAGGCCAGCGGACTTCGATGGAGTTGATCTTGGTTTCAGTTCCGAGACCAAAGTGGAGGCGGGGGTCGCTGCTGGAGCTATAGATCGATCCGCAGCGAGCGCGGCGTTCTAGGTCTCAGGATGTCCGGAAGGTGGTCCCTTGCCCTGCTAATACCATCTACTTTCTAGATGCTTTGCACTTATGGGTCGATGAGTGGTGTATAAATCCTGCAGCTGTTCCTGTATATATGCTTCCGCGATTGTCGACCTTCGTTGACCGGGTATCGGTGCCTTCGCCACCCAGCCGTCGATCTTACGCTTATCGCCTCGCCAATTGGACATGAGCAGTTGCCATCCGCCCGCTCGCATGTCCCCAAAATATGTATTAGACTGCTTGGCGATCTCTTGCTCTACAATCAAGGCGAACCAGTCTTCTCCCAGCGATCTGACTATCTTCTCTATCAATGTGACTGTCGCTTTTCGCCATTGTCCCACGGGTTCTCTCTTCTTCGCCTGATTCAATCCAAACACTCCTGATAGTTTGTGTAACAACGATCAGGTGGGAAGGCAATAACACCTAAGCGGCAATCATTGTTACGGACGTTGCATTGGAAACAGATCGAGCGAGTATTTGAGACAGTGACTTTACCCTCAGCGCTGATGGTTCAAGACGTTACGGAATTCGTTCAATTTGCTTCCTCCTATTCGGTGCCTTCAGTAAAGAAGATTGGCACTGATTGGGTATTGGGATGGCTGCAAATGATGTGTCGCGGCGAACCAGTATTTGGCCCAACGATAAGATCGCCCTAGCGGAGATTGCCGACTAAAATGTGAGTCGTATCTCTACGGAAGAGCAGGCGCTGTCTTGCCTTTTCCTTCGGTGAGGTCGAGGTACTGGTCGACTCCGACCGCGGCGAAGGATTCGGTCTGGCCGGAGGGCCAGCGGACTTCGATGGAGTTGATCTTGGATTCAGATCCGAGGCCGAAGTGGAGGCGGAGATCGCTGCTCGAGTTATAGCTTGATCCGCTGCGAACTTCGTCGACCCAGATACGGTGTTCTCCGTGGAGAGTAACTCGCGCTCCGATGGCGTCGCGATTGGAGCGGGTTCCAGTTAGTTTCAATCCTAACCAGTGGTTATTGTTCTTAGCCACGTTGACTAACAACAAAGGCAAGTCACTCAGGTTATTTACTACTTCTTCGAGCCGGCCGTCGTTCCAGAGGTCGGCGACGGCGAGTCCGCGGCCGGACATTGGGGTTTGCAGGCCGGGGCCAGAGTCTTTGGAGAGGTCGCGGAATTTTCCGTTGCCGAGGTTGTAGTAGAGGAAGCGGCGCTCGCGGAAGGCGGCGCCGAGACGGGCGCTGTCGACTTCGGGATAGACGTGTCCGTTGGCGAGGAGCAGGTCGGGCCAGCCGTCGTTGTCGACGTCGGCGAACATGGCTCCCCAGCCGAGGGCGTCGGTGTTGATCCCGAGGCCTGCAGGGAAAGTCACGTCGGTGTAGGTGCCGTCGGCGTTGGCGTGGTAGAGGGTGGAGGTGTCGTCGGAGAAGTTGGTCTTGAAGAGGTCGAGGCGGCCGTCTCCGTCGTAGTCGGCGGCGGTTGAGCCCATGCCGGCCTGCTCGCGTCCGTCTTCGTTGAAAGCGACGCCGACGTCGGCGGCGGTGTCGGTGAAGGTGCCGTTGCGATTGTTGTGGTAGAGGATGGATGGCGTGGAGTCGCAGGCGACGTAGATGTCGGGCCAGCCGTCGTTGTCGTAGTCGAGTGTGGTGACGGAGAAGCAGTAGTGTCCGGTAGTTTTTTCGAAGCCGCTGGATTTGCTGACGTCTTCGAATTTTCCGTTGCCGAGATTGTGATAGAGGATGTTGGTGGTGTAGTCGAGGCCGCGCGGGCCGCACATGACGGGCACGCCTTTCCAATTGCAGCTAGCGGCTTCTCCGGGCGGCGGGACTTTGGCGAGATCGAAGTGGACGTAGTTGGCGACGGCGATGTCGAGCTTGCCGTCGCGGTCGTAGTCGACGAAAGCGCAGCCGGTTCCCCACTCCTTGCCGGTGCCGGCGACTCCGGCGGTTTGGGCCACTTCCTTAAACGTGCCGTTGCCTTCGTTGTGGTAGAGGCGGTTGAAGCCGTATCCGGTGACGTAGAGGTCGTCGTATCCGTCGTTGTCGTAGTCGCCGACGCAGGCGCCTTGTCCCCAGGCGGTGGCGGTGAGGCCGGCTTTGGCGGTGACGTCGGTGAATGTGCCATCGTGATTGTTACGAAATAAGTGGCTGGTGGGCGGGGTTTCGCCGGGCTTGGGGCTCATCTCCTGTCCGTTGACTAAGAAAATGTCGGGCCAGCCGTCGCGGTCGTAGTCGATGATGGCGACTCCGCTGCCGGTGGCTTCGACGATGTATCGCTTGTGGTCGACGCTGCCATTGACGTTGCGGACGGTGATTCCGGCCTGCGTGGCGACGTCGATGAACCAGGCGGGCGGGGCGTGGTCGGTGGTGGCGGGATAGGGCGTCGCGGAGTTAACGGGCTTGGGGCTGGTTGGGATGGCTTTTGGAGCTTGGGCGGGCGAGGTCAGGGCAACAAGCAAGGCGAGAATAAGCGAGAGGATGCGCACGGGCTACTTTTGATTTGACTCCTTCTGCATGAGCTAGTGACCTGTCGCAGAGTAAACATTACTAAACCTGCTTAAGTCTAAGCAGGTGTGTCCATCGATTCTGTGGTACTTGACGAAGCCCAACAAGTCGAACTCAGCCGTATTGCCCAGTCCCGCTCTCTGCCCGCCGGATATGTCTTCCGCGCCCGTCTCATCCTGATGCTGGCAGAGGGCGTCTCGTTCAGCACCATCAAGGAGAGGCTGGGGACCACGGCACCGACCATCAGCCGCTGGAAGCAGCGCTTCCTTGCCGCGGGAATCGACGGTCTGGATACCAGTCATCCTGGACAATCGGCGTTCGTGCTGACTCCGAAGCTGCGAGCCCGGATTCTCTCGGCTACCCGCAAACAGCCGAAGGACGGTTCCACGCACTGGAGTTGTCGCAAGCTTGCCGCAGCTTTGGGCGTCAGCAAGGACGCTGTGCATCGGGTGTGGACAGAGGCTGGCCTGAAGCCACACCGCCTGGAGCGTTACATGGCCAGCAACGATCCGGATTTCGAAGCCAAAGCGGCTGACATTATCGGGCTGTACCTGAACCCGCCGCAGCATGCTGCTGTGTTCTGTATCGACGAGAAAACTGCCATTCAGGCGCTGGATCGTCTTGATCCGGTGTTGCCGCTTTCGCCGGGCCGGGCTGAGCGACACGGATTTGAATACTATCGGCATGGAACGCTCTCCCTGTATGCCGCGCTGGACACCGCGACCGGACGCGTTCACGGGAAAACGGCTGCCCGCCACACCAGTCGGGACTTCGTCGGCTTCCTGAAAGAGGTTGTTTCCCTGTGCCCGCCCGATCAGCAGATCCACATCATCCTCGACAATCTCTCGGCTCACAAGACGGTGCTCGTGCGGGAGTTCCTGGAGCAGAATCCCCGTGTCCGATTCCACTTCACACCCACTTACTCCTCCTGGCTCAACCAGGTCGAGCTGTGGTTCGCCAAAATCGAGCGGGAAGTCATCGCCCGCGGCGTCTTCACCTCCGTGCCCGATCTGGCTCGCAAGCTGCGACGCTACATCAACGCGTACTCCGCCAACGCCCAGCCCATCCAGTGGAAGTACTCAGACCCCACCCGCCGCATCCGTAGTAACGATTTCTCTGCGACAGGCAACTAGTTGGCGATATCTACCGCCGGTGTTTTGCTATCCGGAGCGTTGGGGTAGTTAAAATAGAGCTCGTTGCCGTCGGGGTCGCGAATGACCATAAGCTTGTAGCCCCACCATCCGTCTTTCACGTCTACTCCCTTTTGCTCAAGTTCGGAGCGGAGAGCGTGGAGGACGTCGACGTCGAGGGAGATGAAGATGAGTCCGTGGCCCACTTTGTCAGGCCATTGTGACGACAGGATGAGCGCGCAGCTTTGGCGCTCGACCTGTGCCACAAACGCCTTCCCTTCGTCGTAGCGCCAGCTCAACACGAATCCGAGTTGATTGACGTAGAAGTCGATGGAACGGGCGACGTCGGTGACGAACAGGACCGGGCGGGCAAACCAATCGCTCATAGCTCAGTCAAGGCTACCTTGTTTCTGGCATTTCAGATATTGAGTAATGCAAAGCCAGCCAAACAGTACTTTGCTTCTCGTCTGTCCATTCAACCCTGTGCCGTGTGTGCGCAGGTATGTTCACAAAATCTCCAGGCGATAATACTCGTAGACCTTCTTCTCCCTCGAAACGCAAGCCCGCGGCACCGGATAACAAGACAACCCATTCATGCTGCTCCTGGTCGTACCATTGCCCAGCCGGCGTCGCCTGACCGAAAGAGATGATTCGCTCCAATCTAAATTGTTCCCCGTGGATTATTTCCTGAAAGTCTTCCGATAGTGATTTGGGTAGTTTGGCAAAGATATTCCCAGCAGCGTCAGCCATAATGCGGGCACCTCACCGGCCAAGCTAATCGCTCATAGATCGGTCGAGGCTTAGCTCCTTTCGATAGCATCTTTCGGCCTTTCCACAAATCTCCCAACAACTGCGAGAACCCAGAGCATGACGTACAAATCCGCGATACCGACGGGCGCAATCACGATTGCGGGAATCCACTTCGTTGTCCAGGGAACGAACAAAATCAACGGGAGATGAAGCACCGCGAGGATGGTTATGGTGATCCAAAACCACACATGCCGCCTCAGCTTCCACCTCATTACGATGACAAGAGTAACCATCGCAACCGATATGAAGGATGGTCGTGCGAGATCAAATCTCCCGAAATACACAAATAAGAGCGCCAGAAGGACCGTTCCAAAGAAGACGCAAAGTCCTCCCCTCCACGACAAACGCATTTGCCTATCTTCCGCTGTCATTACTTTGTTCCGTCGCATTTTGCTAGCGCCATTCCGGATCTACTTCTTCCCTGCTGCTTTTCCGCCGCTCTGGAACGCATCGGACTTGAGGATCTTGCCGCCTTCCTGGATGACGTAGAGGCGGTTGGCGTCGAGGTTCTTGAGGGAGTCGACCTGGCCGGAGGGCCAGCGGATTTCGATGTCGGCGGTTTTGGCCTGGTCGAGGCCGAAGTGGATGCGGAGGTCGTTCTGCGAGAAGTAGCTGCCGCCGCTGCGGACTTCGTCGATCTGGATTAAAGGCTGGTCTGGCTTGGTCGCGGTTCCGGTTTGGGCGGTGACTTTGATGCGGGCGCCGATTCCGGTGCGGTTCGATTTGGCGCCGACGGTGCGGATCTTGATCCAGTTGCGGTTGAGGGTAGAGTCGCAGCGGAGGAGCTGGGGCATGGCGTTGATGCAGTTGACGACGACGTCGAGGGTGCCGTTGTTGTCGTAGTCTCCGAAGGCGCAGCCGCGGCCGGGGACGGGGCTGGTCATGCCGGGGCCGGCCTGGTCGGTGACCTCTTCGAACTGGCCGTTGCGCAGGTTGCGGTAGAGATATTTGCGCTCGGCGTAGGGCGCGTCGGTGTGGGAGCCGTCGACTTCGGGATAGACGTGGCCGTTGCAAATCATGATGTCGAGCCAGCCGTCGTTGTCCATGTCCAAGAAGCCGACGCCCCAGCCGAGGTAGCGGGTGTTGATGCCGATGCCGGAGAGGTAGGTGCGGTCGTCGAAGTTGAGACCGCCAAGGTTCTGGTAGAGAGAGGCGGTGTCTCCGGCGAAGTTGGTCTTGACGATGTCGAGGTGGCCGTCGCGGTTGAAATCTCCGATGGAGACGCCCATGCCGGCCTGGGGCTTGCCGTCGGGCGAGTAGGCGACGCCGGATTCGATGGCGACATCCTTGAAGGTGCCGTCCTTCTGGTTCTGATAGAGGGTGGCGGCGGTGGAGTCGTTGGCGACGTAGATGTCGGGCCAGCCGTCGTCGTCGAGGTCGGCGACGCCGACGCTGAGTCCATAGGTGCCGACGGTGTCGAGGATGCCGGCTTTGGCGCTGACGTCGGTGAAGGTGCCGTCTCCGTTGTTGCGATAGAGGATGTTTTTGCCGCCCTGGAGGCCGGGCGGTCCGCAGGCGACCTGAATGCCTTTGTAGGCGCAGCCGGCGGCGGCGGGGTCGGGCGCGGTCTTGATGTCGAAGTCGATGTAGTTGGAGACGAAGAGATCGAGGTGGCCATCGCGGTCGTAGTCGAGGAAGGCGCAACCGGAGTTCCAGCGCGTTGTGGGCTGAAGCAGGCCGGCCTTGGCGGTGACGTCGGTGAAGGTGCCGTCTCCGTTATTGCGGAAGAGGGCGTTCTGGCCGTAGTAGGCGATGAAGAGATCGTTCCAGCCGTCGTTGTTGTAGTCGCCGACGCAGACACCCTGTCCCCAGCCGGAGCGGGCGAGGCCAGCTTTGAGGGTGACGTCGGTGAAGGTGCCGTCGCGGTTGTTTTTGAAGAGGTGGCAGGTGGGTTCCTGGCCTTTCGGGAAGCCTTCGAGGCGGGTGCCGTTGACGAGGAAGATGTCGATCCAGTCGTCGTGGTCGTAGTCGTAGAAGGCGACTCCGCAGCCGGTGGTTTCGAGGAGGTACTTGTTCTTGTGCTCGTCTCCGTAGATGGTGCGGGCGTTAAGGCCGGATTGTTTGGCAACGTCGATGAAGCTGACGCCGAGGGGGGTTCCGGCGACGGGCGATGGCAGGGCTTTCGGAGCGGGGCGAGCGGGAGCGTTGTATTCGGGGCGGGAGTTCTGGCCCATCGTGCCCGGCTGCGTCTGGGGTTGCGCTTGCTGCGGCGGGATGGCGAGGGCGAGGACGTCTTCGAATGAGAGCACTAAGGCTGTTGCTGAGAGCGATCGCAGAAAGCCGCGGCGGGTGTGAAACAAAACGAATCAGGCTCCGTGGTGAAGCTTGAGTATAGCGTCGGGGGTTGGGTGCTAGCTACGGTACTCGACTCATCGGCTTGCTTGTCCCGTGGCGTCGAATCCGGTTTGGCGGTCATCGGGCCGGAGTGCCGTTCCGTCGCGCGAAGTCCGTCTGTCGTTTTTTGAATCTGGAACGAACGTTCGATGATCGGACAATGGGAGTCTCCAGATCATTGATGTCGATGAGATCCAAGTTTTGCTTTTTTCTTTGCTGGTTTGCCTGTACAGCGATGGCTCAGCAGAGTTCCGCTCCGAAGCCCAGGAGCGGGTCCATTATCGGGACGGTGACGGACGTACAGGACGAGGTTGTTCCCGGGGCTACCGTGGTTCTGGGCAGCGGAGGCGCGAGCGGGCAGCAGAAGGCCACTACGAACCAAAGCGGTTTTTTTTCGTTCAGTGCCGTGCAACCGGGTGTTTCCTACCATTTAACCATTCACGCCAACGGCTTTGTGGACTGGACCTCACCCGCGATTCAGATCACGCCGGGACAGTATAGGGACCTGGGCTCCATCCGGCTGACGATCTCCGTGGCGGCAACGACGGTCGTCGCGGCTCTTCCTCCGGAGGAGATTGCGACCGAGCAGGTTCATGTCGCGGAGAAGCAGCGTGCTCTGGGCTTTATTCCGGCGTTCTATGCGGTCTATGATCCGCATCCGGTGCCGCTGACGCCGAAGCTGAAATTCACTCTCGCCTATCGTACGGCGATCGATCCCGTCACCCTACTGGGCACGGCCTTCATCGCGGGGATCGATCAGGCCTCCGACACGCCCGACTATGTTCAGGGGGTGAAGGGCTACGGCCAGCGGTTTGGGGCCAACTATGCCAACGATCTGACGGACGTCTTTATTGGCGGGGCGATTCTGCCCACGATTCTGCATCAGGACCCGCGGTACTATTACCAGGGCACGGGCAGCAATAGATCACGCATGCGGCATGCGATCCGGAACCCGTTTGTCTGCAAGGGGGACAACGGCCGGTGGCAGCCGAACTATTCGAGTCTTGGCGGATACCTGGCTTCGGGCGCGATTGCCAATACCTACTATCCGACAAGCAATCGCGGACCTGGGCTGGTATTCCGCACGGCCGGAGTCGATATCGGCGCCGACATTGCCAATGCCATCATTCAGGAGTTCATCGTTCACAAAGGGAAAAAGTGATTCCGTCCTGATGCGGGACAGGCCTGGGCGTTGTATTCGGGGCGGGAGTTCTGTCCCATGGTTCCGGGTTGCGTCTGTTGCTGCGGATGGCGAGGGCGAGGACGTCTTCGAGTGGGAGGGCACTAATGCGGTTGCTGAGAGGGATCGCAGAAAGCCGCGGCGGGTGTGAAACAAACGAATCAGGCTCCGTGGGTAATGACTGAGTATAGCGTCGGGGGTTAGCGGCTAGCTATGGGTACCTCTACTCACCGGCTTGGTTGTCCTCGGTATATTCCTGTTTTGCTGGTGATCCGTTCGGGATCGTCGGTTTTTCGCCGGAAGCGTCCTGTTGCGTCAACGTCGACATCGAGTCTGGTATCTTGGCGATGTTTGGGAGGTGGCGGTTGGAAGACCAAGCTCTGGCAATGCTCCGCGGCCAACTCGCCGACATCGTGTTTGGAGCAGTTTTCTTGTTCATCGGATTGGCAGCTTGCTCCATTGCCGCCATCCGTCGGCGGAGCCGCGTACGCCTCGTTATCTGGCTAGGAATATGGAGCGCGATGTACGGAACCGGACTCCTGGCTCGGTCGCCGGCTGTCGTTGCGGCTCTGCCGCTCGTGCTTCAGACGAGCGTCCCTTACGTGAACACTCTGATCGCGTACCTGCTCACTGTGTTTGCAATGTCGGCCTTTTTGGAATTAAGCCGGGGTGCAATTCGCCTTCTGACCAAGATTCTAATTCTTGCGGAGGTGGTAATCGCTGTTATCGGAATTGGCTGGTTCGCAGTCGGCGGCTCGGCCGACAAGTTCATCCTCTACCATAGGATCGTCTCGGATTGCGGCCTTCTTGTCCTCATAACGGTCGTTACCGTGAAGAAACTGTCTGACAAGTTTCTGGTTCTATTCGACCGCCGCGTTCTAAGTGCCGGCACGCTCGTTTTAGCCACTGAAGCTTTGTGGTCTAACGTGTTGCGTCCGGTGCATTACCAGCAATCGGGTGTCTCAAGCCATCTGGCTTTTGCCGTGTTCCTGCTTTCGCTCGGGTACGTCGCTGTGCAGATCATCCATGCCAGCGAGCGTCGCTTGCTGGCGATTGAAGACGAGCTCAATGTCGCCCGCGAGTTGCAGTTCTCAATCCTTCCGGCAGCTGTTCCCGAGATCTGCAGCCTCCGGATCGCGGTTGCCTATCGGCCCATGACCGCCGTCGCTGGTGACTTCTATGAGTTCATTCCCGTAGATGGGAAGCGGGTGGGCATCCTTGTGGCGGACGTCACCGGACATGGTGTGCCGGCCGCGCTCATTGCTTCAATGATCAAAGTGGCGATGCAATCGGTGATGACCTGCGCGGATGAGCCGCGCGAAGTATTGCGTGGTTTGAACCGCATCCTTTACGGACTGTTACGCGATCAATTAGTCTCTGCGGCTTATCTGTGGCTTGATACCGGGAATTGCAAGGCGCTGTATTCAGCGGCAGGACACCCGCCGCTTCTGCGCTGGCGAGAAGGCAAGCTGGAAAGCATCGAAAGCAATGGTCTGCTGTTCGGAGTCATCCCGGAGGCCGACTACCCCGTTTGTGACCTATCGATCCACTCTGGCGATCGCTTCCTGCTTTACACAGATGGCGTGACTGAGCCCCAAAATGCCAGCGGCGATTTCTTTGGTGACCGGAAGCTTGAGCAAGTGCTTCGCGACAATCAGTCCCGCCCGCCTTCTGAGTTATCAGGGCAACTGCTCTCCGAGATACGCGTTTGGCAATCGGCCTCGGTGACCCAGCAGGACGACATCACACTCATCGTCATCGACATGGTTTAGTCATGGCGATTGCCGGCGGGACACGACCCCAACAGACCGGTCTAGGAGGAGTGCGGATTCCGATTGGATAGTCGCCAATCCGGAAGTACGTTTGTTTGGCTTTGCTGGCTAAGGGCATTTATGACATGGGTTCTAGTGACGATCGCAGGCCGTTCCAGACCATGCGATGGAAGAGCTCGTCATGGCCTGAGGCGGTTTTTGCCGGGTACCCCATTTCTCGATTCTGAGATGTGGGCATTCGCGCTACGCCCGAACCCTCCCCGCTCAGTGCACTTAGGAACTTGTTGAAAAAGGGTTAGACGGCCCTAAATTGTAGTGGAAGTCGAAATCTACTTCGCACTGAAATGGGCCTACAAGGCGTCGATCGAGTGTTGGCATACATTTCCTATCACTCATTCGCACCTTGAAATAGCCTCCGAAAATCGTTTTTCAACAAGTTCTTAGATCGTCACATAGTCAAACCCACCCGGAACTCCGCCTTCCTGCTCATCATCTGCGCGAAAGCCTCAGCCGCTTTTTCAAGCGGATGGGTTTTCGATCATAGGCGGCACGTCAGTCAGCTCGGCAAAACGCAATGTATCCACGGGAGTCCGTTGGTATTCCCCGCAGACCATCATCTCTGATTTTCAGCCATGATCGCTTTTCGGCCATAAGAGCTGATCAGATAGAACGCAACTCCGAAAGAGATAATGTCCTTGAAGAGAAACAGGCCGAGATTGTTCATGTAATGGATGCCGTGAACCACGATGGTGTCATCCGGAGTCGTGATCAACATCGAGCTTGTGGTGAAGAACATGCCGACTAGAATGATCCCGCCCAGAATGCCTGCTTTCGGTTTAAAGTAGCCAATGATCAGCAGGATTGCTGCTGTCCATTCCGTGGCCCCGATCATATCCCCGAGAATATATGGTCCAAAGACCTTGAATTGCCAACTGGTAAGTGGGCTGTTACTGACGAGCGGGATGATGCCCTCTGCTCCGGGCGCTGTCATTTTGAACTTGCCTGCCCACAGCAACATCACGATCATTCCAATGCTGCAAACAAGGAAAGAGATATTTCGATCTGCAACAAACGCTGCAATCTTGGTTAGAACACTCTTCGCCTGCAGTTTGTTACCTGTGTTCGCTTGAGATCCGCGCACACCATCACCCGACGCCTCAGCGGACGTGGTTTCAGTCATAAAAGGACTCCTTCATGTGATGATCTATCGTCGTCAAATATTGAAGGCCGATTTGAAACACTGGTCAACACCCCTGGCGGTGACGATCCGACGAGAGTAGCCGACTCAAAATTATAATGTTGGACTGCGCCATCCCATCGGCGGGTGGCCCATATATCCAGACCAGTGACTAGCGCAGTCCGTTCCAGACCATGCGGTGGGACATCTCGTCCATCTTGGCGGCGGATGCTTTTTCGATGCGGTCCATCCACCAGCGCAGCAGAGAGAGCAGGCTTCCGGCGAGGGCGTTGGCACGTGCGGCCAGTTCAGATTTTGACAGGCGTCCGGTATCGATGAGGCGCTGTTCGATGCCGCGGGCGAAGTAATCCTGCGCGAGATCGAAGAAGTCAGCGAGGCGGCCTGCGTCGCGAAGGATGCAGTAGAGCTTTCTCTGCTTCAGGGGGATAATTCAGCATCCGCTAACATGGGAACAGCTTGTTGGCTCTGTCGCCAAACAGCGGGTTGGGCCGAATCCATTGCCACTGCTGCATCGGTTGGCGTCATTCGGTTGTGTTGTTCAAATTTGGATAGTAAGCAAACCGGACGACCCGGTTCCTGGCATGGCACTCTTCGGTGTCTTCGAGACAGGCTGGATATAACATTCCCCATGGCACCGCCAGCAGGATCTGATTCTCCGGGATGCCCTTGCGTATCAGAAGTTCTCTGACCCACCACGCTCGTTGTCCCGAGAGTTTCAGATTGTAGGCCTCGCTGCCCGTAGCGGAGGCATAACCTTCGATGAAAAAGCGATCATTTGGATGATCCTTTAACCATTGGACATCGGCATTGAGCGTAGTCTCGTCCAAAGCATGGGCAAAGCGATCATGGGCAAACGTGACTTCGTGCATGTTTTCATAGAAGGCTTGCTCCTCGGGACCAAAGAGAATCACTCTTGGTTTTGCCCAGTAAGCAACCCAGACAGCAGGATCAACGGACGCTCCGGAAGGAGCTTTTGCGAATAGCGGGATACCGGTCACAAGGAGCATTGTGGCCGCGACGAGAGCAACTCGGATTTTCATTGGAGTAACCTCCGTTCAGTTGTGATTGCCGCATTGGTCGAGATGTTAGGCCCGTTTCTGGTTCCAGGACACTGTCACTTTGGACAGAGGCGGTGGATCGATCAGCTTCGGGAACACCACCGACGCCGGCTGCACTCCCAGAATGGGTCTGCTAACAGGCACTGGTGACTAGCGGAGGCCGTTCCAGACCATGCGGTGGAACATCTCGCCCATCTTTGCGGCTGGTTGTTTCTCGCTGGGGTCCATCCAGCAGCACAGCAGCGGAAGGATGGGACAGCCGATGGTTTGCCGCGATCAGAAAAGCAGGTCCTTCGACTGCGGGCGCCTCGGCGCACTTCGCTCAACGTTATTGCGGAGAAGCTCGACGTGCTGCGGGCCGCGGGATTCAATTCCCTGTGGCTGCCGCCAGTGTCGAAAGCGGCAAGCGTGACGTCGATGGGCTACGATCCCTACGACTATTTTGACCCTGGAGATTTCGATCAGAAGGGCGGGGTTAAGACTTATTCCGGAAACAAGGCGGAGATCGAGAACCTGGTTGCGAGAGCACATGAATTCGGAATGCAGGTGTATGCCGACGTAGTGATCAATCACAACTCTGGGGCGGATGAAGAGGAGAAGAATCCGCTAGATGGAGAAACGCGGTGGACAAAGTTCAAGCCGAAGAGCGAGCGCTTTCCGCGGGACTGGAACTGTTTTCATCCCAGCAGGTACGAGGTAACGCTGGAGGGCGAGGTCTTCGCTGGATTCCCGCATCTGTGTCACCGGAATCCGCTGGTCTATACGTGCCTGATGGAGTATTCGCAGATGCTGATCGAGGAGATCGGCATCGACGGATTCCGCTTCGATTTTATGAAGGGCTATGGCCCGTGGATGGTGGGCACAATCGCGAAGTATCGGTGCCAGCGTGATGGGGAGGACATCACTCCCTTCACGGTGGGCGAATACTGGGAGAACAATGACAATATCGACCAGTGGCTGGAGGTGGTGAACAGCTTCTCCGATAACCAGATTGCGGTCTTCGATTTTCCGCTGCACTACCGGCTGAAGGACATGTGCGACACGCCTAACTATGACCTGCGCAAGCTGACAGAGGACGGCGTAGTGGTGGCGAAGAGGCCGGCGCACGCGGTGACCTTTATCGACAATCACGACACCCAGAATGATGGCGTATGCGTACATCCTGACGCATGAAGGCTATCCATCGATCTTCTGGCTGGCCTACTTCAATTTCGAGTTGGCGCGGCCGGGATCGATGAACGGGATCGATGCGCTGATCAACGTACACCACAAGTTTGCGGGCGGCGAAACACAGATACTGCACGCCGATCCGGATCTCTACGTGATGCAGCGGAGCGGATTTGAAGATCAACCGGGTCTTGTATTTGTGCTGAACAATCTCGGCAATCAGTGGAGCGGTACATCGGTGAAGACGCAATGGCCAAACCAGAGGTTCGTGCCGATTGCCTGGGATGGCCACGACGTTGCGCATCCGGATGAGCGCACGACAGACGCTAAAGGCAACTCCGAGTTTCCGGCACCGCCTCGCGGCTTCGCGGGATATGTTCCGGTGTAAGGCACTAACTCGATTGAATTAACGCGCATCGCCGTACGACTGGTACGCATCAGTGGAGCGAGATTGTCGGAATTCTGCCCGTCAGCTTTTTTCTATTTGTTCACCCATCCATTTCGCTGTTCGTGGCAATGTTGTAGTTTGGACTCGCAACTGTTTCTGAACCTTTCCAGTCACCTCTCACCAAGGAGCGTCTCCCGTGGCAAAGGCAAAGCAGGTGAAAGCGGCAGTGCAACAGCCCCTCTCCGACGAACAATTACGCAAGATGCATGCCTACTGGCGGGCGGCGAATTATCTCTCTGTCGGGCAGATTTATCTGAAGGACAATCCGCTCCTGGAGCGGCCGCTGACGCTGGATGATGTGAAGCCGCGGCTGCTGGGACACTGGGGAACGACCCCGGGTTTGAACTTCCTGTATGTCCACCTGAACCGGCTGATCTGCGAGCACAACGTAAACATGATGTACGTGATCGGGCCAGGGCACGGCGGCCCAGGCATCGTTGCGCATACGTATCTCGAGGGCTCGTATACAGAGATCTATCCGAATATCGAGCGCGACCGCGACGGGATCAAGCGGCTCTTCCGGCAGTTTTCGTGGCCGTACGGGATTCCGAGCCACATTGCGCCGGAGACGCCGGGATCGATCCACGAAGGCGGAGAGCTGGGCTACTCGCTGCTGCACGCTTACGGGGCGGCGTTTGACAATCCGGACCTGCTGGTGGCATGCATTGTCGGCGACGGCGAGGCGGAGACGGGAGCACTGGCGACAAGCTGGCACTCGAACAAATTCTTGAATCCGGTCACCGATGGGGCAGTGCTGCCAATACTGCATCTAAATGGCTTCAAGATAGCGAACCCGACGGTGCTGGCGCGTATTCCGCAAAGCGAGCTTGAGGCTCTGATGCGAGGGTACGGATACAAGCCATTCTTCATTACCGGCGATGATCCGATGACGATGCACCAGGAGATGGCGGTGCTGATGGATACGGCGTACGACGAGATACGAGCGATCCAGAAGAAGGCGCGTGAGAGTGGCGATCTGACGAGACCCATCTGGCCGATGATCGTGATGCGAACGCCGAAGGGCTGGACCGGTCCGAAAGAAGTTGACGGCAAGCCAGTAGAAGGTACGTGGCGCGCGCACCAGGTGCCGTTCTCTGAAGTTCGGGAGAAGCCGGAGCATCTGCAACTGCTGGAAGAGTGGATGCGCAGCTACAAGCCAGAAGAGCTGTTCGACGAGAGCGGGACTTTTCGCAACGAGTTCGCCGACATCGCCCCCAAGGGAAGATTGCGCATGGGAATGAATCCTCATGCCAACGGTGGTGTACTGCTGGAGCCACTGCGGCTGCCTGATTTCGCCAACTACGAGGTGAAAACCCCCGAGCCGGGCGCGGTGGACGCAGAGGCCACTCGAATCCTCGGCATATATCTACGCGACGTGATGAAGTCGAACCTGGCGTCGCGCAATTTCCGCGTCTTCGGGCCGGATGAAACGGCGTCGAACCGGCTTCAGGCGATCTACGAGGTCTCAAAGAAGCGGTGGCTGGCGGAGACGGAAGAAGTCGACGAGAATCTCGACCCCGAAGGCCGCGTGATGGAAGTGCTCAGCGAGCACATGTGCGAAGGATGGCTGGAGGGCTATCTGCTGACCGGACGCCACGGGTTTTTCTCCTGCTACGAGGCGTTCATCCACATCATCGACTCGATGTTCAACCAGCATGCCAAGTGGCTGAAAGTAGTCCGCGACCTGCCGTGGCGCAAGCCGATCGCGTCGCTGAATTACTTGCTGTCATCGCATGTGTGGCGGCAGGATCACAACGGGTTTTCCCATCAGGACCCGGGATTCATCGATCACGTGGCGAACAAAAAGTCAGACGTTGTGCGGATCTACCTGCCTCCGGACGCGAACACACTGCTTTCGGTCGGCGATCACTGCCTGCGCAGCCGGAATTATGTGAATCTCATCATCTCTGGCAAGCAGCCCGCGCCGGTGTGGCTCAACATGGACGCCGCAATCCGGCATTGCACCGTGGGACTGGGCATCTGGGAGTGGGCTTCGAACGATGAGGGCGGCGAGCCCGACGTGGTGATGGCCTGCTGCGGCGATGTTCCTACGCTGGAGACAATGGCGGCGGTATCCCTCCTGCGCGAGAATGTTCCAGAGCTGAAGGTCAGGGTGGTGAACGTGGTAGACCTGATGGCTTTGCAGCCAGTATCGGAGCATCCGCATGGGATTCCAGATGAAGACTTCGATCGGATGTTCACGTGCGACAAACCGGTGATCTTTGCCTTCCACGGCTATCCGTGGATCATTCACCGCCTTACATACCGGCGGAGGAATCACAACAATATCCATGTTCGCGGATACAAGGAAGAAGGAACGACGACGACTCCCTTCGACATGTGCGTGCGGAATGACATGGACCGCTATCACCTAATGCTCGATGCGATCCTGCGGGTGCCGAAGCTCGCCAGCAGGCGCGATGAAGCGGCGCAGAAGTTCAGTGAACTGCGGCAGAAGCATACGCTATACGTCTCGCAGTACGGCGAGGACCTGCCCGAGGTCAGGAACTGGCGCTGGAGCCACGCGAAAGCGGGGGCGCGTGGTTCGGGCCAGGACACGGGCGCGGACAACGCATGAGTCCGGGCCGAAGTCCGATTCTGGCGATCAACAGCGGCTCCTCGACGCTCAAGTTCGGCGTATTTGTCGAAGACGGAGGCGAGGAGTGCCCGCTGGCCAGGGGCGGCGCCGACGGAATCGGAAACGACGCAGGGAAGCTGGAGATTCTGGATGCTGAGGGCAAGAGTCTGCACTCGGACCAGACGTCGATCGCTTCTCAGCAGGTTGCCCTCAGCCGGATCGCCGATGAATTGAAGAGGCTGGGATTTCCGGAACCCGTTGCCATAGGTCACAGGATCGTGCACGGTGGCCCACGTCTTCGCGACCACGTGCGTATTACACCCGACGTAATTGCCGCCCTGGAAGCTTCGGTTCACTTTGCGCCCGTCCATATTCCGACATCGCTTGAGCTCATTCTTCACGTAGAGAAGATTTATCCCGATCTGGCGCAGTTCGCCTGCTTCGACACGGCCTTCCACAGAACACTGCCGGAGAAGGCGTATCACTATCCGTTGCCGGCCAAATATCTGGAACAGGGTGTGCAGCGGTATGGATTTCACGGCTTGTCGTACGCCTCAATCGTGTATCAGCTTGGGCCGGAGCTGATGCCGCGAACGGTTGTGGCGCATCTGGGCAATGGCGCGAGCCTGGCGGCGTTGCGCGATGGTAAGTCGATCGACACGAGTATGGGGCTGACACCGACCGGCGGGATTCCCATGAGCACGCGGACCGGCGATCTTGATCCGGGAGTCCTTCTGTATATCCGGCGGACGGAAGGGCTGAGCGGAGACGAGCTGGAGAACCTCCTTAATCACCAATCGGGCCTGAAGGCGCTCGGAGGATCCAACGATATGCGGGAACTGCAGAAGGGCGCCGCCGCAGGCGATGCGAAGGCCGCGCTTGCGATCGACGTGTTCTGTACAGCAATTGCAAAGACCATTGCGGCCTATGCGGTTTCTCTGGGCGGGCTGGAGATGCTGGTCTTTGCAGGCGGCATTGGCGAGCATAGCGCCCAGGTGCGCGCTGAGGTTTGTGGGCGGCTGGGGCTGCTGGGTGTGGCTCTCGATCCGGAGCGGAACGCGGCGTCCGCCTCGGTGTTATCGAGCGATGGCAGCCGCGTGACTGTGCGCATTGTTCCAGCGCAGGAAGAAGTGCAGATGGCGCGTGAGGTCCGGGCGCGGCTGTAACCACGTTACCGGCTGATGCCGTGCGCCCGCAACTGATGGGCGATGGCTTCCAACACTCTTTCGGGATTGATATCCTTCGGGACTTCCAGAGTCATTTTGGCGCACATTTGGGTGGTGAGGCGTGCAGCGATCTGGGCGCGGGTGTTGAGATCCATGTCCAGCGCACGCGAAAAAAAACGGTCGATCACGTTGAGGTCTCCCGCGGAGAGCCGTGCGATGGCGTCGGCGGGCAGCGCGACGGCAAGGTTATGCTGCGAGAGGAAATCCGGTTCCCTTTCGGCAGGCTGGAAGGCGGCGGCGGTGATGGTTCGCGGACCGGTGCCACCCCAGATGGGCTCTTCGGTTGGCCGCTCATGGACGATGAGGGTTCCGGCGGCGAGGTCTCCCAGTCGTTTGTGTTGGCGGTTGCATGCCATGGCGATGATGCCGACGAGGTAGAAGGACGGCAACAGGTCGACGATGCGAATGAGGTTCCGAATCATCGACTCGAAGAAGGTAATCTGGCGGCCTGAATCCTGGATGACGCGGATCCTGAAGAGTTTCTTGCCGGGCGTCTGACCATTCCAGAAGGCCTCGAAGAGCGTGAAGTATCCCCAGTACATGAGGAAGTGGAAGAGGATGAGCCCGGCGATGAGCCATTTTTCCCCGCTGTGCGAGAGCTCGCCTGTGGTGCTGCTCTTGGGAGCGGCGGAGATGACGAGGATGAAGATGAGGACGAGTGCGACGTAGGCGGCGGCCTGCAGCAGCGTGTCGATGAGGATGGCCAGGAAGCGGCTGCCGATGCCGGCGAGCGGGAAGCGGATGGAGACCTGCTCGGGGGTGTCGATTATGAGCTGGTCGGGAAGATCGTTCATTTATGATTCTGGTTTCCGTCGTCTTATGATTTCCAACCGCTGGATTGAGCAACGCAAAGGCGCATGGAGCCGGCTGGATGCTCTGACGCACCAGGTGGAGGGTTCGGGGATCGGCACCCTATCCGGCGGCGAGCTGCGGGAGTTCGGGCTGCTGTACCGCCAGCTGGCGGCCGATCTTTCGGCTGTTCGTTCGGACCAAGCCTCCCGCACGCTCGAAGAATACCTTAACCAGTTGCTGAGCCGCGCGCATAATCGCATCTATTCCGGACGGAAATCAGGGGTGGCGGGGGTGGTGCGGTTCATGGCCGAGGAGTATCCCCGGGTGTTCCGTCGGCTGTTCCCGTATGTGCTTACTTCCCTTCTGATCTTCCTGGCCGGGGCGGCGCTGGGGACGCTGCTTACGCTGAGCCGGCCGGAGTTCATGCGGCTCTTCCTGGGGCCGGCGATGCTGCAGACCATCGACCGGCACCAGATGTGGACCCATTCGCTGCTGAGCATGAAGCCGCAGGCTTCGTCGGCGATCCTGACCAACAATATCGGCGTGTGCTTCGTTACGTTTGCCGGCGGGATCGTCGGGGCGTTCGGGACGATCTTCCTGCTGTTCAACAACGGCCTGCAGATGGGTGTGATCAGCACGGCGTGTGCGCGGGCACACATGGCGCTCGACCTCTTCAGCTTCGTCTCGGCGCATGGGGCGCTGGAGTTGCCGAGCATTTTTATCGCCGGGGGGGCCGGGCTGCGGCTGGGCGCGGGGTTGCTCTTCCCTGGCATGCTGACGCGGCGGGACTCGCTGGCGCTGGGAGCTAAGGAGGCCATCCGGCTGCTGGCGGGAGTGGTGCCGCTGCTGGTGGTGGCGGGGCTTCTGGAGGCGTTCCTTTCGCCTTCGAGCGCGCCGGTAGGGGTCAAGTTTGCGGTCGGGGCAGTGCTGTTGGCCGGGCTGGGATTCTGGCTGATCGAAGGCGGCCGGCGGACAAGTTAACCCCCTCCCCCCTGTTTTTCTGTGGATTTGAACTCATTGATTCGGCATGAGTTATCGATTGTGGTTTGTAACTCATTCATTTACCTGGCGATAGCTGTAACCGCTTCTCCTGACAGGGTTTACGGAGCGCAGAAACGTGTGCGGTTTGTAACCGTTTGATTTCATTCGATCAATTTGTAACCGATTGATTTGGCTGAGGTTAGACAGAGAGGTTGCTTCGATGGCGCTCGGGCTCTAAGCAGCAGCTGGCACGATTGCCGTGAAAGTTCGGCGCAAACAGGAACCAACCGGCGCCTCTCGGCGGATAAACAAAAGGCCCGCCGGAGCGGGCCTTGTTGATCCTCTATTTCTATTTTATCGGGTGAGCAGAAATGGTCGGCCAAGTTTTCCGGGCCAGCTTCGGTGTCACACAAGGGCACTCTTTATCACGGCTGGATATCCGACTGAATCTGTCGTATATTGACTATGCTGAGAAGACTCAGTAACTGATCTTTCTTGATGAATGCACCAGATCCCCGCAGCGAACTCTTGGCGGAGACCGCGAGGATCCGGGAGCCACAGCCGGAATAGACTTTGGGCTTTCCTCACTATAGGGGTTGCGCCCGCAAAGTTTCAACCACCACCTGGCGGGGATTGTTTGAGGCCCCCAGCCACAATCAAAGAAGGCATTTGCGAGGCAGGATAGTGAAGAGTACGACGCCGTGTTTTCCTTCGGCCAGAAGTGGCTGGCCATTATCAAGACTGAATTTTCCGTTCCTCAAGCGCCTCAGCGCTGTTTCCCTCATCGGACTTCTATCGGCCGCCTTGGCCTGGGCCAACGTAAGCGGAAGTATTTCCGGCACAGTCAAGGATCCTTCCGGAAGCGTGGTTCCGAATGCCGTCGTAACGGTCCGAGATATTAACACCGGACGCTCCTATCACACGCAGACCGACAGCAAGGGGTACTACACCTTACCCGTACTGCCGGTCGGTCATTATGAATTAGATATCCAGGCCCCCGGTTTTCACGGGTATCAGCGCAAGGGCATTGTGCTCGATACGAACGCGGCGCTTACACTCGACGCTTCGCTTCAGGTCGGCAGCATCGATCAGACGGTGAGCGTAACCGACAACACGCTGCACGTGGAAACAACCAGCACCCAGATGGGTCAGGTGATCAGCAGCCGGCAGATGACCGCTGTCCCGCTCGATGGCCGCAGCTACACGGACCTTCTGTCCCTGCAGCCCGGCGTCGCCCCGGCAACATCGATCACTTCGACCACAGTGCAGGATGTGGGGGCGACCATCCTCAATCCATCAGGAACCCTCAATCCCGGTACGATTTCCGTCAACGGGCAGCGGGAGTTCGCCAACTATTTCAGCGTGAACGGCAGCGATGTGGAGGAAGATGTCAACGCTGGAACAGCCATCATTCCCAACCTCGATGCGATTGATGAGTTCCGTATCATCACCAGCAACTTCGACGCCGAGTACGGAGAATTCAGCGGCGGCCAAATCAGCGTGATCACCAAGTCCGGAAGCAATAGATTTCACGGTAATGCATTCGAGTTTCTGCGCAACACCGACCTTGATGCGCGCAACTACTTCTCTCCCACACGCGGTGTCTTTCGGCAAAACCAGTTCGGCGGCACCTTAGGCGGACCGATCCGCCACGACAAGGTTTTCTTCTTTGTGGACTATCAGGGCACCCGCCAGACGCAGGGCATCGACACAGGCAACATCAGCGTGCCCTCAAACGCAGACCGCACGGGCAATCTCCTCGACTTCACCAATGGTTCCTCAGGTAACCAACTGACGGGGACGGTGGGCGGTCCTTACTTCGCAAGCCTGCTCACGCAAAAGCTGGGCTATTCGGTTACCCAAGGCGAATCTTATTATGTGCCCGGATGCACGAACTCGGCGCAGTGTGTCTTTCCCAACGCTGTCATTCCTCAGAACGCGTGGTCCGTTCCGGCTCAGCGGATGCTCCAATACATCCCAGCTCCGAATACTGCCGGTGGTACTTTCGCCACGTCTGCCTTCAATCAGACTGTTCGCGATGACAAAGGAGCCGTCCGCATCGATGCAAATACCCGCTGGGGCCTGCTATCTGCCTACTATTTCATCGACGATTTCGATCTCGACGATCCCTATCCGGTCGCGCAGAGTGGCGCCAGCGTTCCTGGCTTCAACGCCCTCACCACGGGCCGCGCCCAGCTCATCGCTCTCGGCGATACCAAGACCTTCAACGCTTCGGCAGTCAACGAACTCCACTTCAGCTACATGCGGGACCTAACAAACCTCGGCCAGCCTGTTGGCGGCCTGGGCGTGAGCCTGGCTTCGCAGGGCTTTGTGAATGCGGATGGAACGCCCAGTATCGTCCCTCTCGATCCCAAGGGGCAAAGTGTCGAGAACCTCAACTTCAACGGCTACTCCACCGGCGCAGCGGCCAACCAGCTGATTCAAACGAACAACACGTGGCAGGCCACCGATACCTTCTCGAAGGTGCTCGGCAACCACACCATGAAGTTTGGCGGAGAGTTTCATGCCGACGAGGTGAACGCCCACCCCATCGCTCAGTTCAATGGCAACTTCGTTTTTTCCGGAACGGAAACCGGCGTTGATTTTGCCGACTTCCTCATTGGCGTGCCCAGCCAATACAACCAGAGCCAGCTCAATCCTTTCTATGCGCGAAATAAGTACGTCGGCCTCTTCGCGCAGGATAGCTGGCACGTGCTGCCTAACCTCACGTTGAATTACGGCCTCCGCTGGGACCGCATCGCGCCATGGTCGGAAAAGTACAACCAGATTTCGACTTTTGTACCGGGCGCACAGTCGGTCGTCTTTCCCGGCGCCCCTGCGGGCATTCTTTATCCGGGAGACCCCGGAATCCCCAACACACTCGCGCCGATCGATAATCGCAGCTTTGCGCCGCGCGTAGGGCTGGCATGGTCTCCGCAGGCTGAATCCGACAGCTTCCTCGAAAAAATGCTGGGCGCGCCGGGAACGACCAGCGTAAGGGCAAGCTTCGGCAACTTCTATACGGCCATAGATGCGTTATCGATCGGTGTCCTGGCGGCGAATGCTCCTTATGGCACGACTTATACCAGCCCGGCTCCTCCTATTTTTGCGACTCCATTTATAACCGCGGCCAACGGACAAAATAATGGTCAGCCTTTTCCATATACGTTTGCCCCGTTGAACTCTTCACGAAGCAACCCCGACCCTAACATCGACTGGAGCACCTATGAGCCGATCAGCGGCATTCCAGGATATGACATCCATAACCGGACCCCGTATACGGAAGAGTGGATGCTTTCTATCGAGCGCCAGGCTGGACCAAATACGGTAATCAGTGCGAGCTATGTAGGCACCTCCAGTCATCTCCAACGTGTTCTTATCGAGCCGAATCCTGGAAACCCCGCACTCTGCCTGAGTCTCAGCCGGGCCAGCGAGGTTCAACCCGGAACGCTTACCTGCGGGCCGGGCGGCGAGGACACCGTCTACTACCCGATTGCCGGTGGGCAGGTGAACGGGACGCGCGGGCCGCTGGGGTCGAACTTCGGCAGCAACGCACTTCAGTCTACAATTGGCCACGCCAACTATAACGCTGTCGAACTCAGCGCCCGCCACACCAGCGGACGTCTGGAATTCTTTGCCGCCTATACGTATGGAAAGTCGCTCGATCAGTCATCGAACGTCGCTGAAGAGGTCAATCCCTTCAACCCGGCACTCAGCTATGCCATCTCTTCGTTCGACGTCAAACACAACTTTGTCGTCAGTTACGAATACCAGCTGCCGTTCGACCGGTTATTCCATCCAGACCGCCTGACACAGGGCTGGTCGCTCTCCGGCATCACTCATTTCGCAAGCGGCTTCCCGGTGACCATGATCAACAACGGAGATAACTCGCTGATCGGGACGAATCCGAACGGAATCAACAACAGCAGCATCGACGAGCCGGACTATAACGGCGGCCCGCTTCATCTGAACCACAACCCCCGGACGAATGGAAACAATTATTTCGATAGCACAGCCTTCAGCATGAATGCGCTCGGCACCCCGGGCAACGCGAAGAGGCGGTTCTTTTATGGTCCGGGCGCAGATAACTACGATATGGCCGTCACCAAGAACCTGCCGATCAGAGAGTCTAAGGCGCTGACCTTCCGTGTTGAGGCTTTCAATGTCTTCAACCACACGCAGTTCAACGGCCCCAGCTCAGTTGATGGCGATATCGGCAGCTCGACCTTCGGTCAGGCAATCAGCGCATCTCCCGCCCGCATATTGCAAGGATCGTTGAAATTCAACTTTTGACAGCTCGGACTGTCGCCGCATAGCAGGCTCCAGCTTGTTCCCGTCCCTCATTGTTCCAGTAAAAAAGCGAGCCAGTCGCAGTGACCGGCTCGCTGGGTTTGCCTGACGGGCTTCTTAGAAAAGAATCTTCAGGGCAAGTTGGGTGTTGTACGGTTCGCCGGAGCCGATGCCGGGCGCGCCGTAGGAGACACCGATGGTTGAGGTGCTCCAGCCAAATGCGGAACCGTAGCCAAGGTTATTCAGCGGCTGCGCGAGGTTGGTGCGGTTGAAGACATTGAACATCTCTACGCGGAACTGCGCGCGAACGAGTTCCTTGTAGAGGGGCAAGTTTTTAATCAGCGACAGATCGACGTCTCCGAAGCCGGGTCCGATGACCTGATTCCGACCCAGATTGCCGTAGTTGCCATTCGCCGGCACGGTGAAGCTGTTTTGGTTGAGGTACTGCGCAAAAGAGTGCTGCTGTACGGAACGGTTGCTGTTGAGCGCCGGGCCGGTGATGCTGGCGCGGTCTTCGTTCTCCCCCGTTCCGCTGTTATTCTGCCCGGTGAGGACGTTGACCGGCTCGCCGTTCTGGAACTTGAGAATGCTGTTCAGCTCCCAGCCATGGGTCAGAGCCCTTGGTCCGCGGTCGAGGGCGGGAATCTCGTAGTTGAGATATGCGGCGAAGTGGTTTCGGATGTCAGCGTTCGCATTGCCCCAGTCCCCGGACAGATTCATCGAGTTCTGCGGAATAGTGTTAAAAACGCTGGAGTCGTCCAGATTGTGGCTCCAGGCATAGGCGAACTGGCTGGTAAGCCCATGCCACGAACTGCTGCGCAACGTTATCTGCAATGCGTTATAGCTGGACGTCGCGGCGGAGTTGATCTGGTTGATGATGCCGAAGTTGGGAAACTGGCTGAAGTAGGGGCGTGAGCACTGCAGGTTGTTTCCGGGAGCACTCGCTGTCGCCCCACTGAACGCCGGCGCGCAGGTCGTTGAGTTGTAGGGCACAGCTGCATATTGGCTGCCCAGGGCTGCCTGATTGATGTCCTGCAGGACGAGGTTGTGGCGGCTGACGGAGCCCACGTAGCCGACATTTAACTGCCACGCGTTGCCCAGGCTCTGCTCGACGTTCAGGCCGAAGAGCTGGGCGTAGGGTGTCTTGAAGTTGCGGCTAACCGAGTAGGCGGAGACCACATTGCCGCCTGTGGGCAGACCCTCGCTGGGAGTAAAGATCGGCGTTGGCTGGTTATACGTCCAGATTGGTTGCGGAGGGTTGGCCGCATTGAGAACAATGGACTCGTTCGGTTCGCTGCCGACCGGGTTATTGTTGACGCCGCCGGCGCCGCCGTTGGGGATGCCGATATTGCCAAAGAAGGCCTGGCCGGCGGGCTGGTCAAAGTAGATGCCATAGTTGGCGCGGATGACCGTGCCGCTGTGCAGCTGGTAAGCAAGCCCGACGCGGGGCGAGAAGTTGAGGCCGTTGCTGTTGTAGATGTACTTCGGCGTCCCTGAGCCCGAGTCGGCTACCACCAGACCGCCGTTGTTGGGGTCAAAGATGGAGAGGTTCGGGGGGTTGGTGTAGAAAGGCTGCTGGTAGTCATAACGCAGGCCAACGTTGATGTTCAGTTTGGGCGTGATCTGCCAGGAGTCCTCTGCAAACGCGGTTCCGGTGTGAGCGTAGATGAAGCGCTCCTGGGTGCCGAGGGTAATGGTTGACTGGAACGAGTAGCCGGCCATGAAGTCGGCCAGGTTCAGCACGTTGGAGTCTGTGACCGAGGTGTCGTTTGCCCAGGGCCCGAGTACTCCGCCGGTACCGAAGTTGAAGGCGCCGCGGCCGCCCCAGTTGTAGTAGAGGTCAATGTAGGCGCGACGATACTCAAGACCGAGGCGAATCTGGTGCCTGCCGAAGGTCCAGGAGAGTGTGTCCGAGATATGGCCGGTGATGTCGTTGCGGCCCGAAGTCGGCGTGACCCCGATCGAGTCGAAGCCGTTGATGGCGAGCTGCGGAGAGCCGGACAGGCTGGCACCCGTGTTGAGACCGGCCAGGGCCAGGGGATCCTGGCCGTGGTTCGCATCGGCGAAGGATTGCGTGAAGTAGCTGACGCCGGCGGCAACCTGATTCACCATACTGGGGCGGAGGCTGTAGTTCCAGACCGCATCATAGTTCTGGATGTGCGAGGGAACGGTCTGGAAATACTCCGGCAGGTAGGAACAAACAAAGATGCAGGAAGGCGCCTGGGCATAGCCCTGGCCCCAATACCAGCGTCCCGACAGATGACTTCTATCGCTGAAGTTGTGGTCTATCTTGGCGACGATGTTGTGGCTGTAACCGTTTTGCGGTGCGGTGCTGGAGTAGTTGCCTGGTTGAGCGGGAAGGTTGGCAATCTGGCTCGGATCCCACAGCGTGCTCAGGATGTTCTGCGAGACCTGACTGGGCTGGACGTTGTATTTGCTCAGTTCCGCGAGCGCCAGCGCCTGATAAGCCGGCGATGGCTCGGTGACGGTATTGGGCTCTCCGATGACGAACTTCTGTTCCTCGTAGGTGAGAAAGAAGAAGGTATGGTCACGCCAGATGGGGCCGCCGAGTGAACCGCCCCAGTTCTGGTTGCTCAGCGGCTGCTCCTGAGTGCCGGGAGTCACAAAGGGCGAGGTTACAGCCAGCGCCTGATTCCGATTGAAGTAATAAGCGGAGCCGTGGAAGTGATTGGTGCCGGACTTGGTGGTGATGTTCAGATTGCCGCCCGGGCTGCGGCCGGTTTCGCTATTGCCCGTCGTTTGCAGCGAATACTCGTCGAGCGCGTCGATGGGATAGATGACACCGGCGATGCCGCTGATGCCGCCCTGGTTGACGGCGTCCACGTTCAGGTAAAGATCGTTGTTGTCGGTGCCGTCGATGGTGTAGTTAATCTGGTTGCCGCGTGTACCGTTGACCGAACCAGAGTTGTTGTAGCCGGCGAAGGACGCCGAGGTGCCGAGAAGCTGTGTGAAGTCGCGGCCGTTGAGCGGCACATCCTGCAAAGCCTTCGAATCGAGGGTAGTGGTCTGCGTGACGGTGGTGGTGTCGAGCGAAACAGCCTGGGCAGAAACTTCGACCGTGGAGGCTTGTTGCGCAACCGTCAGCTTGACCGGCAGCGTATAAATCTTGCCGGCGAGCACCTGCACGCCGGTGACCTCGGTGCTCTGGAAACCAATGGCTTGAAACTTGACCGTGTAGGTATCAAGCGGAAGATCGCTGAACGAGAATTCGCCGGCGCCGGACGAAACAGTCTCGCGGGTGACGGCGGTGGCCACGTCGATAGCCGTCACTTTTGCGCCGGCAACGACTGCGCCCGAGGGGTCGGTGATGGTGCCGTTGATACTGCCGCGGAAGGTCTGCGCCAGCGTCGGAATGGACATCAAAAACAGGAGTGCGAGCATAGAGGGCAATACCGGCAGCAGTCGTCTATTCAATTTCATTTGAAGCCTCGTCACGAATGAAATAAGCGCCCGGCGCCTGCGTGCATTTAACTGCAGCAGCCGTCGGAAGTTGTAGTTTGCAGATACATAGCCCGGGAGTTAACCGAACACAGCGCCTACCAGCACTGCTTTACTACATATTTTTTATTTCTCATCGATGGTCAGGTGAGATGCGAGATATTTGAGAGTAAAGATCGGCCACCAAAAGAACTGGCGGCAAAGGCTCGTGGGCGCCGACATTGACAGGATCAACAATAGTGCGGGTTTGCAGCCTTAATCAACATAAAATTGAATCGATAGTAACACGACTGCAATATCGTGTGGCGCGGAGCCGTTACTGCTGCCGCTGCAGAGAAACCTCACGTTGCGAGGATCCGCGGCGCCGGTGGATATGATACCCGGTCACGCGAGGTCACCGGCAGAGTTCGAGCCGAATGCTAACAGGCGGCCATCGCAGTCCTTGACAACAAACTCTCGCGAGTGCCAAGGCATGTCGGCAGGCTCCCGCGTAAATTCCACACCGTTGGCGGCGTACTCGGCATAAAGAGCGTCTGCATCCTTGACATGGACGTATGCGTCGAGCAGTTCGTCCGCATATTTATCCGGATTGGCTGTGGGTGGCTCGGCACATCGAAAGTGAAGCGCGTGCTGGTCGCGCGCGACGATGGCATAGACCGGCGGATCCTGCCAGGTTCCCAGACACTCGAAGCCAAGCTTGTCCTTGTAATAAGCAAGCGTGCGAGGAATGTTCATGGTGAAGAACACAGGCGCGATCTGACGGATCATGGACCAAGTGTAGTCCAGCGGTTATGGGACGACCGTAGGAATCGCCGAGCGCAATCCAGAGATCGCAAGGGCGGTTTCACGGCGCATGTTTTCGCGATGCAGGCGGGGCCGCAGCGCAGACGCATTCGCTGTAGCTTGCCGCAGTGAAAGAAGTCTGCGCGCAGGAATAAAAGGAAACGTTCGACAAAGTAATCGGCGAAGGCGTGGATACGGCGTAGTTCTTCTCAAAGGTACTTCGCGCGGCGCCACCGCTGCGTATCGACGCGGCGATGGTGGATAGATTGCGAGCACCGAATGCGTTGACGTCATATGCGCTGTCGAACTGATATTCCTTTGACCATGCGAGCGTTGGCGATGAAAGTGGGAGGAAGAATGTCGTGATGTCGGAGACCGAGGCGGTGGTCAGGTTGTAGGTCATCACGGAGAAGGCGGGATTGTTCTTGAAGATGGGGCTCACGGCGGGCGTGAGGCGCAGCGGCAGCGTGGGCGGGTTGGCGGCTGAAACGCGAAAATCGTCCATATGAATGTGGCCGGCGAAGGCCAGCTGCACTACATCGAAATAAGTGCTGATCAGAGTGCTGAATTCAGTCGAGTACTTCGCCTGCCAGAAAGGCACGGGCTTCTGGCATTGAGCGTGCGACGAGTTATAGGCGTCCATGCCCGGCGGAATGTGCATCACGAGCGTGACACCGCGGTGCAGGAGCCTGGCGGTATAGAGCTTCCAGCCGAGCCATTCGATCTCGGCCTGGCCGGGATCGCCGCTATTTGGGGTACAGCTTTTGTAGGAGGTGGACCAGAATATGGTGTTCAGAACGATGATGTCCTGATCAGCGACGGTCGGATGAGGGACGGAAAAGAATCCGCCTAATTGAAATGTGGCCTTCGCTTCGGGCGAGGCGGCGAGCACGGCTAACTGGTCCGCTGTCGCGGCGAGAAACGGGCTGTCGGGAGGGATCTGGTAGTCTCCGCAACTCGAGTCGTTATTTCCGAGCGCTGCCAGGACTGGAACCTTGAACCTGTTTTGCAATTCCTGAACTACGAACGCCTCTGTTTTGACGGCGAACGCCGGAAACTGGTCGGATGTTCCTCCGGCCGCGACAAATGCCTGCGAGAAATTATGGCGAAGGGCATCACCGGTGAATATCACGTAGTCGAAGGGCGCTTGCGCGGCGGCTGCAGCCAGAGTGGAGGCATAGAGCGGATAGTTCGTGTCCGAGCCGTAGGGCGAAAACGACTTCTGCTGCGAACTTTGGAAGATTGACTCCCACTGCTCAAGCGGCGATGCGATCAGTTGCTTGACGATGGCGGGGTCGGCCAGCGGATCGAGGTGAATGTCGGAGATCAACAGGGCGCGGCCCGTGGGCGGGCCCGTCTGTGCGAGCGACTGGGCGACCGCCGCGGACGCCACCAAGGCGAAGAACAGCCAGCCGACGATGAGTGTCCGGAGTTTGACAGGCCGCCGCAAGGAGAAATTGAACAGGGTCAATCCTTGAACGTGAGGGTGATTTTGCGTTTATCGCCTCCGGTGGTGCGCATGACGATCTCGCCCTGGCTGCGCTTGACGATGGAGGGGAATTTCTCTCCCCATTCGACGAGGACAATGCTGTCGGGCGTGACCAGTTCGTCGAGGCCGAGGGTGTCGAGCTGGCGCTCGGTGTCGATGCGGTAGAGATCGAGGTGATAGAGCATGACCGGCTTGCCGTTGTGTTTTCCTTCGTACTCGTGGATCAGGGTGAAGGTGGGGCTGGTGACCTCGTCGGGCTCGGCGGCGTCGAGGGCCTCAGCGATGCCCTTGACGAGGGTGGTCTTGCCGGCGCCGAGGTCTCCGTGCAGGATGAGGAATTTCGGCGGAGTGAGCAGGCGCGCGATCTCATGACCGCAACGGATGGTGTCGGCGGCGCTGCTGCTCTCGTACTCGTGCACCCTGCGCCCGGCGGTTTCGGTAGTGGTCATCGTACCTCCGTGAGGTTGTTCGATAAGTGGCTGGGCAGGCCCTGAAGCCAGGTATATCCCGCCGGATCCTGGGGGCGGAAGCGAAAGGCTTTCCACAGGTGCGAAATTGTGTCGGTGGCGAGGAGGGTGTGATCGTCCTGCTCGCGTACGGCGATGTCGGCGGCGAGGCCGTGGAGATATACAGCGGCGTTGACGGCGTCGGCGACCTGATCGGGATACTGAGCGATCATCGCGGCTACGATGCCGGTGAGGATGTCTCCGCTGCCGCCTTTGGCCATGCCTGGATTGCCGGTGGTGTTGATTGCCATGGTTCCGTTTGGATGCGCGATAAGGGTACGCCAGCCTTTTAACACCAGTGTTACATGGTGCTGAATTGCGAATTCCCGGGCGAGAGATTCGCGATTGGCCTGGACTTCTTTGGTGGAGATGCCGGCGAGGCGGGCCATTTCGCCGGGATGCGGCGTGAGGACCATGGTGCGGGTGTGGCCGTCGATCTTGCCCGGATGCTGGGCCAGGATGTTGAGCGCGTCGGCGTCGAGTACGGCGGGGAGGGTGGTCATGTCGAGCAGATCGAGGAGGAATTTTTCGGTAGAGGGGTGCTGGCCGAGGCCGGGCCCGATGGCGAGGACTGTTTTCTTCTCCAGGAGCTGCTCGTAATCCAGATTTTCGGCGGTGACCTCGCCGTCGGGGCCTTCGGGAAGGACGGCGGTCATGAGTTCGGGAGTAATGGCGGCGACGCCGGAGAGGATGGATGGGACGACAGCCGCGGTGACGAGTCCCGCTCCGGTGCGAAGGGCGGCGAGCGAGGCCATGGCGGGAGCTCCGGACTTCCCGCGAGCTCCTCCGATGATGAGAACGTGGCCGTACATGCCCTTGTTGCTGTCGGCGGGGCGCGGCGGCTGAACGAGGGCGTGGGAGGCGCCGGACCAGCCGATGTTCAGGCTGGAGCGGACGACTTCGGGAGGCGAGCCGATGGGGGCGACGACGATGGGGCCGTAGACGCTTCCCGCCAGGTTACCGCAGACATGCGCGAGCTTGGGAGCGGTGAAGGTCACGACGGCATTGGCGCGGAATGCGCCGTCGGCGGAGGACTCACGGGAGTCGGCGTCCCATCCCGAGGGCAGGTCGACCGCGACGACGGGGGTGTCGAGCGGGTTCACGCGGTCGCGAAGGGCGGCGGCGACTCCGCGGAGAGGCGGGCGGAAGCCGGTGCCGACGACACAATCGAGGAGCAGGTCGGCGTTCGAGAGGAGGGCGCGAACCTGGGGTGTGTCGAGCGATCGCTCGTCGGGAACGAAGACCGGGGTGAGATGCATCTCGCTGAAGGCAGTGCGGGCGTCGCCCTTCAGTTCATCGGGATCGCCCAGAAGCAGCACGGTTACTTCCCTGCCTCCGGCGGCGAGAGCGCGCGCGACTACGAAGCCGTCTCCCCCGTTGTTGCCCTTGCCGCAGAGGACGGCGATGCGGCGGGAATGCCGGTATTCGCGCTCGACAAAGCGAGCGACGGCCTGTCCCGCGTGACGCATGAGGACGATGGAGGGAACGCCGAACTGCTCGGTGGTGACGCGGTCGGCGGCGCGCATTTCGTCAGCCGTAAGAATTGGGACGGCGGAAATGAGGTCCACGCAAGTCATCGTACTTGAGGAAAGGGCTCAGGGAACAGGGTTCAGGGGAAAGGGGATCGAAGATCGGTAGTGGTTCTGAACAACAGCAGGTCACTCGACTCGCCGCTCACTTCGCTCAGCGACCTCGCTCGGAATGACAGTCGTGGAAAGTGCCCCTATTCCGTTACGCAGGTCTGTGTTCTGAGCCCAGCAGCTTACTGGTTGACGCCGGTCGCGGTTGAGGGCGCCGTCTCGCCGGCTTGAGCAGCGGGCGGCTGTTCGGTGGGCTGCTTCTGGGCGAAGTAGCTGTGATCCCAGAGATTGCGATAAAAGTAGCCGGTGAGCTCGGCGGCCTTGGGTCCGAAGGTGGGGCGTCCGCCCTCGAGGAAGATCACGGTAACGATGCGGCCGTATTGGGTGTCGGCGTAGGAAGCGAACCAGCCAAAGCGCGTGCCGTTATTGGAACAGGTGCCGGTCTTGCCCATTACCGGGAATTGATTGAAGTTGGCCTTGAGGGAGCGCGCGGTTCCGTAGTCGACAGCGGCCTGCATGCCGTCCTGGATTTCGGGGATGAGGTTGTGGATGTCGAGGGTGCGCTTGATGCGCGGCTGGAAGTTCAGGACCTGGTCGGGCGTGGTCGGGTGCTGGAGGTAGTAGAGGGTTCCGCCGTTGGAGATGGCCGAAACCAGCGCACCGAGCTGCAGCGGGGTCATGGAGACGCTCTCGCCGAAGGAGCACATGCGGCCGACGCCGCCACGGTCGGCGGGAAGCGGCTGGTCAGGATAGACACCAAGCTGCTCGCCGGGAATGTTGTAGCCGGCCAGTTCGCCCAGTCCGAACTGGTTGGCGTAGTGGCGGACGCGCTCAAAGCCGAGGCTGCGGCCGAGGGTTTCGAAATAGAGATTGTTGGAGTGGGCGAGCGCTTCGGTCAGATTCATGTGATACGAGCCGCCGAGGTTGACCGGGGTGTCCTTGGTGATGATGCCTTCAGAGAGCGCGGCAAGGGCCACCGAGACTTTAATGGTCGAGCAGGGCTCGGCACCGCTGGAGAGCGCGAGCTTCTGGTTGACCATGGCCAGGATGCGGCCGTTGCTGGGGTCAATGGCGACTACCGTTCCGTACATATTGCCGAGCGCGGCGATGGCGGCCTGACGGACCACCGGATCTTCTCCTGCGGTGACGTCACCCTGGGTCAGATCGGTATCGGTGAAGGAGCTGGCGTAGAAGCGCTCGTAACTGTGGCGATGGACGGTCAGCGAGGCGCGGCGCAGATGAGCTGAGCTGCTGGAATGGCGGTACGTGGTGGTGGCGACGCGATGACTGTGCTGCAGATGTGTGATGTGCTTCTGCGCGGTGGTCGACTCCTGCACGCGCGAGCGGTGACGCGTGGAATGATGAGTTGTGGTCCTGGCGGATGCAGTGTCAGCGGCGTGGGCAGCTACGGCAAACGGAAGCGCGAGCAAAACGGCTGCACATGAGATATGAACAAGGCGTCTCATTAAGAATTCCCCTACTGCTCCTCTACTTCTCTCGAACCCGGTTCACGACCATGAAGCGAAAACTCTGCTCGAATCTTACACACAGAACTGCGCCGGCAGGCCATTAAATTGTTGGCGGTCCAGTGAAAGGGTTCCCGGCTTGGCACGAGGCCAGATCCGAAACCCGTTTCCCAGGAATAACTGCATCCTCAAAAACACGGGAGAACAAGCTTAGTTTTGCGATCGCGCTGTATTCCGATTTTACGGCATTTCACGGTCCGGCCTGCACCGGACCGTAGTGATTCTTTGATGACCTTAGAGACCTCCCCGACGCAGGAAAGCCGGGATATCCAGGTTGTCCCCGTTCTGATCGTGATTATCGGCAACGATCGTCTCGGGGTGAGCGGGAGGCTCGGCCACGGCTACGGCGATCTCGTCATGGGACGGGACGTCGAAGGAGTCGGCGGCTGTTGTGGCATTGCCGGCGGAGTGGGCCGGCTGATAAATGGGCTCTTCTGCTACCGGCTCGGGCTCAGCCTCAGCGAAAGCAGGCACCTCGACGAAGACACGGCGGGCGGGTGCCGTCTCCTCGAACTCTTCGCTGGCGAAGCGGGGACGGACCGGCTGAGGTGTGATGTCAACCCGAGGAATGACCGGCTCACGCAAGGCTGCGGTCAGCATGCGCTCGCGACGCTCGGGCATTTCCCTGCGGAAGCCGGTGGCGATGACGGTGATCTTGACTTCGTCGCCCATGTTCTCGTCGAGGACGGCCCCGAAGATGATGTTGGCCTCTTCGTGGGCGGCATTCTGGATGAGGGTGGAGGCCTCGTTGACCTCGTTGAGCTTGAGAGAGCTGGAGCCGCTGATGTTGATGAGGATGCCGCGGGCTCCATCGATGGCTCCGTCTTCGAGGAGCGGCGAGGCCATAGCCGCTTGCGCAGCTTCGACGGCGCGGCTGGCTCCGCTGCGAACGGCGGTGCCCATGACGGCGTATCCCATGCCGGCCATGGTGGTTTTCACGTCGGCGAAGTCGCGGTTGATGATGCCGGGGATGGTGATGATGTCGGAGATGCCCTGCACGCCCTGACGGAGCACGTCGTCGGCGATGCGGAAGGACTCGAAGAAGCCGGCGTCCTTGGCGACAGCGAGCAGCTTTTCGTTGGGGATGACGATCATGGTGTCGACGCTGTCGAGCAGCTCCTGCATGCCGCGCTCGGCCTGGGCCATGCGGCGCTTGCCTTCGAAGGCGAAGGGGCGGGTGACGACGCCGACGGTAAGGGCTCCCATCTCACTCGCCAATGAGGCGATGACGGGCGCGGCTCCGGTGCCGGTGCCGCCGCCGAGGCCGGCGGTGACGAAGACCATGTCGGCGCCTTCGAGGGCCTCGATGATCTTCTCGGAGTCTTCGAGGGCGGCCTTGCGGCCGACGTCGGGGTTGGCTCCGGCGCCGAGGCCGCTGGTGAGCTTGGTTCCTAGCTGGAGCTTGACGGGAGCCTGCGAGAGCTGGAGAGCCTGACGGTCGGTATTGGCGACGATGAACTCGACGCCTTCGACGCGGGCGCTGATCATGCGATTGACGGCGTTGCCGCCTCCGCCGCCGACGCCGATGACCTTGATCCGCGCTCCGCGCGGGATTTCGTCGTGATATTGAATGCGGATTTCGTCTGGACGGTTCATGGGTTGGGCTCCTATAGGCTTCCGGCAAAGATGGCACGCAGTTTGGCGCGCAGGCTGTGGTCTTCCGCCGCACGCATGACGCTGGTGCGGTGGGTATAGAGCAGGGTTCCGATCAGGGTGGCGCACTCGGGCTGGGCGAGTTCCGAGGGCATGCGGGAAAGGGGGACGGGCGATCCGATGCGAGCCGGGACGCGGAGCTGGCTCTCGGCGACGTCGAGCAGGCCGGCGAGGCGGGCGCCTCCGCCGGTAATGACGCAGCCGGCGCCGAGGGCCTCGAGGACTCCGCCGTGGCGAAGGTTGTCGCGCAGCATGTGGAAGAGCTCGCGGGCGCGCGGCTCAAGGATCTCGCAGAGCAGGCGCTGGCGGACGACACGGGGCTCGAATCCGGGCATGCCGGTGAGCTCGATTTCGGCGATCTGTGAGACGGAGGTGACGACGGCGTTGCCGTAGTTGCACTTGATCCACTCGGCCTCAGGCGCGGTGATGTGGAGGCCAACCGCGAGATCGTTGGTGAAGTGGTCGCCGCCGATGGGGATGACGGAAGTGTGGGCGACCGAGCCTTCGAAGTAGACGATGATCTCGGAGGTGCCGGCTCCGATGTCGACGAGGCAGACGCCGAGTTCGCGCTCGTCGGCGGAGAGGGTGGCTTCGGCGGCGGCGATGGACTCGAATACGGTCTCGGAGACTTCAAGGCCGGCCTTGTTGGCGCAGGTAACGATGCTCTGCTGGGCGCTGGCTGAACAGGTGGCGATGTGGAGATTGACTTCGAGGCGGTTGCCGACCATGCCGATGGGGTCGTGGATGCCGGGCTGTTCGTCGAGGATGAACTGCTGCGGCAGGAGATGGACGATCTCGCGGTCAGGCGGCAGAGAGATGGAACGGGCGCGATCGACGGCGGCGCGGACCTCTTCGCGGGTGATCTCGCGCATGCGCGAGCCGAGGCTGATGCCGCCACGGCTGTTGAGGCCGCGAATGTGAGGTCCTCCAATGCAGATGACGCAGCTCTCGATGGTGGCTTCGGCGACGTCTTCGGCGAGGGTGGCGGCCTGGTTGATGGATTCGACTGCGGGGCGGATTTCGGCGATGACACCTTTGCGCGTGCCCTTGGAGTCGACGATGCCGTGGCCGCGATAGCGGAGAGCTCCGTCGTTCAGCTCGGCGATGAGGACGCGAGTCTTGGATGAGCCGGCGTCGAGGACGGCGATGAGGTTGTCGGGCTTCTGGCTCACCCGGCCACCTTTGCTGTGTGCCTGTGCGCAGGGGTGGGCGCGGGATGCTTCTTTACTGCGGTTGCGGGCGGGGCTGGCTTCTGGACGGCCGGAGCGGCGGGTTGATCGGCAGAGGCGTCTGGGGCGGAGTCGGCGGCGCGGCCGTCGGCCATCTTCAATACGACCTGGGTGTCGTAGCGGAGGTCGACCGAGGCCAGGTGCGGATACTGCTGCCGCCACTCGGCGAGGTGCGACGTGTAGGTGCGGTAGCGGGTGAAGAACTTCTCGTCTCCAAAGTGGAGAACCATGTCGGTCGAGCCGGCGGGAATGGTAGCGCGGACGTCTTCGGTATCGGAGAGGTCGATTTCGCTCAGGTTGGAAGAGATCTTCTCGGTCCCGGAGTCGAGATCGGCGATGAAGCGCTGGTAGAGGCGCATGCGCGGGGTGCGGACGGAGAGCCGGTCGCGGGGGTTGATTCCGGTGACGACCGGGAAGGAGAAGTGGCGGGCGGCCATCATTGCGGGCGGCATGTCCAGAATGACTCCCGCGGCGTCGACCAGCTTGATCTGATCGCCGACGCGGACGAAGGCGATGGGAGTGCGCTCGCGCACGGCGACGCGGAGCTGGTTAGGGAGGATGCGCATGACGGTGGCGTGCTCGACCCAGGGAATCTGTTCCAGTTCGGAACGGCGGGTGGCCAGAGGGATGAAGAAGACGTTGCGGCCGATGTCCGACCCGAAGACGGAGAGCAGGTCTTCGCGGGTGAGCTGGCTGTTGCCGACGGTCTGGATGGAGGCGGCGGTGTCGATGCGGAAGCGGGGGTCGCGGTCAAGAAAGTCGCGAATGGCAATGATGGCCCACACGGCTCCCGCAGCGACGGTGAGCGTGGAGAGGAGGAGGACGACGCGGCCCCAGCGGGTTTTTGTCCAGTCGGGCAGGATGCCTTTGCGGACGGGGATGCGGCGGCGGGTGCGCAGGAAGGCGTCGTCGCCGACGCTGTCGACGGCCTTGGCGGCGATCCGGTCGGAAGCGCTGTCTCTGTCCTTGTCTCCGCGGGCCGGCTGGCGGGCGGAGGCAGAACGCAGAAATGCTTCATCGCGGTCGTCGTCTATGAGGGTGGCCCCACGGCTTGTATTTACTTCAGTTTTCGCCACGGCCGAGCAGGTCGTGAGAGAGTCGCCGTCTCCGACTATAGCCTGCAGGGGGCTGTGGACCGGCGGGCGATTTGGGAGGGGGAATCAAGGGAGAGAACAGGAAGGCAGGGATTAGCCATTAGAGGCTACGGTGAGTTTTGAAGGATTCTCGAAGGATTACGGATTTTTTGCGGGCGGCTTCTCGGGTGGGGCTTGAGGGATGATCGGGGGCTGGACGGCGGGGATGGTTCCGTGAGCCGGGAAGGTGGGCCAGGTGAGGTGCAGGACGTACGGCGTGGTGTCGAACGTCACGTCGATATAGAAGGCTGAGGCGTGGCTCCATTGATCTTCGGTGAGAGCGAAGTTGAAGACGACCAGGCCCTGGGATTCGCCTCCGGGCGGGATTTGGGAGTGGCGCAGCAGGATGGGCTTACGGTAGGCCTCGAGGTCGGGATAGTACTGGAAGACCTTGTCGAAATCAGTCTCGGGGGCGGCGTAGCTCTTGTAGTCGGTGTCGCCGACGTGGACGACGGTGGAGAGATCCATAATGGAGAGCGGCTTCGAGGAGACGTTGCGGACCTGGACGGGCACGAGCATGATGAGGCCGTTGCTGGGCGGGGTTGAGCCGTCGGCCATTTGTCCGGGCAGCGGCTGGTAAAGCCAGATAGCGGAGATGTCTCCCTCGGCGGTGGGCGAGACGCGATTGAGCACCACATAGGCCGCGATGACCACGAGCACAATGATGATCGCGATGCCGACAACGGAGAGGGTGCGTGCGGGCTTGGTAGTGGGAAGATCCTCGACGGTATTAAACATGTGAGCCTGCCAGCGACGGGACGAGCGGAGGGATCGCTACGTAAGAAGGGTAGCGCAGATTGGATTGGATGGGAAAGGATTGTGGATATCGAGCGGGGTCGGCACGATCAGATTTCGACTGGCTCTGCGGCGTCTCCGACAAATCGAGCTGCGGGTGTAGCTTGCCGAACGAACATAGAGTGCAGGCGCCAGCAAGCGAGACTGATCAGGAAGAGCGCCGCGGCGATCCAAACGGCGTGACGCGCGACGGCTCCGACCACAAGGTCTACTGAGCTGTGCATGCCCAGGAGCCGGTCGGCGATCCAGCCCACGGACGCGAGACCCGCAAACAGCGCTCCACCGATTCTCAGAGCGCGATATGCGCGCGTGCGGCTCATGAGAAGCAGAGAGGGCATGGTTACGGCGACCACGATCATCTGCATGGTTTCAATACCCAGGTTGAAAGCCAGAATACCGGCCACACGCTCCCAGCGGCCGAGGCCCAGTTCGCTCAGGGTGGCAGCAAACGCCAAGCCGTGAATTAGCCCGAAGAAGGCGGCTATGGCGGCTTCCTTGCCGGGGAAGATCGGGCGGAGAGCGTGGATAGCTGACACAAGAATAGAAACGGCAATCAGCACTTCGATGGGACGGCTGGGCACGTGGACGATTCCAAATGCAGTTAATGCCAGCGTGATCGAATGCCCGACCGTGAAGGCGGTCACAATTTTGAGGATGCGGAGCACGCTGCTTCTCGTGTCGGCGTGTCCGGCCCAGCGCGAACCAGCAACGATGAGAGGCGCAGGCAGAAGGAGTACGAGCAGGAAGAGAAGGTGATCCGTGCCTTCAGCGATGTGCCGCATGCCGAGACGGAAGATGCTGACGAAACCGAGCGCGCTGATCGAGCCGCGGACGTTTGTCCACCACTGTCGAAGGGGCGAGTCAGAAGGACCGCCAGCCTGCACATAATCCAATTGGTAGAACGATTGCCGTTCATTCCGATTCTGAGCGACGATGCGGATGTCCGGGTCGCGTGGAACCAGACAATTTACGAGGTAGGCTGCGTTGCGGTTCTGATGATTGTTCTGAAGAATCAGCCGCCGGTTGGGGCCGTCGTGCGGTAAATCCGCCGCGAACTCAATGTGTATCTCTCCGAGGCCTTCTCTCATCAGCTCGACTTGCGGGAAATCTACTGAGACGAGCTTCGGCTTCACACTCCTGCCGTCCACGGTCAGCGACAAATCACCGAGCACTCGCTCGGCATAGGCGCGCTGCTCTGAGTCGGAGATGATGCCGTCTCCATTGGTGTCGATGCTCGCAATGACGGAGGAAGAGACGGCAACACCGGGAATCATTCGCATGGACGCCTGGATATGATCCTTGTCGACGGAGATGATGGTGGCCTGCAGGTATTCATCCAGCCGGTGCGTGGAGGCGACCCTGACCAGACAGAGAAGAACCGCGGCAGTTGTTACGATTCTGAGCCTCATTGCTTCAGAAGCCCCTTCCCATAGTCGTTGGTCGGATCGCGGTACATGGTGTGGACATGCAGGCCGGGATCGCCTCCCAACGTCTGAGGCGCATACTCGATGACGAGATGCGGGCCCTGGATGCGGTAATAGGCGGTGATGTTTTTGCCCGGAGCCACGGTTGTCGGTCCGCTCCAGGCGAACCAGGTCTCGTTGATATCGGCCCTGAGCTGGGCCATGCGGGCTGTGGCGGCACTCTCGTGAATGATGCCCGCCCATTCTGAGATCACATCGAGCAGCATGGCACGCTGGTGCTCAGTCATTTCTGAAGCTTTCAGGCCTTCCGGGACAATTGTCTTGCCGTCCTGCCCCGGGCCGAGAACAAGATCGGCGAGCTGGTAACTCAGGATCGCCTGCTTTCGCTGCTTGTCGTCGAGAGCCTGCAGGAGAGCAAATCCCTTATCGCTCTCCGAGCCGAGGGGTCTCACGGTTTTGCCATCGATGGTGTAGAGGGCGGGTTGAGCGCCAGTCAGAGTCGGCGTGAGGATGCCGCGATCTCCGGCGATGGTTATGTTGAGCGCGAGATGATGACCTCCGAATTGCAGCATCCAGGGAGTCTTTTCAGAGGGCGTTCCCAGGATCGAGATGTAGTAGAGATCTTTGCCGAACATCTGACCGCCGCCCATCGGCGGGCGGTTGCCGCCCCCGGGGGGTGGACCGCCACCTGGAGGTGGGCGATTGCCTCTGTTTCCGCCGGGAGGGCCTGGTGGGCCTCCGGGACCGGTGTCGGTCTTCCTGAGGACCTCATCTCCTTCCATGATCTGCTGGACTTTCTCGAAACCCTTCGGGCTCAGCGCGGCCGCAACCAGCGCCATTGCGGCGGAACGCTGGGTGGGATTCATGTCCTTGAGGCTGATACCGCCCCGAGGAATAAAGCCAGTCGGGAAGTTGGACCAGCGTGCGCGCTGTTGTTCGTCGTTGAAGGCAAAGAAGACGGTTTGCCTCTGCTTCTCGGTGAGCGTCGATAGGAAGGTGTTCGCGGCGCGGACGATGCGAGCTGTGGCTGTCTGCGCGGAGATGGTTGTCACCGACAGCCAGATCGCCCCCACGGCGGCGACACTGCGGATAATTCTTATGGGAAAAAGGTTCATGCTGCTCTCCCTGTCGGTCGTCCTTGTTCTGGATGAGGCTATTTCACGAGACAGGAAGATATTTCAGGAAGACCGGTCCCGGTGTTGAGATTTCGGTTTGAGCTTGTCTACGTTAATCGACGTCGTTTTTCTTCTCCCGCCTACGCCGGACAAAGAGATTTCTTCTTTTGCTGGGCTGCTCGAAACGAATTGGCATCATGGATTACTATTCCCGCTTGCCGCGGGCGCTCAGTTGCGCGATCTGGTGGAGGGACGGAGCCAGTTTTGTATTTTCAGCCCACGAATCCGCGTGAACTCATCGACGTTGTCGGTCACCAGAACGCAGCCGTTGGCAAGAGCATTTGCGGCTATGAGCATGTCGTTCGCTCCTATCGGTTTGCCGCGAACTTCAAGATCGGTCCGCAGGATTCCGTAATGCCGGTCAACATCAGGCGCGAATGGTAAAAGGTCGATCACCTGCAATACCTCTTCAACGCGCGCGGTCAGGGTTTGCGATTTCTTCTTCAACGCGCCGTAGCGGAGCTCCGCGGCGACAATAATGCTGGTGCAGACGCTTTCTTCGGATGTCAGCGCGTCAAGCCTGGAGGTGACGAGTCCGCCGGGATTCCTGATCAGGTCGGAGAGAATATTGGTGTCGAGCAGGTAGCGAACCACTATAGATCAACCGGCTCCGCGGGTAGATCTTTAATTTCCGGAAATTCCTCTTTCAGCGGGCCCCATATCTTCGCGAGAGCAGAGAGCGTGCGGCGCTGAACTGGCTCGAGAATGAGACGGCCGGACCTGTCCTTGCGCAGAATCGCTTCGTCGCCGGGGAGTTCAAATTCCCGGGGAATTCGGACGGCCTGGTTTCTGCCGTTCCTGAACAGGCGAACGTGACGGGTGGCTGCCATGAGCTTATTTTAGCATATGCCATGGCATATGCCATGGCATTTTCGCTGCTCCCGGCTCCGCGCTTCTCCTCTCTGATCTTCTTCTCTTCTCTGATCCTGCGGATTTCCTCCATGCGCTGGGCGAGGAGTTTTTCACGGCCTTCGGCGGTGGGCTGGTACCATGTGCGTCCGGACAGGCTCTCGGGAAGGCAGTCCGTGTCGGCGACGCGGCCTTCTTCATCGTGGGCGTACTGGTAGCCCTTGCCGTATCCGATGGATTTCATGAGGCCGGTGGGGTGCTGCGCAGGTGGAGCGGGACGGGCTCGGCGCGGGTGGTTTCGATGTCGGATAAGGCTGCGCTCTGGTCGGTTTATCTAACTAATCGAGGCGCGACTAAGTAATCAAGACTGAATTTTCCAGGACCGGAACATATCAGCCACACAAAAAACAGTGCGTACAGGACTTCGGGAAGATAAAGGAAATCGTCCAGCCAGTTGAGCGGCGAAAGCCTTTTGGGGAGGCCAGCAAGATTAGTGGTCAGGATTGCGACCAGCATATCGACCAGCAAGGTAAGACAAGCCAGGCTTGACAGAAGTCCTACAGCCAGCAAGCAACCGCAGACGAATTCTACAGCCGCTAGACAGTAGGTCATCGATAGTGGAAACGGGACCCTGGCCGCGACCAAGGTTTCGTACATGGCCTTGGTCCGGCTAGCGACAAACAGCTTATTTCCCCCGGAGATAGCAAAGAACAGTCCCAACGCGACCCGCACTAACAAAATTGCACACGATTCGAAATTCGTATTGCCCAACAGCCCAAATCGAATCAACCGTTCCCATTCCATTACGTTTCTCCTCTGGGGAAATGTTCTGCAAGGATACTCTGCACAGCTTTCGGACCACGTGAAGGCCTGGTGGCGCAGGCCGGAGGACTTGTTTCGCGGGGGCATGGAACTCCGCAGACGCTTGACCGTCGGGGTGGTTGCTGCGGTGCTTTTAATAAAGGCTGATGCTATTGGCGACGCTTCCCTGCATCGCGCTTAGTTTCCCGAATTCTGCGGATTTCTTCCATACGCTGGGCGAGGAGTTTTTCGCGGCCTTCGGCGATGGGGTGGTACCAGGTACGTCCGGCGAGGCTTTCGGGGAGGCAGTCCATGTCGGCGACGCGGCCTTCTTCGTCGTGCGCGTACTGGTAGCCCTTGCCGTATCCGATGGATTTCATGAGACCGGTGGGAGCGTTGCGCAGGTGGAGGGGGACGGGCTCGGCGCGGGTGGTTTCGATATCGGAGAGGACTTCTCCGTAGGCGGCGTAGAGGGCGTTGGACTTGGGCGCGAGGGCGAGGTAGACGGCGGCCTGGGCGAGAGCGAGGTCGCCTTCGGGTGAGCCGAGGAAGTGGACGGCGTCACGGGCGGAGAGGGTGAGGTTGAGGGCTTCGGGGGATGCGAGTCCGATGTCTTCGACGGCCATGCGGACGAGACGGCGGGCGACGTACATGGGGTCTTCTCCGGCCTGGAGCATGCGGCCGAGCCAGTAGAGCGAGGCGTCGGCATCGGAGTTGCGGATGGACTTGTGCAGGGCGGAGATGAGGTTGTAGTGCTCCTCTCCCTGCTTGTCGTAGAGGAGGACGCGCTGCTGGAGGGCTTCGATGGCTGTTTCTTTTGTAATGCCTTTTTCTACCCGGGCTTCGGCGAGCTTGGCGGCAACTTCGAGGGCGTTGAGGGCGGAGCGGGCGTCTCCGCTGGAGTAGGAGGCGATGGTGCGAAGGGCTTCTTCGTCGGCGGCAATTTGCATGGAGCCGAGGCCACGCTCGGAGTCTTTGAGAGCGCGCTCGAGGAGGGTGAGGATTTCGTCTTCGGTGAGGGCTTGGAGGGTGTAGACGCGGCAGCGGGAGAGGAGCGCCGAAATAATCTCAAAAGACGGGTTTTCGGTGGTGGCGCCGATGAGGCGGATGGTGCCGTGCTCGACGTAGGGCAGGAAGGCGTCCTGCTGCGCCTTGTTGAAGCGGTGGATCTCATCGATGAAGAGGATGGTGCGGGAGCCGAATTTGGCGGCTTTTTCGGCGTCGACCATGACCTGCTTGATCTCCTTGATGCCGGAAAGGACGGCGGAGAACTGGATGAAGCTGGCGCGGGTGACGTTGGCGATGATGCGGGCGAGGGTGGTCTTGCCGACTCCGGGAGGGCCCCAGAAGATCATCGAGGCGGGGTCGTCGCGCTCGATCTGAATGCGGAGGGGCTTGCCGGGGGCGAGGATGTGCTGCTGGCCGACGTATTCGTCGAGGCTGCGCGGGCGCATGCGGTCGGCCAGGGGTGCGGCGACGGGGGTTCGGGTGGTGAGGTCGGGCGTGGGGTCGAAGAGGCTCATAAACAGGGCTCAGGGCACAGGGCTCAGGGCGCAGGGCTCAGGGCACAGGGCGCAGTCGTCGAGATTCTTTCCGAGGTTCGTTCATTGATGGCCTGTCTGCCGCTGGCGGGAGGCTCCCCCCGCCCTTTGGCGGGACGCTTCATAGAGGAGGATGCTGCCGGCGATGGCGGCGTTGAGGGATTCGACCGGGCCGGGCGTGGGGATGGTGACGCGGGCGGTGACGCGGCGGAGGATTTCGGGTGGGATGCCGGCGCCTTCGTTGCCGAGGATAAGGGCGGTGGGACGGGTGAGGTCGTGATGGGTAAGCGGTTCTCCGGCAATATCGATACCGGGGGCGACGGCGGCGAGAGTGGCAATGCCGCGGGATTCGAGCGCGGGGAAGATTTCGTCTTCTACAGAAGCAAGGACGGGCAGGCGGAAGACTGATCCGGCGGAGGCGCGCAGGGCTTTCTGGTTCCACGGACTGACGGTGCCGGGGAGGGTGATGAGGCCGGTGGCGGCGAAGGCTTCGGCAGAGCGGATGAGGGTGCCGAGGTTGCCGGGGTCCTGCAGGCCAGCGGAGATGAGGATGAGTGGTGTGGCGGGCGCGTTGAGGATATGGTCGAGGGTGAAGGCAGGGGGGTCGACCAAGGCGGCGATGCCCTGCGGGGATTCGGTGCTGACGGCGCTCGCGAAGATTTCGGGCGGCAGGGCGATGATTTCGGCGGTTTCGGGGAGTTGAAGATGGTCGAGCAGCGATTCGCTTCCCTGGCGGAGAAAGACGGCGGGGATGGTCAGGCCAGCGGCGATGGCTTCGAGCAGTAAATGTTCGCCTTCAATGGCGATGTGGCCGTGTTCCGTTTTGGGAGCGCTGCGGAAACCGGCCCGTAATTCCTTGACCCGGGCGTTCTGGCGACTTTGTACAATGCGAGGTGAGCGCGCGCGAACGGACGCCGTGGGCATGGGTGCGATTTTACAGCGTCCGGCGAATGACGATCAGCGTTGGCCCCCGGATTGCTGATCGCAGCGGATAGTATCGGTGTACCCTAAACGCTGACTGTTAAAGCATCGCCCGAGAGTAAGTTTCCAAAGTGGAGATTCCATTGTTTGCAGAAATTTTGCGCATCCATCCGGATGAACCGGAGCCGGATCGGGTGCAGTATGTCGCGTCGTGCCTGCGCCACGGCAAGGTGGTGGGTATACCGACGGACACGTTTTACGGGCTGGCAGTGGATCCGGTGAACCTGCGCGCGGTGGAGCATATCTACGAGATCAAGAGCCGGCTGAGGCACAAACCGCTCTCGCTGCTGATCTCGGGCCTGTCGCAGGCTTATGAGCTTTCGCGCGAGGTGGGACCGCATCTCGACATGCTGGCGGATAAGTTCTGGCCGGGGCCGTTGACGGTGATTGTGAAGGCCAGTTCGCGGCTGCCACTGCGCAGCACGGCAAAAACGGGCAACGTGGCACTGAGGGTTCCGGATGCGGCGATTCCGAGGGCAGTGGTGGAGGCTTTCGGGCTGCCGATAACGGCGACGTCGGCGAATTTGCAGGGGTATCCCGAGTGCACCTATGCGGCGTGCGTGCGCGAGCAGATTGGCGACCGGATTCCGCTGATTGTGGATGGAGGGCCGACGGGGCGGAGCCTGCCGACGACGATTGTGGATCTCTCGGGACCGCGAGGCTCATGGCAGATATTGCGCGAGGGCTCGATTCCGACACATGAGATCGCGCTGGTGCTGAACTCGTAAGGCAGGGCTCAGGGCTCAGGGCTCAGGGCTCAGGGCTCAGGGCTCAGGGCTCAGGGCTCAGGGAATAGGGAATAGGAAACAGGGATCGGCGACTCGGTTGCCAGTTGTGGGTTACCAGTTGAAACTGGAAGCTGACCGCCTGCCATCATGATCGTTCCGGAAACCAATTTGAGATCCGTCAAGCGACCGGGGGTTACTCCAGTGGGCCGATCGGTGAGGCCTGCGCAGAGGATTGCATGGGCTGTGGCCGGTGCGGTGGTGCTGGCGGCGGTGGGATGGGTGGTCTGGGTCGACCGGCAGATTCACTACTTTGCTGATCGCAACGAGGCGCGGCCGGCGGATGCGATCGCGGTGTTTGGCGCGGCGGAGTATGACGGGCGGCCGTCTCCCGTACTGCGGGCGCGGCTGGACCATGCGCTGGCGCTTTACCAGGAGAAGATCGCTCCGCTGGTGATCACGCTGGGCGGAGGCGATCCTGCGGACCGGCACTCGGAGGGCGCGGTGGGACACGACTACCTGATGGCGCACGGGGTTCCGGATGCGGCGATTATTGCGGAGACGGAGAGCCAGAACACTGAGGAGTCGGCCAAGCGGCTGGCGGTGATTGCGAGGGCGAATCATCTGAATAACATTGTCGTGGTGAGCGATGGGACACATCTGTTCCGGGTGCATGCGCTGTGTGCGGCGATGGGTCTGAATGTGTTTACGTCGCCGCGGCTGGAGGCAAAAGGGCTTTCGCAGTGGGATGCTGTTGAGCGCATGGCGCACGAGATTTTGAGCTACACGTGGTGGCGGGTGAGAAGGGCTGTGGGGATTAGCGATGAGGGATTAGGGCACAGGGCTCAGGAAAGGCTCGCTGCATAGCGGGATAATTAAGCGGCGGCGAGGGTGAATAGGTCGTTGACGGCGGCTTACACTGCTGCTTATGGCTAAGAGTCGCGAGCCCGTGTACGGGAAGGGGCATCTGCACCTGGTTACGTGCGGTTGTTTCCTGAAGCAGCCAAAGCTGGGTCTGGAGAAGCATCGCAACGTTTTTGTCCGGTTGCTGGAAGAGCTGCGCGTGAAATTCCGGTTCGGCGTGGTGGGGTATGTGGTGATGCCGGATCATTTTCGTCTCTTGATGGCGGAACCGGAGGTTGATACAGCGGCGAACTCGATCGAGATGCTGCGACAGCGGTATCAGCGAAGGTATAACAACTCGGCTCGCAGCACGGAGCAGGTGTGGGAGGGCCGCTACTCCGACGTGCATGTCTTCGGACCGGAAATGATCGAGAGGCAATTGGACATGATGCATCAGGAGCCGGTGAAGGCGGGCCTTGTGGACAACACCACGGATTGGGAGTGGAGCAGCGCCCGTTCGTATGCCGGTTTGCCGGAGGGCGTGGTGACGGTGGAACGCGTGGCCGGAAAATCTACAGGCGTGAATTTATAGCGGAGGCGGCCCAGGCCGCGAACAACGCGGCGGCGAGAGTGGAGAGGGCGTTGACGGCGTCGTTGTTGAGCCAGCGGCGGCGTTCGAGGGTGGCTCCCAGGAGGCTGTCGAAGAAGAGGCCGGCGATGGCACCCGCGAATGTAATGGCGCACTCGCCGGCGGTGAACCGGAATAAGAGTGCGGCGATGGCGGTGATGATGGCTGCGCCTGCCGCTCCGGCGAGTGTGCCATTGAGGCTGATGGCTCCGTCGGTTCCGGCAGGCACGCGTCGGAATGTGGTGAGCATGTACGGGTCGCCGCCGAGGACTTCGCCGAGTTCGGAGGAAAGCGTGTCGGCGGTGGCTTCGCCGAGAGCAGCGATGGCAGCGATGAGGGCAACGCGTCCCGGGTAGAGACCAAGCCAGACGCGATGGGCGCTGATGGGGATGCCGGCAATGGCGGCGACTCCAAGATTGGCTACGACCTGGGAGGCGGTGCGGCCGCGCTTCCCTTCTGCGACTCCGAGCGCCTCTTTGCGGCGGCGGCCAAAGCGAGTGGCGGCGAACGTAAGCAGAAAGAGCGCGAGCAGAGGCCAGAGAATGGTGCGCAAGCCAGGGATCCAGAGGTAGAGGCTGATGGTGAAGAGGCCGCCGGTGAGAGCGGCGGCGGGGGTGGCGGCGCGGAGTATCCAGACCAGAGCGGCGAAGGCGGTGCCGATGACAAAGGCCTGAATGAGAGGAACGGGAGTGAACGGCCAGCGCTGAATGAACTGATCCAAAACGAAGGCACTGGTGAGCGGGATGACGAGCAGCAGGATGAGCTGAGATTGCCAGTGCAGGCGCGGGTGGTCGGGGCGTTCTTTCATGGTTGCGGGGACAATAGGGCGTTTGGGCGGTGAGCGCGGGTGGAGGCCGCTCGTGATTTACAATCATCTTTCTACAGTATTTACCGTTTTCTTTGTTTGGATCTGTTTATCCGTATTTCCTGATGATCTGTTTATCTTTATTTAAGCCTGAGATCTGTTTATCCTTTTTAAGCCTGATGTTGGAGTGAGGTATTTGCGAGTGCAGAGCATGAGATGGCCGGCAGCCGCCGCGCTGTTGGTTTTGGTTGGGGCCGCAGGTTGTGGCAGCCAGTATCGTCCCGTTATCAATCCTGTGGTGCCAACCGGTCCCGCTGCACAGCCCACTTCCTATGCCGTGGTGTTTTCGCAGCCTGGCCTGGTGACTCCTACGGATCCGAGCCTGCCGGCGACGGCTCCGCCGTGCCCCGGGCTGGCGGGTGGGGCGGGTGGGGTCTTCCAGAGTTACACCAATCCGGGTGTGGTGACGATCCTGGACTTCTCCGGCGACAGCATTATGGCGCTGGCGAACGTGGGCAATGGTCCTCTTGGCTTTACCGTGGACAGCACTGGCTCGACTGCCTATAGCGAGAACTGCGACGGCACGATCAGCGCGGTGCCGATCAGTATCGCGCTACAGACGAATAAGGTGGGCAGCAGCACGCTGCTGACAGGGGCGGTACCGATCAATTCACTGGTGGCGGGCACCAGCCAGTATGTGATCGAGCAGGGACGGGACGCTATCGCGGTGATGGCGGGCGCTCCGCCGGCCCTAAAGCAGGAGGTGCCGGTAGCGCCGAGCGTGATCAACGCAACGGGCGTTGCGGCGTCGCAGCGTGTGTACTCAATCAGCCAGGGCAATATCAACACTCCGACCTTTGCGTGGGGGGAGTGTGCGACCCCCTCGACGGTGAGCATTACCGGCGAAGCGGATGCGATCGAGGTTGCGAACGATACGATCTCCGCGCGGCTGCCGCTGGGTGTGTGCCCGGTGTATGGCGTGAGCTCAGTGGATGGCAAGCGCGCATTCATTTTGAACCGAGGCAGCGGCACGATTACGGTGATCAACAGCCAGCTGAATACGCTGGACACGGCGCTGAATGCGACCGGCACGATCAACCTGTGCGGCGGTACGACTCCGTGCAATGCCGGCCCGGTCTATGCCGAACTGTATACGCCAGGGAACATCATGGTGGTCTCGAACTACGACAACAGCACGGTCAGCGTGATTGACGTGAGCCTGGATGTTTACGGCAACGACAGCCCGACGTTCGGAAAGGTGCTGGCGACAGTGCCGGTGGGACTGAATCCCGCCGCACTAACGGTGCTGCAGGATGGAAGCCGGGCGTACACGGCCAACGAGGGCGATGGCACGGTGACGGTGGTGAATCTGACCAACTTCACAGCGCAAAAGACGATTCAGCTGAATGGGGTGACGAATCCGCGGACGATCGTGTCGACCTATAACTATCCGGCGGGCAAGGTGTATGTGGCTTCGCAGAACAGCCCATACGTCACCATTATCCGAACGGACACGGATGTGATTTCGGCGACGATACAGGCACAGGGCAATGTAGTGGATGTGCGCACGACGAATCAGTATGCCGGATCGACCACGCAGGGCGGAAACAATATCACCGGTAGCCGCTCGTATGGCTCGGGGGCACCGTAGGGCGAAGTTGAGTTATAGACAGAGGGCATCCCACGTGGGTGCCCTTTGTTTTTGGGCCGCTGTCGCGATAAGTTAGGGCCGTGCCTACGCTTCGCCTAACTACGGTTCGCCTGGTTTCGTGGAATGACGATGATGCGCAGTCGCGCGCGCGTGAGCTGAGGGCTCTGGGCTTCAAGGTGGAAGCACGTCCGCTCGGCGAGTGCGGTGGGGTGGTCGGGCACTTTCGCGACCTGGCGCCTGATGCGGTGGTGCTGGACCTCGACCGACTGCCTTCGCACGGGCGCGAAGTGGGAACAATGCTGCGCGACAGCAAGAGCACGCGGCATCTGCCGCTGGTGTTTGCAGGTGGCGCTGCGGATAAGGCGGAGCGCATTCGCGGGGAGCTTCCGGATGCGGTGTTCACGCCGTGGGAGGAGATTGGCGATGCGGTGAGAGCGGCGATTGCGCATCCGGTAGCGAATCCGGTGAAGGCGCGGTCGCATGCGGATCGCTCGGCGGCAACGCCGCTGCAACAGAAGCTCGGAATCAAGACCGGAATGCAGGCGGCGGTGCTGGGCGGCTTCGAGGGATTTGAAGAACTGCTCGGCGAGTTACCGGCGGGGGCGGCGCTGGTGAAGCGGTTCGGGACGCAGACGCGGCTCGGGTTGTATATCGTGCGATCGGAGCGCGAGCTCGCGGACGCCTTCGAGCATGCGTCCGGGCGGCTGCCGGAGGCGGCGTCATTCTGGGTGATCTATCCCAAACAAAAGAGGGGCGCGAAGACGAGCTTCAACGAAAATGATGTGCGCGAGCATGGGCTGGCGCAGGAATTTGTCGACTACAAGGTGTGTTCGGTGAATGAGGAATGGTCGGGGTTGAAGTTTTCGCGACGAAGGAAGTGAGGGAAGTGAGTTGGCCTAAAGGCAACGAGAGATGAGCCGGGGCGGCATAGGCCTGGACCTCGCGCGAAACTGACGAAACCCGTCACAAATCTTTCCTACTGAAAATAAACGGGTCTGGCGAAAATAAAGGTCCACACCTGTTGCTTTTGACAGTGTTCAGACAGCACGCTTCCGAGCACAATCAGGCTGAGCATTCAGGACCAGCAAATCAACATCCCCGGGATGGTTGATGCCTGACCGCGGTCTATGCGGGAAAATCGCCTCCGCGCTCTCTCCTCAACCTCTGAGGAACAACGGATGGGGGCCATGATGATTAAATATGCTTTTCTCCCGGCAGGCCTGCTGATCGGAATATGCGCATCGGCGCAGGACGTTCCAAAAGTAGAAGTCCCGATTGGCTTTTCATTTGTCAACGTTCATCCCAATCTTGATCCCATCACCAGTTTCAATGTCTTCGGTGGAGGCGGCCAGGTTGACCTCAACTTCGGCAACTACCTGGGCGTCAAGGCCGAATTTATGGGGTATACGCAGGGCAGCGGTCTGAGGAACCAGCTTCGCAACGATCTTGACTACACGGGATCCGTCAGCGGGAATGTCTTCACTTACATGTTCGGTCCCCAGATCAAGAAGCATACGGGGAGGATACAGCCGTTCGGCGAGGTACTGTTTGGCGCAGCGCATACCAACGCGTATGCAACGATTGCGAGTGTCGAAGGTGTATCCTCCGGCTCCGGAAATAACAACGGTTTTGCCATGGCGGCCGGCGGCGGCATTGATTTCAGACTTACCCAGCATTTTTCGGCCCGGCCGGTCGAGGTGGATTACCTCCTGACGCGCTTTTCGGCCAATCACGTAGCGGGCTATACCGCAAACCAGAATAACTTCCGCTATGTCGGCGGGATCGTCTTCACATTCGGCGGCGCGCCTCCACTGCCGCTGACGGCGAGCTGCTCGGTTTCTCCAACCCAGATCATGGCCGGCGATCCGGTATCGGCCACAGTGTCGACGGAGAACTTCAATCCTAAACATACGATTACTTACCGCTGGGCAAGCACCGGCGGCCGGGTTTCGGGCACGACGGAATCGGCAAGTGTAGCTACAGCAGGTCTGAAGCCTGGAAACTACACGGTTTCGGTGACGGCCACCGATGAAAGGAGGAAGAACGACAACACGGCGGACTGCGGCGCCAACTTTACGGTCAGGCAGCCGCTGCCACCGACAGCGAGCTGCTCTGCCAGCCCGGGCACTGTGAAGGCCGGCGACCCGGCGACGTTGACGGTTACAGCGCAAAGCCCCGATGGAAGCGAGTTGACCTACACTTATGCGGCGAGTGCGGGACGCATAAGCGGCACGGGCAGCAGCGCAACGCTGGACACCACCGGCGCCCCGGCTGGGAGTCCAATTACTGCGACTGCGGTGGTGAGCAACATTCATGGCTTGACCGCCAGTTGCGAAGCAGTGGTCAATATTGCTCCGCTGCCTCCTGAAGTCGCGCAGGAAGTGACCAAGGTGGGAGAGTGCAGCTTCAATAACTCGAATAAGCCTGGCCGCGTCGACAACGAGTGCAAGGCGACCCTGGACCAGGTGGCCCTGCTCATTCAAAAGGAACCGAACGATAGCTATGTGATCGTCGGTTATGCCGAGGATGAGGAGACAGTCAAAGCGACGCAGCTGGCAGGCCAACGAGCGGTGAACGTGAAGTATTACCTCACCCAGGGTGAAGGCGGCCAGCAGATCAATCCTTCGATGCTGCAGGTGAAGGCTGGAGTTGAAAAGACCAAGGCGATTCGGATCTACAGAGTGCCGTCTGGCGCCGCGTTTACGGAGCAGGTCACGACGGTAGATGAGACCCAGGTGCAGGGACAGTCCCGTAATGCCCCGGCGAAGACGCACCACAAGAAGGCGGCCGCTGAAAGCACGGCGCCCGCAGGTCAACAATAGGTCCCTCGATCCGAGCGAGGATTTAACCAGCCAACCGCCACCGCCTGCGCAACCAGCACGTAGTGGCAGTTGCGCCTAACTCGGAGCGATTACTTTATCGGCCCCACGCGTCTCCGGGCGCGTGGGTTTTTTTGTGTGCGGCGGGAATTTGAGCGGAGGCGGACGTGAGCGGCGTCGGTTCAGTCCTTCAGCGGCGTGACGTTTTTGTAGCAGATGAGGGCGTCGTAGGAGTCGGCCCAGTAGACGAGGCTGGTCTGGAGGGCAGTGCGCTTCTCCTGCGGAATGGCGTGGAGCAGGGGGCGAAGCGGGCGGAGATCGAAGATGGTGGCCGGATACTTTGCGTGGGCGGCGAGCAGGGAGAAGGCTGGCTCGTCAGGGCGCTCGTCCGCGTTCCAGGTTTCGCCCATCAGGGTGGCCTGGCCTCCGGCTCCGAATGCTCCGACGTTGAAGGCCTTCTGGCCGCGAGAAACGGCGAATTCAGCGATGAAGTTGCCAAGGGTGGAGATGCCGCGCGCATCGTATCCGCGGTGGAGATGGTTGCGTCCGAAGCGGAGCAGGACTTTGGACGGTGGCTCTGAGTTGGAGCTTTGGCGGAAGTGTTCGAGGAACTGCGTTTTCATGAGGAGTTCGCGCTGGTTCTGAGCGGTCATCTTCGTGTCGGGGATGGAGCGATTCTTTTCGATTTCGAGAGTGGCGAGGAGGTTCCGGCGAAGAGAGATGCCGTTTACTAGCTGATCGTGTTGGGCGGTGATGTTTAGCGCGAGAGCGTAGAGGTCGGAGGCCATCTTGCGGCTGTATCCGTTCTTTGTGATCTCAACCATTTTCGTCAGTGATGGATTTGCGGGGTTCATAGCGGCGGCGAGTTCGCGGATGAGGTATTCGGGATGAATCTCTTCCAGGTCGCATCCCCAGAGGACGGTCGAGCCGGGAGCGGCGAAGGCGCGAACGTCGGCGGCCTGTTGCTTTGTCCAGAGACCTTGAATGCGCGGGCCTGACGCTGGAGTAGTCTACAGCTGATTCGCTGTCCAAGGGCTGACTTCGGCGGCGACGTGGCGGTATCCGTCGCGCCACATTTGCGGCCAGAGGGTGCGGAGGAGGTCGGGGATCTCGTTCTCTCCGTGGAGCTCGCCGAGGAGGAAGAAGTCGTTGTTCTTTGCTTCGGTCAGCAGGAAGTCGCGGCCGTTATTGGCGAGATCGTATTGGTGGCTGTCGAGTGAGGCCAGGATGGTGGGGTCAGGCGCTGGTGCTTGTGCACGGAGATAGAGCGGGAGTGCAGTCAGGCTGAGATACAGGATGAGGCAGACAACGCGGCGAGCCATGGGTGAGGTATACGCAGAAGCGGCGGTGGTGTTCCGTAATGTTTGCATCAGGCTGACGGCGTCTACATCAGGCTGACGGCGTCTACGTCGACGACGAGGTTGCGGCGGGGGATCTGAACGGCGTCGGCGTGGGCGAGCACGAGGCGCAGGGCACGGGCGAGGGACTGGCGCTTCTCGGCCTTGAGCACGAGGTGGAAACGGTAGATGCGCTTGATGCGGGCGATGGGCGCGGTGGCGGGGCCGAGGACGCGGACTCCGTCGAGGTGGGTGGACTGGAACCAGCGGCCGAGGGTGGCGGACCATCCGGCGGCTTCTTCGAGGTGCGGGCTCTGGATGATGAGGTTGGCGAGGGCGGCGTAGGGAGGGTAGTGCATCCAGCGGCGGTACTTGAGCTCGCGCTCGACGAAGGCGTGGAAGTTGTGCTCGGCGGCGCACTGGATGGCGTAGTGGTCGGGATGGTAGGTCTGCACGATGACTTTGCCGGGGAGGTCGCCGCGCCCGGCGCGCCCTGAGACCTGGGTGAGGAGCTGGAAGACGCGCTCGGCGGCGCGGAAGTCCGGTAACCCCAAGGCATAGTCGGCACCGACGACGCCGACCAGGGTGACGCCGTGGATGTCGTGTCCTTTGGCGATCATCTGCGTCCCTACGAGGAGATTGATTTCGCCGGAATGGAGGCGCATGAGCAGGCGCTCCATGTCATTCCGTCCTCTCACGGTGTCGCGGTCCATGCGGCCGATGCGCGCGCCGGGGAAGATTTCCTGCAGACGCTCTTCGCCTTGTTGCGAGCCGGCTCCGAGGAAGTAGAGGTGCTCGCTGTCACACTTGGGGCAGCGCTTGGGCACGGTTCTTTTGTAACCGCAATAGTGACATTCGAGGCGCTGGCCAACGGGGGCGCGGTCGTCTCCTGGCGTGACGGGCTTGTGGTAGGTGAGGGAGATGGAGCAGTTCTCGCACTCGAGCTTTTCGCCGCAGGCGCGGCACATGACGACGAAGGAGTATCCGCGGCGGTTGAGGAGGATGATGGCCTGCTCGCCGCGGTCGAGGGTGGCCTGGGTTTCGTCGATGAGGGCGCGGGAGAAGAGATGCTCGGCGCCGGTCTCCTGGAACTCGCGGCGCATATCGATCAACTTGACCAGGGGCAGCGGGCGATTCATGACGCGCTGGTGCATCTCAATGCTCGCGTATTTGCCCTGACGGGCGTTGTGCCAGGACTCGAGCGATGGCGTGGCCGAGCCGAGCACGATGGTTGCGTGGGCAAGCTTGGCGCGCATGACGGCGGTGTCGCGGGCGTGGTAGCGGGGGTTCGATTCCTGCTTGTAGCTGGAGTCGTGCTCCTCGTCCACGATGATGAGGCCGAGGTTTTCGACGGGCGCGAAGACGGCGGAGCGGGTGCCGACGACGATGCGGGCCTCCCCTTTTCGAATACGGTGCCACTGCTCGGAGCGCTCCTCCGGCGTGAGCGCGGAGTGGAGGAGGGCGACATCGGAGGCGAAGGCATGATGCAGTTGCGCGGCCATGGCGGGGGTGAGGCCGATTTCGGGGACGAGGAGGATGGCGGATTTTCCCTGGTCGAGAGCGCGGCGCATGGCGGCGAGATAGACGGCGGTTTTTCCCGAGCCGGTGACTCCGTGAAGGAGGTGCGGGCGAAATTCGGCGGATTCGACGGCGGCGGTGATGGTGTTGAGGGCGGCCTGTTGGGCGTCGTTGAGGACATACTCGGGACGAGGCAGACGGGAGAGATGGGTGAGGTGGAAGTCGGCGGGCCGGTCTTCGATGCGAACTAGGTTGCGCTTGACCAGCGTGGCGAGCGTGGACGCGGGAACGGCGAGACGCCGGAGCTCGGCGACGGGGAGCTCGTTCGCTGCTCCGGCGAGCTCGGCGAGGATGGCCTGCTGGTTGTCGTTGAGCTTGGGGAGACGGGTGTCTGCGACAAGTACGGCGTACCGGATGGTGCGGCGGGCATCGCGCGGGGCGGCCGCGGTTTCGCGAGTGATCCACTTTTTGCGGAGCATGCCGGTGAGCAGATCGCGGTCGGCTCCAGTGGCGTGGCGGAGAGTGGCGGCGCGGACGGCTTCCCCGTTTTCCGAGTAGCTCTCGAGGTAGTTCAGGACTTTGTATTCGGTGTCCTGCTCTTCGTGTGAGAGGCGTGAGCGTCGCGAGCTTCCCTGCTCTGCGCCTTGGAACAATGTCTCGCGGCCGAGATCGGTGATGCGGTAGAGGACCTGCTTTCGCACCTCAGCCATGAGCGGGAGCATGGCGCGGAGGACTTCTCCGATGGGTGCGAGGTAGTACTGGGCGATCCACTGCGCGAGGTCGAGGAGTTGCGGGGAGAGGATCGATTCCTCGTCGAGGATGTTGAGGATGGGGCGCGCTTCGACGGGGGGCGGGTCGTCGTGAAGGCGGAGGACGACGCCCGCCATCTTCTCGTTGCGGAAGGGGACGAGGACGCGGGCTCCGATGGATGGGGCAGCAGGACCGAGCGCGTAGGTGAAGGCGCGGTCGAGCGGGACGGGCAGGGCTACGTCACAGAAGGCAGGCACTAAGGACAGGGTACAGGGATTAGGGATTAGGGATTAGGGATTAGCGATTAGCCAATAGCCAATAGCCAATAGCCAATAGCCAATAGCCAATAGCCAATAGCTTGGACGCCAGTCGCCCTCACTCTACGGGACAAAACCTAAAGGTGAAACTTCAAAGCTTAGCGCTATGCTTTCGGCGCTTTGAGGCCGAGCTCGGCCATGGCGAGCTGGAGGTCTTTCCAGGCTTCCTTCTTCTGAGTGGGATCGCGGAGGAGGTAGGCGGGGTGGTAGGTGACGATGAGCTTCGCGCCGCGAGCTTCGTGGAGGCGTCCGCGAAGGCGGGCGAGCGGGGATTTTCCGCCGAGCAGATATGTGGCGGCGGTGGCTCCGAGAGCGACGATAACCTGCGGGCGGATGACGTCGATCTGGCGGAAGAGAAATTGCGTGCAGGTGTTGGCTTCTTCGGGCTCGGGGACGCGGTTCTGCGGCGGGCGGCACTTGACGATGTTGGCGATGTAGACGTCGGAGCGCTGGAGTCCCATGGCGGCGATCATGTTGTTGAGGAGCTGGCCGGCGCGGCCTACGAAGGGCAGGCCCTGCGTGTCTTCATCGGCTCCCGGGCCCTCGCCGATAAACATGAGACGGGCGCCGGGGTTTCCGTCTCCGAAGACGATGGTGTGGCGGCCCTGAAAGGCCAGGGGGCAGCGGGTGCACTCTCCTATGTCGGCGCGAATGGCCTCGAGGGCGCCGGGGCGGTCGGCGGAGGGAATGCTTTCGGTCGGGATAACAGGCAGAGACGGTGGAGGTGCGACTTTGCGGGCGGGGATAACTGGCTCCGGTTTGGGATTTGTAACTGATACGGCTTCTAATTCGACGGCGGACTCTGACGCCGCCTCAGCTCGGCGGTAGAGGTCGTGGATGCCGAGGTCGCGGTAATAGCGGATGCGGGCGTGGACGGCGTGCGCGAGTTCGGGGGTGAGTCGGGTCATTTCAATTCTGCTCTACTCGATGACGATGCTGCTCTCGGTGACGACTTTTTGCGGACGGCGGAGGGCGAGGATTTCTTCGAGGATGCGGTCGGCGAGGTCGCGCTTGGCCATCTCGGGGAGTTCGAGGGCGGTCGAACGCGTGAGGAAGGTGACGGCATTGCGGTCGGAGTCGAAGCCGATGCCTTCGCGGGAGACGTCGTTGAGGATGATGGCGTCGGCGCCTTTGCGAAGAAGCTTGGCGCGGGCATGCGCGACGGGATCCTGCGTTTCAGCGGCGAAGCCGATGATGAGCTGCCCGGCGTGGCGGCGGGCTACGGCTTCGGCGAGGATGTCTTCTGTCGGCTCGAGGTCGATGGTGAGCGGGCCTGAACGCTTCAACTTCTGCTCGGCCTGTTTGAGAGGGCGGTAGTCGGCGACGGCTGCGGCCTTGATGACGATGCTGGCCTGGTCCATACGGCCGAGGACGGCGGCGCGCATCTCTTCGGTGGTGGTGACGGGGACGACCTCGACGTTGGCCGGAGGGCGCAATGCGGTGGGTGCGGTGATAAGGATGACGCGGGCGCCGCGGCGCTCGGCGGCTTCGGCGAGGGCGTATCCCATTTTGCCGCTGGAGCGATTGCCGAGGAAGCGGACGGGATCGAGGGCTTCGCGGGTGCCTCCCGCGGTGACGAGGACGGTTTCACCGGCGAGGTCGTTGCGGTGGTGCAGGACGCCGAGGACGGCTTCGACGATGGCGGGCGTGTCGGCGAGGCGGCCGCTGCCGGTCATGCCGCATGCGAGATATCCGCTGTCGGGTGGAACGATCTGAACGTTGCGCGCTGCGAGGATTTCGAGATTGGCCTGGGTGGCTGGGTGTTGCCACATGTTCACGTTCATGGCGGGCGCGACGATGACGGGTGCGGTGGTGGCGAGATAGAGGGTGGTGAGGAAATCGTCGGCGAGGCCGTGCGTGAATTTGGCGAGGATGTTGGCAGTGGCCGGAGCGACGACGAGCAGGTCGGTGGTCTGCGCGGCTTCGATGTGCTCGATGGCGGAGTCGAGGTTGCTGTCGGGAGATTCGGGCGGGGTCCAGAGGCTGGTGATGACCTTGTGTCCGGTAAGCGAGGCGAAGGTGAGCGGCTGGATGAACTGCCGGGCCGCCTCGGTCATGACTACATGGACATCGAGTGCGTGCTGCTGGAGCGTGCGGACTAACTCTGCTGACTTGTAGGCGGCGATGCCACCGGAGACGCCGACTGTGACCTTCATGTCTAGATATTACGGGAGGGGGAATGGATCGCCGCAAGTATTCCTCAGGGGCTGAAGCCCCTCCATGTCTGACGGTTTTGTGGCACGGCTAAAGCCGTGCCCTGATACAAAGCGTCAGATCGTCCCACGTCCGAGAATCCGGACGTGGGGCACGCGATCTGATATTTCGATTGGGTTAGAGGCTGGCGAACTTGGGGATGTCGGGGGCGGTGATTTCGGGCTTGAGGACTGGGGTGTCTGCCCGGATGTAGCCGACCTTACCGGCTGCGATCTCATCCTGGGCGACTTTGCAGGCCTTGCGGGAACGGGAATCTACCAGGGGTTGAGAACCGGCCTGGAGCTGGCGTGCGCGTCGTGCGGCGACCATTACGTAGCGAAAATTGCTATCGAACCCTTGCTCGACACTCATAGCGTCTCTCCCAAAGTTGCCTTGGCAGGCTCACACAGGAGCAGCCTCGGCGTTGACGACTCCGAAAGCCTGAAGCACCGGTTTGATGCGTGCTTCAGAGTTTCGCTGGCGGCATTTTTCCGCCTTTGCGATCAGCTCTTCATCGTCGGGCGTCTGCGAACCGTGGTTGCGGCGCATTCTTTCGGCGGCGACGATGGCTGCCATCTCCTCGACCGCGCGGTCGAGAATATCGTTGACGAGAATATAGTCATATTCGCGGTAATTCTCAATCTCGTCCCGGGCCCGGGCCAGGCGGCGATTGATAATGTCTTCTATTACAGTGCCTTCGGCGCGGCTGCGGTTGCGCAGCCGGTAGGCGAGAATCTCGGGCGACGGAGGCATGAGGAAAATGGTGACGGCGTTGGGGAGCTTGCGGCGAACCTGCGCCGCGCCCTGCACGTCGATGTCCAGCAGCACGTCCTTGCCTTTGTCGAATGCGTGGGTGAGCGAACTGCGCGCCGTGCCGTAGTAGTTGCCGAAGACGTCGGCGTACTCGAGAAACTCGTCGGCATCAATCATGCGCTGGAATTCTTCGCGGCTGATGAAGTGGTACTCACGGGCCTCTTCTTCAGAACCGCGCGGCGGTCGCGTGGTGTAGGAGACGGAGAACTCGAGGTTTTTAACTTCGGAGCGCAATAGGTTGACGAGCGAAGATTTGCCCGAGCCGGAGGGGGCCGAAATAAGGAACAAGATGCCTGCCAAAGTGTTGGTATTCTCCTTTACCTGATCGTGTCCCTACTCGAGATTTTGCACCTGTTCGCGTGCTTTTTCGATTTCCGATTTCATTCCCAAACCTAATTCGGTGATGCGTGGCCCGTTTCCGGCAACGCCTCCCGTTTTCGAAAGCAGAGTGTTGGCTTCGCGATTCATTTCCTGTAGCAGGAAGTCGAGTTTCTTGCCGATTTCGCCGCCGGCTTCGATGAGCGAGCGGAAGTGTTCGATGTGGGTGCGCAGGCGGGTAATCTCTTCGTCGACATCGCTGCGCTCGGCAAGCTGAGCGGCTTCCTGCAGCACGCGATCGCGGTCAAATGATCCGGCGAGCATCTCGGAGATGCGCTGGCTGATGCGCTCGAAGTAAGCCTGGCGGACATCTTCGCGGAGTCCGGCGGCCTCGTTGACGAGCTTCTGCAGGCGGTCGAGGCCGGCGGTGAGCTCGGAGGCGAGTGCGGAGCCTTCCTGCTCGCGCATGGTGTTGAGCGATTCGATGGCTTCGGGCAGAACGTTGAGCACTGCGGCTTCGAGGGCGCGGGATTCTTCCTCCGAGCCTCGGTCGGAGCTGCGGTTGTCGCCGTTGAAGATGCCGGGCAGGCGCAGGATGGCGTTCAGGTCGGGTTCTCCGAGCAGACCGTGCTGTGCGGAGGCGGTGCGAAAGGCAGTGAGATAAGTCTCGACGAGAGCGGCGTCGTAGGATGCTTCGGCACGCTGGCCACGGTCGATGTTGAGCGTAACCTCGATGTGTCCACGGACCAGTCTCTGCTTGAGTTCGCGGCGGATCTGCATCTCGAGGGCTTCGGTGCCGGAGAGCAGGCGCATGTGCAGGTCGAGAAAGCGATGATTGACGCTTTTGAGACCGAGGGTGAAGCCGGTGGACTCGGAGACGCGACCCGAGACGCGGGCGAATCCGGTCATGGAACGTATGGGGGAGGAAACCGGGGCGGCAGGGGTGGTCACGCATCCACCTTTCCGAGCAACGCCGGTTCGAAGGAGTCGATGTCGGCGACATCGATGAATTGCAGGCGATACAGCTTCTGATAGGTGGGGGAGATATGCAGCAGCTCGTCGTGGGTGCCGATGGCGGTGATGCGTCCCTGCTCGAGCACGGCGATGCGGGTGGCACGGCGGACGGTAGAAAGGCGATGCGCGATGACGACGACGGTGCGGCCGGTCATGAGGTTGCTGAGCGCGGTCTGGACGAGCGATTCGCTCTCGGTGTCGAGAGCGGAGGTGGCTTCGTCGAGGATGAGCACGGGCGCGTCTTTGAGGATGGCGCGAGCGATGGCGAGGCGCTGGCGCTCGCCTCCGGAGAGGCGGAAGCCCTTTTCGCCGATGATGGTGTCGTAGCCGTCGGGCATGTGCAGGATGAAGTCGTGGGCGAGAGCGGCCTTGGCGGCTTCGACGACGCGCGAGAGGGGCACGTCGGGCTGGCCGTAGGCGATGTTGTTGCGGACGGTGTCGTTGAAGAGGATGGTCTCCTGGGTGACTTTGCCGATCTGGTCGCGGAGGGATCTGAGGCTGACATCGCGCAGGTCGTGTCCGTCGATGGCGACGCGGCCGGAGGTGACGTCGAAGAAGCGCGGGATGAGATTGACGAGAGTGGACTTCCCTGCCCCGCTGGGGCCGACGAGGGCGATGACTTCGCCGTGGCGGATGTCGAGGTTAATGTTGTGCAGGACTTCCTTTTCGCCTTCTTCGGTGCTGTAGGCGAAGCAGACTTCTTCCAAGCTGATGGCGTCGCGGAAGCCCTTGAGGTTGAAGGCGTGCTTGCGCTCGACGACCTCATCCTGATCTTCCATGAATTCGAAGATGGCCTGGGAGGCTCCGAGAGCCTGCTGGAAGCTGTTGTAGTAGACGGCCGAGCGGCGGACGGGATCGTACAGCTTGAAGAGCGCGACGATGAAGGCGAAGAAGGTACCGGTGGTCATGACGCGGCTGCTGATGGCGTTGCGTCCGAAGAGGAGAAGCAGGGCGATGGCCACGGCTCCGATGAAATCCATGAGGGGCGAGCTGATGGCCTGGGCACGCACGGAGCTGAGATTGGCGCGGAAGAGGCGGCGCGCGGCCTGACGGAAGCGGAGCAGCTCCCAGAACTCCATGTTGAAGGCTTTGACGATGCGGTTGCCGGTGATGGTTTCGTGGAGGATGTTCTGGATTTCTGCGAGCTTGTCCTGGCCTTTGCGGGTGGTCTGGCGGACGCCGCGGCCGATTTTGCGGACGGACCCGGTGACGATGGGAATGAAGATCAGCAGCACCCAGGCGAGCTTTCCGCCGAGGAAGATGACGACGGCGGTGGTGAAGAGGAGGGTAAAGGCCTGCTGGAGGAAGTCGGAGAGGACAGAAGAGATGGCGTACTGGACGCGCTCGATGTCGTTGATGAGCGCCGAGAGGAGGGTTCCGGTGGCGTGGCGCTGAAAGAACGAGATGGAGCGGCGGAGGATGGCCTCATAGAGGTCGTCACGCAGGTCGGTGATCATGCCGAAGCCGGCGTAATTAGCGAGGTAGGTTCCGGCGTAGTCGCAGACGCCCTTGAGCGCCGTGGAGGCGACGAAGGCGAAGGCGACGACGGTCCAGTCGTTGTGGAAGTGCGAGGGGACGAAGCGCTGGAGATCGATATGGAACTGCGCGCCTAATGCGGAAAGCAGCGTAATGCCGCCCTTGTGGTTGTCGGCGCCGGGGTGCAGCACGTTGTCGAAGATGGGGCCAACGAGGAGGACACGGAAGGCGTCGAGGAGGCCGACAGCAGCAGCGAGGAGGACAGCGGAGATGACCTGCAGCCAGTAGCGGCTTGCGTAATGCAGCAGGCGCCACCCACGCTTCATTGCATACCCTTCAGTTGTGGTCGCGGAAATTGACGGAACTGCACGGCCATCTGTCCATTTTACCGTTTGAGGCGTGGTCGAACTGCCCATCCGGAGCAAAAAGCCGCGTCCGGACGGGCGTTAACAGGATGACTACTCTACGGCGTCTTTGACTCCGACGGCGGTCTTGTCCGCGCCTTTTCCGACGTACTTGACTGTTACCTTGGACCCGGTCTTGGCGCCGAGATAGGCCTCGGTTGAACCCTTCGCGATTCCCTTGCCGGCGTCTTTCGTGCCTTCGACAACGGTCTTGTCGGTGTACTTGACGGTGTGCTCGGTACCATCGGCGGTCTTGATAACGACGGTCTTTGTATCTTTATCAACGTGCTTGACCACACCGGACATGATGTGGACCACGTCGTCCTGTGCGACGGCATTCCATGCAAATATCGAAGCGATAGTGAGGATCGCGGCGAACAATGCGCCGCGCAACCTTAAGTTTTGGGACATTCCGTTCCTCCTTTTGCTTCGGCCTGCAGAATGAGCGGGAGCATGAAGGATGGGCCGCTGCAGGACGAAGTTGACAATGACTGTGTTGCAGATGAGGGTAACACCGGCAGCGTAACAGGGAAAATCTTCTTCGGCCGGTCGAGACGGGGAACTGCCGTTGACCGGCCGAAAGGCGCAGATCAGGGCCGGGCTCAGGCGATGGCGCGGATGACACCGCCGTCAACATGAATCGCTGAGCCGGTGGTTGCGGAGGCGGGTTCGCCGCAGAGATAGACGACCATGGCGGCGACCTCATCCGCGGTTTCGAAGCGTTTGATCAGGCTGCTGGGGCGGGCATGCTCGAAGAAGTCGCGCGCGACCTCCTCTTTCGTTTTGCCCTGCTGCGCGGCGAGACCCTCGACAAAGGCGCCTACGCCTTCGCTTTCGGTGGGTCCGACGAGGACCGAGTTTACGGTGACGCCGCTGGCCGGGAAGGACTCGGCAATGCCGCGGGCGACGGCGAGCTGCGCGGTCTTGGTCATGCCGTAGTGGACCATCTCGGCGGGAGTCTGCAGGGCGGACTCGCTGGAGATGAACAGGACGCGGCCCCACTTCTTCTTGAGCATGTGGGGCAGATAGTGGCGCGTTACGCGCACTCCAGAGAGGACGTTGACCTCGAAGAAGCGGCGCCAGTCGGCGTCGGGGATTTCGAGAAAGGGCTTTGCTTCGAAAATGCCGAGGTTGTTGACGAGAATGTCGAGGCTATCGATGTGAGAGAAGAGCTTGCCGGCGCCTTCCTCGGTGCCCAGATCGGCGGCGATACCGTCCACCTTGCCTTTGGTATCGGCTCCGATTTCGGCAATGGCCTTGTTGACGCGGGCCTCGGTGCGTCCGTTGACGTAGACGTGGGCACCTTCGCGGGCGAGGAGGCGGGCGATGGCGAATCCGATGCCCGCGGTTGAGCCGGTGACGAGTGCGCGTTTGCCTTTGAGTCCGAGATCCATGGTGCCTCCTGGATGAGTCTGAAGGTGTAGATTCGGAGGGCGCGGTGAGGGATTCAGGTCTGCCGGTGTCCGTATGATGAAATGCGAATGAGATCGACAAAATAGAGGCTGTTCCAGTGAGTGACCCAAAAGACGCTCTCCTTACAGGGGTTCACATTCTCGATCCAGTGTTCTCGCCAAACGGCTTTCATTTCGAGTTCCGCGAAGAAGGCAAAGGCTCGGGCGGGACCTTCGCATGGGGCGAGTTTGTTCGAGACGACCGGAGACTGGAGCTACATTTCCGATACAGTCTTGGACTTATCCCTTATCACGTCGCTCAGCAGCATGCCTCTCACGAGTCATACATGCATGAACTCGGAGTGCGGGATCAGTGCCAATACCCCGGATTTTCAGACGATGCTATCTCCCCCTTTCGCGGACTCGTACACGACCTTGGCTTCGCAGAAGACTTTTTGTCCGGTTCTGCGACTGTTTTGCGAAGGGCTGCGAAAAAGCAGGCTCAATGCATAGACGATGGCGACAAGGAATTGATGGCCCACGCGGTCGGAGATGTGCGATTGATCGAGCAGCTGCGAGTGCTATTTTATGAACGAAAATATCGTGACATCGTCAATTTGGCCTCGCAAGTGAAGTATCCAAACTGAATGACTGAATCGGAGAGGCGAATGGTCGAGATCGCGCGCAAAAGAACGAGCTAGCTCAGTCGAGCCCTTTGCGTATTCAGGCGACGGCGTTGCTGCGCTCGGCGCGGAAGCGGAGAAGCGCGGCGATGTTGTCGGGGTCGGGCAAGGTGGCGCTGCGGATAACGCGAAGGTCAACCTCGCGCGCGCTGCGATGGCGAAGCAATGCCTCCTCGGCGCTGGCGAAGTGGTGCATGGGGTTGCCGCACAACTCGCAGGCAGCGACCGTGCCTGACTGCACGTGAGAACAAACGGAGCAGATCGACGCGCCTGCCGAGCCTGCGGATGAGATCAGGCGCTTTTGCGAGAGCAGCAGGGTGCGGACTTCTCCCTTGTCCATGGCATCGAGCACGGCGGGAAGACCCACCACCCCGAGCCCTCCCCGGCGGGCTTCGCCGACAGCCTGATCCACGAGGATGTCTTCTTCGCCGGCGGACTGCCGAGCGATCACGGCCAGGGCTTTTGCGCGGACCTCGCCGGCGGTTGCCATGGCGGGACCGATGTGGAAGTGTCCGATGAGCACGCGGCGAAGGACGTTGTTGAGCCCGGCCTCGATTTCGGAGCGGAGCTCGCTGCGACAGCCTATGAGCAAGGCATCGAACTCACCGCGCTCGTAGGAGGCCAGAAGGTGCTCGGCCAGCGCCTTGAAACGCATCTGGGCAGGCTTCTCCTTGTGGCGCTCCTCCTGACTGGACGTGCGCGCGCCGGTGGTGCGGATGGGTTCGCGCGCCTCGTCGAGCAAATCGGTCTGGCCGGTGATCTGGTCGGAAACCTGCATGAACACACGCAGGTAACTGCGGTCGGCCAGCGCGATGCAATAACGGTGCAACGATTCCAACTCCTCAACCAGCGGAGCGAGGATGAAGCTGGGACCGGCGTCGAAGAGAAGATTGACGCTCCCGGAGAGATCGAGCTCTTCCCAGATGCCTTGCGCGCCGCAGGCATAGACGACCCTGGCTCGTCCGTGATTGCCCTTGATGGAGGCGGCAACTTCGAGCAGGCGGGCGATGTCATCGCGCTCGGCAGGCGCCTTGAGCTTGCGGGTGCCGAGTTTCTCGTGAATTTTCTCTTTAAGGAGAATGGGCTCTTCGCGATGGGCAACGTCGGCGGGCCTCGTTGAGGGGAAATATAAGGAAATGGCGTTGTGGTCTTCGCTCCACAGGCTCGCCAGCCGGTGAAGATCCTGTCGGGAAATCATTGGCGTCTCTCTTTTAACTGATCAGACATTTTCGCACGGGAGCGGGAACCACGGATGCGATCGAGGCTAACGACCGAGCGAAGTGCGTCTGGGGTGAATGGAAGACTATGGCCCCGGTTCGCGAAGTCAGCGGGGCATGTCGCGGTGGGCGGTCTTGACGCGGTATCCCTCTTTGGCGAGGCGCTTGCGGACCTCTTCGGCGATCATCACGGAGCGGTGCTGGCCTCCGGTGCAGCCGAAGGCGACGGTGAGATAGCTTTTGCCTTCGTGGATGTAGTTGGGAAGAAGGAAGAGCAGCAGATCGGTGACGCGGTCGAGGAATTCCTGAGTCTGGGCGAACTTGCGGACGTAGGCGATGACTTTGGGGTGGCGGCCGGTGAGGTGCCGGAACGCGGGAACGAAGTGCGGATTGGGGAGGAAGCGCACGTCGAATACCAGGTCGGCTTCGAGGGGGACTCCGTTCTTGTAGCCGAAGCTGACGGCGGAAACAAGCATGCTTTTGCCGACGGATTCGCGCTGGAACTGGTCCTGGATGTAGGCGCGGAGCTCGTGCACGTTGAAGTTGGAAGTGTCGATGAGGATGTCGGCAACGTTGCGGACGGGATCGAGGAGGGTGCGCTCGGCCTGGATGGCCTGGGCCACCATGGCTTCGCGGCCGAGGGGATGTGGGCGGCGGGTTTCGGAGAAGCGGCGCAAGAGAGCAGCCTTGGAGGCTTCGAGATAGATGACGGTGGTGGAGAGGTGCTTGCGCAGTTCGCGCAGCATGGTGGGAAAGCGTTCGATGCGCTGGCCCTCGCGCACGTCGACGACAAGAGCGGCACGGGTGATCTCGACTGATTGGGCGACCAGCTCGGCAAAAGGCGTAAGCAGGTCGATGGGCAGATTGTCGACGGCGTAGTAGCCGAGGTCTTCAAAGGCTTTGAGCGCGGAGGCTTTGCCGGAGCCGGATAATCCGGTGAGGATGACGAGCTGATGGCGGGGGTCGGCGTGAGACGGAGCAATGCTGTGGCGCGGACCGGGTTTTCCGGCGGACGCCTTTTCCGGCGGGCGCTTGATAGTGACGGAGTTTCCTGGGGCTGCCTGCTTTTGGGGGACCTTCTTGGGCGGAGCCATGCGCCAATCGTAAATCAGGCAGAGGGTGTAGGGAAAAAGACCGGGCTCAGGGCTCAGGGCTCAGGGCTCAGGGCTCAGGGCTCAGGAAAGCCTACACTCCGAGTCCTGTTCCCTGGGCCCTCATCTTTGTGCCCTGTCTTCAAGGTTCTTCGATCAGCTCCATTTTGCCGTCGCGCTTGCGGTGGAGGACCTTTACGCTTCCGCTCTTGTCGCGGAAGACGAAGACTTCGCGGTCGCGGAATTCGGCTTCCTTGACGGCCTCTTCGAGGGTCATGGGGCGCAGGGCGACAGAGTCAGTGGAACGGACGACGTGGGGCTCGGGAATGGGCGTGCGCGCCGGGAAGCTGTGGACGGTTACCGGGATCATGGGGCGGCTGCGTCCGTTGCCGTTGGCTTTGGAGGCAGGAGCGGCTGCGGGCTTTTCGCTGGCAGGCGCCTTGGCTGAGGCGCGGCGAGGACGCTCGAGCTGGGACTCGACGACGAGCTTTTCCTCTTTGGGCTGGCGCTTCTTGGCTTGCAGTTTTTTTCTGCAGCGGACGGCCTGGGTTTCGGCTTTGTCGAGCGCGCCGCGCAGGGCGGTCTCCATGTTGGTGGATTCGGAGATGCCGAGGATGTCGGCGCGGCGGGTCTTGATGCTGACTTCGGCTGTCTTACGGTATTTTTCCGCGCTCAGAATGACGTGTGCGCCGGTTGTCCTGCCGAGAATCTTTCCGATTCGCTCAATGCCCTCCTCCGCCAGAGCGCGGAGTGCCGGGGTAACGGTCACCTGCCTGCCGGTGTACTCAACCTGCATGGTGAAAGCTCCCTTCTGGTTCAGATATTCCCACTGAGAATGGCGATTCTACAGCATTTTCGAAAACGCCGTAGACCGAAGCCGGCCACCCTGAAGTCAACGCGACCATCAGGAAGCGTTGACCTTGCACAAACTGAAAACGGCTTGGATTTTTCGAAAATGCCCGTACCTCATCCGCGAATGCGGCGCTGGTGGGTGCTGGGGATTCGCATGTCTTCACGATATTTGGCTACCGTACGGCGGGTTACGTTGATGCCCTGAGCCTGCAGGGTGGCGGCGATGTGGTCGTCGGTGAGCGGCTTGCCGGGATCTTCGTCTTCGATGAGCTTTTTCACCTTGCGCTTGAGCAGCATGAGCGGAGTGCCCGCGCCTTCGGGTCCGTTGACGCCTTCGGAAAAGAAGAAGCGCAGCTCGTAAACACCCTGCGCGGTGTGCACGTACTTGTTCGAAACCGCGCGGCTGACGGTGGACGGGTGCACGCCGATTTCCTCGGCGACCTCTTTGATCATCATGGGGCGAAGGGCATCGACTCCTTTTTCGAGGAAGTCGCCCTGGCGCCGGACGATGACTTCGCAGGTGCGCAGGATGGTGTTCTTGCGCTGCTCGATGTTGCGCATGAGCTGAAGCGCCGAGCGGTAGCGTTCCTTTACGTAGTCCTTGACTTCTTTTTCCGCGCCCTGCTGGGTGAGCATGCGGCGGTAGCCCTGGTTGAGGCGCAGAGTGGGCAGGTCTTCGTCGTTCATGACCACCACGTATTCGTCGCCACGTTTTACGAAGGCCACATCTGGTTCGATCAATCTGGCGTCGGATCGGTTGTATCGCTGGCCGGGGCGCGGGTCGAGGGTGCGGATAAATTCGATCGCCTGCTGAGCTATTTCAGAAGACCGGCCTATGGCACGGGAGAGCTCGCGCGGATCGCGCTTCTGCAGAAGTGAGAGATGCTTGTCGATGACGCAGGCGGCGATGTCGAAGATCTCGAGACGGCTGTCAGCGGGGTCAACGGGGTGCGGGGGGTGGGGGGTGCCGTTGACCGCGGGCCGGGCAACCGCTTCCTCAACAAGGGCGTGCGGTTCGGCACCGTTCGGAACGGCCGACTCGTCTCCATTGGCCACCGGATCAGCGCTCTGCGCGGCGTCGTTGTTCGCCTGCTCGCTGTTCCTGGCGGTGGCCGCCTGGCGGTTCCGGCGGCGATAAATCAGTTCGAATTCGCGGCGCTGGGCCTCAACCTGCGCCAGCAGACATTCACGAAGATCGCGGGTGGCGATGCCTACCGGATCAAGCTGGCGGACAACGGCGAGGCCAGCATCGAGGTGGGCCTTCGCACGGTCAAGCATAGCCTGCGGCAGCTGCGAGAGGGCGGCGTATGCGGTGCTGCGGGGAACCTTGTGTTCTCCGTTGCTTGGGTGCGCCTCTCCGTTGGGCTCGTGGTTTGCCCCATGATGCGCGTCCTGATTTGCGTCGGGGACGGCTTCCGGCACGAGCTGCTCGCGGAGATAGCCGGTGAGCAGCTCTTCATCGCTCGCGGTGAGATAGCCATCCTCGTTGAGGTTGCCGACGATGTATTCGGCAGCGTCGCGCACGGCTGGTGTAATCGGCATGGAGCCCAGCTGCCAGAAGATGTGGTCGGTCAGCGTGCCCGGCTGGGAGAGGAAGTTTTCGAGAGAGGGCGCTTCGATGGACTCGAAGTTGTTGCCGGTGCGGTAGCCGGGGTCGAGGTAGTCCTGAAAATACGACCCGAAGTCGATTTCTTCGAAGGGGTCGGTCTTCTTTTCCGGTTCGGCCTCGGCGGCGCGGATCTCGACGGAGCGGTCGTGCTCGATCTCCTGGCGGGCGACGTCGTCGAGCAGAGGAACGTTCTCCTCGATTTCCTCGAGGATGGGATTCTCGGTGATCTCGGCGTTGATCATTTCCTTCAGCTCAAGCTTGTTGAGCGCCAGGACGCTGACCATCTGCATGAGGCCGGGCGTCAGTATCTGACGTTGAGCTACTCTCAAGCTCAGCTTGGGTTGAAGTAATGCCATTCGCGTCCTAACTCATTCGACAAAATTATTCGAGAAGTTGCCTCTCAGTGTACATCCGCGCAGGGACTCCTTAGAAGCGCAGAAACCGCAGCTATTTATTCGCCTGCACCTGCCAAAAATCCAGCGTCAAGAGCACCCTTTTGTACTAGCCCAGCGTAAATCCCTCTCCCAGGTAGACCCGCCGTACTTCCGGATCGTTGCCAAGCTCCTCCGGCGTGCCGTCGCGGAAGATTTTGCCCTGGTTGATGATGTACGCCCGGTCAGTCACCGAGAGCGTCTCACGAACATTATGGTCGGTAATAAGCACACCGATGCCACTGGCTTTAAGGTCGAAGATGATTTCCTGCAGATCGATTACCGCAATGGGATCAATTCCCGAAAAGGGCTCGTCCAGGAGGATGAAGGAGGGTTGAATGCAGAGGCAGCGGGCGATCTCGACCCGGCGCCGCTCGCCGCCGGACAAGGCGTAGCCTCGGGTCTTGCGGATGTGTTCGATATTGAGCTGCTTGAGGAGCTTTTCGGTGCGGGCGCGGCGGGCTTCGCGGGTGATGTTCTGCACTTCGAGGACGGCGAGGATGTTTTCCTCGACGGTGAGCTTGCGGAAAACCGACGGCTCCTGGGGAAGATAGCTGATGCCGAACTGGCGGGCGCGCATGTACATGGGCACGCGGGTGATGTCTTCGCCGTCGGCAAGGATGCGGCCGGAATCGGGCGGGATGAGGCCGACGATCATGTAGAAGCTAGTAGTTTTGCCGGCGCCGTTGGGGCCGAGCAGGCCGACGACTTCTCCCTGGCTGACATGGATGCTGACGCCGCTGACAACCTGACGCCGCTTGTAGGATTTGCCGATGTCGTCGGTCGAAAGCTTCTGCATCTACCTGGGAACGCGCGTGTCGGTTACGGCGCTCGACTGCCCCCCGCTCACCACGACGCTATCATCCTGACTATTGAAAATCAATGTAGCCCCAGTAGTAGTTCCTTTGGCTTGGTCGGCGATGCGTGGAGGGTTTCCGGGCGCTCCGGTGAGGATGTATTTTCCGTCGTCGGCGGTGTAGATCAGCTTCTCTCCGGTGCCCCGGCGGCCGGGCTGGGTGATGACGACGTGGCCGGTGGCAACGATACGATCTAACTGAGTTTGATTTTGCGGAGTCTGAGAGGCTGATCCGGCGGGTGGTTTCTGTATCGGCGTGAGGTAAACCTGCGCCTGGTCGGCGTGGATGACACCATTGGGGTCCTCGGCGGTGACTGCGCCGCGAAAGTCGCCGCGTCGGTCGGCGTCAGAGTAGACGAGGGTCTGGCTGTGGACGCGGACGACGCCGCGCTGATGCTTGGCGCCGATTGCAGAGGCGAGATTGGCGCTGACGACGGGAGCGGGATTGCCTTCGTCTCCGTGGGCACGGAGGGTTTGCGGATTGCGGGTGAGCTCGAGCACCGGGGCGAGGATGGAGCTGTCCCCCTGCCAGATGCGCGCGGGAGTGGAAGCGGATCCGTAGAAGATGCTGATGTTGGTCGCGTGATGCAACTGAGCGCGATCGGCGGTGATGTGAACGGGGCCGTCCTGACCTAGTGTTGGGCCAAGACTCGGGCCGGAATTCGCGGCGGGCTGAGTTCCCTTCTGATTTTTCGGCTGCGTGTAGGTGGCTTTTACCGCGCCTTCAGCGAAGGCGTCGCCGGAGTCGCGGTGGTAGTCGAGCACGGTTGCGGCGAGCTGCAGGGATTGCCCGTCGTTGAGGCGGGGGTCGCCGGTGAGCCGGAGGGTCTGCGTCGCGGCATGGTACTCGCTGTGCTTTGCCCAGGCGGTGACGGTGGCGGGGTTGGTTGTCGCGCCGGGCTTCTTCACGGGCGTCTGGGTCAGGACGACGTTGCCGTCCTGTATAGCGGTCTCAACCTGGATATTTTGCGAGCCGGCCGGAGTTGCAGGTTTTGCGGTCTTATTGGCCGTCTGGGCGGGAGCTGGCTTGCGCGCGAGCTGAGGAGCGAAGGTCACCTGAAGGGTATCGCCGGTGCTGGTGTTGGTTGATCCGTCGGCAGCGAGATCGACGATTTGGGTATGGCCGGAGCCGTCGAGCTGCTTCAGGGTCTTTCCATTTTCGAGCGTGGCTAGGAGCTGATCGCCGGTGATGTTGGTGAGCTGCTGCGGACCTTTCGAGGAGACGGTGTGGAGGTTGATGGCAGCATTGCCGGTGGCCAGCGCCTTCTGGGCAAGGCTCTTCTTAGGATCGGCGCCGGGGGCGAAATCGATATCGAGCTTCGAAGCCTGGACTTCGCGGGAGGCGGTGCCGCGGGGATCGTCGGGTAGTGTCAGAAGCTGGTCGACGAAGCTGACGGCGTTGCGAAGCTGGGCGTGGCGCAACGTGGACATGGGGCCGAAGGTGAGCGTGCCTTCGACCGCGTTGCCGTGCATGCTCTGGTTGTCAGTTTTAGAGATGAAGTTGAGGCCGCCGCCCATATCGACCTGGACGGGCTGGCTCTTCGCGTCGAGTTGCACATGCGATGTCTGCGCAGTCAGGACTGAGTCGTTCTGGCCGGTGACGTGGATGTGGCCCTGCGCATCGATGTGCTCGACCGAGCCGTCTTTGCGGAAGTAGACAAGGGCCTGGTCGGCGGAGCTTTTCTGGGACTGGTAGTCGAAGACGGGTTGGAGCAGGGTGCCCTGCCGCGAGTCACGAAGCAACTCGGCGTGAGCCGCGCGCACGACGGCCTGATTGCCGTTCGCGGTGGTGGTGATCTCGACCTGATGGTCGAGCACGAGCAGGCCAGTTTTGGAGTTGTAGCTGGCACCGGTTGATCCGCCGGAGGCGCGCGGAGTAGTGAACTCCATGTGCTCGGAGGTGACGGCATCTCCGGTTTTGGTATTGAAGACGAGGCCGCTGGTTTTGACGTGGACCGTGTTCGGCGCTTCAGCGGCGGGAGGCGAGGCAGGGTTTGCCGGCTGGGTAGGGGCTTTAGCTGCTGGATTGGGGGCTGTAGGGTTGGCGGCGAGTCCCGCAAGTTCAATCTGGACTTCTCCCTTGGCCGAGGCGATTCCCGCCTGGGGATCGTAGTCAAAGTCGGAGCCGTAGATTTTGTCGGTGCGATTGGAGCCCTCGGGTCCGTAGAGGGTGATATGCACGTCGTGGAGGGTGGCGTGGCCTCCGGTCTTGTACTGGATGAGCTTGGAGGCGTGAATTGTGAAGTAGGTGTGTCCCTTGCTGGATTGCGAGTAGGTGAATCCATTGGCGGTCTGCTGGATATCGATGCCCAGCCTGGCGGGCAGGTCTTTTGCGAGCCGGTGGATGCGGTAGCGCGCGTAGAGGAAGAATCCGGCGAGGACAGCGAGAAGCAGGCAGGCGAGGAGGATGATCCCGAGGCGGAGCCTGGCGATGGTTACGCGCATGGGGAGATTTCTTCGCTCACCTTAGTTGACGCTCTGCAGACGGGCGATCAGCTTCTGGGCGAGGCTGTCTCCGGACTCGGACCAGAGAAGGCGGCTGGAAATGCCTCCGTGCTGTTGTACGGCGTTGGTGAGATCGACGAGAAGCTGCACGTTCTTTTTGACGTAGTCGGCGGCATCTTTGTCGAGGTCGACTTCCTCCTGCAGGAAGGGTGTGTCGGGTCCGAAGTCGATGCGGACATGGCCGTTCTGCTCCCAGGCGGCTTCGTCAAACTGAGGTCCGAAGCCGACGATGCGGACTACGCTCGGTTCACGGCTCCAGACGGCGTCGAGGCCACCGCGGGCGTCGGCTGTCCATAGCTCCCAGACGAGTTCGAATTCGTAGGCGAAGTCGTCGTGGAGCAGCTCCATTGCGGCGGGGATGGCCAGGCGCGGCTCAGAGTCGACCTCGTCCTGTTCGTGATCCTTGTCGTAGACGCGCTGATAGGCGGGAGCTTCGTTCCAGGAAAGCGGGTAAGCCGCGGCGGATTTTACGCGCGACGATCCGGCGACGGCGCCAAACTGCTCCATGACTTTTTCGATAGCGGCGGGCAGAGAGGTGAGGCGGAAGTTGGGGTACCACAGGCTGAGGTAGAGTTGATCGGCCATACTTTACTTTCTTTGCTTGATTTTAGACGCCTTAGGCCGGGCAAGCGTTGCAGAACGTGACAGCCTACCATGCGAGATTCACAAGATACACGCCCTGACGGGGCAGCGAAAAGCATGGCGTGGCGAGGCCGCTGGACACGGGCAGGATGCGTAGCAGGTCGTGCTGGAGCGGCGCTCTCCTTGAGTTGTACCGAATGGGGCTGCACCGTCGATTCGTCCCCCCTTCGGTCCCGATTTTTACTTTGCCAGCGGCTTGAGGATGTCTGCCAGTACGTCGGAGGTGTTGTCGACGCGCTTCAGCACGGGGAATTTTTCTCCGTCGTGATAGTCGAGGTGAACGGTGCGGAAGTAGCCGGTGTTTTCAACGATGAGGTCGATGGGCTGGCTTGTTCCCTTCGCGGATTTGAGGGCGAGGGCAAAGACCGGTCCGGAGAAGGCGCGGCCGTTTACGGCGATGATCTTCTCTGCGGGCCCGAGGCCGGCTTTGAAGGCGGGGGAACCGAAAAGGACGTCGGAGATGGTTCCATCACTGCTGGCGAGTATGCCGGCGGAGAAATATGCGTCGACGACTCCGTTGCGGCCGAAGACGGCGCGCTCGTAGGAGGTAGGCTTGTCGGCGTAGGTGAGGGTGTATCCGCTCTGGGTGATGCCTTCGAGGGGCGCGTGGGGTGCCTTGGAGGTGATGCGGTCGCGGAGGAAGGCTGCCCAGTCGTTGGGGACGACCTGGTTGAGGGTGGCGACGATTTCATCGAAGTCGTAGGGCACGACCTCGGGCGGGGTGTTGCCTCCTTTGCCGAGGAAGAGCACGCAGAAGTCGTTGAGGCTCTTTTTGCCGCCGGTGAGCTTGCGGATGGTGGTATCGACGTCAAGCCAGATGAGAGCGCCTTCCTGGTAGTAGTCCTGACCACGACGCCAATTGCTCCACTCGCGGCTGCCGCCGCGCAGGATGGAAGAGGAGACGGCTGTGTCTTCGAGATCACGCCAGGTGCGGCCGGGCTTTACGTCGAGGTTGGCGGCGGAGAGAGCCAGAGCTTCGCGGAATTCCTCGGGCGTAGTGAAGCCGCTGCGCACGGCGAGGATTTCGCCGAGGTATTGCGTCATGCCTTCGTAGACCCAGAGAAGTTTGCCCTGCATGGGCGTGGCGTAGTCAGGCGTGGCAAGGCCGGCGGGGCGGCGATATTTGCCGTTCCAGGAGTGCGTGTATTCGTGCGGGAGCAGGTCGCCGAAGAGAGGTGCGAGCGACTCGTCGGAAAAGGCGTGCTCGGGGGTGCGATTGTCGCTCGATTGATGATGTTCGAGGCCGTTGCCCTCTTCGCGATCGCTGAGGCCGAGGAGGAAGTGATAGGTGTCGTAGTGGCGCGAGGCGTACATCGCGCCGGTCTCGTGCACGAGCTTAGAAAGCGAGTCGAGCATGGGGGGTTTGAGGTCGAGGTCTTCGGGCGCGTCGGCGGCGAGGTCGAGGAAGTGCTTCGGAGTGACGTCGGGCGCGAGAGGAATCTCGCGGAAATATTTGCCGGCGATGACGGGCGAATCGATGAGCATCTCGATGGTGGTCGGGGCGAAGTGAGTTGTGTCGCCGTCGGTCGAGGTGGGCGTGAGGGCGGTGCCGAGTTTCCAGCCGTCGGGCAGTTTGACGGAGGGGATGACGGCGATGTCGCGTACGGGCGTGGCCGCGGGATAGAGCACTACTTCTTCCCACTCCATGGTGGTCTGGAGGCCGCTGGTGGAGCCGTCGTCGCTGCTTACGGTTGAACCGGGGACGGCGAGGAAATCGACATGAATGTCGAGTTTGGTGACACCCTGCGGGACGTCGATGTGGAAGGCGTAGAGATCGACGTCATAGCGGCGCCAGGGCAGTTCCTTGCCGGCGGCGCGGACGGTGAGGCCGGTGAAGTTGTCGATGGGGCCGCTGGGGCGGTGGGTGCCGGGGATCCATTTCGCGGCAGTGAGGGTGACGGGGCCGGGCGTGACGGGCATTTCGATGTCGGCGTGGATGAGCTTTCGGGGCGCGTCGGTGAGGTCGGCGGTGATGAGGATGGGCGATGGCGCCTGCGCTGAAGCAAATGTGGCAAGAATTGTGACAAATGGCAGAATCAGGGCCCGCAGATGTGCTAGCTGGAACACGGCTGTCTCCTGAGCAGAGGTAGAGGCAAGAGTAGCATCGGCGGCGCTTTCCATGGGGCACTCTATACTGGTTACAAATTTTTCAAGTGCTGAGGTTCACCCGATGGCAAGAATTTCTCCGCTGATGGCCGCGCTGCTGGCCGGCGCGATTTCTATATCTGCCCAGGCAACAGATGACGACCTTTCGAAAGCCAAGCCCAACCCAACTCCCGCGCCTGCCGTGGCGGTGGCTCCCGATTCGACGACTGAAGGCACGGTGACGGCCGGCGGGGCGGCGATCGCGTACAAGGCGGTGGCGGGAACGATCACTGTCGGCGCGACCGAAGAGCAGGACGCGCAACTGGGTCCGGACGGCAAGCCCCTGCCCGATACGGAAATGGCGCTCGCGGCGGCGGCTTCGAAGGATCCCAAGGATGCGCCGGCGGTCGCGCGCATGTTCTACGTGGCCTATTTCAAGAAGGATACGAAAGAGGAAGACCGGCCCATCACGTTCCTGTACAACGGCGGTCCGGGCAGCTCGACGGTGTGGCTGCACATGGGTTCTTTCGGGCCGAAGCATGTGGTGACGGCGGATGACAGGCACCTGGCGGGTGCTCCGTACAAGCTGGTGAACAACGCCTACAGCCTGCTCGATGTGAGCGACCTGGTCTTTATCGACATGCCGGGGACGGGTTTCGGACGGCTGGTGGGCAAGGACAAGGAAAAGGCGTTCTGGGGCGTGGATGAGGATGCGCACGCCTATGCGCGATTTATTGCGCGGTTCATCAGCAAGTACAACCGCTGGAATTCGCCCAAGTATCTTTTCGGAGAAAGCTACGGAACAACGCGGTCGTCGGTGGTGTCGAACATTCTGGAGAATGACAAGAGCATCGATCTGAACGGCGTGATTCTGCTGTCGCAGATCTTTAACTTCACTTCGGATATCGATGCGGCACGGACCAATCCGGGTATCGATCTTCCTTTCCAGCTTGCTCTACCAACTTACGCGGCGACGGCGTACTACCATCACAAGCTGCCGAATCAGCCAGCGGCACTAGAGCCGTTCCTGAAGGAGGTGGAAGACTTCGCGATGGGTGAGTATGCGCATGCGCTGGCCCAGGGCACGGATCTTTCGGCGAGTGAGAAGCAGACGGTGGCTGAGAAGCTGCACAACTTCACCGGGCTGCCGATTGCGTATCTGCTGAAGGCGGACTTGCGGGTGAGCGGCGGCGGCTTCTCGAAGAATCTGCAGGACGACCAGGACCTGACGACGGGCCGGCTGGACACGCGGTTCTCGGGTCCGACGATTAATCCGCTGAGCGAGGAGGCAGAGTACGATCCGCAGAGCTCGGCGATCTCGTCGGCTTATGTTTCGCTCTTCAACGACTATGTGCGGCGCGATCTGAAGTATGGCGAAGGGCAGACTTACCTGCCGCAGGCTCAGTTCGGCAGCGCCGAGTGGGACCTGAAGCACAATGGCAATCCGATCAATCTGAACGTGAGCGCCGATATCGCGACGGCGATGAAGACGAATCCGCGGCTGAAGGTGATGGTGAACGGCGGCTATTACGACCTGGCGACACCGTTCTACGCGGCGTACTACGAGGACAAGCACCTGCCGATTTCGGAGAGCCTGGCGAAGAACATCGAGTTCGACTGGTACGAGTCAGGGCACATGGTTTACGTGCGGGACGAGTCACTGCAGCAATTGCACGATCGCGTGGCGGCGTTTATCCGGAGCACGGAGGCGGGCAATAGGTAGAGCGAAAGTGGGTGGCCAGTGGATGGCCGCTTTTTTTCGTGGAACTTGCGAATGAGGCCTTGACACTCCAGTTACTGGAGACCTGATAAAGAGACCATGCTGAAAATCGGCGACTTCTCGGCGCTGTCGCAGGTTTCGATCAAGACGCTGCGGTATTACGACGAGACCGGGCTGCTGGCGCCGGTGCATATCGATCCGGAGAATGGGTATCGGTATTATCTGGCGAGCCAGCTCTCGCAGCTGCATCGCATTCTCGCTCTGAAAGACTTCGGGTTCTCGCTGGAGGAGATTACGAAGGCGCTCAAGGCGGGCATCACGGCGGAGCAGATGCGGGGGATGCTGCTGTTGCGGCAGGCGGAACAGCGGAAACGCGTCGAGGAGGAGAGCGATCGTCTCAGCAGACTCAATACTCGAATACGGCTGATCGAACAGGAGTATCGCATGGCCTACGATGTGGTTTTGAAGTCTGTACCCAAGCAATGGATTGCCTCAGTGCGGGAGACGATTCCCGCGTACAACACTGTCGGAACTCTTTACGGGAAGGTGTCGGCGGGTTTGGGACCGTCAATGTCTGCGTGCCAGTACGGGGTGGCGCTGTGGCATGATCCGGAGTTCAAGGAGAGCAATGTCGACGCCGAAGCTGGCTTTTATCTGAAACAGAAGATGCCGGCGGCGGATGACGTGAATGTGCATGAGCTGCCCGAAGCGACGATGGCGAGCACGATGCACAACGGATCGTATCAGCGGTTGCCGGAGGCTTATGATTCGCTGCTGAAGTGGGTGGCAGAGAATGGCTACCAGGTGGCGGGGCCGATTCGCGAGCTTTACCTGAAGATCTCGATGCCAGTGCGGCAGGATGACGAGTCGTATGTCACGGAGATCCAGGTGCCGGTGGCGAAGGCGGCGTAGGCGGGTAAGGGATGGTGAATCCCACGTCCGAAAGGGCGGACCCTTCGACTGCGCTCAGGGCAGGCTGTGGGGTACCCGGATAAGCAGCGCGCGGAAGGCTCTTCGTGAAATCCGATTCGTCGACTACACTTCCCTGCATGTCTCGGATTCGGATTGTGTTTCTTCCTGCCCTTTTGTCTCTCGCCCTCGCCGCTTCTGCGCAGAGTTTTTCTGTTTCTTTCCCGGCGGCGCGAAGCGCACAGCCACTCGATGGGCGTGTGCTGCTGTGCCTGTCAACGGATTCATCGGACGAGCCGCGCAATCAGATCAACGACACACCGAAATCGCAGATGGTGTTTGGCGTGACGGTGGATCGGCTCAAGCCCGGCGAACCGGTGGTGGTTGATGAGAAGGCGTGGGGGTATCCGATCCGGAGTCTGAAGGATGTTCCGCCGGGCGAGTACACGGTGCAGGCGGTGCTGAACAAGTACAAGACTTTTCACCGCAGCGATGGGAAGGTCATCAAGCTGCACATGGACCAGGGCGAGGGGCAGCACTGGAATATTTCGCCGGGGAATCTTTACAGCAAGCCGCAGAAGGTGACGGTGAAGCCGGGAGGCGACGTGATTGCGATCGCCATGGATCAGGAGATTCCGCCCATCCCGGAGCCGAAGGACACGAAGTATATCCGGCACATCAAGATTCAGAGTGCGGTGCTGACGAAGTTCTGGGGACGACCCATGTATCTGTCGGCGATAGTGCTCGTGCCCGAAGGATTCGAAGAGCATCCGAATGCGCACTTTCCGCTGATTATCTTTCATGACCATTTTGTGGATGGGTTCGATGATTTCCGGACGGAGCCGCCTGATCCGAATCTGAAGCCGAATTACAGCGACCGGTTTCATATCTCGGGTTACAACCGCATCCAGCAGGAGGAGGCCTACAAGGAGTATCAGAAGTGGATCAGTCCAGGGTTTCCGCGGGTGCTGATCGTCAAGGTTCAGCACGCCAATCCGTACTATGACGATTCCTATGCGGTGAATTCGGCGAATGTGGGTCCGTACGGCGATGCGATCGAGACGGAGCTGGTTCCGGCGATTGAGAAGCAGTTTCGCGGGATCGGGCAGGGGTGGGCACGGTTTGTGTATGGCGGATCGACGGGCGGGTGGGAGGCGCTGGCGGTGCAGGTGTTTTATCCCGACCACTACAACGGGAGCTTTGCGGCGTGCCCTGACCCGATTGATTTTCACGAGTACACGAACATCGATCTTTACGACGACAAGAATGCGTTCTTTCTGTACGGCGCGCACAAGCAGGTAGCGCAGCCGGCGATGCGGGATTATCTGGGGCACACGTTCATCACGACGGAGCAGATCAATGGCTATGAGCTGGCGCTGGGCGATCATGGACGGTCAGGCGAGCAGTTCGATATCTGGCAGGCGGTGTATGGGCCGGTGGGCGAGGATGGGTATCCGCAGCCGATTTTCAACAAGGAGACGGGCGAGATCGATCACAAGGTGGCCGATTACTGGCGCGAGCATTATGACCTGGAGGCAATTCTGGAGCGCAACTGGAGCACGCTGGGACCGAAGCTCGAGGGCAAGATTCATATCTACGTGGGTAGTGCGGATACGTATTTTCTGAACAATGCGGTGTACCGGATGGAGGACTTTCTGAAGGCGACGAAGAATCCTCCTTATGGCGGCGAGGTGAAGTATGGGGATCGCGCTGAGCATTGCTGGAATGGCGATCCAAGGCTGCAGAATTACCTGTCGCGGCTGCACTACAACACGATGTATCTGCCGAAGATCATGGAGCAGATCAAGAAGACGGCGCCGGCCGGGGCGGATGTGACGAGCTGGAGATACTAGCTACGGCTGGCGCTGCTTGCGCGGGACTGGCCGTCCAGGCACACGCGCTGCGCGCCAGTGGTTGTAACTTCGCTCCCACTGGTCGCTTGGTTTGAGGAGCGCGAAACTTACGATTGGGGTCTTCTCTTAATCATCTTGGCGAGCATGCCGGTCCAGGTTTCGGCGTCGTCGGAGGAGAGCTGCATGCGGCGGATCAGGCGGCGCGCTTTCTCTTCGGTCGCGGTTTCGGTTCCGGGCTTGGTGTAGCCGCTGGTGCGAAGGGCTTCGAGGAGTGCACGCTCCATGCGGCCGAGTTCTTCGCCGGTAGCGTGCGCGACGGGTTGTTGACCGACGGGTGCGGCTTCGCTGCGAATCAATTCATAGAGGCAGACTGCGACGGCCTGGCCGAGGTTCATGGAGATGTGCTCTTCGCGAGTGGGGATGCGCATGAGCCAGTGGCAGTAGCTGAGGTCGTCGTTGGTAAGGCCGCGCTTTTCTGAGCCGAAAAGCAGGGCGGCGCTGCTACCTGCTGCGATGTGTGCGCGGATGAGCTGGCTGCCGGATTCGAGCCGGTGCACGGGGTGGTCGAGCTGGCGTGATCCTACGGCGGTTGTTCCGACGACGAGGGAGCAGTCGGCGATGGCATCGGCGACGGTTGCGCACTCCTGGGCATTGTGCAGCAGCTCAGGGGCGCCAACTGCGGACTGGGCCTCGCGGAAGGCGATCTGGTAACGATTGACGACACGCAGACGGAGGAAACCGAAGTTGCTCATGGCGCGCGCGGCAGCTCCGATGTTGAGGGGATTGCGCGCGGCGACGAGCACTACGACGAGGCGGTCGAGCTGGTCTTTATTCAGCAAAGGCGGACGGCACATTCAACAAAGGCGGTCGACAACCCGCTTGTTCAGGCCACCGGCTGGGCGCAGTGCGAGCAGCGACGGGCGGCAGCGGGGATGTCGCTGAGGCATTCCGGGCAAGGCTTCATCGGCGGAGGTTCCGCTGCGGCTGGCTTGAACTTCTCAAGCAGCTTGCCCAGAGGCAGAACCACGAGGAAGTAGACTGCCGACGCCACCAGCAGGAACTGGATCAGCGCGTTGAGGAAGTTGCCGTACTTGATCTTGCCGCCGTGAACGTTGAATACGAGATAAGAGAAGTCGGGCTTGTTGACGATCGCAGAGATCATTGGATTGATCAGATCGGTGACCAAAGAATTGACGATTGCGCCGAAGGCCGCGCCGATCACAACGGCGACGGCCAAATCCACTACGTTGCCACGAAGAATGAAGTCACGGAAACCTTTCAGCATCGCTTAGCTCCTTTGAGAGTGGTTCCTCGCACCAATCGAAGCCATGCTATCGCATCTGCACGCGGCGCCGGGTGGTTTTGTTGCACCGGCAGCTTTGAGTGTTGACTTCGACCGGTGGTTGGCCGGGGAATTAGCTTTCGCGGCAGCGCTTCCAGTATTCTGCTCGGTGCTTGCTCGATGGTTTGCGAGTTGCGCGGGAGATTCATTTGAACAAAGTGGTTGAAAGCGCTGACGCGGCTGTGGCGGATATCCCCGAGGGCGCGACGCTGATGGTGGGCGGGTTCGGGTTGTGTGGCATCCCGGAGAATCTGATTGCGGCGCTGGTGCGGCTCGGAGTGAAAGGGCTGCGTACGATCAGCAATAACATGGGCGTGGACCAGTTCGGCATGGGGCGGATGCTGGAGACGGGAATGATTGTCGGGCATACGGGCAGCTATGTGGGCGAGAACCGGCTGCTCGAGGAGAAGGTGCTGAAGGGCGAGATCGACCTGACGCTGCTTCCGCAGGGCACGCTGGCGGAGCGAATTCGCGCCGGGGGGGCAGGGATTCCGGCGTTTTATACTCCGGCGGGCGTGGGGACGCTGGTTGCCGAGAACAAGGAGACGCGCGAGTTCGACGGCAAGCTCTATCTGCTGGAACATTGGCTGCGTGCCGATTTTGCGCTGGTGAAGGCGTGGAAGGGCGACACGATGGGGAACCTCGTGTACAGGAAGACGGCACGGAATTTCAATCCGATGATGGCCACGGCGGCCAAGGTCACGATTGCCGAGGTTGAGGAACTGGTCGAGCCGGGTGAGATCGATCCGGATCATGTGGTGACGCCGGGGATCTACGTGAAACGGATCCTCAAGGGTGAGAGCTACGAGCGGCGGATCGAGCGCCGGACTGTGCGCAAGTCCTGATGGGCAGCGCTCCACACGCGCAAATGCCCAGAAGCCTGTTATGAACGGGCTTTAGGCGCTGCCGGAAAGCATCTTCATAAGCTGGTAGTAGAAGTCGACCCCGCGATAGTAGGACTCGATGGGAAGGCGCTCGTCTTTTCCATGGGCGCGGACGTCGTTGGTCTCGATGGCGATGCCGGAGACGCCGTAGCTGGGCATGCCGGCGGCGTTGGTGTAGACGCTGTCGGAGGCTCCGGTGGCCATGGTGGGGATGACGGGCGCGCCGGGCCACATCTTCTCAGTGAGCTTTTCGATCGCGGCCATGACTTCGGGATTGAGCGGGGGCGGCGGGAGCTGCTTGCGGTCGGGAGCCACTTCGTAGACGCCGCCGGCGTCGTTTACGTAACGGACCGTAACTTTCGGGTCGTCGAAGATCTTAATGAGCTGCTGGCGGATTTCTTCAAGGGAATAGCCGGGGAGAATTCGGCAGTTGACGTTGGCCTGGGCCATCTGCGGGAGGGCGTTGTTGGCGTGTCCGGCCTGAAGGCGGGTGGCGACGCAGGTGGTGTGCATCATCGAGTTCCACTCGGGATTCTTAGAAAGGCGAGCGACGGCGTCGGGATTGGGATCAGGCTGCGTGATGGCCTTGAGATCGGCGGCCGTGTCGCCGGTCTCGATGGTGCTGAGGCGCTCGAAATAAGCGCGGGTGACGGAGTTCAGCTCGAACGGAAACTGGTAGTGCTGCAGATTCACCAGCGCGCCAGCGAGGTGATAGATGGCGTTGTCGGGGACGGGCAGAGAGCTGTGGCCGCCGGGATTGGTTACGGTGAGCTGATAATCACCGTAAAGTTTTTCGGTGGCGTCAACATCCATTGAGACCGGCTTGCCGTGGTCGAGGTCGACGCCGCCACCGTCGGGGTTGAGGACGTAGGCAGCCTCCATCAGATCGCGGTGATTCTTGAGCAGCCAGTCGACGCCGTTCGACTTGCCGCCTTCTTCGTCGGCGGTGAAGGCGACGATCAGGTCGCGGTCGGGTTTGTAGCTTTCCTGCTTGAAGCGGATGAGGGTGGTAGCAAGGATGGCGTCGCTCTCCTTCATGTCCTGCGTGCCGCGGCCGTAGTAGAAGCCGTCTTTCTCGACGAACTTGAAGGGATCAGTGGTCCAGTCTTCGCGACGCGCTTCAACGACATCGAGGTGACCGATGAAGAGGATGGGCTTCTGCTTTCCGGTGCCGCGGTAGCGGACGACGAGATTCTCTTTGCGGTCGTTGGGGCCGCCGAGGTACATGTCGGATGGCGCGAAGCCGGCGTCGAGGAAGCGCTGCTGTAAGGCCTTTGACGCGGTGCTGACATTGCCGACGGAATCGGTGGTGTTGATCTCGATGAGCTGCTGGAAGATGTCGTGCGAGAGCTTGCGGGTCTGGTCGTCGAGTTGAACTGCGGTGGCTTGCGCGTCGGCGGTGTGCGGCAAGATCAGCGCGGTGGAGAGCAGTGCAGTGGCGAAGACGAAAGAGATGCGGGCAATGGGCAGCTTGCGGCGCGGGGCGGACTTCTGCATGAATCGAGTTCCTTCTGATCGGTTCGGAATCTGTAGGAATCACAGTACCAGAATCGCCGGTGAGGAATCGCGGCAGGTATAGTGTTGTCATTCCGATATGAGAGTTTCGAGCACGTGCATTCTCTTTTCCGCGGCCATTCTTTGTGTTGCGGCACAGGCCCAGAGCAAGCCAGCGATTTCACTCGACGAGTTCATGAACGCTTCGGATGTCAACGAGGTGCGCATTGCTCCCGATGGCTCCGCGGTGGTGATGGCCGTGTCTGCGCCCGACTGGCAGCAGAAACGGTTCAATGAAGATCTGTGGCTGTGGAGCAGGAAAGACGGCAAGCTGATTCCGCTTACGCATTCCGGGCATGACTCGGCGCCGGAGTTTTCTCCGGATGGGAGATATGTTGCGTTTCTCTCAGACAGGGCGTTGAGCCCGGATGACGACAAGAACGAGGACAAGGACGACGACAAGAGCGATACGAGCCGCGTGTGGCTGATTCCGGTGAATGGCGGTGAGGCGTTTCCGCTGTATCGCGAGAAGCTCGATGCGCATACGTTCGCGTGGTCGGCGGACGGCGCGAGCATGATTTTCTCAACCACGCAGCCATTGTCGAAGGATGAGGAAGAGGCAAAAAAGGCGGAATGGAAGGATGTGATCCGCTGGCGTGAGCAGGAGCGTGGCGATGTCCTGATCGGGTTGCCGGTGGCCGGGGCGATTCGTGCGAGCACCCAGTTGCCGGCTGCGCATGATGAGCCTAAGCCGGCGGATGACAAACCTGTGTATCCGGCCGATGCCCAGGTGCTGGCGCACAGCACGCTGGAGATTGCGGAGATTGCTCCGTCGCCGATGGGCGACCAGATCGCATTTGAGACGGGACCGATCTCACACCGGCTGGAGAATCCCGGCGATTCGGAGATGTTTGTGGTTCCAGCTCATGGCGGCGACGCGCGGCAGGTCACGCACAACAACGGCCTCGAAAGCCATCTGACGTGGAGCAGGGATGGGAAGCGCATCTACTTCGCCGTGCATGCGGGTTCGGGATCGATCGAGGGCGGGTATCAGGATGTGCAGGGCCGGCTGTATGTGATCGATCCAGCAAGCGGCGCGTTCACGCGACTGGGTGGGGAGTTTGCGGGGTCGTGGGACGACTTCACCGTGACGTCGGAGGGGAAGATTCTGGCGTGCGGACTGACGGCGACGGAGGTCCATCTGTATGGCGTGGATGGAACGAAGTATGAAGTGGTGGGGAGTGTGCCGGGAACGTATGCGAAGTTGAATGCGGCGCGCGATGGTCAGGGATTGATCTTTACGCATTCGACGATCAATAGTCCGACGCAGGTGTATTTCGCGGACGGTACCTCGGGAGTGCAGGAGGCGAAGGCGATCACGGCATTCAATCCGATCTTTGCGGAACGGGCGCAGGTGGAATGGGCGACGTACAAGTGGACGTCGAAGGATGGAACGCCGGTTGAAGGTGTTTTGATTTATCCGCCGGGCAAGAAGGGCGCGAAGAATCTGCGGACGCTGGTGCTGATCCATGGCGGTCCGGAGGATGCAGATGGCAACCACTTCGGCGCGGACTGGTATGACTGGGCGACGCTGGCGGCGGCGAAGGGGTGGCTGGTGTTTCGGCCGAATTATCGCGGGTCGACGGGTTATGGCGATAAGTTCATGCTGGAGATTGCACCACACCTGGTGTCGGTGCCGGGGGTGGATATTTTGTCGGGTGTCGACGCCCTGGTGAAGGATGGCATTGCCGATCCAAACAAGCTTGCGATCGGCGGATACAGCTATGGCGGATACATGACGAACTGGCTGATCACACAGACGACGCGGTTCAAGGCGGCGGTGACCGGTGCGGGCGCGGTGGAGCATGCGGCGAACTGGGGCAACGACGATCTGACGTGGGATGATGCGTGGTACCTGGGTGGCACTCCGTGGGAAAAGCCGGAGATCTATCAGAGCGAGGCGGCGCTTTTTCAGATTAACAAGGTCACGACGCCGACGCATATTGTGGGCGGGAACGCCGATGTGCGGGTGAGCTATCTCGAACAGGTGCTGCTGGAACGGGCGCTGCAGCGGCTGAATGTTCCGCACACGTTGCTGGTGTTTCCGGGGGAGAACCATCCGCTGGATAAGAATCCATGGCACGGGTACATCAAGGTTCGCGAAGAGTTGAAGTGGCTTGAGAAGTACGTGCCGCAGTGAGGGCCACTTTTGCAGGGGCCAAAGCCCAAGATTTAGTTACCTCTTACGGCACGGCTAAAGCCGTGCCCTGATACAAGCCGTGCCACTTACCGCACGGCTGAAGACGTGCCCTGATACAAGGCGTTCTACTTACTGCACGGCTAAAGCCGTGCCCTGATACGAGGCGTGCCACGCCAATTTCTCAAAGGGTCGGGCACGCGGTTATCGGGGCTTCAGGGGCTGGGCCTGCTGCTGAAGTGAGTCGCAGATGCCTCGATAGCGGCGTACGTAGCGGAAGTCGGCGAAGAGCGTGGCTGCGGCGATGACCAGCCAGATCAGGAGAAACCAGCGATGGGAGCGGTCGGGGTGGCGCGCCATCTGCCGGAAGCAGATGGCCATGATGAAGGCGGCGAGTGTGGCCAGGATGGTGAGCGGCGGCAGCGTGTTGCAGTCGATCGCCGGGCCGGGCCGCATGTACCACCAGGATGCAACCGAGGAAGCGACGGCCAGGACGGCGGGTACGACGAGGCGGAAAGGAAAGCGGGGACGAGATTGAGTTTGGATCAGAACGGCGCTCCGGAAAAAGTTAAGAATTCTTCCCAGGTCCCAACCTCGGGACCTGGGGCACCCGGCTTCTTAGCGAGAGGTGTCCCAAAAAAGCAACTGCAGGTCCCTCCGCTTCATGCGCCGCGAGAGTCGCACTTCGGTCGGGATGACAATTCTATCTGCGTACACTAACAACGAACCCCGCATTAGAAGACCATCGGCTTGAGGCCGGGGCTGGGGATGAGCTCGCCTTCAGTGGCACGCTGCACATCTTCGACGGTGAGGCCGGGCGCGATCTCTTCGAGCACGAGGCCGGCGGGTGTGACTTTGATCCAGGCCATTTCGGTCGCGATGGTGTCGACCACCTTGAGGCCGGTGATGGGCAGCGTGCAGCGATGGAGGATCTTAGAGCGGCCGTCTTTAGTGGTGTGCTCCATGGCGACGATGACGCGGCGGGCGCTGGCGACCAGGTCCATGGCTCCGCCCATGCCTTTGAGCATTTTGCCGGGGATCATCCAGTTGGCGAGATTCCCTTCCTCGTCGACTTCCATGGCGCCGAGGACGCTGAGGTCGATGTGACCGCCGCGAATCATTGCGAAGGAATCGGCGCTGGAGAAGTAGGAGGTTCCGGGAAGCTCGGAGACGGTTTCTTTGCCGGCGTTGATGAGGTCGGGGTCTTCGGTGCCGGCGATTGGATAGGGGCCGACGCCCAGCATGCCGTTTTCTGACTGGAGGACGACTTCGACGCCGGGCGGTACGTGGTTGGCGACCAAGGTGGGCATGCCGATGCCGAGGTTGACGTAGAAGCCGTCGCTCAGCTCGCGAGCCACGCGCTTGACGATGCGTTCGCGCTTGTCGGCATCGGAGGGCTTCTGCGCGGCGGCGCGCTGGTTCTGCAATGTGGTCATAGGCGACTTAAAATGGTAACAGTTCCCCTCATGCCCTATGCTGTTTTCAATCTTCGGGCGCGCTCACTGGTTCGCGGAACCGTTCTGGTGCTGGGCAGCCTCTTCGCCGCATTTCTTCTGTCGGGATTCCCGACAGTGCATCCGGCGTGGACGGTCGGTTTTCCGGCGTTCGCCGCGCTGTGGGGCACGTATGAGACGCTTCGGTGCCTGCGCCTCCGATGGAGTTTCTATCACGGAGGGGTGCTGCTGCTGCTCTACATGGATGTGATGGCGCTGGCGATGATCTTCTTCCTGCTGATCTATCCCTATGCGGGATGGATGCAGAGCTAGCGTCCCGACGCGGCCGCCTCCAATTCCTGCAATGATTCCGAATAGGGTGCCCGCAGCACGCCGCGCTCGGTGATGATGGCCGTGATGTACTTTGCGGGCGTCACGTCGAAGGCAGGATTCTCGATGCCGACGCCGTTGGGCGTGAGCTGCTTGCCGCCGTGGTGGGTGACCTCGACGGCGGGGCGTTCCTCGATGGGAATGTCGCGGCCGGTGGCAGTCTCGAGATCGATGGTGGACCAGGGAGCGGCGACGTAGAACGGAATGCCGTGCTCTTTGGCGAGGATGGCGACAGCGTAAGTGCCGATCTTGTTGGCGACGTCTCCGTTGGCGGCGATGTGGTCTGCGCCGACGACTACGGCGTTGATTTTGCCACGGAGCATGAGGCTGGCCGACATGTTGTCGCAGATGACGGTGGTGGGGATGCCGTCGTGCATGAGCTCCCAGGCGGTGAGGCGCGCGCCCTGCAGGAAGGGGCGGGTTTCGTCGGCGTAGACGTTGATCTGATGGCCCTGTTCGAAGGCGCTGCGAATGACGCCGAGGGCGGTGCCGTAACCGCAGGTGGCGAGGGCTCCGGCGTTGCAGTGGGTGAGGACGCCACCGGTGGCGGGAAGCAGAGCTGCTCCATGCGCGCCCATGGCGCGGCAGGCGGCGATGTCTTCGTCATACATCTGCCGGGCTTCGTCGATCAGCGCGGCGCGAATGGCGGGGATGGTGATGCCGGGCTGCGAGGTCAGCGCCGAGAATCGATCGCTCATCCTGCGGATTGCCCAGAAGAGATTGACGGCCGTGGGACGGGTGGCGGCCAGCACGCGGCAGATTTCGTCGAACTCTACCTTGAGAGCAGGGATGTTTGTGGCTGTGCTCCGGGAGACGCCGAGGGCCACGCCCATGGCTGCGGTGACGCCGATCGCGGGGGCGCCCCGGACGATCATGGTGGTGATTGCGTCCGCTACTTTCTGGTAACTGGTGGCGAGGACGTAGGTTTCCTCAAGCGGCAGGCGGGTCTGATCGAGAAGGCGTACGCCATCCTCTGTCCATTCAAGTGTGGGAATCATGCTGCATCCAGTGTAAATCCTTCAGGGCAAAGATAGATCGGATTGCGGTGATGCGTCCTGGCGGAACGGATGCTCGTCTATGGGAATTAGCGTCCGGGCAGCCCAGATTTGTAAAATCTTGCCAAAGCGGGGCGTTTTTATTTTGAGAATGTTACCAATGGGTGTTATCTCTAGTTACAAATCACCTTGCTCCCGTGTGGGGAGCGCAGCTTTGGCTCCGAGTCTTGCTATACAGGCAATGTTTTCCTAAGATTTGTGTCCTTTGCGTGAAGGCTTCCGGCAGATTGGCATGCCAACCCAGCACGAGCGGGCGATACCTGTCTCAAAGGGAAATGGATGAGTAAGAGAAAGAAAACCTGCCCCAATTGCGACGAGATCGAGTTGACCCGGGTTGCCAGACACGGGTTTCTGCAGGAGCGCGTCTATCCCAAATTTGGGATGTTTCCCTGGGAGTGCGCGCAGTGCCGGCAGATATTTCTGCTAAAGAGCCGCGGTTACAGCTATCGCAAGGCGGGTCCGCGAAGCGGTCCCGAGAAGTAATTCCCTGTTAAAAACCAGAACGGAGACGAGACGCCGCGGGGACGGCCGGGCGCGCTCGTCTCCGATGAGGCGCAAGGCGCTACCGCCAGTGGCCTCCGACCCACACCCATCCGCCGGAGCGGGCGACCCAGTGTCCGGGGACCCAGACTACGCCGGCACGAGGCGGTACGACCCAAGACCCGTGGACCCAGACATAACGATGACCATCCCAGCGGTGATAGCCGTCTGTCCAAACGTACCTGGGTCCGGGAGCGACAGGACGACGCTCGACAATGGGAGCGGGAGGCGCGACGCGCACGACAACCTGGGCAAATGCTGCACTCGCTCCGAGTAAAGCTGTGGCGGCGGCAGCCAGGAGAAACTTCTTCATCGGTAAATCCCCTTTCGTGTAGAGAAAATTTGATTGTTGTGATGCCTGCGGACCGGATCAATTCCGAATCCGCATTCGTTCTTTTGAACACGACATTGCGAATGAGGTCGCGGAGTTTGTGCGTGGATAAATGTGCGTGATGTTGTCAGAAGCGAGACGAAAGGTTGCCTGAGAAAACACGATGTTTACGCGTGGATACGAAGCGGAGAAATTTGTTTTGGGGTTAGAGCCCAGCTCACAAATGCACTCAAACCGGTTTGCACGCGGCCGCAGATAACTTCCGAGCAGCCGGTGACTCGTCAGAAACGCATTCGCGCCCGATCCATCAGGGCAGCCGATTGAGCTTCTTGAGAATCTGTTTGCGGAACAGTGCAAATGGCGTCAGCGGCGGTTTGGTGGCGAGTGATACAAATCCTGCACCTTTCTCGATGACTTCCTGTGTTGTGCTGTTCCACAGTGTGAAGAGCAGACTGTCGAAACGAGCACCCCTGGGTAGGGATTGCCCGGATACATCTTCGTCGGCATTTCGCCGGTACCACAACTGGAGCACCCAAGAGCAATTGAGGCGGAGGACCTCCGGCTCGATCTCCTGTTGCATGGAGGCGGGTAGAACAGTGATCTGGAGTGTGGCACCGTTTTGCAGTCTTCGCCCGGCAAGTTCCTGGTACATCGCAATCGCGTCGGGTCCGGCAGAGGGTTCATATTGATCCGAGCTGTGCGACTTCGTGTGAACAATACAAAGCGAAAGACTACGCGGCTGAGACCAAGCTGAACAGCCTGTCATGACGATGAAACCGAGCGCAACTGGGACTCGGAGCTTCACGTTGTTCTTCAAGCATAGTTGAAGCTGGTGGTTTGTTTGAATGCTAAGTCGAAGAAGAGCACGAGGTGTTACAAGAAGCTGAACTCAGCGGCTAGGCTGATTCAGAGATCAACCTCGGAGGCTCCTCAGAGACTATGTACTTCATCGGACTCGATGTACACAAGAAGACGATCAGCTATTGCGTGAAGGATGCGGCTGGTCGTGTGCACCAGGAAGGCAAGATCGGATCGACGCGCCGGGAACTGGACTGCTGGACTCGGACGATACCGCAGCCCCGCATGATTGCCATGGAAGCGACGATCTTCACCGGATGGATTTATGACCACCTGCTTCCGCATGCGGAGAAGGTGAAGGTCGCGCACCCGTTGATGCTGCGGGCGATCGCCGCGGCCAAGAAGAAGAACGACAAGATCGATGCCGTCAAGATCGCCGACTGCCTGCGATGCGACTTCCTCCCGGAGTGTCATATGGCCTCGACGGAGATTCGGAATCGGCGCCGAACGCTACGCTATCGGAACCTGCTGATCAAGCAGATGGTGCAGATGAAGAACCGTGTCTCCGGCCTGCTGATGGAGACCGGGGTCAGCTACAACAAGCAGCGGCTGCACAAGGTCGGCTACTTCGCTGAACTGATGTCGACCAACGAAGAGGTGAACGAGAGTATACGGCCGCTGCTGAAGCTGAGCCGGGAGATGATCTGCCGCACGCAGAAGCTCGATTATGCCCTGGTCAGTTCGCTGGAGCGAGATCCGCTTCTGAAGGAGCGACTACGGCGGCTTCGGACCGTGCCGGGGGTGGGGCCAATCACGGCCCTGACGTGGGCTCTGGAGATCGGAGACGTCACACGTTTCACTTCGATCAAGCAGGCGATCAGCTACTGCGGGCTTTGCGGGGATGAGAAGAGTTCGGCCGACAAGATAATGCGGATGCCGATTTCGAAGCAGCGGAACAAGCACATCCAGCGAGTGCTGATTGAAAGCAGCCAAACTGGCGGTGCGCGAGTCCCATGAGCTCGCCGTGATCCGTGCCAAAGAACTGGAGAGAGGAAATCCCAACCGGGCCACGCTGGCGGTGGCCAGGAAGATGGTCTGCTACATGCTCGCTGTGGAGCGCAGGAATCAGGACTTTGTGCCTGCCGAGAAGTTCAGCCGCACGGCAGCAGCTTAAAAGCCTTTCCTGATAAGGGAAAGGCAAAACATCAGGATTCATCGATGCGCAGACTGCCAGGTCCTGCGGTTGCCGACTGGGCGAAGGAGCAGAACTCCGGAGGCTCACTACGAATTGTTTCGGGACTGGCAGAGAACACAAACTCAATCATCTGTGACGGCTCTTCGGAGCCCGAGACCGCAAATGGATGTCCGGTTCTGTATGGGCAGGAGCCACCCGCCGAGAGGCACGGTTGCGCTATGGAGCATCCTGATCAGATCGAATACGCGCTCTCCTGAGCGCGCCCAGAGACCTCGTGCTTTTCCCTTGACTTTGACTTACATGGATGTCGGCAATCCGAAGTAATCTGCCAAGGCTTCGCCTGCCAGAGACACTTACGGGATAGGTTCTAGGCTACAATTTGCTCATCGTGATTGAGCCTAAAAGCAAACGCCCAAATGCCTGGAACTGGCTGCTGGTTGTGCCTGCGCTGGCGCTTGCTTTTCCGGCGATCTATTCGCGACCCACGCCGGAGCTGTTCGGCTTCCCTTTCTTTTACTGGTACCAGATCGCGTGGATTCTCATCAGCGCGCTGATTACCGGCATCGTTTACTTTGTGACCGAGAATAAGTAGGGGCTGAATAAGTAGATTCCGGTCAGCGCAGGCTGACTGCGTTCACTACTGTTGCGCCCCAGTCGGCGGGGCCAAGATCGCGGGCGTGCCGCGAGAAGAGCCAGCGATGACCGTCGAGGTCTTCGACTCCGTACTGGAACTCGCCGTAGACAGTTTCGTGCGGGTCTTCGAAGATGCGGGCGCCGGCAGATTTTGATCTCTGGAAATGTTCTTCGACGTTGTCGATGAAGATGGTGAGGCTTTGCGTTCCATGGCCGAGATGGGCCGGCGTTGAGTAACCGGGTTTGGTCTGGCTGACCATGATCCACGCATTGCCGAGATGCATTTGTGCGCCGCTGACCGGGTCGCCGTAGCGGTAGTGTTCGGTAAAACCGAAGGTGCGGGTGAGCCAGTCGATGGCGGCGGGAAGATCCTGGTAAATGACGTGCGGGAGGATGGTATTGGTGGGCACTGAGCGATTGTCGATCATCAATCTTCGCCTCGCAGAAGGATTTGCTCGCAGTAGTACGAGATGCCCATCACTGCGCAGGAAAGCCCGCACGTGGCGGGCCTTCCAATGTCAAAAGACGACAACTACAGCCGTGACGACTGGACCGCCGGGTTTCAGGCCGTGGTCTTGGCGCAGATCTCGTCGAATGCGCGGGCGAGCTCCTGGCCGATGGCCTGTGCCGGGTTGGACTCGATCACGAAGCGCTGCATGAGATAGACCAGCTTTCCGTCGCGCAGAATGGCCACAGCGGGCGATGTGGGCGGCTGGCCGGCGAAGTAGGAGCGGGCACGTTCGGTGGCTTCGCGGTCCTGTCCGGCGAAGACGGTGATGGAACGGTCGGGCTTGACGGAGTTCTGCAGAGCCAGGCGAACACCGGGGCGCATCTTGCCTGCCGCGCAGCCGCAGATGGAGTTCACGACAAGCATGGTGGTGCCGGGCTCAGCGAGTGCGGCGTCGACTTCATCGGCGGTGCGGGCTTCCTTGATGCCCGCGCGGGTGAGCTCTTCGCGCATGGGTATGACCATGATCTCGGGATACATTTCGTCGGTTCCTCCGGGGCTTGGTGGTGCCTGGCTTCATTGTACTTCGCGGCGTGGCGGAGCGCCACGCCTGATCCCGACGCGGCCGGGATCGGCATAGCCGGGCGTGACGTCAGTCCTCTTCCTTTTGCTGGGCGCCTTCGAGGGCGAGGTCTTCGACGACATTTTCGTCGTACTCTTCCAGCTCGGCGAGCAGCCCTTTGTCGGAGAGATCGAGTGGGCGTGAGTTCTCCCAGTCGTGGCGCAGCACATCGTGAATACGCGTGACGACGTGATCATCCGTGACTTCGATGGCCAGCTCGCGCCGACTGTCGAAGCTGCCGGGGGCGAGATTGATGGAGCCGATGATGGCACGGTCTCCGTCGGCCAGAAGCACCTTGGCGTGAAGTTTGACGTGCTTCAGCTTGTGGATCTTGATGCCTACATCCTGAAGAATGCGCAGGCCGCTGACTCCCTCTATGAGCTTTTCCCTTTTGAGCTTGTGGGGAGGCCGCGCCATGATGTGCACATGTACGCCGCGTTCTTTCGCGCGGACAAGATGCTCGATGATCACCGGATCCTGATAGCGTTCGTTCTGCAGGTAGAGTGAATGCTTTGCGCCGTCGATAAGCTGGCCCAGCCGCTGCCGTCCGTTTCCCACGCACCAGATCAGATGCGAATGGGCACCGGGAGCAAATTCGGCCCGTGCCCAGTCGGCCTCGAAGCACTCGATGATCTCGTCGACCTCATGCTTGTGTGTGGTGACGACAGCATAGTCGCGCGTTTCGGTCAGATTTTTGGTCTGCCAGTTCAGCGATTTGACATACGCAGTCTGATCGTCGACAACCATGGACTTCTCATGGGTGACATCGAATGCCGGGTTACTGTCGATTACCTCGACGCCAGCCAAGGTTAACTGCTTTCGCGACTTGTCGTTCTCCTTTTCGCCGCTGCGCCGCGCGGGGTTCAACATGATACGGACGTTCACGCCGCGCCTGTGCGCGGAGATGACGGCTTGCAGGAGCGTGGGATCGGAGAAGACGAACATCTTGATCCGAAGGGACTTTCTTGCATTGTTAATTGCTTCGACGATCGGTAGAGCGGAATCGTCCGGAAGGACAATTACTGAGCGGGACATGGGTTCCTCGGCGCCAGAGTTGCGTTTCCTCAGGCGTTAGATTCGTGACTTGTTTTTACCGCGCCGGTTCCTTTATGACAAGCCGGGACCTTTTATACGCTGACCTTCGCTGTGCCGGTGTCAAACTGGGTGCGATGAAGTTCGGCGTAGATTCCGTTGAGGGCGATCAGTTCATCGTGGCTGCCGTTTTCTGCCACGACGCCGTTGCTGATGACGATGATCTGGTCGGCGTCGCGAATGGTGCTGAGGCGATGCGCGATGGTGATGACAGTCCGACCCTTCATCAGGCGCTCCAGAGCATCGATGACCAGCTTTTCCGATTCGCTGTCGAGGGCTGCTGTGGGCTCGTCGAGCATGAGAATAGGGCTGTTGCGCACCATGACGCGAGCGATGCCGATGCGCTGGCGCTGGCCTCCGGAGAGGGTTGAGCCCCGTTCACCGACCATGGTGTCGTATCCCTTGGGCATGTGCGAGATGAATTCGTCGGCGTTGGCGAGCTTTGCGGCGGCGATGATTTCTTCTTTTGTAGCATTCGGACGGCCGAAAGCGATGTTTTCTGCGATTGTTCCCCGGAACAATATTGTTTCCTGCAAAACGTAGCCAATCTGGTGGCGCAGAGCTTCCAGCTTGTAGTCGGCGATGTCCTTGCCGTCGATCCGGATTGCGCCGGACTGCACGTCGTAGAAGCGGGGGATGAGGCTTACGATGGTGGACTTGCCGGCGCCGGTTGGGCCGACGACGCCGACGAATTCGCCCGGCTTAATTTTGAAGCTGACGTCGGTGAGGATGGGCGTGGCGGGATCGTATCCGAAGGCGACGTGTTCGAATTCGATGTCACCAACGAGGGTTTCGGGTTCCAGCGCATCGGGCTTCTCGGGGGTGACACTGTCGGTGTCGAGGATTGCGCGGACGCGCTCCGCGCCTACGGCCGCCTGCGCGATGGCGTTGGTGGTGGTGGCGAGATCTTTGACCGGCTTGAAGAACTTGGTGAGGTACGCGAGGTAAACAGTGAGCCCGCCCACCGTCATGGAGCCGGCGAGAATGAGGGCAGCTCCGCGCCACAACACAATGGCGGTGCAAGCGGCGACGGTGATGGTGACGACAGGCGAGAGCAGCGCCTTGACGCTGCGGGCCTTCAGGGCGGCACTCACCGTGGCGTGGCTGACTTCCTGCAGCAGATCTTCTTCGACTTTCTCCTGGCCGAAGGCTTTGACGACCTGCATGGATTCGAGGCCCTGCTGGACAACGGCGACGATCTCGCTCTGCTCCTTGCGGACTTCGTGCGTAGCCTTCTTCACGGCTTTCTTGAACCGGGAGACGAACAAGAGCAGGAAGGGCGTGACGGCAACGGCGATCAGGGTGAAGTCCCAGTTCAGCCAAAACATGAGGCCGAGCATGCAGACGATGGTGAGCAGATCGACAAGAATATTCAGCGTGGAAGATGAAGCAAAGCCCTGAATGGTCTGGATGTCAGAAGTAATAGTGCTCAGAATCGTGCCGGTTTGATGGGTGTTGTAGTAGCCGAGGGAAAGCCGCTGCAGGTGGTGGTACATTCGCATGCGCAGATCATGCGCTACGTACTGTCCAACGCTCTCGGTGTAGTAGTTATCGATATATGAGGCGACGGCTCCCAAAACGGCGATCACCACGAACACCAGCGCCGCCACGCTGGCGAAGTGCATCTTGGAACCGTGCTCTATGGTCGATCCCATGAAGAAACGCAGCCACGGTTCGAGCTTCCGATTCCCGACTACGTTGTCGAGGATGATTTTCAGAGGCCAGGGGGCAGCCAGACTGGTCGCCGTTTCAACGAACATGGCCAGAAGAATGATCGCCAACTTGCCACGATAAGGCCGGATTAAACCGCGGATGAATTTCAACATGGGCAAACCCTTCACTGCGCAGATGAAGACAGTCGAGGACTCCGGCCGGCGTCGGGGTCAAACGATCTTCAGATCGCAACTGCGCGACGACACATTGCACCGGCCGCGCGGGTATCTCGATTGGGTATTCTAGTGCGCCCACCCTACTTATCGGAATTGGTATTTTTGCCAGGGATGGAGGCGCGCCTCGCTTTACACGCAGTTCGCGCCGATCCATCGTGTAATCTGAGTTTCTCACCGAAACTACAGGAGTATATCCATTGGCTGATCGCCCTCCCCTGCCTTTCCAACGCGCAATCGCACTGTGCTGCGCACTCTCTCTTCTCCCTGTCCAGGTTCTTCCGGCGCAAAGTGTTGCGCCTCCCCAGAAGGTCTTTGGTTATGGCGATTTCTCCGCGCAGGCGAAGATCGACGAGAGCTTTATGGCCGTGCCGGACGCGAAGCTGGCGGGCGAGGAACTGAAGACGCTGACGGCCGCTCCTCACGTCGCCGGATCGAAAGAAGACTATGAGACGGCGGAGTTTGTCGCGCAGAAGTTCAAGGCGGCGGGACTGGAGACAAGCATTGTTCCATACAAGGTGTGGCTGAATCTGCCGGTTGAGATTCGCGTGGAGGCGACGAGTGCGGACGGCAAGAGTCTGATGAGCGGACCGACGCGGGAGCACGTGGATGGGGACCGCTATGACAGCGATCCGCGCGTGGTGATGCCGTTCAACGGATCGTCTCCTTCGGCGGATATCACGGCGGACGTGGTGTATGCGAACTACGGCCGGCCGGAGGACTTCCAGAAGCTGGCGCAGATGGGCATCGATGTGAAGGGCAAGATCGTGCTGACGCGCTACGGCGGGAACTTTCGCGGGGTGAAGGTTTACATTGCGCAGGAAAAAGGGGCGGCCGGGGTGCTGATCTACTCAGACCCGGCAGATGACGGGTACTACCGGGGTGACGCGTATCCCAACGGGCCGTACCGGCCGGCCACGGGTGTGCAGCGGGGGGCGGTGCAGTATCTGTTCAAGTATCCAGGCGATCCGACAACACCGGGGATAGCGTCGACACCCGATCTGCCCATGGCTAAGCGTTTGCCGCCGGAGAAGGCGGAGAGCCAGCCGACGATTCCGTCGACTCCACTGTCGTATAAGGATGCGGCGCCGATCCTGGAGAACCTGAAGGGGCCGACCGCTCCGCATGAGTGGCAGGGGGCGCTGCCGTTCACGTATCACCTGGGCGGCAAGGGCAACGTAAAGGTTCACATGCTGCTCAAGATGGATTATCAGTACCGGCTGATCTGGGATGTGATCGGGCGGGTGCAGGGCACGGAGTATCCCGATGAGTGGGTGGTGGCGGGAAACCACCGCGATGCGTGGGTGTATGGCGCGGTCGATCCCAACAGCGGTACGGCGGCGATGCTTGAGGCGGTGCATGGCATTGGCGCGCTGCTGAAACAGGGATGGAAGCCGAAGCGGACGATCATCTTCGGGAGCTGGGATGCGGAAGAGGAAGGACTGATCGGGTCGACGGAGTGGGCCGAGGATAATGCGCGCCGGCTGGGGCATGCGGTGGCGTATCTGAATACTGACGTGGGCGTGGCGGGGCCGAACTTCGATGCGTCGGCGGTGCCCTCGCTGAAGCAGTTCGTTCGCGAAGTGACGAAGGAAGTGCCGAGCCCGAAGGGCGGGACGGTCTACGAGCAGTGGAAGGCAAGCCAGGCGGACGAGAACCAGCATCGGGCGAACAACGGATTCAACGATCACAGGCGACCGAATGCCAAGGTGGATGACGATGTATCGGTTGGCGACCTGGGCAGCGGATCGGACTATACGCCGTTCATCCAGCACCTGGGCGTGCCGTCGACGGATATTGGGTCAAACGGGCCGTACGGTGTGTATCACTCGGTGTTCGATAACTACCAGTGGTTCACGATGAATGCCGATCCGACATTTGTGTACGAGCAGCAGATGGCGCGGGTCTTCGGGCTGGAAGTGCTGCACATGGCGGATGCGGATGTGCTTCCGTACGACTATGTGACTTACGCCAAAGAGATCGAGCAGTATCTTGATGCAGCGCAGAAGAAGGCTTCAGAGGATCATGTGAGCCTTGATTTTGCTGCGGCGAATACTGCGGCCAAGCGGTTCACAGCGGCGGCAGAGGCGGTCAGGCCGAAGGAGGATCATCCGACGGGTAATGAAGCGGCGCTGAACACGGCGCTGCGGGCAACGGAGGGTGACCTCCTGTCTCCCGAGGGACTGCCCAAACGGCCGTGGTTCAAGCACACGATCTATGCTCCGGGGGAGTACACGGGATATGCCGCGGTTGTGATTCCGGGCGTCAACGAGGCGATCGACGCCAAGGATGCGCAACGCGGGCAGGCACAGCTCGGGGCGCTGACGGCGGCGCTCGACCGGGCGGCGGGGACGCTGGAAGGTGCGGCGAAGTAATTCCCGTTTTGGGACTGAGGAGGTCCCCCCTCCCCCTCCCCTTGGCTGTGGTTTGTAATCCATTCATTTCACGTGGGTTATGCGCTTAAGTTTGCAAGTCATTCATTCCATTAGCGAGCGCCTGTGACCGTTTGATATGGCTGGACTTATCAGCGCGGCAGCGCCGTTGCCTGTAACCGTTTCATTTCACTGGAACAAGGTGTAATCGATAGTTCCGGTTGGGTTTACCCGAATTGTGCCGCGGTTTCGCAAAAGAAAAGGCCTGACTGCAGGAACAGTCAGGCCCTTTTTAGCTCTATTTCTATTGTAGCGGGGTTGGGGGTAAAGGTACGCCAAGTTATTGGGCAGATGGTGGGAATGGACTTTGAATCCACGGAAGTCTGAGACGGCTCGCTCGGGCTGGTTATTCAGTCGTCGTCATCACGGTCATCATCGCCGTGCACAGCCCGCAGGTTGTGCTTGTAGACTGCTTTGCCGATAGCCAGCCCCAGCAGCGCTCCTGCGTCCTGGTCGGTTCGAAAATGGATCCCGCCGTAGACACGAGCGTCACTGATGTCGTTGGTAATCTGCCTGAACGAGGTGTATTGCAGGACGATGGTGGGCACGGCGGGGTTTGACAGCGTCATCGAATGTCCAGCTTCGCCGTAGAGACGTCTCATGACCGCCGCTGCCGCATTGGCTGCGCTGCCGTGGTTTGAGGGATAGCTGGGGAAACATGGGGTCACGATGAAGGGCAGCCAGTTCGGATCAGGGTCGGTTTTCCGGTTGCCGTCCGTGCCACCCGCATGGATCGCGGTTTCGGGGCGCCAGAAGTTGTAGTGGTATTTGTTGAAGAAGGCAGCGATCAGGCTGTCGTTGATCGCCATGTTGATCAGGGCCAGCGCCCGGGCGTTCTCTGACAGCGAACGCCTCTGCTCCTGCGCGATCTGCCTTGCGGCCTGATTGAACGCCTGGGTCGGCGAGGTAGCCGCGTAGTAGGTCGCGACATCTGACCGATCTGGTGGCCGCTCGGTGCTGTCGAGGCTCCCCACCGTCATCACCTCGTTATACGTCTTCGCGTACTCGTTGCTCCTGAGGGCTGGCGGGGGACCGAGGAGAAACTCCTTCGCGCTCCGGACACCGAACGGGGTGATGTTCTGCCATTGAAGGGCGATTCCCGACGCAACTCCATTCACAATTGGACAACTCACTGTGGCCTGCCATTCACCTGGGACAGCCGGGCCGGGTGTCTTGAATTGCGGCGGCGACGAACCATCGTTGGCACGTAGAGCGATCAGAGCACTAGCCGCGACCTCGCCCGTTGCGATGCCGTCAATCTTGGCCTGGCCGTCAGGTATCGACGCCAGCGAGCTTGCGCGGGCTGCGTCGAGCGTTGAAGCGCTGGCCGGGAAATAGGTGCTGAGCACTCGATAGGCAGCCTGGACGGCTGCTGCGTTGGGTGAGGCGCCATGAGCCGCGACAATGTTCCCAAGATATGGTCGATAGTCGCCCGTGATGGCGTTGACGGCTTCAAAGACTGCGACCTGCACAATGGCTGCAAATCGCGCCTGGGCGAACGGGTTCTGGCCGTTCGCGACGGCAGTGTCTACTGCAATTACGTTCCAGTCCAGAACGGGATCGGCTTTTGCGACGGCAGGCCCGAACAGTAGAGTCGCCATCAGCAGACAAAAACCAAAAGTCCCTGCGCCACCATGCATCCTCTTCATCTTGTTTCCCCCTGTTGTCACTGCCTTTGGTCAGTGGTGAGCGGCATTCTGGCCGTAGAGGGCGTGGTTGTCCATACCGAAGCGCGTGTCGGGGCGTTATGTTTTGTGTCGGGCTAAGTGGAACCATTGTCTGCTTTTACTTCGGTGCTTTCGCATGTGTTGTAAAATCCTCCCACCCACGAATGGGGGTGTGCTGTGGCTTCCACCCCAGTCCGAGAGCAGCAATCGATCCGGTTTGGCGAAGATTATGAGCTTAATTTCCGCCCCCGCAGGTTACGCCGCGGCAGTCATGTCCTGAGGCTGGAGCGCATCCCGTTGGAGATACTTGTCCTGCTCGTTGAGCACAAGGACGAGATTGTCACCCGGGACGAAATCGTCTCAAGGGTTTGGGGCAAAGGTGTCTTCCTCGATACCGACAACAGCATCAGGGGCGCGATCCGGAAGCTGCGTCAGGCGCTGAAGGATGACGCCGACAGCCCACGATTCATTCAGACAGTGACCGGACAGGGGTATCGCTTCATCGCGCTGGTCACACCGCCCAAGGAAGAAAACCGGACAGACACACCCAACCCTGAACAATTAAACGTCCCCAGGAACGGGCAGAATTTCGCGTCGGAGCCCACTGGCTCGTTGCAGGCCCACAGACTACGTCTGGTGGAGGAAGAACACGATCGAACGGCGGGGAAAGTGCCTGCTGCCCAAACCGGTCAGGGACAGAGGAATTGGCTCGTCCACAGGTGGCTTTTGCTTGGAGCAGTGTCTTTGCTCGTACTTGTCGCCGCCGCAGCGTACATCCTTACTCGGAGCAGCTCGGCTCATGCGAACGCTCCCAAAATCACTTCGCTCGCCGTACTGCCTCTGAAAAATCTCTCCGGCGATCCGGCACAGGAATATTTTGCCGACGGCATGACAGAGGAGGTGATCGGACGCCTATCCATGATCCGTGGGCTTCGCGTCATTTCCCGCACATCGGCGATGCAATTCAAGGACACAAAGCTCTCGGCGCCCGAAATTGCCAGGACGCTCGGAGTGGATGCTCTTGTTGAAGGATCCGTGATACGAGAAGGCGATCGGATTCGTGTTCACGCGCAGTTGATTCGTGCATCGACCGACGAGCACTTCTGGTCCGAGTCCTACGACCGCGAACTCGGCGACGCCCTCACGCTGGAGAGCGAGGTCGCACAATCCATCGCACAAAGAGTGGAGGTTACGGTCTCAGGCGAAGAGCGCGCCAGACTTGTTGCCGCACGTCCGGTGTCGCCGGAAGCTTACGAGAGCTATCTCCAAGGTATGTTTGCCAAAGGCAGCAGCAGAGCTGAGGTCGAAAAGCGTATCGCCTGGTTCGACGAGGCGATCAGGAAAGACCCGACTTTTGCGCAAGCTTACGTCGGCCTGGCAGACGCCTACGGGAACCTTGGCACAGTTTTTGTCGGCGCTCCCCCGAGTGAAACGCGTCCAAAAGTGATCAGCGCGGCTCGAAAGGCGCTGGAGTTAGATCCTGATCTCGCCGACGCGCATGTCCTGCTGGCAAACATGTACATGAGACAGTGGAAGTGGGCCGAGGCCGAGGCTGAATACAAGCGCGCCCTCGATTTGAATCCGAACGACGCTGCTGCGCACAACGGATTCTCAGACTGGCTGTTGTGCCATGGACGTATGGAGGAGGCGCTGGCGTGGGCCCGCCGCGCCCGCGATCTTGACCCTCTCGGACCTTTCGGCCATACCATCGGGTTTATTCTGTTCAACGCACATCGCTATGACGCGGCAATACGCGAGTTCCGAGATGTGCTGGCGTTAAGACCGGACGACAGATTGCCCCTCATGCCTCTTGGGTGGGCGCTCATTTGCAACCATCAAGCCGCAGGGGCAATTCCTGGGTTGGAGAAGGCGGTTTCTGTTACGGACGGTAGCCCAGGGGTTATCAGTGCGCTGATCTGGGCGTATTCCCACGCCGGGCGACGAGCAGATGCATTTCGGCTCCTTGGAGAATTAAAAAAGCGCCAGCAGACTGGCTACGTTCCTGCCGGTGCCTTTGTGCATGCTTATTTGGGTCTCGGCGACAACAATGAGGCATTTGCGTGGTTTGAGCGGGCCTACGAAGAACAATCCAATATTCTGATATACATCAAGGTCTTCCCGTTGTATGACCCTCTGCGCGGCGACCCCCGCTTTCAGGATTTGGTGCGCCGCGTCGGGCTGAACTGACCATGCGGCTGTTCGGAGTTGGGGAGTCACTTTCCTTACTCATTTGTTGGTAAATCGCCGATGCGCGGTTTGAGAGGGCCATGCCGGGGAAGTGTGCGTTACCGTGCTATCAATCGATTGAGATTGAAAGTATCTTTTGCACGCGAATGTTTCCCTCAAAAAAGCGGCTCTCTGGAGAACTCGTAATATCTCTATACTTCGCGCGCCCTTCGATTTGGATGTGGTGTAGACTCGCTCGTGCCAAGGGTGACGAGGCATCGATCTCCTCCATTCTGTCTCGGTTCCCATAGCGAAACTTGAAATGCGTTTCGGGGAGCGGACTAATGCGGGAGAGGTTATTCATTGCGAGTTTGATATTTGTAGGGTTCCTGATAGTGCCGGCGCGGGCGCTGTCGCAGACCACGCAGCAGAGCGGCACACTCACGGTAAATGGGCATTCCGGAGAGGCTCCGGTAATTCAGGCGGGTGGGCGATCGTATGTGGATGTCGAATCTCTGGCTCGCATCACGAATGGATCGGTTCGCTTTAACGGAAATCAGATACTGCTCACGCTGCCTGCGCCGGTTCGCGGCGCACGGATGACGGTTCCACCGACGAGACAGGGCGGTGCGGCTCCTGCTGCTCCTGCCACTCCTGCAGGATTCTCGCAAGGCTTCCTGAAGGCGGGTATTGAGGCCATGGCTGAGATCAGGGAATGGCGCAGCGCGCTGGAGAGCGCCGTCCAATATGGATTTCCACCAGGAGATACCTGGATCAATCGTTACAGCGGGGCGGCAGCGACGGCCATCAGCCTGGCATCGGCGGCGGCGTCAACCGATGACGATCGACAAGGCTTTCAATTGCTGAACAATGAGTTCAACAACATGCAGAGCCTGAGCAACCAAATGCTGTCGAGGCGCAAAAGTATGAATTACATTCCTCCGGACGCGCTGCAGAATGACCCGACTGACCAGAAGATTCTGGCCTGCGCGCGTGCGCTGGGCGCGATGGCTGCAGCCGGACAGTTTCAAAATGCCGCGGCGTGCCATTGAGCGCCCCTGCAGAGACGGGGTGTGAATGGGCTACGAGTCAGCGCGCCCGGTCCCGACGACTCCGATTCGCGCGGCGTAGAAGCGGGTGTAGACGAACATGGTCACGGGAGCCAGCAGGGCATAGCAGGCGATGGCTGGCAGGGCACGCTGAGCGCGGAGATATTGTCCGGAGAGCAGGAGCGCCAGCCCGACGTGACGGTTGGCGTTGCAGATGGCGAAGGTTTCCTTGATGCGCGGCTGGCGGAACGGGAAGATCAGGATCGCGGCGATCGATCCGACGGCCAGGATCAGCGCGGCGACGGGAACGAGCGGGGTGATGTGCTCGAGCGCGGGTCCCATTTTGAAGAGCACCAGCACGATCATGACGGTGAGCAGAACATTGCCGAGGATGTTGAGGGTCGACTGAGATCGCTGCGACACTTTCGGGGCGACCCAGGCGAGGCCGATTCCGACAGCGAGGGGTAGAAACTCCTTAAGGATGATCTGCCAGAGGAGAATGCGGGGCGGAATCCAGATACTGCGGCCGTAGAGACGGGCGCCGGCCCAGACGAGAAGCGGAATCATGATGGGGACCATGAGGGCGGCCCAGACCTGATAGCTGGCGGCCATCTGCATATCGAAGCCGCGCCGCGCGAGATTGCGGGTGAGGAGTGGGGCTCCGGGGGCCACGCCGACCATGAAGAGGCCGGCGGTGTCGCCGAGGGGAAGGCGGAAGAGGTTGGCAACCAGCAGCGCCAAGGCAGGCGGGATGATGAAGGTGGAAACGATCAGGATGGTCCAGGCGAGCCTGTCCATGCGGCGCCAGTGGGCTATGACTTCGGTGAGCTTGAGGCTCATACCGACAGAGACCATCAGGAGAAAAACGGCGCCGGGCAGGAGATATTGCATAGGCCTTTCGCGTACGGAGCGGTCACAGCGTCGCGGACCGAAGTGTAACACCGCAGCGGACGGGCTTTGGCGTGAAGTTGTGCGATATTGACTCAACGAGCACGGGGGAAGGCCGGGCGATGATGAGGGACTTCAGGATTCGAGAGCGATGGCTATGAGGATTGTGTTGTTGGTCGCGGTGGGTGTGTTGGTGGCTGTGGCGGCCATCCTCATACTGGCAGCGACCAAGCCGGACAGCTTCCGGATCGAGTGGTCGGTGACGATCCAGGCTTCTGCGGAGAGGATTTTTCCGCTGATCAATGACTTTCATAACTGGAGCGAATGGGCGCCTCAGGACCGGGAGGATCCGTCGATCAAGCGGACCTATAGTGGACCAGCGAGCGGGGTGGGCGCGGCGTCGGAGTGGACGGGCAGAGGGAGGGCAGGCAGCGGGAGGATGTCGATTACGGAATCAGTGCCGGCGTCGCGGGTAGTGATCGACGTGCATTTTGTGAAGCCGTTTGCGGCGCACAATGTGAATGTGTTCACGCTGGAGCCGGTGGGGACGGCGACCAAGGTGACGTGGAGCATGGAGGGCACGAATCTCTACTTCATGAAGCTGATGAGCGTCTTTTCGAGCATGGACCGGATGATGGGTGGGCACTTCGAGAGCGGGCTGCGGGACCTGAAGGCGGCGGCAGAGAGATGAGTCCAGGCGCTGTTAAAGGAGAGCCGCGCCGAATGCACTCTCGTAGAAGCGGATGGCGGCGTTGCCGTCGCTGACGGCTAACATCGGAGAGAGATCTGCGTCTGCATAGTCTGCTCCGTTCTCCGCCTGGGGAGCCTGGACGATCGCAGCAGGCTGCCGCGATTATGGAATCATGCCGCAGTCGAACATCTTGTTGGCAATGGGCGCGGCGATTTTGTTGATGAACTCCCTGCGCATCTGGGGATCACTTTTCAGGAACTGGACAGCCTTCTGTTCCTGGGGAGTGGGGGGCGCGGGGTGCTCTTTCTTCATGATTAATTCCTGGCAGGGCGTGGTCTGGTATTTCTGAATGACTTTGTTGGCCATCGCATCGAGGAGCGGATGCTGACTCTGAGTCTGAGCCTGGGTTCCACTGATAGCCTGGGTTCCACTGATGAGGATGAGAAATAGAGGTAATACAGCGAAACGAACGACGATACCGGCGCGGGTGAGCTTCATGTGGATCTTTCCTTCCTGACGGAAAAGTTGCGACGCCAGTGTACGCGACAGGGGAAAGCGCCGAACATAAATTTCGCGCGCTGGATTGGCGCGGATGAGAATCTACCTTCCGGATGGACGCGGGCCGAGGGTATCGGACACATCGACTACTTGCCGAAAAGCCCGGTAATGGTCGCGTTACGGTGATCGAAGATCCGGTCGAGGGAGCGGCGGACGAAGAGCTGCCTGACCAGCGCTCCGAGCGGGCCGAAAGGCAGCTCGTATTCCACGCGATCGCGCATCTCGGTGCCGCCGGGGACTGTCTCGAACTCGTGCCGATGATGCCAGCGCCGGTAGGGGCCTGAAAGCTGGACGTCAACGAAGGAAGACGGGGGCGTGAACTCCTCGATGCGCGTGCGCCATTTGACGGGCAATCCATGGAGGTTCAACTGGTAGTCGATCAGCGTACCGGTCTTCATAGCGATGGGGCCGGGCGTGAGGATGCGAAAACGGAGAAACGCGGGCGTGATCTGTTCGAGGTTGCGGGCGTCGGCAAAGAAGGCAAAGACTTCTTCTCTGGGCCGGGGGATGAAGAGCGATCGTTCGAGAAGATACGACATTGATCCTCAATCCAGATCAGCGATCCAGATCAGCCAGCGCCTACGACGAATTTACGGGACTGGCGGATTTCCGGCGAAAATGGCGGCAAGCGACGCACTGCGGGTGCTCTATGAAGCAGGCATGAGGCGGGCGGCACGAAGTTCGCTGGCGGTGCAGCGCAGGGTGAGGGCGGCGCGTCCATGGGCAGCGAGGTCGATACCAAGTTGGCAAACCCGATGTTCGTCCAAACCGAATTGCTCCCTGAGAATTCTGGTGACTGCTTCGCCGGAGTGGGTGCTGGCGTGGGGGTCGGCTCCTTCGGCGTCGATGGGGACAACCGAGACACTCAGCTCGTCGCGCAGAAGCTTGAAGATGTCGAGCCTGAAGTCCTGCTTGTCCTCGTCGGGCATGGCACTCCTCACTGGACACCCAGTGTACCCTGCGCGGGATGGCGACTATTGGTTTATGGGCCGGTTCGTGCGTTGAGCCGACGAGACCAGAACCACGTCGCCGATCTGGACCTTGTCAGTGTGGGTGTGAGCCCGGGGCTGGATGACGACACCGCCGCCGGGCGGGAAGGCGAAATCGTAGTCGTCGTAGCAAGTTCCACAGAGCCAATAGTGCTGGACGAGAGTCTGGTCGTTGTCGCGCTGCATGACGCGGATGACGCGGCCGTCGCGTAAGTAGCGCAGTTCTTTGTTGCAGGCTGGGTTGAAGCATCTATCCATCATGGGCGTACCTGTTAAGTTCCCTGCTTAGTTTTGGATGCGATTGGCGCGCCAGAGTTACCGGGTAAAGGCCTGGCAAGTGGACGCTATTCGACAATCTTCGTTATCAAGTTTCGTTACCCTGGGGATGCAGGGTGGGGAAATCTGACTTTGTGGAGGTAAATCGGCGGAGTACACTCAATCCTTACGTTTCAGGATAAGTGGGCCCTAAGCTCCGAAGGTCGTACGGGTAAGATCAGCCATCTGACTTGGGAGGCACGCTCTGCGCTGTATCTTTGTTAACTATCGGCGGCACGATTCGGAAGGTGAAGCCGGGCGTCTG